>NZ_JBXWNG010000037.1:0-1075 GCF_059610245.1 Ruegeria sp. YTSA075 | reverse complement strand
GGGCTCTTCGCCTCTTTCTCTGCGGTTGGCGCCGACTGGTGGAAAGAGCCCATAGCCAACTTTGACATATTTCCGCCTCTCGCGTGTGCAGCATAAAGCGAACTGCGGAAAGCCTCGGCTGCGACCTGCCGAATGCACCCGCAGCACCCAGATAGCTAGGGAATGACCGCATGGGGCTCAAATCTGCTTGTCCAAACTCGCCGTAGAGAAATTCGGCAGTGAACCCAAAGCTACCTCTCAGGCTCCTTGCTGATCACGGTCGTCACAGTTCGAGTTGAGCGACTTTGAGTGAGAGCTATCGCGCCCAAAACCAGCGCGCAGGCCAGCGCCTGTGTACCCGTGATTACTTCACCGAATGCAAGAACGCCAACAGCAAACATCGTGGGTAGTTCAATACTTCCGACTACAGCAGTGCGCGCTGCCCCAATAATGGGCGAACAGATCGTGTAAATCAGTTGCGGAATTAGCGCCGTCACAAGGCCCAACCCGACAACTAGAACCCAGTCGTCCCCACCTTCTGGTAGGATTTCGCCGACCTCGGATGAAAGAATGAGGGGGGCAAGGCCAATGACTGACCCAAGCGAGACTGACGCCATTCTGGCTAAAGGCGCAATACGTGACAGGCGGTGCACGAGAACACATATGCCGAAGCCAAAACCGAAAGGTGCCGCTAATGAGACGAGAAGGATTGGAATTTGGTCCGGAGGCACAGATGCCGGAGAACCTGCGAATATCGCAGCAACAACGATCAATCCAGCCGCAAAAAGGCTACGCCGCGTTGGTCGGTCACCAAAAAGCGCCCATGCGATAGCAATCGTAAACACCGGATAGGTCATGTAGAGAACACCAACCGTCGATGCAGGAACAGTCTCAAGAGCGGTAACATAGCCGACCCAGCCAAGGCCCATCACTGCGCCTGCAACCATACCCCAGACGATTTCCCGCCACTTTGAGTGATGCACTACAAGTGCGGGCAAAAGGACAACCGCTGCCAAGATGTACCGATAAAAGGCAACCGCATAGGGAGCGAGACCCTGATCGGTGAGCCCACGGCTAAAGTAGGGTACAAGGCCAA
>NZ_JBXWNG010000036.1:0-1693 GCF_059610245.1 Ruegeria sp. YTSA075 | reverse complement strand
CAATTATGTGAAGTCTTCACATCCACACCCTGATACAGTGCGAAGAGGGGCGCCGCCGGCCTGGTTCACAGGTATCTGATCCACAGGGCTTGATCGTCTGAATCTCCGACGACTTCGTCAATGTCAGCTGGGTTAAGGCCAAATTCCGCAACCAGATCTTCGACCTGAACTGATTGGAAGCTATCGAGACTTCGCACAAGTCGGCCTTCTTCAAATGCGATCAATTCGTGTGTTCTGCCGGACCAACGGACGATCCCGCCGCAGAGCGTCCGATGTTCGATATCGACCAGTTCTGCCACCGGGTCTGCAAAGAAATCGCTCCACTTGAGAAATCCTGTACTGACAGCTCGCGCAACCGCTTGTTCGATCGTCCGGCTCTTCAGCTTGGTGGTGATCGAAGATATCTGCGCATCCACCGTTCGAGAGGGGTTTCCCGTCTGTTTGGCAATGACAGACGGTATCAATCCTGACGCAAGCATCTTCAGAACATCCAACTCATCACCAGACAAGGAATCCGATGGAAAGTTGAAGACCGTTTCAATGACGTCCAGCGCGAGCAGGTGCAGTATCTGGGCTTCGTGGCGCAAGGCAGGGAGCATTGTCGCGATCAATGCCTCCCATTCGGCACGAGGCGCATTGGATGTGACGGTAAACACGCCGCGCTCACCAAAAGGATTAATGACCGGAATAGTCAGGCCGTTGCGGCCAACGCCAAACCGTCTGGCAGCTTCAAAAAGCGCTGCATAGTCAGTCTGGTTGTCGAATGCTGTCCAATCAATCGGAGCGATCATGGTGGCGCCGAACCGAATGAGGGGATCGGCCAGGATCAGGTCGTTTTCAATGTAATGCCTCGTCCATTCTTCCGGAAACGTGGTGCAGCCGTGAACGATGTTTTGCGACTTGTCGACATGGGCATAAGACGCATTCTCAAATCCAAACCTGCTGCAAATCTCCTGGAGGCGTGCCTCCCCGGTTTGCCGGAAATCCAACTCAGAGCTGCCAATATCTGCGATCTTCATAGACCGTCTTTCTGTTCCGCGCTGCCGTTGAGGCCGCATAGCAACCTAAAGCTGAACAAACCACTCGGGATTTCCCGTAGCCAATCACAGATGCGAATACAGTTCTGTCCAGAAGACGGAAACAGATCGGAAACCGCCGATTGGAGATGTTGATTTGCAAGGCGAGCGACGCAATGCCCATCGGGTTGTGAAACATCCTTTCCGCCCTAACGAAGCCCATGGTCTTCCTCCCGCGCTCTTCGTGCCAACAGCCCCATGAAACTGGAAATCAGGTTCAATTCTCCGCGTTCATCTGCTTGAACCATACCGCGAAGATATCCTCCCGGATTGACGACTTGTGGCAGTTTCGGATCACTCAGCCTTGCGTCTGTGATCACTCCAGCCAGGATCGCGCCCATGAGGGTCAGTCGATTGATTGCCTCATGCCAGGCGGAAATATTGGTGCCAATCTCAGACAGCCGGGACCAAATGCCGGTCTCGATAGCATAAAGCGATGGGTTGGGATTCTGATCGCCACCACCAGCAATATCGATATGCATGCGCAGCTCGGGTGAAGCCAGGTCATAGAGAATACGATTGTTCACCCGAGGCAGCTTTTGGGCCTTGCGCCCCGCCGGATCTGTTGGATGATTGCTTTCTGAGCAATGCGAAGGGCCGTCAGGCCCGGAGCCAGA
>NZ_JBXWNG010000035.1:0-2990 GCF_059610245.1 Ruegeria sp. YTSA075 | reverse complement strand
GGCTCAGGCCGTCAGGCCTTCGGGTTCTGGCAGTTTGTTTGCGCGGCATGCTGCTGTGACGGTGTTTGCGAGCAGGCAGGCGATGGTCATCGGGCCGACGCCACCGGGGACCGGGGTGATGGCGCCTGCGCGCTCGGCCGCGCTGGCATAATCGACATCGCCAACCAGTTTGTTTTTGCCGTTACGTTCGATCCGGTTGATGCCCACGTCAATCACAGTGGCACCCTCCTTGATCCAGTCGCCCGGCACCATCTCGGGCCGGCCAACAGCGGCAACCACGATATCGGCGCGGCGGACCACATCCGGCAGGTCCTTGGTGCGGCTATGCGCAATGGTTACGGTGCAGCTGTCGCCCAGCAGCAGCTGTGCCATCGGCTTGCCCACGATATTCGACCGGCCAATGACCACTGCGTCCATACCCGACAGCGATCCATGATAGTCGCGCAGCATCATCAGGCAGCCCAGAGGGGTACACGGAACCATCGACTTCTGACCGGTGCCCAGCAGGCCCACATTCGAAATGTGGAAACCGTCAACGTCCTTGGCCGGATCAATCGAATTGATCACCAGATCTTCGTTCAGATGCTTGGGCAGCGGCAACTGTACCAGAATACCATGCACAGCAGGGTCATTGTTCAGTTTGTTGATCAGCGCCAACAAATCCTCTTCCGAGGTATCCACGTCCAGCTTGTGTTCGTATGAGTTCATGCCGACCTCAACGGTCTGCTTGCCTTTCGAGCGGACATAGACCTGGCTCGCCGGGTCCTCGCCCACCAGCACCACGGCCAGACCGGGTGTGATGCCATTTTCTTCTTTCAGCTTTGCAACCTGATCAGCCACCTGCGCACGTACTTTTGCAGCAAAGGCTTTGCCGTCGATAACCTGGGCTACCATTTCTCAATCCCCTCTTCCAAAACGGAGCAGGCGCACGCGGCGCCTGTTCGGTCAGTCAGCGCCGATCACGCGTTCTTCGCGGGCGATCGACCAGTCAATCAAAATGCGCCAGAGCTTCTCTGCAAGATCGGGATCCATGCCCAATTCATCCGAGCTCTTGCGCACACGCTGCACCACCTCTTCGACGCGATCCGGGATACGGGCGGGCAGCCCCTCGCCGGGTTTCAGCTGTGATGCGCGGTCGATATAGCCCGCGCGCGTTACCAACAATTCGATCAATTGGCGGTCCAGCTTGTCGATCTGAGGCCGCAATTCCCGCATCGAGCGACAGTCTTGCGGCGGTATCAGAGTGGGCATGTTTCTCTCCTCATGGCCCAGGGATATCCCCAGACCACGAGATGTATCATTCAGGCGCTTAGAACAAGCCCTCGATCTCACCTGCGTCGTTAAGGCAGATGGTTTCAGCGGCCGGTTTGCGTGGCAGGCCCGGCATGGTCATGATCTCACCGCAGACGACCACGATGAAACCGGCACCGGCGCTCAGCCGAACCTCACGTACCGGAACCGAGTGGCCGGTGGGTGCGCCGCGCAGGGTCGGATCGGTCGAGAACGAGTACTGGGTTTTCGCCATGCAGACCGGCAGGTTGCCGTAGCCCGCTTCTTCCCATTCGCGCAGTTGGTTGCGGATCTTGTTGTCGGCCAGAACCTCATCGGCGCGGTAGATGCGCTTGGCAATGGTTTCGACCTTCTCGAACAGAGGCATCTCGTCCGGGTAGATCGGAGCGAAGTTCGCGCTGCCACCTTCAACGATTTCGACCACTTTCTCGGCCAGAGGGGCAGACCCTTCCGAGCCCAGTTCCCAGTGACGCGACAGAACCGCCTCGACGCCATGTTCGGCGCAATAGTCTTTCACGGCCTGCACTTCGGCATCCGTATCGGTGACAAAGTGGTTGATAGCGACAACAACCGGAACGCCGAAGGATTTGACGTTCTCGATATGGCGACCCAGATTGGCACAGCCCGACTGAACTGCATCAACGTTCTCTGCACCCAGATCAGCCTTGGCCACGCCGCCATTCATCTTCATCGCGCGCACGGTGGCAACCAGCACGACAGCCGACGGTGCGATGCCCGCCTTGCGGCACTTGATGTTCATGAACTTCTCGGCGCCCAGATCGGCGCCAAAGCCCGCTTCGGTCACGACATAGTCAGCAACTTTCAGCGCGGTTTTGGTCGCGATGACCGAGTTGCAGCCATGTGCGATGTTGGCGAACGGGCCGCCGTGGACAAAGGCGGGATTGTTTTCCAGTGTCTGCACCAGGTTCGGCTGCATCGCATCCTTCAGCAGTACTGTCATTGCGCCTTCGGCCTTGATGTCGCGACAGTAAACCGGGGTCTTGTCGCGGCGGTAAGCAACGATGATGTCGCCCAGACGCTTTTCCAGGTCTTTCAGGTCGTTGGCCAGGCAAAGGATCGCCATGACCTCAGATGCAACGGTGATGTCAAAGCCCGTCTCACGCGGGAAACCGTTCGACACACCGCCCAGAGACGCCGTGATCTGACGCAGCGCGCGGTCGTTCATGTCGACCACGCGACGCCATGCAACACGACGGATGTCGATATCGCACTCGTTGCCCCAATAGATGTGGTTGTCGATCATCGCCGACAGCAGTGAGTGGGCCGAGGTGATGGCGTGGAAGTCACCTGTGAAGTGCAGGTTCATCTCTTCCATCGGAACAACCTGCGCATAGCCGCCGCCCGCAGCGCCGCCCTTCATGCCGAAGTTCGGGCCAAGCGAGGCTTCGCGAATACAGATCATCGCGTTCTTGCCAATGCGGTTCAGACCATCGCCCAGACCAACAGTGGTGGTGGTCTTACCCTCACCCGCCGGGGTCGGGTTGATCGCGGTGACCAGGATCAGCTTGCCGTCTTCGCGGCCCTGCACCGAGTTGATGAAGTCCTGGCTGACCTTCGCCTTGTCATGGCCATAGGGCAGCAGATCATCGCTGGAGATACCCAGCTTGGCACCGATTTCCTGAATCGGCTTCTTGTTCGCCTCACGCGCGATTTCGATGTCAGATTTATAGCTCATTGGG
>NZ_JBXWNG010000034.1:0-3800 GCF_059610245.1 Ruegeria sp. YTSA075 | reverse complement strand
AAAAAAAGCCCCGGAGAACCGGGGCTTTGCTTTGTTTATTGGTTTTCTATCAACAGGCCTGGACTGCGCGTTTGGTCATGACGGAGACCAGATGGGCGCGGTAGTCTTTGCTGCCATGCAGATCGGCGATCATGTTCCTCGGGTTGACCTTCAGCCCCATCAACGCATCGGCGCGGAATTCTGTGTTCAGCGCGGCTTCGGCCTCCGACCAGCGGAACACGCCATCCTCGCTGGCGCCGGTGACGGCGACGCGGACACCATCGGCAAAGCGGGCCAGATAGACCCCCACAAGCGCAAAGCGCGAGGCAGGCTGCAGGAATTTCTGGTAGCTCGCCGCCTGCGGCACCGGGAACCGGACCGAAGTGATGATCTCACCCTCATCCAGCGCGGTGGCAAACATGCCCTGAAAGAAGTCATCCGCCGCAATCTGGCGCGTGTTGGTCACGATGGTCGCCCCCGATCCCAGCACACCTGCCGGATAACAGGCTGCCGGATCGTTATTGGCCACTGACCCACCAATGGTGCCACGGTTGCGCACCGCCGGATCGCCGATCTGACCCGCCAGCGCCGCCAGCGCCGGATAGCTGCCTGCCGCCTCACGCGCCACCACCGCATGGGGCGTCGCCCCGCCAATGACGACCGCGCCGTCATCCTCGACACAGACGCCTTGCATCTCGGCAATCCCACCCATGCTGACCAGCACCGATGGCGCCGCCAGGCGCTGCTTCAGCGTGGGGATCAGCGTCTGCCCACCCCCCAATGCCTGCGCATCCTCAGCCCCCATCGCGGCAACTGCGTCGGCAATGGTCGAGGGCTTTTCAAACTCGAAATTGTACATTTCGCTTTTCCTTTCCGAAGAACACGGATCCATTCTTCATCTGGCTATAAATATCCCGGGGAGCGCGAGGGGCTGGCCCTTCGCACCCCAACATCTCCACTCAGCTGTTCATCGCCGCCCAGACGCGCGACGGGCTCACCGGCATGTCGATGTGATCCACCGCCTTGCCGCCCGCGTTCAGCGCATCCAGAACCGCATTGACCACCGCCGGCGGCGAGCCGATCGCGCCGGCCTCGCCACAGCCTTTCACACCCAGCGGGTTATGCGTGCAGGGCGTCTGGCTGGAATGATCCACGCCATAGAACGGAACATCATCGGCACGCGGCATGGCGTAATCCATAAAGGACGCGCTCAGCAGCTGGCCGTTCTCGTCATAGGCACAGTTCTCCAGCAGCGCCTGCCCGATGCCCTGGCCAATGCCGCCATGCACCTGACCATCCACGATCATCGGGTTGACGATATTGCCAAAGTCATCGGCGGCGGTGAAGGCCTCGATGCTGACCTGACCGGTTTCCGGGTCCACCTCGACCTCACAGGCATAAGCGCCTGAAGGGAAGGTGAAGTTGGCCGGATCATAAAACGCGGTCTCCTCCAGCCCTGGTTCAACCTCCAGCGGGTAGTTATGCGGCACGTAAGCCGTCAGGGTCACATCGCCCCAGGCCACCGATTTGTCGGTGCCTGCCACGCTGAACTGACCGTCCTTCAGCTCGATATCGGCCTCGGAGGCTTCCAGCAGGTGGGCGGCGATCTTCTTGGCCTTGTCGATCACCTTCTCGGTCGCCTTGACCATGGCCGAGCCACAAACCGCCAGCGAGCGCGAGCCATAGGTGCCCATGCCAAAGGGGATTTTCGAGGTGTCGCCATGCACAATCTCGACCATCGACTCGTCGATGCCGATCATGTCGGCCACAACCTGCGGGAACGCCGTCTCATGGCCCTGCCCGTGGCTATGCGCGCCGACCATGACGCTGATCGAACCGGTGGCATTCACCCGCACGGTCGCCGCATCGTAAAGACCCGCGCGGGCCCCCAGCATGCCAACGATGTTCGAAGGCGCAATGCCGCAGGCCTCGATATAGCAGTTGATGCCTAAGCCCCGCAGCTTGCCCTTGGCTTCACTGGCCGCACGGCGCGCGGCAAAACCTGCCAGATCGGCGGCAGCCTCAAGCTTGTCCATCGTCCCGTGATAGTCCCCGGTGTCATAGGTCAGCGCCACCGGCGTGTCATAGGGGAACTGGGTGATGAAGTTCTGACGCCGCAGGGCAATCGGATCAACGCCCAGCTCACGCGCGGCCTTATCGACGACGCGCTCCAGCTGATAGGTCGCCTCGGGCCGGCCCGCACCGCGATAGGCATCCACCGGCACCGTATTGGTGAACATCGCTTTCACATTTACCTGAACGACCGGCGTCTTGTAATTGCCTGCCATCAGCGTGCCGTGCAGCCATGTGGGCACGGAACTGGAGAAGGTCGACAGATACGCCCCCAGATTGGCATAGGTGTTGGTGCGCAACCCGATGAAGTTATTGTCCGCATCCAGCGCCAGTTCGATTTTACTGACATGGTCGCGGCCATGAGCATCCGACATGAACGCCTCGGACCGGCTCGAGGTCCACTTCACGGGTCGGTTGCAGGCCTTGGCGGCGAAGGTACAGAACGCCTCTTCCGCATAGTGGAAAATCTTGGTGCCAAAGCCACCGCCCACATCCGGGGCCACCACGCGGACCTTGTGTTCGGGCAGGCCCAGCACAAAGGCGCACATCAGCAGGCGGATCACATGCGGGTTCTGCGAGGTGGTATAGAGCGTATAGTCCTCGGTCGCGCGGGAATACTCCCCCACCGCCACGCGCGGTTCCATCGGGTTGGCGACAAGGCGGTTGTTGACCAGATCCAGCGTGGTCACATGGGCCGCATTGGCAAAGACCTCGCCCACCTTGGCATCATCCGCCTCGCCCAGCTGCCAGTCATAGCAGATGTTGTTCTTCAGATCGTCATGGACCAGCGTCGCGCCCTCTTGGGCTGCGGCCTTCATGTCGATCACCGCGGGCAGTTCCTCGATATCCAGATCAATCGCCTCGGCCGCATCGCGGGCCTGTTCCAGACTGTCGGCCACAACGGCGGCAATCGGATCGCCCACATGGCGGACCTTGCCTTGGGCCAGAATGGGATGCGCAGGCTCCTGCATCGGCGCGCCGTGCTTGTCTGTCACCTCCCAGCCGCAGGGCATGCCGCCCACGCCTTCAAAATCCTTGCCGGTGAACACCTTGACCACGCCCGGCATGGCCTCGGCCGCCGAGGTATCAAGGCTGATGATCCGGCCATGCGCGATGTCGGACCTTAGAAAATGGACATAGGCCTGGCCATGTACGTTGATGTCGTCGGTATAATTGCCTGCTCCGGTCAGAAAGCGCACGTCCTCGCGCCGCTTGGAACTGGCTCCGATGCCACTGTCTTTGGGCATTGCTTGTTCTCCTCCCTGAGGCCGCTTATTCGGCGGCGATGCTGCTGACGTCCTGACCCGATGCGGCCAGGATCGCCTTGACGATGTTGTGGTAGCCCGTGCAGCGGCACAGGTTGCCTTCCAGATACTTGCGGATCTCAGCTTCCGTCGGACGCGGATTGTCCTTGAGCAAAGCCGCCGCGCTCATCACCATGCCCGGTGTGCAAAACCCGCATTGCAGCCCGTGATGATCCTGAAACGCCTGCTGGATCACGTTCAGAGATCCATCCGCATCCGCCTGACCCTCAATCGTGCCAATCTCGGCTCCATCCGCCTCAAGCGCCAACATGTTGCAGGACTTCACCGCCGCGCCATTCACATGCACAACACACGCCCCACATTGCGCCGTATCGCACCCCACATGCGTTCCCGTCAGCGTTAGATGATCGCGCAGAAAACCAGACAACAACGTCCGACCCTCAACCTCCCCGATCACAGCAGTACCGTTCACGGTCATCGAGA
>NZ_JBXWNG010000033.1:0-4447 GCF_059610245.1 Ruegeria sp. YTSA075 | reverse complement strand
GGGGGGATGTTTTTATTCAGCGGCTTCGATGTATTCGGTCATTGGGGGGCATGTGCATATGAGGTTTCGGTCGCCATATGCGTTGTCGACGCGGTTGACGGGGGACCAGTATTTGTCGACGCCCATGGAGCCCGGGGGGAAGCAGGCCTGTTCGCGGGTGTAGGGCCGGTCCCAGTCGCCGACCAGATCGCGCACCGTGTGGGGGGCGTTTTTCAGCGGGTTGTTTTCCGCGTCGATCTTGCCGTCGATGATGTCCTGCGCTTCCGAGCGGATCGAGAGCATGGCGTCGCAGAAGCGGTCCAGCTCGGCCTTGGGTTCCGATTCCGTGGGCTCCACCATCAGGGTGCCCGCCACCGGCCAGCTCATCGTCGGCGCGTGGAAGCCGCTGTCGACCAGACGTTTGGCCACGTCATCCACGGTGACATGGGCCGCCTCGTCCAGGGGTCTTGTGTCGAGGATGCATTCATGCGCCACACGGCCGGACTCGGAGGTGTAGAGGATCGGATAGGCATCCTGCAGACGCGCCGCGATGTAATTGGCGTTCAGGATCGCCACTTTGGTCGCCTGGGTCAGACCCGCGCCACCCATCAGCAGCACATAGGCCCATGAGACCGGCAGGATCGAGGGCGAGCCAAACGGCGCGGCTGAGACCGGACCAACGGCGGTGCCGTATTCCGGGTGGCCAGGCAGGTGCTCTTCCAGATGCGCCTTGACGCCGATCGGACCCATGCCGGGACCGCCGCCGCCATGGGGGATGCAGAAGGTCTTGTGCAGGTTCAGGTGGCTGACGTCACCGCCAATGTCACCGGGGCGCGACAGGCCGACCATGGCGTTCATGTTGGCCCCATCGATATAGACCTGACCGCCGTGATCATGGGTGATCTGGCAGACCTCCTGCACGGTGGTCTCGAATACGCCATGGGTGGACGGATAGGTGATCATACAGGCGGCCAGATGATCGGAATGCTTCTCGGCCTTGGCGCGGAAGTCAGCCAGATCAATATTGCCATTCTCATCCGCCAGCACCGGCACAACCTGCCAGCCCACCATCTGGGCCGAGGCCGGGTTGGTGCCATGGGCCGAGGTCGGGATCAGGCAGACATTGCGCTGCCCTTCGCCGCGGGCAAAGTGATAGTTGCGGATGGTCAGCAGACCCGCATATTCCCCCTGCGCGCCCGAGTTGGGCTGCTGTGAGATCGCGTCATAGCCGGTGATCTGGCACAGCTTGTCGTTCAGATCGGCGATCATCTCGTGATAGCCCTGCGCCTGATCTTCTGGAACGAAAGGGTGCAGATTGCCGAACTCGGGCCAGGTGACCGGGATCATCTCGATCGTGGCGTTCAGCTTCATGGTGCAGGACCCCAGCGGGATCATCGCCCGGTCCAGCGCCAGGTCGCGGTCGGCCAGGCGGCGCATATAGCGGGTGATCTCGGCCTCGGCCCGGTTCTGGTGGAAGATCGGGTGGGTCAGGTATTCGCTTTCGCGCAGCGCGTAATCGGGCAGGCGATAGGCGACATTTGCACTGTCATCCTGACGATCGATGCCAAAGGCACCCCAGACCGCCTCGATGGTCTCGGGCCGGGTCTGTTCATCCAGGCTGATGCCCACTTTCGTGTCGCCCACCTTGCGCAGGTTCACACCACGCGCCACGGCGGCCTCCATCACGACGTTCTGCAGATGGCCGACCTCAACCGTGATGGTGTCGAAGAACACCTCGGGTTCCACGGCAAAGCCCGCCTCTTCCAGGCCAGCCGCCAGGCGCGAGGTCTTGCGGTGCACCGATTGCGCGATGGCCTTGATGCCATCGGGACCGTGGTACACGGCATACATCGAGGCAATCACCGCCAGCAGCGCCTGCGCAGTGCAGACGTTCGAGTTGGCTTTCTCACGCCGGATGTGTTGCTCGCGGGTTTGCAGCGACAGGCGATAGGCCTTGTTGCCGCGGCTGTCGATGGACACACCGATGATCCGGCCCGGCATCGAGCGTTTCAGCTTGTCGCTGGTCGCCATGTAAGCCGCGTGCGGGCCACCATAGCCCATCGGCACGCCAAAGCGCTGGGTCGAGCCGATGGCAATATCCGCGCCCATCTCACCGGGGGATTTCAGCAGCGCCAGCGACAGGATGTCGGCGGCAACGATGGCAATGGCTTTATGTTCATGCAGCGCCGCAATCTCGGCGGTGAAGTCGCGCACGTGACCGTGGGTGCCCGGATACTGGAAGATCGCGCCAAAGACCGCGCCCGCATCCAGTTGATCGGGATCAGCCACCTGCACGTCGATACCCAGAGGCTCAGCCCGCGTTTTGATCACCGCGATGGTCTGCGGGTGGCAGTTCTTGTCGACAAAGAAAGCCGCGTTGTTGGCCTTGGACCGGCCGCCGCGCTTGGCCATCGCCATCGCTTCGGCGGCTGCTGTGGCTTCGTCCAGCAGCGAGGCGTTGGCCACATCCAGCCCGGTCAGGTCGCTGACCATGGTCTGGAAGTTCAACAGCGCCTCAAGCCGGCCCTGGCTGATCTCGGGCTGATAGGGCGTATAGGCCGTGTACCAGGCCGGGTTTTCCAGAATGTTGCGCAGGATCGGCGCGGGCGTGGTGGTGCCGTAATAGCCCTGACCGATCAGCGAGGTCAGAACGGTGTTCTTGCTCGCCACCTCTTTCATGTGGAACAGCGCGTCGCGTTCCGTCATCGCCGGACCCCAGTCCAGCGGCTCTTTCTGCCGGATCGCGGGCGGGACGGTGGCGTCGATCAGCTGGTCCAGCGTCTTGAAGCCGATCACCTTGAGCATGTCGCGCATCTCGGTCGGGCTGGGCCCGATATGGCGGCGGTTGGCGAAGTCATAGGCTTCGTAATCGGTCAGTTTGAAGGCCATCTGTGCGCTCCTCAAGGATAAGTCAGGTCGGGCGGAGACCGCGCAGGCCTCCGATACATCACGAGCCGGTTCGGCCCAAATGGGCGGAGCCCCGTGCAGGGCTCCGAATGTGTTTAGCCGATGAAGGCCTTGTAGCCAGCCTCGTCCATCAGATCCTCAAGCTGCGCGGCATCCGTGATCTTGATCTTGTAGATCCAGGCCTCACCCTCGGGGTCTTCGTTCAGCGCGCCGGGATTGTCGGCCAGCGCCTCGTTCACTTCCACGATCTCGCCATCGACCGGTGCGTAGAGTTCCGAAGCGGCTTTGACGGATTCGATCACGCCGATCTCACCATCCTTCTCGAACTCATCGCCCGCTTCCTGCTGCTCGACAAACACCACTTCGCCCAGCTGTTCGGCGGCATGTTTGGTGATGCCCAGCGTGGCGGTGTCGCCCTCGACCATCAGCCATTCATGCTCTTCGGAATAATAGGTTGCCATGTCTTTCTCTCCTGGCTTCAACGCTTGTAATTCTGTGTGACAAAGGGCAGCGCCACGATCTCAGCCGGTTGCGCCTTGCCCCGGATGATCAGGTTGACCTTCTCGCCCGGCTCACCATGGCCCGCCGAGACATAGCCCATCGCAACAGGGCCACCCACCGTGGGGCCGAAGCTGCCCGAGGTGATCTGGCCGATGGTGTTGCCATTGGCGCATTGCACCTCGACACCCTGACGGGCAGGCGCGCGGCCATCGGGCTTGATGCCCACCAGCTTGCGCGCCGGACCCTCGGCCAGTTCCTTTTGCACGCGCTCAGCCCCCGGGAACCCGCCCTCTTCCTTGCGGCGCTTCTGGATCGCCCAGCCAAGGCTGGCCTCGATCGGCGAGGTGCTCTGGTCGATGTCATTGCCATAAAGGCACAGACCCGCCTCCAGCCGCAGGCTGTCGCGCGCGCCCAGACCGGCCGCTTCGCAATCTTCATGCGCCAGAAACGCCTTGCTGACCTCGATGGCCTTGTCCTCGGGGATCGAGATCTCGTAGCCATCCTCACCGGTATAACCCAGCCGCGAGATCCGGCATTCGACGCCGTTAATATCCGCCACGGTGGTTTCCATGAACTTCAGGTCCCGCGCCGCAGGGCACAGCGCCCCCACCACGTCTTCGGCTTTGGGCCCCTGCACCGCCACCAGAGCGCGGTCAAAGATCTCGGTCACCTCAACGCCGTCCAGGTTGGCCTGCATATGCGGAATGTCCTGATGCCGCAGCGCCGCGTTCACCACCACAAAGTAATGATCCCCCGCATTCGACACGATCAGGTCATCCATGATCCCCCCATCTTCGTTCGTAAAGAACCCGTACCGCGCCTTGCCGGGCTTCAGCGTCGCATAAGCCTGCGGGCACAAAGCTTCCAGCTTCTCCCCCACATTCTCGCCCCGCAAAATCACCTGACCCATGTGAGACACATCAAACAAAGCCGCCTTCTCACGACACTGCTTATGCTCCCCCATAATCCCCAAAGGATACTGTACAGGCATCTCCCATCCCGCAAAATCAACCAACTTTCCTCCCAAACCAACGTGAAGAGAATAAAGAGGGGTGCGTTT
>NZ_JBXWNG010000032.1:2500-6056 GCF_059610245.1 Ruegeria sp. YTSA075 | reverse complement strand
TTGGTTGCGGGGAGAGGATTTGAACCTCTGACCTTCAGGTTATGAGCCTGACGAGCTACCGGACTGCTCCACCCCGCGCCAGGTGTTTTGCTGATCGTTTAGAGAGATATGTGGGCTTTTGCTAGGTTTGGCGGTGACCTACTCTCCCGGGGCTTAAGCCCAAGTACCATTGGCGCGGCAGTGCTTAACTTCCGGGTTCGGGATGGGACCGGGTGTTTCACTTGCGCTATGACCACCAAACCGAGGAAAAGCCCATGTCGACTTTCTTGCAGAGCAAGAAAGCGACGGGTGGCAGGCAGCGTATTCGCTTGCGAATGCGCGGTGCCACTCGGTTGTTATGTCACCCCTTTACGGGGTTTCACATCAATCAACGTTGTCCAACTCAAGGTCAGTGTATGCTTTTGGTGATTTGTCTTTCCATTACTGGATCAAATCAAGCCTATCGGGCGATTAGTACCGGTCAACTGAACGCATTACTGCGCTTACATCTCCGGCCTATTGACGTGGTGGTCTTCCACGGCCCTCAGGGAGACCTTGTTTTGAGGGGGGCTTCCCGCTTAGATGCCTTCAGCGGTTATCCTGTCCGATCATAGCTACCCAGCACTGCCGTTGGCACGACAACTGGTCCACCAGTGGATCGTTCACCCCGGTCCTCTCGTACTAGGGGCAACTCCTCTCAAGTCTCCTACACCCACGGCAGATAGGGACCGAACTGTCTCACGACGTTCTAAACCCAGCTCACGTACCTCTTTAAACGGCGAACAGCCGTACCCTTGGGACCTGCTCCAGCCCCAGGATGAGATGAGCCGACATCGAGGTGCCAAACACTGCCGTCGATATGGACTCTTGGGCAGTATCAGCCTGTTATCCCCGGCGTACCTTTTATCCGTTGAGCGATGGCCCTTCCACTCGGGACCACCGGATCACTATGGCCGTCTTTCGACTCTGCTCGACTTGTCAGTCTTGCAGTCAGGCTGGCTTCTGCCATTGCACTCAACGAGCGATTTCCGACCGCTCTGAGCCAACCTTCGCGCGCCTCCGTTACGCTTTAGGAGGCGACCGCCCCAGTCAAACTACCCGCCACGCAGGGTCCCGGATCCGGATAACGGACCGCGGTTAGACATCAAGAGTGCGAAGGGTGGTATCTCAAGGGAGGCTCCACAGGGACTTGCGTTCCTGCTTCAAAGCCTACCACCTATCCTGCACATCACAATCCTGATGCCAGTGCGAAGCTGTAGTAAAGGTGCACGGGGTCTTTCCGTCTAACCGCGGGAAGCCTGCATCTTGACAGGCAATTCAATTTCGCTGAGTCGATGTTGGAGACAGCGGGGAAGTCGTTACGCCATTCGTGCAGGTCGGAACTTACCCGACAAGGAATTTCGCTACCTTAGGACCGTTATAGTTACGGCCGCCGTTTACCTGGGCTTCAATTCAAGGCTCTCACCTCTCCTTTTAACCTTCAGGCACCGGGCAGGCGTCAGACCCTATACGTCGTCTTGCGACTTCGCAGAGCCCTGTGTTTTTAATAAACAGTCGCCACCCCCTGGTTTGTGCCCCCAGCCCCTAGTTGCCTAGGAACCGGGCCTCCTTCTCGCGAACTTACGGAGGTATTTTGCCGAGTTCCTTCAACATCGTTCTCTCAAGCGCCTTGGTATGCTCTACCAGTCCACCTGTGTCGGTTTAGGGTACGGTCTTATAGGAGGGCTATTTCCAGGAACCTCTCAGCAGCCCATTCAATCCAATAAGGATGAACTACCTCTGAGATCCGTCACCACTCCACGGCCCAGGAATATTAACCTGGTTCCCATCGCCTACGCCTTTCGGCCTCGGCTTAGGGGCCGGCTTACCCTGCTCAGATTAGCTTTAAGCAGGAACCCTTGGACTTTCGGCGAGAGTGTCTCTCACACTCTTTGTCGCTACTCATGTCATCATTCTCACTAGTGATCTCTCCACGGGATCGCTCACGCGCCCGCTTCATCGAAAAGACTTGATCCTGCGCTACCGCCTATTCGGCGACTTGAGCGCGATTACTCGCGCCAAATGACCAGCGGCAATACAGGATAAGTCTTATGTCACACTACGCTCTGCTACCGATGCTTACGCATCCCTAGACTTCGGCTCATGGCTTGAGCCCCGTTACATCTTCGCCGCAGGACAACTTATTTAGACCAGTGAGCTGTTACGCTATCTTTAAAGGATGGCTGCTTCTAAGCCAACCTCCTGGTTGTTTTGGTCGTCCCACCTGCTTTCCCACTTAGCCATGAATTGGGGGCCTTAGTCGTAGGTCAGGGTTGTTTCCCTCTCCACTACGGACGTTAGCATCCGCAGTGTGTCTGCCATCTAGTACTCCCGGGTATTCGGAGTTTGGTTAGGATCAGTAAGCCTGTGGGGCCCCATTACCCATCCAGTGCTCTACCCCCCGGGGTATTCGGATGACGCTCTACCTAAATAGATTTCGCAGAGAACCAGCTATCTCCGAGTTTGATTGGCCTTTCACCCCTAGGCACAGCTCATCCCGATCCTTTTCAACGGATGTGGGTTCGGTCCTCCAGTAAGTGTTACCTTACCTTCAACCTGGCCATGCCTAGATCACTCGGTTTCGGGTCTGATCCCACGAACTCATACGCCCTATTAAGACTCGCTTTCGCTACGCCTACACCTAACGGCTTAAGCTTGCTCGTGAGACCAAGTCGATGACCCATTATACAAAAGGTACGCCGTCAGATCTCGAGGATCCTCCGACTGATTGTAGGCGTTCGGTTTCAGGTACTGTTTCACTCCCCTCGTCGGGGTGCTTTTCACCTTTCCCTCACGGTACTGGTTCACTATCGGTCAGCAAGGAGTACTTAGCCTTCGAAGGTGGTCCTCCGATCTTCAGACAGAATTTCACGTGTTCCGCCCTACTTAATACGTCCGATCATGCTTCATATACGGGACTATCACCCTCTATGGTCCTGCTTCCCAACAGGTTCTATTCACACTCACGGCTCGGCTGGTCCCCGTTCGCTCGCCGCTACTAGGGGAGTATCAATTGATTTCCTTTCCTCCGGGTACTTAGATGTTTCAGTTCCCCGGGTTTGCCTTTATAACCCTATGTATTCAGGTCATAAATACCTGGTTAAGCCCATTATTGATTAGCAGAACTAACAATAACAAACTTTCAGGTGGGTTGCCCCATTCAGAGATCCATGGATCAAAGCTTATTCTCAGCTCCCCATGGCTTATCGCAGAGTATCACGTCTTTCATCGCCTCTTGCTGCCAAGGCATTCACCAAACGCCCTTCTCGCGCTTGATTTGATCCAGAAAAAGAAAGACACGACCTTTTTGTCCTACCGCCTATTCGGCTACTTGAGGACATGAACTCCTTCGGCCTTCGGCCTTCACAGTTCGGGGGGTCGGATCGATCGTGATCATCCAGCTGGTAACTAAAGATGATCGTTCTTCTGAACCAAAAACATACATTTCCCGCCCCCGCCACTTGGACGAGGACAATTGAGCAACCCCATATGGTCTCCCAGCCGTGCAGCTGATCAACGCAGGTCGCTCGGGTTAGTA
>NZ_JBXWNG010000031.1:0-7232 GCF_059610245.1 Ruegeria sp. YTSA075 | reverse complement strand
TGGGCCTTGCGCCCCGCCGGATCTGTTGGATGATTGCTTTCTGAGCAATGCGAAGGGCCGTCAGGCCCGGAGCCAGAACAATCTGGTTCCGAGGCTTCAGCCGAGGGCATTGAACTCTCGCCATCGGCGTTACAGGACAGAATTGTTTCTTCAATTTGGTCTTGTATATGGGACCCGAAACAAGCTTCGGGCGCACCCGAAATTTCACCGGGTTTTGCGACATGTCCTTCGATGCGTTTCCAAAGGTCATGAGCGGCTTGAACATGGCATTTCAGCCGATCCAGCGACATGTACTTCAGCTTGTCGGAACGCGGCCAGGATCGAAACGCCTCCATCATGTCTTCAGTGCCTTTAGGAGGGCAGGGGAGTGAAAGGAGACGCCCATCAATATCGGTGAAGGAGATCAGAACCATCCGGAATTTCGGCGCCTTAATCCGAATGGAAAAATACCGGCATTGCGAGATAGCGACGTCACGCTCTTCGAATCCGGTGCTATCTTGCTCCATTTGGCTTTGAAGCATGGCCGTTTCCTTGGCGAAAGCGCACAAGAGCGCGCGCAGGTGATGGCCTGGAGCTTCTGGCAAGTCGGAGGCTTGGGGCCAATGATCGGGCAATGGGGCCATTTCCAGATGGCCGATAAGAAGCTCCCCTATGCCATAGATCGCTACCTCACAGAGACAATCCGCTTGTTTTTTGTGCTCGAAGGTGCGCTTGCCGATGGCGCCTACCTTGCGGGGGCCAACTACACGATTGCCGACATGATGACCTACCCGTGGGCATCTGGCGGGCTGACTTTCCTGCGTCAGGCCGAGGCAACGGGCCTGTCTGATTTGCCCAACATCGAAGCCTGGATCACGCGCGTCGCCGAACGGTCTGCCGTGCAGACAGCTGAAGAGAAACTGTCCAAACTCTGACCCTTTTCCTCACCGGAGATCTAATCATGAACCGCAGAGAATTCCTGATGACGAGTGCTGCCGCTCTCGGCGTACAATCCCTCGGAGGAAATATGGCCCTGCCTGCCGGATTGATCTGGTGCCTTCCACGTCGACTATCACCCCATGGTCGGTGTCGATCAGGTAGTTGTCGGAATAGCTGAAGAAAGCAGGCCCTTTACGCGCTGCCGTCCATTGGCTGGCAGGGTCAGAATGAGATGTGAACTTTGGCTGGGCCTCGCTGACAGCCCCGAAAGCAGCCTCATCCAGCGTGTTGAGATACTCGCGGACCGCGCGGGGCGCATCGGCCGGATCGATACTCGTCGCATCCCACTCTTCCTTTGGTGTTGAATTCTGTTTGTTGGCATCCGCCTCGATCAGGCTGGCATCAATTGCCAGGCGCTGCCCGCTCACCAGACCTTCCGCGATGCAGCGCGCCACAGTCGTATCAAACAGATGACGCAGCAGTTCACTCTCACGGAACCGACCATGCCGGTTCTTTCGTACGGGATGAGTTGAAAACCGACCCTTCGCGGCACCTTGCCTGAACTGGTAAGACGCGCAACAAAGCGGACTTTCAATTTTTTCGATTGAAAGTCCGCTTCTTGGTGGTAGCGCATGCTTTAATTGAGGTGATGCACATCTTGAAGGCCGTAGATCGGCGTCGGGATGCCCTCCATCCGGGCCTTTATTTGCAACGCTAGGAACTGTGAATAATGCCGGGACTGATGCAGGTTTCCACCATGCATCCAAAGGTTTGGAACCTGTGTCGGCTTCCACATATTGCGTTGCTCGCCTTCCCAAGGCCCCGGGTCCTTGGTTGTGTCAGAGCCCAGCCCCCAGCATTTCCCAAGCCGATCCGCCATATCCTGACCCATCAGGTCCGCGACCCAACCGTTCATCGAGTTATACCCGGTCGCATAGACCACCAGATCGGCATCCAGATGCGTTCCGTCATCAAGGATAACTCCGGTTTCATCAAGCGCGGTGACTTGACCGCGTTTCAGCTTGATCTCACCATCAATGATCAACTGGCTGGCCCCGATATCGATGTAATAGCCCGATCCGCGACGCAGGTATTTCATGAACAGCCCGCTGTCGTCATCGCCCCAATCCAGCCAGAACCCGGCCTTTTCCAGACCGTCATAGAATTCTTTGTCCTGCTCTTTCATCGCGGCATAGGCCGGAATCTGGAATTCATGCAGAATGCGATAGGGCAGCGATGCAAAGATCAGATCGGCCTTTTCGGTTGTCATGCCAGACCGCACCGCACGTTCAGAATAGAGGTCACCCAGTCCGATTTCCATGAGGGTGTCCGAGCGGACTATATGGGTCGAGGACCGCTGCACCATTGTCACATCGGCATCGTTTTCCCAAAGCGCCGCGCAGATGTCATGAGCCGAGTTGTTGGACCCCACCACGACAACCTTCTTGCCTGCCCATCTGGCCGGCCCGTCGTGTTCCGAGGAATGTGCCTGCTCACCCTTGAATACATCCATACCCGGAAAATCAGGCATGCGTTTCTTGCCGGACATACCCGTCGCCATGATCAGTTGCTTGGGCCGCAACACCACCTCTTCGCCATCCCGGTCCACCGTGATGGTCCATTCGCCCTTGTCTTCATCAAAGGTGGCGGATTTGGCCGTCGTGCGCGTCCAATAGTTCAGCTCCATCACTTTGGTGTACATCTCAAGCCAGTCGCCGATCTTGTCCTTGGGCGAGAACACGGGCCAGTTTTCCGGGAACTTGATATAAGGCAGATGGTCATACCAGACCGGATCATGCAGGCAGAGGGATTTGTAGCGATTGCGCCAACTGTCGCCAGGTCGGTCATTCCGTTCAACGATGATCGTCGGGACGCCGAGCTGTCGCAGCCGCGCACCCATGGCTATCCCACCCTGACCACCGCCGATGATGACGCAGTAAGGCTGTGTTTTGTAGCCCAGTTCAGCCTCTTCCTGGGCCCGTTCTTCTGCCCATGTGGTCCTGTGTTTACCCGCACCATGCTTGGCCCCAAGTGGGCGGTTGAACCCTTTGGGCTCTTCATGACCTTTCAGCTCGACCATCGTGGTCAGCAAGGTCCATATCTTGCCATCCTTGAGGCGGATTAACCCATAGCCGCGTGCCACTTCGGTTTCGAACTCGATCCATGCAGTGGTTATTCCGCCGTCTTCAGTGGGCACTTCACCTTCGGCTATTTTCCAACCGCTCGGTTTGGTTGTGGCCAACTGATGCGCGAGCATATCTGCCACCTGCGCCTTGCCTTCGACCGTTTTGATATTCCAGGTAAAGCTAACCAGATCGCGCCAATAGCAATCGTCCTGAAACATATCGCAGGCGGCATCGATATCGCCTTGGGACAAAGCCGCACCGAAGTCATCCAAGAACCCCTGCACCTGATCCGAGAGTGTTGTGTCGAGCATGTCATCCTCCCTATCTCCACGGTGCAAAAGGCTGGCAAATCCGCGGCCCTTCGGGCAAGTCGATTTGGCGGCTCAACGCTTGACCTAGGCCAAAAACACCAAGACTTGTTGCGCGCGCAACAAGGGCGCAACACGAAGGCATTTGCGTTTATGCAGGTGGAGTAAGCCCGGCCTTTCGCACACGGCGCAGAATTGTCGACCGGTTCACGCCAAGGCGTCGCGCCACTTGAGACATGTTCCAATCGCAAGCACGCAGCAGTGCTTCGAGATCATCTGAGTCCAGCTTTTGCGCAGGGGCGAGCGCCGGGGCTGGCAAATCCGTCAAGTCGATGATGTTGTCCTGACACAGGGCGACCGCGCTGTGCAGCAGATGTTCCAGTTCACGAATATTGCCGCTCCATAGTCGTGATTTCAGATCGGCGCGCGCGACTGTCGACAGGTGAATATCATGGCTTGCAAACCGTCGAAGCAGACGATCAATTAGCCAATCCAGATCCGCTCGGTGGCGCAAAGGCGGCAGAGAAAATGTGGCCCCCGCAATCCGGTGCAGCAGATCTTCACGCAGACCGCCCTGCAATCCCGCCGGGGGCTGCCGACATGAGGCAATGATCCTCAGATCAGCCCGCCGCTCAAGCACTGCTAAAAGAGAGGCCTGTGCAGGCTCGCTCAGGTCTTCAACACCGCGCAGGAACAGCGTGCCGGGGTCGATGGTTTGGCAGAAATCGAATGTCTCGGTATCGCAGCAGATCACTGTGTGGAAATCCTGTCTCGCAGGATCGGCCATGTGGATCGCACGCGCCAGTTTGGTCTTGCCCGTGCCGCTTTCACCGGTCAGCAAAAGCGGCAGGCTGGTCGGTGCAAGACGTGCAGCATTGTTCAAAAGCTGCTGAAGGTCCGCATCCGGCCCCGCAAAACTGCCAAGAGCTCCGGGCAGAACCTGTTCTCGCTTGCGCAGGGCCGCCGTCATCTGCGACGTCTGTGGCGCAACGGCATGACCATAGAGCGCGCGCCCGTCCTTGAGGTGTAGAACCCGTTCTTCGGACGGTCTGCCGCGCATGAACTCCGGCATGTCATCAACACTGATTTCAAGCCAGTCCTGCAATTGCGACCCGATCAGGTGGCCCGAACCGTCCGGGTCCAGTGCCCGTCGGGCCCCCGAGGTCATACCAATGATCTTGCCGCTTCCGTCCACTGCAACCGCCGCTTCAGGATCGACCTCAAGAAATTCGGGGCTGGCTGAAAAGCGCAGGACCCAATCGCGCCGGGTCGATGCCATCAGGTTTGCCATCTCGACGCGACGGGCGGAATTCGTCACCAGTGTCATGGCCAGATTCTGCGACGCCTTAGGCGAAGGTCCACGCAACAACGAAACATCCAGAACAGCCGCAAGACCACCTTTGGTGTCGAAAATAGGCGCTGCCGTACAAGACAGCGGCGTATGCGTGATCGAAAAATGATCCCCCTGATGGATCGTCACCGGCTGACCTGTAACGATGCACGACCCTACCCCGTTCGTTCCTGCCAACTCTTCCGTCCATTTGAATCCCAGATGAAGACCCGCAGTTCTGAGTTCGTCCTCAAAGTTCCGGTCGCCAAAGAAATCGACGCAGACGCCATCTGAATCCGCAAGCAGCAGGACGTAGTTCTGCCCTGCAACCTGCGCAAACAACGATTGCAGCCCCGAGCGCGCTGTTGCGATCAGACGTTCGGATTGCTCCAGATGTTCACGGAATTTGGTGTCAGGCAGGATATGCGCGGGTTCCTGCCGTGAGGGATCCATACCGTAGGTTTCAACACAGCGCTGCCAGCTGTCCGCGACAAGCCGGTCTCTCCCTGTATCGAACCCGCTTAAGACACGGTCAATCTCTTTTGTGTGCTGGCGATCCAACAGCTTCCCGCCCTATAAATCCTCTCTAAAATTAGCATGAGGATGGCTTCGCGCCTATGTTCAAATTTCGTCTGGCAAACGTTTTGGCGCTTTGCCTCGTCAAGCTGAGCTTCGTTGAACGCGCAGCATTGGGCCCTTTCGGGCTCTCTTCAGGCACCTTGGCCGCGAGACCCATGAACGACCGTTCCGGGATGGAGCGCCGTTCGCTTCAACCGGCGTGAACTAAGCAGATGCGGACTTTTCCGTCATTCATTTTTCGCGCTTTGCTGACGCAGCATTTGTTTGCAGTCGCGGCACATGTGTTGTTGCAACGCAGCGCCTGTCGTCGATTCGGTCATTCATAGGGGTTGTTATGGCCGCCCCCGAGACCGTGCTTTCGCCGCACGCCGTTCGGATAACCGAGACGCGCAAGAAGCGCCATTTCGCTGCATCAGCTCGAACGGCTGCTATCTGTTGCGAGCAACTAAACCAGCCCGATTTCCTCTCGAAAGAACGGCCTTATGTCACGAAGGGTGCAAAAGGAATACGTTCTCAGTGTGCAGCCTTTGCGACTAGATCATCAACGGCTGCGAGAAAATGCGGCGAAGCGTTGTGCGCGTCCCACCCAGAGGCATCTTCGTAAAGCTCATAAACAAAGAACTGCGAAGGATCATCAGGTGATCTGTAGGGCATGAAGAACTTCATGCCCGGTTCCGCGTTTGATGGTCCGGCCAAATTCTGGAGGATTTCAGCTACAGCGTCAGCTTCCGCTTCCTTGGCCGTGATCCGCACCATCACCGCGAAACCTGTATTGAGGTTTCGGGCCGCTGAATTGTCGTCGTAGGCTCCCATCCGTTCAACCCCGATCCGTCAGCAATCGAAGACCTGCGAGGCCGAAGAATGCGCCAAGCGCACCTTGGATGAAGCGGCGCGCGCGCCCGTAAACGCGCACCATCATCGGGGTTGAAAAAGCCACCGCATAGAGAAGGTGGATCACCACTGACAAGACAAACGTGCCGCCCACAATCGCGCCAGCGACCCACAGCGATGCACCGGGAGCAAGGCCGAGCGAGATAATCGCGATCCACGCCAATGCAGCTTTCGGGTTCGTCATTTGGATGATATATCCACGCCTTGCGTAGCCCCAGGCGGTGCGTCGGCCGCCTGCAAGCTCTGTGGTGTCAATATCGTGGGCAAATGCCGCTGACCGAAACGCCTTGTACGCTAACCAGAGCAAATAAAGACCGCCAAATACTTTGATGATGAGAATAGCCGAAGCGTAGGTAGCAAGCAGGGCTGATAGCCCGATTGCGGTAAGCACCGCTCACGTGAGAGTGCCTGTCGCAACACCCATGGCAAGTGCCATGCCAGAAGGACGGTTCACCGCCATAGAGGTTCCGATCACAGCGAGGACGTTTGGACCGGGGCTTGCAATCGCCATCAAAAATGCGCCGTAAGAAAGCAGGATGCCCGGCAGGTAGGGGGAGATGTTTTCCGTTAAATGTAGCCTCGCTGAAGAATAATAATGTTCGCACTATGTTCTGCGCCACGATTTTCCGCAAGCATTTGTTGATCAGCCAATAACGGTAGATCGCGATAGCAGCCATTCATACTCCGCGCAGCATCGGTGATTTGGGCGCGCAGTCAGATTTCGCCGCCAGGCGTGTGAACTGTAGCTCCTGATTTGCTAACGGTTGCTCATCCAAAGACAGATCGCGATATCAAGGGCTTGGGGTGAAGGTCCGATGACGGGTCTGAACCTGCCTGCCGCGCTGGCTTTGCCGCGTGAGTATTAGGCCGTTGTGAGCCCATTTTGATCGATGCTGCTCGATGCCTCAATGACGGAAATGCGCAGACAGCAGATTTTGCTTAGTCGAGCAAACTGCCCAGTGCAGACAAAGGGCTTGGCTTCAATGGCAGCAATGCATCCTAAAGCGGATGGGGTGGATGGCTCCTGCTCCACCGGCGTCGCAATGCGCCATAATGCAGTTGTCTATCACTGCTAGGAAG
>NZ_JBXWNG010000030.1:0-8295 GCF_059610245.1 Ruegeria sp. YTSA075 | reverse complement strand
GTACCGATAAAAGGCAACCGCATAGGGAGCGAGACCCTGATCGGTGAGCCCACGGCTAAAGTAGGGTACAAGGCCAAAACAGATGGATGCAAAAAGCACACCAACGACTGCAAGGGCATAGGGTATGGCGTTCCGCTTGGCTGAGGTTAGTTGGGTCATTGCTGACAACTAACACGCTATATTGCAGTTGACATCGCCAAGACAAATGAACGGCAACTTTTACGCGTTCGCGACTTGCTGCATGAGCGAAAGACCGAGGTGTGATCAAAGTCTGGTAAGGGCTCAACGCAGTCTTTCGCTGCAACAGGCTTGAATGAGTGCTTTGCGGACGAAGCTGATATTCGCATTGTCTGTCCGAATGTCAGCCAACTTTCGCAAACCGCCATCATAGTCCCGAACGGTGTCAGGTTAAAATGAGTTGCGCGCGCCTCATCGCAGCTCGTTCTACTCGATGCCTACTTATGTCGAAAATTCAACTCTCACCGCGTTATCTCAGGCAGTTTGATCCTTTGGATCTTACCGGATGGGCCTTTCGGTAATTCTTCCAGTAAATAAACCGTGTCTGGAGATTTGAACGCGCCGAGCCTTTGGACACAGATTTCGACAAGTTGTTCGGACGACAACGTGGAGCCATCACACAATTTGACGGCCGCCTCCACACGTTCACCATAAGTTTTGCACGGGCGAGCAAAAGCCGCGGCTTCAATTACGTCAGGATGCGAATACAGTGCTTCGTCGATTTCACGAGGGGCAATGTTTTCCCCGCCCTTGATAATTAGTTCCTTCAGTCGACCGGTGACAAAGAAATAACCGTCGTTGTCGATATGGCCCAAGTCACCTGTTCTAAGCCACCCGTCCGAGGTGAAGGTTTCGCCCGTTGCGTCGGGGTTCTTGAGATACTCGCGCATGACATTTGGTCCACGCACAGCGATCTCGCCTTGCAGATGAGGTGGTAGAGGAGTCAGATCAGGCGACAGGATGCATGCCTCATTGCCAAACGCCTTGCCCGGTGAGCCAATTTTGCGAATGCCCGGAGGCAATGGGTTCGATAGTATCTGGGCGGCGGTTTCGGTCAGGCCCATGGTTTCAACAATCGGCACTTCGAAACGGGCTTCAAATGCTGTTTGCACATCGGGTGCAAGCGGGGATGACGCTGAACGGCCGAAGCGTAACCGATCCCGGGTGTTGGACCCCGGGGTTATATCAGAGTGGAGCAGGTGCGAGATGATTGTCGGCACGACAGAGAACCATGTCGCCTTCGCCTCTTCGCACTGGTCCCAAAACTTGCTAGTTGAAAACTTCTCGGCCACCGCCAATGATCCGCCAGAGACCAATGCGCTTATGACCGTTACGCACAAGCCGTTGATGTGATAAATTGGCAATACGCAGAGACCGCGATCGCTTGGCGTCAACCTGTGGGCCACGGTTGGCGTCCAACCGCCTGCCAATAAGCTCGCGTGGCTGTGCACGACACCTTTGGGGCGTCCGGTTGTCCCAGATGTGTACATGAGCAGTGCGTCGTCTGCAGGCTCAAGCCGGTGCAATACCGGGGCTTTGTTGTCACCGGCTTCTGTGAGCCGAGACATTCTCGTCGGGCTCACCCTTTCGAACAAATTGACCTGGGCCTCGCCGACAAGTGCAATGCGCGCTTCGCAGTGATCCAGCGCATATCCTATAGCCTCGTCCCCCGCGACCAGGTTGATCACCGTCGCACGGAACCCGCCGTAAAGCACTCCGTAAAGGCATTCTATTGCTTTGCGACCGTTTGGCTGCAATATTGCGACGCTCGCTCCTTTATTCAATCCCAACGCCGTCAATTGTCGCGCAAGTTGTTTTGCTTTGCGCCGCAAATCCGACCAGGTCAGCGCAGGCTCGCCGTCAAAAAACAAATAGGCGTCGAGATCAACGTCGGTGCTTGCACGGTCATCTAGCCAGTCGCGGACGGTACCGTTTGGCGGCGTATGATCATCCACCTTCATTCGCCTGCATCCGCCCAGTAATCTGCGAAGATGTCTTCGACGGTGGGTTCGATAGGCGGAATTTCCCGAACGATCTTGGTGGTTTGGATGAAGTGCTTCCAATGCAGGTTCTCATCAATCGCATTGCCCCCCCAACTGCCGCAACCCATCGAAAGCGAGAAAGGCATGCCGTTGTTGAATGAGCCACCGGTCGCGAAAGTGTGCGCCTGATTGACGATGACACGGCAGGTTGGCATCAAGGCACCCAATGCCACCGCACGCGCGTCATCTGCGGTGTGAATGCCGATGGAATGTCCTGCCCCTTGATAGTCCAGAATGCGCGCCGCGATAGCTCGCGCGTCCTCGTAATCCTTCGCGCGGTAAAGCGCGGCAATGCGGCTTAGCTTTTCGCCGGACAGCGGATGATCCGGGCCGATGCCTTTGGTTTCGACCGCAAGGAACTTTGTGTCTTCGGGTACCTGATCAGACAGACCTAGTGCCGCAATCATCTTGTCGGCATCCTGCGCGATAACTTCTCGGTTCAGATGGCCGTCGGGCCAAAGCTTCGAAACAATCTGAGCTTCGTCTTCCACCAGCGCCCCACCTTCATTGGCGAGCGCCGCAATGAAATCCTCATAGATCGCGTCCACAACGATCATCGAGTTTTCAGATGAACAAGAAGTTGCGTTGTCGAACGTCTTTGAAGCGGTAATTTTCTGAGCAGCAGCCTTCAGGTCGGCGGTCTCGTCAACGATAACCGTAACGTTGCCCGCGCCCACGGCCACAGCGGGTGTACCGCAGGTCTGGGCACGATGGACATTGTTCTGGCTGCCTGTGCAAATCACCCGGTCGCACAGCTCCATCATGGCCTGAGTTTTGGCCTTGGAGCCGGGTGCTGGGACCATCTGAACCAGATCATGATTCAGCCCCAGCTTGTCAAACTCGGCATGAACGTTGGACAAAAGCAACTCGCAGCTGGCCACACCTTTAGGCGAAGGGGCAACAACCACTGCGTTGCCACACTTCAATGCGTTAATGATGTTGTTGGCAGGCGTGGCAGCAGGGTTGGTCGAGGGCACCACAGCGCCCACCACCCCGATGGGGCGCGCGATTTCGGTGATGCCGGTGGAGGTGTCGTTGCTGATAATCCCGTGCGTTTTCACGCCCTTGATGTCTCGCATCAAGCCAAGTGTCTTGCGATGGTTCTTGATGATCTTGTCGGGCACATTGCCAAGCCCGGTTGTCGCGACCGCAAGTTCGGCCAAAGCCCGATTGCGAGAAGGCTCCATAATCGCCCAAGCGGCAGCTTCGGCAGCGCGGTCATAGCGCCTTTGGTCGGCTCCCGTCTCGTAAGCTTTCTGAGCGGCGCGCGCTCGAGCGACAACCTTGCTCAATTGAGCCATATCATCATGTGCATTCATCGCGAAACTCCTATCGAAGAGGATAGGGCTCGTGTCGCCCTATCCAGTATTCTGCCACTCGCTAAAGACCTGCCAGAAGTTCTTTCAGAGTTTCCTGACGCGCAGCCCACATTTCCTGAACCTCTTGACGGGTCATGATGTGCATGGGCGAACCGCCTGCTTTCATTTTGCCCGCCACACGCGAGTTCTTGAACATCTCGGGGACGGTTGCGGCCAGTTTGTCGATGACCTCTGGCGGCGTGCCTTTGGGCACCATGACACCGCGGAAGTTCACGCTGGCGTTGTCGATGTCAAAGCCCTGCTCTTTTAACGTCGGGACGTCAGGCAGGAACTCATTGCGTTCCAGATCAAACACGCCAAGGATTTTGACGTTGCCCGCTTCCTGAGCACGGAATGCGTCTGATAGATTATTCACGCCGCCCATGACGTCACCCGCTATCACGGCTTTCATTGCTGCCGCACCGCCGCCTTTGGTCGGGATGTATGCCATTTTAACACCTGCTTCTTTCTCAAGTTGCAAAGCCGCAATGTGGTGTCCAACAAACAGACCTGCCCCAGAGAACGTCAGTTTCCCGGGGTTTTCCTTGGCGTAGGTGACCACGTCCTCCATGGAGTTGAAGGGGCTGTCCTTGGCCACCACAAATACCGCAGGGTCAGCGCCCCAGTTGGCGATCGGTTCGAAGCTGTCCGCCGAGTATTCGACACCGCCCTTAATCGACTGCGCAATGAAATGCGGAATGTTGTATGCCCCGAGCGTATAGCCATCAGCCTCGGCCTGGGTTGCAAACCAGTTCCAGCCAACCCGCCCACCAGCGCCGGGTTTGTTGATGATCGCAATGGGCATGCCAAGCGCATCTTCATTGCCTGCCGTCATGGTGACAATGCGGGCCTGGAAGTCAGTGGCCCCGCCAGCACCATAGCTGACCATCATCATGATGGGGCGTTCCGGGTAATCCTCGGCGGTGGCCAGGCCACCGGTCAGGGACATTAGCGCCAATGCAGCGCCTGCCAGTAAATGTTTCATGTTAGATCCTCCCTTGGATTTTTGATCGCCGCTTTGCGCGGCCCTTTTCAGAAAAATATCTCTCGTGGTGTGAAGACTTTGAGCAGCAGCGCGAAGAGCCCGTACATCACCGCCAGAAACCCTGCGGTGATGATCACGCGCTTGACCCAGGTTTTGGCCTCGTCATGCGGCGCCGGGTCGTAGAAGCTGAGGAGCAAGAAGAACGTGATCGTACCCGCTGTGTAGAAACCCAACGCCTTGGCGGCCCAGAAGATGTAGACAAGCGCGATGGTCAGGCCTGGCAGAAGCCACACGAAATCTTTGCGCGAAACGCCATCTCCGACCTTTGTCCAACCAAGGATCGCTTTGACGAATGTCCACAATGCCAAGACGACGAAGACGGTCGAAATCAAACGCGGGAACAGGAAGGCTTCGGCAGGCTGTTGCGTATAGCTTACCCATGCCACCCACATCCCGACCGCCGCAATAATGCCGGACGCCACAATGTGTTGAATGCGTGGAAGGCTGATCTGGCTCATCCCATGATCTCCTCTTTAGAGGTGTAGCGACGGCTGCGAAGTTCCATCCAGATCGAATAAGCAATTGATGCAATCACGATGGCAATCAGGACGATGTTCAGCGTGCCAGTCAGGAAATAGCTCGCCATTCCGTCTGTGGCGCCGGCAATCATTGACCCTTGGATGAAATTTGCTTCGGCAATCGGGCCAAGGATCAGGCCAAGTACCAGCGGCGCGGCCGAGAAGCCGAAGCGTTCAAGGAAGTACATCATAACGCCCAACGCGGCCATGACGTAGACGTCACCCATGCTGGACTGGACCGAGTAGCTGCCAAAGACGGCGAGCCCCAGAACAACGGCCGCCATGACGCTTTGCGGCACTTGTGCAACCCGGGCGGCAAGGCCAGCCACATAAAGGCCGAAGATGCACATGAGCACCTGACCGATCAGCATCGAGTTTATAAAGGTCCACGCCACATCCGGGTGATTGTCAAAGAGGTCGGTGCCGGGAAAAATTCCGTGGATCAGCAGACCACCCAGCAGCACTGCTGCTGTGGGCGAACCAGGGATCGAAAGCGTCAGAAGTGGCACAAGGCTTGGGCCGACCATGGCGTTGTTCGCGCTTTCTGCTGCGATCACACCTTCACTGTGACCCTTGCCAAATTTATCGCGTTCCGGGCTGAACTTTTTGGTTTGGTCATAGGCGACAAGACCAGCGATTTGACCTCCGACGCCTGGAATAAGCCCAATGACCGAACCTGTGATGGTACCAATGCTAAGGGCGCGAGGGCGGCGCAGAAGCTCGTGCACCGCATCCATGATCGAATGTTTCTCGACCTCGATCAATTCGGCATTTGCTGCGTTGCGGCCTATTGCGAACATGGTCAGCACCTGGGGAATGGCAAACAACCCGATGAGAGCCGCAATGATATTGATACCGCCGCCCAATGCTGGGTGAAAGATAAACCGCTGCGCGCCCATGATGTCGTCAAATCCGATGGTCGCGAGCCAGAGGCCGATGCAACCGGACAAAAGGCCCTTCACCACCGAAGCGCTGTCCAGCGAACCGATGACAGTGACGCCAAGGATGGCGAGCCAGAACAGATGGCTGGGACCGAATGCCAGCGCCCACTGCGCCAGAACGGGTGTCAGGAAGATCAACAGCAGAACACCAATCACGCCCCCGACTGCCGAAGCTAGAAAGCTTAGCTGCAACGCCTGCGCCCCCTTGCCTTGCTTGGCCATGGTGTGACCGTCCAACGTCGTGGCGATGTTGGCAGGTGCGCCGGGAATTTTAAGAAGGATGGCGCTGACCGCCCCACCTGCCACTGTGGATGTATAGGCCGCCCCCAAAAGGATCAGTCCCTGAACGGGTGCCAGGTGGAAGGTGAAGGGGATTAAAAGGGCCACTGCCATTGTCGGTGATAATCCGGGGGTTGCCCCCAAAATCAGGCCACCAATCGTTCCCAAAAGCAGCAAGCCAAAAGAGATCGGTGTGAAGACATCTCCGAAGTAATAAAGGAATTCCAAAGTTCCACCTGATGGTTTTCTCACGTTGACATCACAGGCTAAGAGATGAAAATAGTTTTGCAAATGTTTTCATTTTTTAGCCGATAAAGTATGAATAATGGCTCGAAAACAAAAAGATAAACCTGATATCGTCGCTGTTGCGAAAGCGGCAGGGGTGTCCATCTCGACGGTCTCGCGAAGCTTCAATCACCCTGATCTTCTCAAACCGGCGACTCGCAAGAAGATCGATAGAGCGGTGCAGAAACTCGGCTATATTCGCAATCGCGCGGCGCAGGTGATGCATGGGCGGCGCAGTGGCACCATCGGACTGGTCGTGCCAACAATTGACAACGCGATCTTTGCCGAATTGATCCAGTCCTTCTCTGATGGGCTCGATCAGTACGGTTTCACGATGCTTATTGCATCTCATGGTTTCGATTTGGATCGCGAATACAAAATGCTGCGCAAACTGATGGAACACCGTGTCGATGGGCTGGCGCTTATTGGGTTGGAACACTCAGACGCCACCCATCAACTGATCGAACAGCAGGGGGTGCCAACTGTTGCAATCTGGAACTATGCCGACGACGCACGATTGTCTTGCGTAGGGGTCCAGAATTCAGAGGCCGGCCGCTTGGCCGCGTGTCACCTGCTGGATCTCGGCCACCGAGACATCGGCCTTGTCTTTCCTGACCTTGCTGGAAACGACCGAGCTCACGATCGGTTGCACGGTGCTCTTTCAGAGCTGCGGCGGAAAAAGATCGAGGTGCCTGAAGAATGGCAACTGCAAGCCCCTTACAGCATTGCGGACTCAAAACGCGCTAGCCTGTCATTGTTGGGTAAGTCTCCGCGCCCCAGTGCCATTTTGTGCGGTAACGACATTATTGCTCAAGGCGTGCTTTATGCAGCAAAACACTTGGGCATTGTTGTGCCTGGAGAACTTTCAATAATGGGGATTGGCGATTTCAAAGGATCGGGAGAATTCGAACCGTCACTCTCCACCATCCGCATCCCGGCTAAACGAATTGGCGCTTTGGCCGCAAGGCAAATAGCGGACGCCGTTACTGGAAAAAGCGCGGGTACAACGGCGACAAAGTATGAACTCAGTGTATTAGTTCGGGATTCCACCGCAACGCCACCAGGAATGGCAAACACCTGAAACGGTCCTGGACATCTTGGCGAATACACCATTATTGGCAAATCCCATTTTGGCTGCGCCAACTCTCGCAACAAAGGCACTTGCGACAACCGGCTGACCATCAAGCGGGAAGAATTGGAGACCCGCGTGCTCACGGGCCTCAAGGACCAACTGCTGCATCCGGACCTTATCTCTGAGTTTGTGTCGGCATACCAATCGGAGTTCAATCGTCTGACTGCCGAGATATCCAAGAGCAGAGCCAAAACCGAACAAGAACTAGCCAAGACCACAAAGCAAATCGACAAGATCGTTGATGCTATTGCGCAAGGTATGTTCCATCCCAGTTTGAAGAAGAAGATGGACGATCTCGAAGCCTGCAAAGAAGAGTTGGAAGCAGAATTATCCGCTTCGTCTCAGGAGCGACCCGTTCTTTTACATCCCGGTCTCGCTGGCATCTATAAAGAAAAGGTGGAGGACTTGAGCGATGCGTTGAACAACCCCGCGACGAAGACTGAAGCGACATCCATCATTCGAGGATTGTTGTCCGAGATTCGACTGCTGCCCAATGACGGACAGCTTACCATAGAACTCGTTGGGGAGTTGGCTGGTCTTTTGGCTCTTAGTACACAGCAGAACGCCCGCAGCGTTGGCGCTACGGGCGGTTCTGTGACGCTGGTTGCGGGAGCAGGATTTGAACCTGCGACCTTCAGGTTATGAGCCTGACGAGGTTTGATCGTTAAGCGAACAGT
>NZ_JBXWNG010000029.1:0-8979 GCF_059610245.1 Ruegeria sp. YTSA075 | reverse complement strand
GTAGCGTAGGTAGAAGAAAACCGCGTGCAAAATCACGTCTTTCGGAAAATGCGCACCCTTAAATGAGATCGTCACGGCCTGCTCCTGGAACATTCCAGCCCGCGTTAACAGAACTGCGTTCGAATCTGACAGGTTGGGGACGGAGTTTGCGACAGAACCCGGACTCTGTCCCTTTCAACAATTCAGAGAACTGCTCGCATAACAAAGCAAGTCGGATGTATTTCTCTGAACTTCGGTAAACTTCGCAACAGAACCGTTTGGTTTTGCTGACTCTTGTCCTTCTTCGACACGCGGTATGTGCCGAGCTCTGTGATCAGTTCCCGCAAGTTGTAGCTGTCGGGGTGGTTCACAGGGTCGGAAACTGATGGGCTGCCACCTTCGCGACAACCAATAACTTCAAGCCAAGCGTCGCGAAAAAATAGCTCTGCGTTATCGCTTCGATACGAAAATGACCAAAAGCATGAAATGCCCTTGGTGCCAGCCAAGCCCATAAAGGTTTCACAAATTGCGCCTTCGGGAGCGACAGCAGTGGTTTCGTAGCTTTCCAGCATAGTAATCCGATCAAATTCGTCCGCTAAACTGGGTATTCAATACAACGCCAGTAAAGCGACCATGGTGATTTGAAAGAGGGGCAATCTGAAAATGCCCGTTTTAGACAGAATCCCACAGTCGAATGACGAGCGCTCTCTTGAGGCTTGGCAACGATCGGTCATGATCAACTCGAATATCGTCGCCTTTCTTAGCTGCTACTCTGCAGCGTCCGAAACCGTCACTTCTGCGTATATCCCTTTCACACGTTCCTTTGTCGGATCAAAATGCGGGAATGGAACGATCTTGGCTTTCAACCGTTTTTGCTGCCCGTCCAACTGCCCAATTTCAATGTCCGACCCAATGGTAGCATGGGTAACAGAAACCCGGCCCAATGCGATTACTTTGCCAAGAACTGGTGATTTCATTGCGCTTGTAATCTCGCCAACCTGCGCTTTTCCAATGCGCACGCAATCGCCAGGCGAGGGGACCGTGCCGCCTTCGACCTCGAAACCAACCAGTTTGCGGTGCGGGTGTGCCTTGCGCTCTTCGATCGCGGCCCGTCCGATGAAATCGTCGGTTTTTGATTTCAACGGCACAGTAAAGCCGATGCCTGCTTCAAACGGGTCCGTCTGATCGTCGAATTCCGATCCGGCAAAGATCAATCCACCTTCGATCCGCAACATGTCGAGTGCCGCGAGCCCGAGCGGTGCGATGCCATATTCCTCACCGGCTTCCCAAACGCGGTCAAAGATTTCTACCGCATCGTTCGGGTGGCAGAAGATTTCGTATCCAAGTTCACCCGAATAACCGGTCCGGGAAATAACCACTGACGTCCCCTGCACATCGCCCACACGTGCGACGGTAAACCGGAACCATGGCAGTTCTTCGATCGTCGGTTGTTGAGGTGGCGTCCAGAATGTTTTGGAAAGAACGTCGCGACTGTGCCGCCCTTGCACCGCGATGTTGTGTAGCTGGTCTGTCGAACTGCGCACCCAGACATTCATATGGCGTTTGAGTGCCTGCTCCTGCAGCCACAATCCGCTGGTGTCGTTCCCGCCAATCCAGCGGAAGTTTGTTTCACCCAGACGATAAACTGTACCATCGTCGATCATACCGCCGTGCTCATAACACATGGCCGTATAGACGACCTGACCAACACTCAGCTTTTTCATGTTGCGGGTCACACAAAGCTGCATCAACTCTTCTGCGTCGGGTCCGACAACCTCGTATTTCCGCAATGGGCTCAAGTCCATGACGGCAACCTTGTCTCGACAGGCCCAGTACTCGGCAATGGTGCCGTGATTGGTCATCGTGTTGGGTAACCAATAGCCATTGTATTCGACGAAATCACGGGTATGCCGCGCAAAGCAGTCGTGAAACGCGGTTTTTTTGGTTTCTTCCACATCCGCCTCCGCAGATTTTCTGTAGCCGTAGGATCGTTTGAAATCTTCGGTCGCTTTGTAGGTTCGCACCTGAATGTCGGTTGGGTTCCAGCCATTCGCCGGATCGATGTCGCATGGACATCCAGTGCTGACGCAGACCAAATCAGTCAGTGCACGCAGCAGGACGAAGTCGCCCGGTCGTGACCACGGATCGTCCATTCCAATGGCGTTGGTCTCGTCCAGCATTGTATTGAAAAAGAAATTGATTGCCGGCCAGCCTCCGCGGGGCTTGATGCCATACTGATCCAGATCCTTGTTGATATTGTCCGAACAATTCACGTGACCGGGATAGCCAAGGTCTTCGTAGTACCGCGCGGTACAAGCAAGGCCGAAGGTGTCATGCCGTCCGCAAGTGTCCTGTACGATTTCGACCAAAGGCTCTTGATCGACCGACCAGTATTTCGAGAAGATCCCCGGTTGAGGATACAAACTTCCCATCAGGCTGCGGGTTGTCGTCGGGTCAATTTCGCGCTCGATTCCCTGATCCAGTGCACGGCGGCTGAAGGCCTGGAAATCGGAACATTCGCGTCCGCATATATCCACGATCTGTATGAATTCTCCTGCTTTGACCTCATAGGACTTGGCATTGCCGGGCTGAATGTTGATGTCCTTCAAAGGATCAGCCAACGGATCAGGCGGGCCTACATCGGGCTTTTCCAATCCGGGTGCGGAGCGCTGGATATACAAGATGATATCCGTGGGCGGATTGTGGTCCTCTGGGCGCATCGCCTTGCCGGGTGCGGCGACGATCAAAAGGCCATCGTTTTCCGCGACGAAATGCGCCATGTCGCCGGGGCGTGACCCATCTGTGAAAGCACGAATTGCGTCACCTTTTCCGACTTCGAAACCGGCGGTTTCCAGAGCTCGCAGTACCTTTTTCCCTGAAGCGGAGCCATTTGCCAGCGTTGCAATCAACCCTTCGGGTCGCCCATGCCCCTGCGCGCCCAGCATGGCTGCGTCGGAACTCCGGTCAGGAGCAAAAAAGACCATTTCGGCCGGTTGCATTCCATCGCGGTCCAACAGCGTGATGGTATCGCCTTTGGATATCGGAACAGCGCGCGACCCCATTCCTGGAATCGGGTGGCGCTCTGTCCCGTGGGGCAGGATCGGAAGGCCAGGGGCCAGTACCCCGCTCCGTTCGAATGGAACTTCAAAAACCGGCTTCACATTCATAATACACCTTCCTGAATGGATTCCGTCGCACCGCGGTGCGTGACCACCAAAAGACAGCCCGCCTCAGTGTGCGAGCAATGGCTGGATCCCACGGCAAGGCTGACGAAATCCCCGCTGCGATAGCAAAACCCATCGTGATCGGTCAGATCGCCTTCAAGGACAAAGAACTCCTCTGGTCCGTGATGGATGTAGGGGTTCGAGCGTGTGCCCGGCGCCATCTTCATAAGATAGCTGCCTTGCCCGGTCTCCTCATCAAAGCTGACGTTCTTCCACCAAACCTGCTCGTCTGGCAGACCCTTCATCCGCATCCGGATGAATCCTGTATCGTCGAAACGGGCAACACTGCGTCTGTTTTGTAGCTGTGCCATCTCAGTCTAGCCCTAGTCGCTTTTTACGCTGTTCCGCCCAGCTGCTGATGGCCATGTCAAAGGTCAGCGCCATCAGCGACACGTTCATCCCAAGGACAAAGTTCTTGCCCAACTCGGTGCCCGCCAGTGTCCGCTGCAATTCCTGTCCCAGATCCTGCGTGCCGATGAACGCCGCGATGATGACCATGAAGAACGAGAACATGATTGCCTGGTTAAACCCGACCGCCATTGTTGGCAGCGCCAGTGGGAACTGCACCGACATCAGCTTTTGTCGACGGGTCGAGCCGGACATGTCGGCCGCTTCGGTCATTTCCGGCGGTACGCTGCTGAGGCCAATAATCGTGTACCGGATCAACGGTACAGCGGCGAAGATCAGGATCGAGAACACAACAGCCACATCATTGACGCCGAACAACATGATCGCAGGAATCAGGTAGATGAAGCTTGGGAAGGTCTGCGCGGTGTCGCACGCCAGCAGAATGCTATTGGACCAGCGGGTGGATCGGGCCGCGACAACTCCCAGGGGGATACCGATCAGTGTCGCCAGCGCGACCGCTGAAATCACGGTGTAGAGCGTGATAACGGAGCGATCCCACCAGCCCGAGAAAGCCACGATTATAAAGAAGACTGCGGCATAGATGCCGGGTTTGCGACCACCGACCCAATAGGCAAAGGAAACCACCAGCAGTATGAAAGCGGGTGTCGGAATGGCAAGCAACGTGTTCCGGAACGGGATCAGAACCTTGACGTTCAGGAACCAGCGCAACCATTCGGTTGTCCCTTTGATAGCATCGATGGCCAGGAACGACTTGATCACCACGTCGATTTCCTTGCCCTGGCTCAGATGTTGTTTGCGGCCGACTTCGGCCAGGATCGGGAAGACCTGCGACAGCAGAGTGAACCCAACAAACAGACCCAGCGCGATCAGTGAGATCTGGTGCCGTTTCCACCACGGCGTACCACGTTCGAAATGAACGGGCTGTTTGATGACCCAAGCCTTTGACATCCTATCAAGCATGACCGCCAGAAGAACGATGGTCACACCAATCTCAAAAGAACGCCCGAGTTTGAAGCTGCCCATCATCGCCAACAGTTTGGCGCCAAGGCCAGGCATGCCGATGAAAGCGGTCAGCACCACCATGGCCAGGCACAACATGATCACTTGGTTAACTCCAACCAGAATCTCGGTGCGCGCGGCGGGAACATAGACATGTCGCAGCATCTGCCAGCGGGTACATCCGGACATCTTGCCTGCTTCTACCACTTCGGGGCTGACTTTCTTCAGGCCCAGAGTGGTCATCAGAATCATCGGCGGGATGGCGAAGGTAATCGTCGCGACGGCCCCGGCTGTTGGCCCGACTTTAAAGAAAATCACGGCGGGCAATAGATATGTAAAAAACGGCAGTGTTTGCAGAACGGACAAGATGGGTTTCAGCATCCGCTCGAACCAGCCGTATTTCCAAGCAGCGATACCCAGGGTCAAACCCAGCAGAAAGGCTAGGGGTGCTGCAACCACAATGACGGACATTGTCTGCATGGCCATCTTCCACTGTCCGATCGCTGCGGTCCAGATGAAGGTTCCGGCCCCTAAAGCGGCCAGCTTCCAACCGCCAACAGCATATCCGACGACAGCTGCAACAGCGGCGACTGCTGACCATGGGATTGGCCCCAGATAGGGCCAGCGACGCTTGCCCTCCAAAAGGTTTGCGGATGTGTCCAGTAAAAACTCAAGCGGGCCTTCAGCGATAAAACGGGTAACATAAATTAGGCCAAGGTCGGTTTGAATGAAGCTAAAAATGGCGTCCAAAACCTGTGCCGTCGGCGGTATTGCAGCCTCTGGGATGCGGTTCAGCCATTCAGGCAGAACACCAAAAGCCTTAGCAAGAATCAGCGCAAATGCCGCAATCAACAGAGCAGTAAGCACGCGGGTACGTCCCCACGGTCTGTCCGAAGTTTCCGGCAGTTCAGTGGTCAGCGTCGCCATCACTCGGCTCCGAGCAGAACGTTCAACGCGGCATCGCGTTCCAGAACGCCGGTGACAACGCCCTTATCATCGGCGACCGGCAACAGGATGCGGTTGTCATTGACCAGAACCCGCGCCAATTCGTGGATGGTCGAACCGCCATTGATTGGCGCGCCTTCCAAGGCGTGCCCATTGACCGGCTTTGCCAGTCCCTTCGCGTGCACCACGCGGGCTTTGTCGATGTCCTCGGTGAATTTCGCCACGTATTTCGTGGCAGGGTTCATGACGATCTGATCCGGCGTATCACACTGTTCCACCGCACCGTTTCGCATAATCGCTATCCGGTCCGCCAGGCGCAGCGCTTCGTCAAAATCATGTGTGATAAAGACAATGGTCTTTCCCAGCATTTCTTGTAGACGCAGAAACTCGTCCTGCATTTCGCGCCGGATCAACGGGTCCAAAGCCGAGAACGGCTCGTCAAGAAACCAGATATCCGGTTCAATCGCCAGGGATCGGGCGATACCAACACGCTGCTGTTGCCCGCCGCTGAGTTCACGCGGGAAATATTCTTCACGACCCTCAAGCCCAACCAGCTTCACGACCTCCAGCGCGCGCTCGCGCCTGTCATGACGATCCTGACCACGCATCTCCAACGGAAATGCAACGTTGTCTAAAACTGTTCGATGTGGCAGCAGGCCGAAGGATTGAAACACCATACCCATCTTGTTGCGCCGTAGCTCGATCAAGTCGCGTTCGCTAAGGCTCATAATATCCTGACCGTCAACTTCGATGGTGCCGCCAGTAATGTCGTGCAGGCGCGAAAAGCACCGCACCAAAGTAGACTTCCCTGATCCTGAAAGCCCCATGATGACCAGCATTTCGCCACGGCCAACCTCGATTGAGACGTCCTTGACCCCAGCAATGTACCCATCTGCACGAATCTCATCAAAGCTACGGCCTGCTGGCAGGGAGTTCAGGTAGCTCACGGGCGAGGGTCCGAACAATTTCCAGACATTTTTGGCTGATATCACAGGCGCTGTGGCTGACATGGCTGTTTTTCTTCCTTGTTGAGTGCGGCCTCGCATCGCGGATTGGTCAAGGCCGCACCAGTATTGTCGTATTTGGACGGGTTACGAACTGCAGGCGCTGATCCAGGGATCAACGACACTACGGTTGGCATCTAGCCATTCTTCGGCTGCCTCTTCAGGCTCAAGCTCATCCGTGTCGACCAGCTTCGCCATCTCAGCAATCTGTGGGTTGGTGAAAGAAATCTCGGTCAGGGCGCAATATGCGGCTGGCCATTTTTCTTTCATGCCATCCCAAGCCGCCTTTTTCAGGTAGCCGGAAGCCGGGTTACCACAATCGTACAGGGCATCCGGGTTCGGACCCTTGGACGGATCTTTGTCGCATCCGTCTTCCCACTTCGGGAATTCTACAAACTCACCGGGCCAGACGGCTTCGGCAAAGTTTGGCGTCCAGTTAAATACGAGAACCGGCTTTTTTTCGGCCTCAGCTGCGCCAATCTCGGCCCAAAGTGCTGCGGCAGAGCCAGCGTTGATTACGGTGAAGTTCAGATCAAGCGCTTCGGCTCGTTCTTTGCCATGTTTCAACCAGTCAACTGGACCATCCAGATACCGGCCCTTGTCACCTGTTTCGGCTGTCGCGAACAGGTGAGCACAATCGTTCAGGGCTTGCCAATCGGGCAGGCCCGGGCAGGCCTCCTTGGTCCACATTGGATACCACCAATCTTCGCGCGTGACCGCGTCATGATCACCCGCATCATGCAGACCTCCCTTTTCAAGTGCTGCACGGTAGGATGCGCCAAACGCGCCTTCCCAGACTTCCATTTCCAGTGCCACATCGCCAAGTCGTACCGACTCGTAGACCGCTTGGCTGTCGGTGGTGACGTATTCGACATTGTTGCCCATCTCTTCGAAGATCAGGCCGACAACATTCGACATCACGATCTGGCTGGACCAGTTATGAATTGGGATGACGATCGGATCGCTGCTGTCTTCTGCATTGGCTCCGGTGCCCGCTATCGCTGCCAAGGTTGCAGCAGAAAGTAGGTTTGTAAGTTTCATGTTTGCTCCCTGAGTGACGTTCATTTTGATGTTAGGGCTCTTCCGGCCCCGAATTTGTGCATTCTGCCTAGAAATGCGCTGAACACAGAACAGAGATTTGCGGGGCTTTGGCTATAATTTCTTGAGGCTAAATCAACTTTTCGCTACTTTAACAGTCAGTTGCCTGATCGAAAGCAAACTGATGCGGGCAGATGTTTTTGATTGTGAATACATCCAAAGTGGGAATCAGCTCGCGTATGCCTAAGAAAGCTCCAGTTACCGGTAAGATTCTGCCGCCACTCGACTACTTTCTGGCTTTTGAGGCCGCGGCGAAGGCGCAGAGTTTTGCGCAGGCCAGCAAGGTGCTGAATATTTCTGAAACCGCTATCAGTCGCAAAGTACGTCTGTTGGAACAACACTATGACGTACCCTTGTTTGTCAGAGGCCATCGATCGGTTTCACTGACGCAGCAAGGTGCCATATTGTTGGCCACCGTGGAAAAATCGCTGGACCTGATGCGGGATGTCAGTCGCGATATGCTGGCCAAGCATCAGGCCAACACGGTCTCGATCTCTGCTACCAATTCCGTTGCGTCTCTGTGGTTGATGCCGCAGTTGCGCAAGTTCAACAAATCCAATGGCCGCATCCGTATTTCACTGGTGTCTTCCGACAGCGATGCTGAGTGTCTAGCTGACTCGATGGATCTGACAATCTTGCGTGGGGATGGGGATTGGCCCGGATATGACGCTCAGCTTTTGTTCGGAGAAACGGTGTTCCCGATCTGTAGCCCAGAGTACCTATTAAGTAATCCAGAGGCGGCAACTCTATCTGCCCTGCCGGAGTTGGATCTGATTGAAGTGACGAGCAGTCATGCGGAATGGATGACATGGCATACTTGGCTTAGTGGCAATGGAATACCCACTGCATCGATGGAACGCGCAGTGGCCTTCAACACCTATCCTCTCTCTATACAAGCGGCAGTAGATGGTTTGGGCGTCGCATTGGGTTGGGCCCATCTTGTTGACCCGCTGCTTGAAAGCGGTGCGTTGGTTAGACCAATCCAGGACATATCGGTGCGAACACAGTCGGGGTATTATCTTTTGAAGAGCCCAACACACAAAACATTTCCTGAACGCCGCATCGTTGAGGATTGGTTACTGGGGCTTAGCGCGGGGCGCAAACGCTACGCGTGAGCCGATGGTGCCATCGCGCCCAAAATGTCCTTTCTGTCAAAGTCTCTGCAATTCAGATATTGACCAGTGGGAAAAATTATTTACCGTAAAGAAAGTATCCGATTCCACCCCCGGTCGCAAATACCGGCGGGTTTGAGTTCGTTCGACCTACTTTGCACGGAGCCCAGAACCCAATGAGCTATAAATCTGACATCGAAATCGCGCGTGAGGCGAACAAGAAGCCGATTCAGGAAATCGGTGCCAAGC
>NZ_JBXWNG010000028.1:0-12975 GCF_059610245.1 Ruegeria sp. YTSA075 | reverse complement strand
CGAAGGTCTTCCTATCCGCAATCGCACTCGCAGCTACCGTCCTGTTCTGGCTGTAATTTAATGAGTCTGGAGCCTAGCGTCTCCCAAAAAGTACCTGCCGGGCACGAAAATGTCCTTCCCCGGAATAAAAAACCGGAGCAAATCACAGACCTGCTGGCCTATCTGGAATCCTTGCAGTGACAGACCAACGGCGTTTCTTTGATGGCGTCTTGCGCGCTTGCCCTCAAAGAAACGCTAAATTGCCTTCTCCGTGGTTGGTCAGGCTCTAAGCTTTTCCGTTCAAATACCGCACCATTTCCGGGGCAGCCATAAGGGTCTGAATGAAAGTCCCGAAATGTTCAAGCGATCCCGTGCGTGGGTCACTGTCGCGCCATGCCAGCCTGATAGAACGGCCAAACACCCCATCCGCAATGGGATGCGTTGTTGCTAGGCCGCCGAAACGGTCGGGGCCACTCACAGACAATGCCGGAAAAAGCGCGCAACCCTCTCCCAGCGCGACCATTTGCCGGAGCATCTCAAGACTGCTGGCCACTCTTTGTCCTGGTCGGTCAATCCGGTCGCAAAACGCAACGGTCTGATCCCGTAGACAGTGTTCTTGAGAAAGCAGAACGAGCTGTGAGGACAAAACCTTGGACCAACGAACCTTTTCATTGGGTTTGAGATCTACATCCTTGGGACAGGCAAAAACAAATGGTTCATGAAACAGCTCAAGCGCACTTAGTGCGGGCTGTTTCGGGTCAGTTGCGATCAGCGCAGCGTCCAGCGCCCGATTGGTGAGCATCTCTTCGAGAACATGCGTGGGCTCTTCGAACAGTGACAGCCTTAACTTGGGATAAGCGGCTTTGAGTGACTTGAGGATGAGCGGCAATAAGTAGGGACCAAGGGTCGGAAGTACACCAAACTTCAAATCACCTTCCAGATTGTCACTCAGGCTCAGCGACAATTCCAACAGCTCACGGGCCTCGGTCAGAAGGATTTCTGCTTTTTGCAAGACTATCCGGCCATTTTGCGTCAAAGAGACATGTCTGCCCTGACGTTCGAAAATCGAAAATCCAAGTCGGGCCTCTAGTTTCAATACCTGTTGGCTGATTGCAGGTTGTGAAACCCCACAGATATCAGCCGCCCGGCCAAAATGACCTTCTTCGGCAATGCTTTGAATGTACTCAAGATCTCTGAGTGAAAGACCGGCGACTGAGGTTCTTCTGGCCATGCATCACCGCTGATTATCGGTCGGATAATTTATATAAGTTGGAGTAATCTGGCCGTTTTCGGTTTTGTCCTGCCAATACCAACTCAGGAGATTGACATGATGAGTAAACCGAAACTGACCACCGCGTTTGGCGCGCCAGTGCCCAACAACCAAAACACTCTGACGGCGGGGCCACGTGGCCCTGCGCTGCTTCAGGATGTATGGTTTCTCGAGAAAATGGCTCATTTTGATCGCGAAGTGATCCCCGAACGCCGGATGCATGCCAAAGGGTCTGGCGCTTACGGTACATTCACAGTGACCCACGACATCACCCGCTATACACGCGCCAAATTGTTCTCTGATGTTGGCAAGAAGACGGATCTCTTCCTGCGTTTCTCGACCGTTGCAGGAGAACGCGGTGCGGCGGATGCGGAACGGGACATCCGAGGTTTTGCGGTAAAGTTCTACACTGAAGAGGGCAACTGGGACCTGGTTGGGAATAACACCCCTGTGTTTTTCCTTCGCGATCCGCTGAAGTTTCCCGATCTTAATCACGCTGTCAAACGTGATCCGCGGACCAACATGCGCAGTGCGGACAACAACTGGGACTTCTGGACCAGCCTTCCGGAAGCGTTGCTTCAGGTGACGATTGTTATGTCTGATCGCGGCATTCCCGCAACCTACCGGCACATGCACGGCTTTGGCAGCCACACGTTCAGTTTTATCAACTCGGATAACGAACGTTTTTGGGTCAAGTTCCATTTCAAAACCCAGCAAGGGATCAAAAACCTCACCGACGAAGAAGCCGCGCAGATCATCTCTGGTGACCGTGAAAGCCATCAGCGTGATCTTTACGATGCTATTGAAGACGGTGATTTTCCCAAATGGACGCTTTATGTCCAAGTCATGCCAGAGAAGGATGCGGGTACGTATCACCTTAACCCATTTGACCTCACCAAGGTATGGCCGCATGGGGACTATCCGTTGATTGAGGTTGGCGAACTGGAGTTGAACCGGAACCCCGAGAACTACTTTGCCGAGGTGGAACAGGCCGCCTTCGCGCCTTCCACAATTGTTCCTGGTATCAGCTTTTCGCCGGACAAGATGTTGCAGGGACGTCTGTTTTCCTATGGCGACACTCAGCGGTATCGGTTGGGTGTCAACCATTCCCAGATCCCGGTGAATGCGCCTCGTTGCCCGTATCATTCCTACCATCGTGATGGCGCGATGAGGGTCGACGGCAATGCCGGATCTCGGATTGGCTATGAACCCAACATGCATAGCGAATGGGCCGAGCAACCGGATTTCTCTGAACCACCTTTGTCCATCGAAGGTTCTGCGGATCATTGGAACCACCGCGAGGATGATGACTATTTCTCGCAGCCCGGTGATTTGTTCCGCCTGATGACGCCGGAGCAACAAAAAGTGTTGTTCGAAAACACCGCGCGCGCGATTGGAGCTGCAAGGAAGGAAATCCAGATCCGCCACATATCGAATTGCCTCAAGGCAGATCCCGCGTATAGCGCCGGCGTCGCAAAGGCTCTTGGTTTGAGCATCGAGCGTGACCCCCTTGAGTGAAATCAATTGGCAAGTTCCCGACTTTCGGGAACTTGCGCGATGCCGTGTGGCGTTCATGAACGAACGATGCATAGCGGTTTTGGGTTTCCTGTCGCTGTGGTCGCCAAAGCCGCGTTCTTGCGACCGCCAACGGCGGGTTTTGTTCCGATGTCCGGACACCATGGCCCGTTCAGACATTGCAGCGACCTGCTGTGTCTTCACTTTGACCGACAGTTACGGGGCCGCTTTTAGCCGATACGACGCCTCGTGTCAGAAGGCCGCCAATCTCTGATCCCAATTGCAGTTCAGAAACCTGGCCAAGGTGATGCGCAACGATCTGCCCCGCCTGATCCAACAGGACAAGGCTTGGTGTGCCGCGCATACCAAAGCGAGACATCGTGTTTGGCAATGATCCAGCGCCCTGTTTGTCCACGCCAACAGGGAAGGTGATGCGATACTCATGTAAGAAAGCCTTCAGAGACACCGGTGTCATAGCATCGTGATGTTCGAAAACAGTGTGCAGGCCAATCACGGCTACTTTTTCTTCAGGAAATATCTTCTGAATCGACTGTGCCAAGGGAATGCCGTGCAGGACGCATCCTGGGCATAACATTTGAAATGCCTCAATCACAACAACCCGTCCTTCTAACTCGCGTAAAGTCAGGGGTGTGTCTGTGTTGAACCATTCCGATACGTCTAATTCTGGTGTTTGCATAGTCTCGTCCTCTTTTGCGTGCAGCCGCCTTGGGTTTGGCGGCTGCACGCTCGAATATCAGTGAAGTTTGCCCGGCAGGTTCAGGTCGCCAGATGCGACGTCGAAGATATCTGTGACGCATAGCAAGGGCGCATGGATATTCGCGTTGACCCTCAAGGCTGATGTGACACCGTCATAAGCGACTCCATCCAGTTCCACGTCGCTGGCGAAGCCTGCGTTCACCACAATTTCGGGCCCGTCGAACAGCGGTGTAAACCCTGGGCTGTCCAGAAAGATCGGGAACCCAGGCCATGTCGCAGGTAGCTTGGGTGTGGAGCCTTCGGGGATGTCCCGTACGGCAAGCGCGACGGGTCCGCACGCTTCGGTCGGGGTCAACACAACCCAGTGGCTGTGCCATTCGATGCCGTCATTGGCCGGATCTCCGTCGCCGTTCTCATCAAAAAGCGGTGTGTCATCGAAATCTGGATGACTGGTTGCGGCCAATGCAAGGATTCCTGTGCCGGCTTCGAACCCAACGGCCGAAGGGTCCAATGACGTAGGCCAGACATATGACCAGACATCTGATCCACCGACCTCTCCGGTTGCCACCGGAACCGAGGCGCCAGCCGATCCATTCGTTGTCATGTGAAAAGTGACGGTGTTTCCATTGCGGTGCGCGTGTGCGGCCAGAATGTCAAAGTCCGCGACGTTACTGGCGTCTGCCGAAGATATGATGGCGCCATCTTGATGGATGGCATGGTTCCCATCAGCAAGAGCTGTGCTGCCGATGACCAAGACCAGAGTGGAAGTGAGTATTGAGAGTTTCATGTGTGCCTCCAAATGAAAGATAGCGAGTCGCTACTATAGTGAGAAATACATTGCAACTATAATTTCGAGTCGCTACTAAAAGCGTTATGAATACAGATCATCGCATTCGCACACTGATCAACCGTCTGGCCCGGATAGATTCTTCCGAAGGATGGGCGGGAGATTTGAACCCGACTCAGAGGATGGCGCTCGAGTACCTCGCTGAGGCGAACATGTTCTCGCGCTCGCCGTCGCATGTTGCAGAATACATCGGAACAACCCGTGGAACGATGTCACAGACGCTCAAAGCTTTGGCGCGAAAAGGCTATGTAGAAGAGCACCGCAAAGAACATGATCAGCGGTCGATCTCCTACGAACTCACCAAGGAAGGGGGCGAGATCGTTCGTCAGCCAAACCCAGTTGCTCAGGCAATTGGAGTTATGCCCTTAGAAAACCAAGCCATGCTTGAGCAGGGGCTGATGCAAAGCCTCAGTCTGGCTTTGGCCGCAAACGAAGGCCGATCGTTCGGCCAATGCAAATCCTGTGCCCATCATGATGTCACGACGGAAAACGGGTTTTGCAAATTGTTGGGTGTTTCATTGGAGCCCGGAGAAAAAGACAAGATCTGCATTGAGCACGAGGAAGCTAGATGAACCATCCTGAACTGTCGGCAAAAATCGACGGCATTTTTCTTGGATCCATCAGAGATCGCTGGGAAGGTAAACCACCTTCTGCTATTCAGAAAGACCGGGTGGGCGGGCGGCAAGCCATTACCTTGCTTGGATTTTCCGGGGACGCTCAGGCTGACCTGACCGTGCATGGAGGCGAAGACAAAGCCATCCATCATTATGATTTTGATCACTATTCGGCTTGGCAAGCAGAGGACCAAATGGCACCCGGCACAATGCCAGCGGCGTTTGGCGAGAACATTTCTACGACAGGATTGACCGAGGAAAACCTCTGCATCGGCGACATCCTGTTACTCGGGACGGCGGTAGTTCAAATTAGCCAGGGGCGGCAGCCGTGCTGGAAACTTGGGCTACATACGGGGCGCAACGAAATGCCCTATCAGTTTCAGAAGACGGGCCGAACCGGATGGTACTATCGAGTACTCGAACCTGGCGAAGTTAGCGCCGGTGATCGGATCGCCTTGGCGGAAAGGCCAAATCCGAATTGGTCAGTATTGGCTGTTACACGCGCACGGCTGACTCGTCGTATTCTGCCGGAAGATGCCGAGGTTTTGTCTCAGATGGAAGAACTTGCTGAAGGTTGGCGACAAGCTTTTAGCCGAATGGCTGAAGGTAATGCCAAGGAGGATACATCAGCAAGGCTTGGAGGCTCAGGATAAGACACCCAACGCGCGTTCAGTCGTGACGTAGTTTCCTCGAGCTTAGCAACCTCCTCAACTCCGTGATGGTCAAACACCCGTACAGCGACGTTCATGGTTTATTATGACGCTGCAATTCATGCGGCGGTCGCGAAACCTGCCCTTCGAAATCCGGATCGACGAAGACCGCAATGGGCTCCCAAAGCAGCCATTCGCAAAGACACTTCGGTCGCCTACAAACTGCCCAAACCTGCCTTTCATCGTTTTGCTCTGATGATGCAAAGCGGCCCGCTAAACCGGTCGTTCGCTGCAGTGCAAAATAGTCTTGGTTTCCGACAACTGTGTAGCAAATCCGTTTAAAATACTTGAGAACAAATCAGCTTTGTATTCAAGCATGAAGGGCCGGTACCCTTTGAGATGCACCGGCCCCCTTTTCTCAGACGATCTGCAGGCTGTTGTCGGTATCGAAGATCGTGACCGTCCCGAAGGTTTCGATACCGCTGACCGTGATCAGCAGATTGCCATCATCTTCTTCGACGGCGATATCGTTCATGTCGGTGTCTTGGAAGATCAGGTTGTCCAAATCGATACCATCACCAATGATCTGATCCGATCCGAAATCGCCAGAGAAGACGAACATGTCGGCGTTTGTGGCGCCAATGAACAGGTCATCGCCCGCGCCTCCGTCCATGATGTCCTTCCCGCGTCCACCATCGATGATGTCGTCTCCTGCACCACCGTGGATAAGATCGCGACCGCGACCGCCGGAGAGGTAGTCGTCACCATCTCCGCCATCGATTTTGTCAGCTCCGCGTCCACCGAGAATAAAGTCATCTCCGGCCAGTCCATTCAGGACATCACGGCCTGCAAGACCCACGATGACGTCATCCCCGCTGTCGCCGGTCAGTTCATCGCCACGGCGTGTGCCGACCAGGAACTGATCTTCCACCGGCTCCGGCGCTTCCAGCGTGAAGCTCGCCACAACCGGTTCATGATCCGAGGCAAAATCGGCGAAATCGTTGTTGACGTGAACAATATCAACATTGGCACCGGACAACAGACTGTCCGAGACGAAAATGTGATCCAACACCTGAGCATTACCCTGGAAGATGAAGGTATAGGCTTCGTCCCCTTCCAGTTGGTTGATTAGGTTAGTTAGAACCTTCTCCTCACCGACACCCGGCAAATCCTCGGACAATTCATCCGTGAACTCGAAGGTGTTGAGGTCGCCCAGAACTGCGATGTTGGCCTCACCATCTTCCGCAAGCAGACTGTCGACAACTTCATTGATCGCCTTGGCCTGTGCTTCACGCTCGGCTTCTCCACCCTGTGTAAAGGGCTGCGGTCCACCGAAGATCGGCTCGGACCCGAAGCGGGACGAGAAGTGGTTGTTGATGAGCGTGATCTCCTGCCCGTTGAAGGTAAAGACCCCCAGCAGCGGATCGCGCGAACCTTCAAATGCATCCGGGTTGGACACACCCATCTCTGCCAACACGTCGCTTTCCAGCGTCACAAACTCGTTCGCCTCGACCCGATCAGGGTTGTACAGGAACGCGTTGCGGATATTGCCGCCGGGAACGCCGCCGTTTTCGCCATCTTCGTCGACAATAGCGCTTTCAAAACTGTATTCAGGTCCGCCAGCGGCCACGATGGCATCCACAATGGCCTGAAGCGTTTCATCCGCGCTGAGCGTGCCGTCATCAGTGACGCCCGAGTCGTCCTGGATTTCCTGCAGTGCAAGAATGTCCGGGCTTCCCAGATTGCTGACGATCTGTTGCGCCAATTGCGCGATCTGATCAGCATCACCGTCATCCGGGTTCGACGTGACGTTCAGCACATTGTAGGTCGCAACTGTAAGTTCGCTTTCGGAACCCGCGATCTCGGTCACCTCAGCCGTGTTCGAGCTCGCCTCTTCCACGGTGAATTCTTCGGTGACATTGATCTCGTAGTTGCCAAAGCCGTAACCCACGACGCCAGTCACACTGCTAAGGTCATCACCCACATTCAGTTCGGGCGGTGTGAACCCATCCGGCAGCAATCCGCTGTCGTACTGGATCTGGATCCGTTCGGGGTTCAGATCGCCCAACCCGTCAGCATTGGCGTTCAGGTTCAGTGCACCCCGATCGTTCAGGCCCGGCGTTGTTCCTTCCCCATCATCAGCGACGACCCAGGTTTCGTTGAACCGGTTGGTGGCCGAGATCGCTACGGGATTGTCGACGGTGACCAGCATCCCTTCAAGGCTTTCATAGAAGTCGATCCCGTCGTTTTCAGGATCGAACTCGCCGGGCTCTTCCTGAAGATTCACCGGCAGCTCATCTTCGGAAATCACCACCTCGGTCGGGATCGGACGGCCATTGGCACCCAGAACGACCGCTTCGACAGTGTTGCCCGAGGACAGCACCTCTTCACTATCCGCGCTGATCTGAGTGATCGACAGGTTGCCGGTTCCGGCACCGCCTGGAATGAACTCCGACACTTCGCCGTTGACCTTCACCTCATCCCCAACAACAACCGTTGGTGTAGAACCGGTGAAGACAAAGATGCCATCCGAGGTCGCGGTATTGCCATCACCTTCTGCGTCCTGAAGGTAGTAGCCGTTGCTGTCGACTGCCGTAACGATGCCTTTGGTTGTCACAACCTCACCATCATAGTCCGAGATGTGGCCCTCGCCCTGAATGTCCATGATCGTGGTGATCGGGTTCAGCTCGGAAAGATCGTAAACAGCTGTGGTCCCCGACACTTCGTAGGAAACAGCGATCTGAGCGTTGCCGGTTGTGCTTTCATCCGCCGGGATGAATGTGATCACCTCGGGCGAATGCAGCGCCGGTTCGCCTGCAGGGGCGTTATCGACATGCAGTGGTGGGATGTAGTTTACGAAGGTGGAGTTTGCTGGGTCAGAGATGTCATAGATCATGATCCCGCTGTCCCGCTCCAGCCCGATGAAGGCATAGGTGCTCTCGCCAATTTCACCGATGGTGATTGCTTCGGGCTCGGGGCCTTTGGCATCCGAACGGTCCTCTCCATCGTCGCCATCGTCATCATTGAAGCGTTCAGGCGCGATCTCGGCGATGATTTCTTCGAAATCGGAACCCGAGTCGAACACCAGATTGCCATCCGCATCAAAGATCGAGAACGAGCGCGAAGAGAAAGTGTGCAGAACGTCGATGTCTCCATCGCCATCGGTGTCGCCATCAACGGTCGAAACCTCCAGACGTTCCAGCCCAGTGATATCAACGCTCGGGTCGATCAAACCTGCAGCGGCCAAATCTTCGACACGCGCTTCGTCAAAACCGCGGCTGTCGCCTTCATTGGCTGTGGCAATATAAGTCTGGCCATTCACCTCGAACGAGGCAATCGCATCCGGCATCCGGAAGCCAACCAGATTATCGAAATTGGTGATGTCGATCTCTCCGTTGTCGTTGGGGTCCAGCGCGCTTTCGCCACTGAAATCGACCGTGCCTAGTGAGAACACATCGACAACCGTGTTGGTCGCCAGATCGATTTTGGCAATCGCGTTGTTTTCCTGCAGCGACACAAAGGCGGTGGTACCGTCCGGGCTGATCGCGATGTATTCCGGTTCGATATCTTCAGCAAAGCTGACACCGTCCTGAATGCGGATACCAGCTGCGCGGGCCTGCTCTTCCAGACCGTTGAACTGAGTGAAGTCCAGTATCTGCGCGCTTGGAGCAGCTGGGTCCGTGGTGTCGATGACCGCGACGGTACCCAGCGGATTATCGTCATTGTCGCTGTCGTCGTTCTTTTCGCCTTCACCGGCAACCAACAGCTGCGTGCCATCTTCGTTGAACGTCAACTGATCCGGCAGGTTACCAACTTCGATGGTCGAGATCAGTTCCTGAGTCTCGGCATCGAACAGCGCGACAAATCCGGGCTGTGACAGCATGGTCGTTTGGCCAAACACTGTCTGTTCGATCGGCGCGACTGAAATCGCAACTGCAACAACACCATTCTTGACCGCAACCGACTGCACGCCGTCATAGCCGTCCAAACCAGTCAGATCGATTGTCGCGGCCAACTCGTTGGCGGCCCCTGATGTTTCCGGGATCTCGAAGATGTCGATCCGGCCTTGCTCTCCGTTTGTGACGTAGAGCTTGCCATCCTCATGCGCGACCACCTCCGATGCACCGTCTCCACCTTCGCCCTCAAAGATCGCCAGGGTGTCGAACAGGATTTCTCCGGTGGGTTGAGGTGCCGGTTCTTCGGTTCCGTCCAGCACTGTGTCGTCTGTAAAGTTCAGGTTCTGAATGCGCCCGTCGCTGTCGCGCCCAACATCCGCTTCGTCAAATGCATTGGCGGCATCGCCAAAATTGTCGTTCAGATACTCGGCCAGTGCGTCCTGCTCGGTACCATCACTTGCAAAGGTCGCATCGCCGGTCAGGTTGCCGTCATCCACGCCGTCACCGTCCAGGTCGTTCAGATCCAGACGTTCGGCCTCGGGACCGGTCGGGAACGGATAGCCATCTCCACCGCCCGCAAGGAAGTTCAGTGTGACAATGCGTACTGTTTCCGTCGAATCGCCAACGATTTCACCGTTTTCAACCAGTTCCATGACCAGATTTCCGTCTTCGTCGAAAATCGCCGCAGTCTGGATACGTTCGCCCGCAGGCAGGTCCGGGTCGAATGCAAACTTGACGCCCGAGACCTGCGGGAATGAGCCCGCCACACCAGGCAAGCCGCTGATGCCGTGCTCCAGCACCTCCACAAGCTCCTGCTTGGTCAGGGTCAGTAGGGTCAGGGCGTTGTTGAAGGCCAATGTGGTCTGAATGTCGTTCTGGCTGATACCACCTTCGGGCTTGATAACGTTTCCGTCGCTGTCGACCAACTCACCATTCGGCAGACGCGTGGCCGAGGTGCCACCGGGCAGCACTACAGTTTCACCGATTGATGCCCGAATACCGCCACCGTTTTTGATCGAGACAAGAACATCAGCATCCGTTTCCTTGGCAATCGCCAGATTGGCATCGGCGGTCAGGTTGCCCAGATTGGTTTCCTGCGTACGCACACCATCGGGATCGGTTGGATCGTCTGTCCCCGAGCGGTTGCCGTTCAGAAAAACGTTCGACACACCAAACACATTGGATTCTGCAGCGATGATTTGCGCTTCAATCTCATCCACAATCTGCTGGATTTCAGGATCAACCAGGTTTTCCGCATTCAAGTCGGCAACGCCCTGATCATCCGTTGCGTAAGCACCGGATATATCCGAGTCATAGCTCGTTGGGATGATATTGCCCTCGTCATCGAAATCGATGACCAACCGGCCAACATATTTGTAAGAGCCGTCGGTATTCACAACTGCTGTTTGTGTGCCACCGGCATTGGTCACAAATTGCGGATACTCGCCCTGTACACTGTCATCATCGCGCGGTCTGTCATTATCATCAAACAAGCGTGTGTTTGACCCACCTGCCACGACGATATCTACATCCGTAAGCCGCTCGGCCAGGGCCAGCTCGATATCAAGGTTCTGCATATGCGCCAGCAGAACGACCTTGTTCAACGTCGGGTCCGCTGCCAGCAGCGCGTCCACCTCAGCCTGAATTTCGGCCGCCAGCGCATCCAACTGGTCCGGCGTTGGCGTCGCATCGAATGGCGCGGGTGAGACACCAACGCCACCGGGGCTGGAAATCGATGCCAGAGTTGGCGTGGTCGCTCCGACGACGCCGATATTCTCACCGTTCACGTCGATGACCACGGATGACGTAACCGAGTTTGCCTGCGGTGCTTGTCCGCCAGCAACCTCAAGGCCGGCCAGCGCGGGCTCGGTCGAGAAATCCAGATTCGCGGACAAATACGGGAAGGCCGCGCCCGCGAAGTCGCCGCCCAGAATGGTGCTGCCATCGCCCGCGCTTCCATCGATCAAGCTTGCCAGCAGTTCAGGCCCACGATCGAATTCATGGTTGCCAAGCGCAATGGCCTGCACGCCGAGTTCGTTCTGGATTTGAATGTCCGCGATCCCCTCGGCACCATACAGCACCTCAGAGGCACCAAAGAACACGCCGGGAATGAAAGCGTCGCCCGAGGATAGGAACAGCGTATTATCCTCGATCCCGTCATTGCCAAGATCCTGTGCTTTCAGCGCATTCACAACCGCAGACAGGTTCGGTGCGCTCGTGATGGCACTGGTCGATGCCTCCTGATCCGCAATGTGCAACAGCTCCAGCGTAAAAGCGCTGGTCGGGGCCAAAAAGGTCGGGTTCACTGTACCCAGTGTGTCGGCGATAGCCGGGTCAGTCGTGAACTCATCAACGCTGATCGAAACGCCGCTGGTGTTAAAAACCTCGGTGTCGCCAATAGTATTGACAGCGAAGAAATCGCCATCAGATCCACTGCGAAAAATCAACTGTGGCTCGGCCCCGGTAAAGGCAAAGTCAACACCGCCGAGTTGAGCACCGTAGACGAAGCTTTCATCTGTTTCATTGTCTGGAACACCGACTGCGTCAAAAACGGTGTTGATGCCAAAAGTCGCGGGATCAACGTCCAGAACGCCATCATTGTCAGTGTCAAAATCGTCACCGACCACACCCGTAAACTCATCCACCAGAACATAGGTGAAGCTGGGATTCTCCAGGTCCGGAACCGATACGGTTAGAATTCCGTTCAGATCAAACACACCATTCACTTGAAAAGCGCGATCGACAGTTCCGGCTGACGATCCTTCGTCGCTTTCGATACTCAGCAGCCAGCCGGAAAAGCTCTGATTTGGCGTTCCGTACAATTCAATAGTCTGTGTTGACGGGTCGGACCCAGCCGGATTGGGCTGAAACTCGCTGATCAGAGCGTTCATCGATATTCCTTTCAAAATCCATGATGTGAATGTCAGTTTGCTAAGGGGCTCGCAGCCTGACGAGAGACAACGAGGTGTAAGATTTCATCACAGTTTGAAGAAAACGCGTCACATTGTTAACATTTTTGAAACAACAAGATGACACGGTGGAAGAGTGGTGATCGCCAGCAGTACAATGCATGCACGAAGGCCGTCGATCCAATACGTGCAAACCCTGCATTGTGCTGAACAGCGTAGCAACGAGGTGACATCCAGAGCGCCGATACGTTACTGATGCATTGGAAAAGAGGGCAATTTCACAACCTCAGTGAACCATCGGCTTTCCCCGCAGAAGGCTGAACACCGACACGCCTCATGAGCTCCGGAAGTACAGAGGCGCTTCGTTCTTATGAGCATCTGCGGGACTCTCCACACTCAACAATAGGACATCCGTTCCAATCCATCGGAGTTTCACTGCCTAGACCCGACATTAAATCACAACCCGGCAACTCGAATGATCGTTGGGCATCTCGAAGGTCTTGTGTGGATGGCTCCTGCATAGCAAGACATTTTTTGAGCTGATACGAGCGTCTGTCAGATGCAGTCGTGTGTCCGGC
>NZ_JBXWNG010000027.1:0-17873 GCF_059610245.1 Ruegeria sp. YTSA075 | reverse complement strand
GAAGCCGAAGCCGAAGCCGAAGCCGAAGCCGAAGCCGAAGCCGAAGCCGAAGCCGAAGCCGAAGCCGAAGCCGAAGCGCCGGTGGAAGAAACACCGCCTGCGCCGGAAAAGACCGAAGAGCGCGTTGTTGAAAAGCGCAGCGGGTTTGTGCCCGCGTTGATCGGAGGCATGGTTGCTGCGGCCATCGGTTTTATCGCGGGGCGCGCAGACCTTATCCCGTCGGGCGAGGCTGACCCGGCCCAGGCCATTGCGGAGCTGGAGGCCAAATTGGCAGATCAATCCGATCAGATTGCGAAACTTGCCCAAGCGTCTGAAACCTCGGGCCTTACGGATCAGATCAAAGCCTTGTCTGACAAGTTAAGCCCGGTCGAAAACGATCTGGGCGCAGTGAAATCAAGCGTTGAAGCGCTGAGTGCGCAGGTCGGGCCGTTGTCGGAGCGGTTGAATACGCTCGAAGCGAACCCGGTCACCTCGAACGCTTCGCCCGAAGCAACCGCCGCGTTTGAGGCCGAACTGTCCAAGCTGCAAGACTCATTGGCAGCGCAGCGGGCCGAGGTTGAAAAGATGGTTGCAGATGCGCAGGCGCTTGAAGCCAAAGCCTCGGCTGAGGCGCGCGCTGCGACCAATGCCGCGATCCTGTCACGCCTGCGGGGTCAGATGGAGGCGGGCGAGCCGTATCAAGACCTTGTGACTGAGCTGAAAGCGGGTGGTATGGATATTCCGGATGCTTTGGCCGGCCCGGCAGAAAGCGGCGTTGAAACACTTTCGTCATTGCGGGCGTCTTTTGATCCGGTTGCGCGCACGGCTTTGGCTGATGCGCGGGACGCGGATAAGGGCATCGGCTTTGTCGCCTTCCTACAGCGTCAGACCGGCGCGCGGTCGGTGACGCCGCAGGATGGGGACGACCCCGATGCCATTCTGTCGCGTGCGCAGGCCGCCCTGGCCTCGGGTGATCTGAGCGGGGCGCTGACGGAATTGAAATCACTGCCCGAAGCGGCGCAGACCGCAGTGGCTGTTTGGGAGCAGGCGGCGCAGACGCGGCTTTCTGCCGTAGAGGCCGCGAATACGCTCGCATCCAGCCTGAATTCGAACTGAGGGACCTGCCATGCTGTGGTCATTGTTTAAAATCCTTGTTTTCGTTGCGATTATCGGACTGCTTGCTTTGGGTGCCCAGTTCCTGATGCAGACCAGCGGTGGTGTGCAGATCACTGTCGCGGGAACCGAATACACGCTGGGCCCGCTGCAATCGGTGATCGCGCTGGGCATTTTGGTCTTTGCTGTCTGGCTGTTCTTCAAACTGCTCAGCCTTCTGATTGCGACACTGAAATTCCTCAATGGCGATGAAACCGCCCTGTCGCGCTATTTCGATCGCAGCCGCGAACAGCGTGGCTATCAAGCGCTGGCTGATGGACTGATGGCGCTGGCCTCGGGCGAGGGGCGCGCGGCGATGACCAAGGCGAACAAGGCCGAGAGATTGCTGAACAAGCCGGAACTGACCAACCTGCTGGTCGCACAAGCGGCCGAAATGACCGGCGACACTAAGAAAGCGTCCGAGACCTACAAGAAGCTTGTGACCAACAGCGCGACCCGGTTTGTCGGCGTGCGGGGCATCATGAAGCAGAAACTGGCCGAAGGGGATCAAGAGACCGCGCGCAAACTGGCCGAAAAAGCCCTGGCCATCAAGCCGCGCCACGAGGAAACGCAGGACGTATTGCTGAACCTTCAGACCAAGGCCCTGGACTGGGCCGGTGCGCGATCCACTTTGAACTCAAAGCTCAAGGCCGGGTATCTGCCGCGCGATGTGTTCAAGCGGCGCGATGCGGTTCTGGCCCTCTCGGAGGCCAAGGATATCCTGAACGAAGACGCCAGTGTGGATCAGCAGGAACGCGCGATTGAGGCCAATCGCATGTCGCCCGATCTGGTGCCTGCCGCCGCAATGGCCGCGCGGGCCTATATCGAAAAGGGTAAACCCCGCGCCGCGACAAAGATCATCAAGAAGGCGTGGGAGGCTCAACCGCATCCTGACCTCGCCCATGCCTTTGCCGAGATTACGCCAGATGAGTCGGCTCAGGACCGGATCAAACGTTTTGCGGCATTGACCCGCATTCATCCCGAACACCCTGAAACCCGCCTGATCCTGGCCGAATTGAACATTGTTGCCGAAGACTTCCCCGAGGCGCGCCGCGCTCTGGGTGACGTGGTCAAACAGCAGGCAGACGCGCGCGGTTACACCCTGATGGCGGCGATTGAACGGGGCGAGGGTGCGTCAGACGCTGTGGTTCAGGGCTGGCTGGCCAAGGCGCTGAATGCGCCGCGCGGACCGCAATGGGTGTGTGACAATTGCCAGCACATTCAGGCGGAATGGATGCCTGTCTGCGAGAATTGCGGCAGCTTTGACACGCTCAGCTGGAAGGTCCCGCAGACGTCGGAGATCGCCAGTGCAACCGGCGTTCACATGCTGCCATTGATCGTAGGCGCGCTGGAAGACAAGTCCGAGCCAGAGGATGAGATCAGCGAAGCTGAGTTGACCGACGTAATTGAACTGGATGTCGAGCCGGTCGAGGAGACGGTCGAAAAACAGGCCTGACACTCCTGAAGGCAGATGAGCCGCAGTCCGTTCCCGTTGCCAATGCTCGGACGTCATTAGCAATGGGTCTTCGGACCTGGATGCTAAGCCTTCGCTTGTGTCGGGTGTCAATTGTCAGACGCATCTATTTGCGCGGGCCAGTGCAAGGACATGGCCAAAAGGGTTTCCACGGGACGAAAGGCTTGCTTAAGCTGAGGCCCGAGATGTGGCTGAACCGCCCAGATCTGAGCCGTAAGAAAAGGAAGTGTCTGAATGGAACTGAGCGACGAAATCCGCATCTCGGCCCCACGCGACGTGGTGTACAAGGCTCTGAATGATCCCGAGATACTGCAAGACTGTATCCCCGGCTGTGAAGAGTTGACGCAAACCACGCCCGAGCAGCTCGAGGCAAAAGTGGTTCTTAAGATTGGCCCTGTCAAAGCCAAGTTTGTGGGTCAGGTGACGCTGGATACGTCCAAAGCGCCTGACGGGTTTTCTCTGGCTGGTGAGGGCAAAGGCGGGGCTGCCGGGTTCGCCAAGGGCGGGGCCGATGTGATCTTGACCGAGGACGGGGATGAGACCGTGCTGGCTTATACCGCCAAGGTGGATATCGGTGGTAAAATCGCGCAGCTGGGCAGTCGCTTGATCGCCGGAACGGCAAAGAAACTGTCGGGTACGTTTTTCGCGCGGTTTGGTGAGATCGTGTCAGAAAAGGCCGATTCCTGAAACGGGAAACGGGCCGACCCCAATACCGAAAACTCAACAAGACAGGTATAGCGGCGCGCGTCGCTATTGATTTTTTGCCGCGCGTAAAGAAAATGAAAAGCTGTGACAAGATACAGGCGGCATGGGTCCGCAAGCGGTAGGCATGACGAAAATCAAGAATATGGAAGAATTCGCGGCGCTGAGCGGTATTTCAAGGCCGACGGTTTCCAAGTACTTCCACGACCCCGAGAGTGTTCGGCCCTCGACCCGGGCGCGGATCGAAGATGCGCTGGAGCAGTTTGACTATCGTCCCAACATCTACGCGGTGAACCAGAACCGCAAACTGACCAAGAATATCGGTATCGTGGTGCCGTATCTCGCCGACCCGTTTTTTGCCGAGATCGCAAGGTACCTGGAACAAAGCTGCATTGCGGCGGGGTATCGACCATCCCTGTTCAGCTCGCATGGCGAACAGAAGCTGGAGAATGAGATCCTTGACAGTTTGCGGTCCCTGAAGCCTGCAGGCGTGCTGTTTGCTCCTTTGGGGCGTGCATCGGATCGGTCTCAGATCGAAAAGTTCTGCGCCAATGTCCCGACCGTGTTGTTTGACAGTAACCTCGAAGGTTTAGGGGCTGCATTTATCGGATCGGACAATTTCAGCTTTGTCTCTCAGACCGTGGAATACATGACCCGAACAGGCGAGCCACCGTCGTTCTTTGAGATGCGGACCCCGGCAAACCCCAACGCCAACAAACGCCGCAAGGCCTATATTGAGGTGATGGAGCGTTTGGGGTTTGAACCGCATGTCATCAAGATCGATGGTGAGGGCTGGGCCTTTGAAGAGATCGGTCATCAAGGGGCTTTGAAAGTTCTGGGTCAGGATCTGCTGCGTACCAACTCGGTTCTGTGTAGCAATGATCGTTTGGCCATCGGCTTTCTGGCTGCGTGTTACGAACAAGGGATTCGTGTGGGGAGGCGGCCGGATTGCTCGCTGCGTGTTGCATCGAATGACGATCATCCCTTTGCCAAATTTACCTGCCCGTCCCTGACAACCGCTGCGCATGACTACGATAACGTGGCCGGGCGCAGCGTCGAAACCTTGTTTGAACTCATTGAAGATGCAGGGAATTCCACCAACCGCACCGAAACTTTGTTCCCTGCCAGGCTGGTTTTGCGCGAGTCTGCCTGAATGAGATAATTTAACGCGCGTAAAGTTTTTATTGACGCCGCGACAATTTTGGAACTATCCTCTGAGCACGGCATCCAAGCTCAGGGAGGACAGGGATGTATCTGAAGAACGCACTTCGTGCGGCGACTGCATTGACTTTCGTTGCAACGGCAGCGGCCCACGCACAATCCATCACGATCGCCACGGTAAACAACGGCGACATGATCCGGATGCAGGGCTATACCGACAAATTCACCGAAGCGACCGGCATTGATGTAGAATGGGTGACGCTGGAAGAAAACGTGCTGCGCCAGCGCGTGACCACCGACATTACCACCAAAGGCGGTCAGTTCGACATTATGACCATCGGCATGTACGAAACGCCGATCTGGGGTGCCAATGGTTGGCTAGTGCCGCTGGACGGCATGTCTGACGACTATGACGTCGGTGATCTTTTGCCCGCGATGGCTGGCGGTCTGAGCCATGAAGGCACGCTCTATGCGGCGCCTTTCTATGGCGAAAGCTCGATGATCATGTATCGTACTGATCTGATGGAACAGGCTGGGCTGGAAATGCCCGAGGCTCCCACATGGCAGTTCATCCGCGAAGCAGCCGCGGCCATGACCGACCGTGACAATGACATCAACGGCATCTGCCTGCGCGGTAAGGCCGGTTGGGGTGAAGGCGGGGCCTTTATTACCGTGACGGGGAATTCCTTCGGCGCCCGTTGGTTCGATGAGGACTGGAAGCCCCAGTTCGATCAGCCCGAATGGAAAGAGGCGCTGACATTCTTCGTCGATATGATGAATGAATCAGGCCCGGCGGGCTATGCCACCAATGGTTTCAACGAAAACCTGTCGCTGTTCCAGCAGGGCAAGTGCGGTATGTGGATCGACGCGACGGTTGCGGCGTCATTTGTGACCAACCCCAACGATTCAACCGTTGCGGACAAAGTCGGCTTTGCGCTGGCACCGAATGCGGAAGGTGTCGATAAGCGCGCTAACTGGCTGTGGGCTTGGGCGCTGGCCATCCCTGCCGGTACGCAACAAGAGGATGCCGCCAAGCAGTTCATCGAATGGGCGACCTCGAAAGACTACATTGAGTTGGTAGCCGAGAACGAAGGTTGGGCCAATGTCCCACCCGGTGCGCGGACCTCGCTGTATGAAAACGACAACTACAAGGACATCCCTTTTGCGCAGATGACGCTGAAGTCTATCCTTGCCGCTGATCCGCAGAACTGCTGCGCTCAGCCGACGCCTTACACCGGCATTCAGTTCGTCGCCATTCCTGAGTTTGCGGGCATCGCCACGCAAGTCAGTCAGGAATTCTCGGCGGTTTATGCCGGACAACAAACGGTGGACGAGGCGCTTGCCAAAGCGCAGGCCTTCACAGCCGAAGAAATGGAAGCCGCAGGTTACTAAGGCTTCCCTCCCGTGGGGGACAGGTGATCTGTCCCCCGCTCCCCACTTTCGCAATTTGTGTTTTTCTCGCAGGCTAGCCCCGTGCCTGAACAGAGAGGTCTTGCATCATGGCGACCCAACATTCCCGATCCGTTGCCCGGCTGATGATGGCACCCGCAGTGGTTCTGCTGCTTGGCTGGATGCTCGTGCCGCTGACGATGACCTTGTATTTCTCCTTCAAGAAGTATCTGCCCCTGCGCGGTGGCGATCTGGGATGGGTCGGGTTCGATAACTATGTCCGGTTCGTCTCGTCCAGTTCCTTCTGGCCTGCGGTTCAGGCAACGCTGTTGATCGTGGGCGGCGTGTTGGTGATCACGGTTATTCTGGGCGTGTTGCTGGCGATGCTGCTGGATCAACCGATGTGGGGCCAAGGTGTTGTCCGCATCCTCGTGATCGCGCCCTTCTTTGTGATGCCGACCGTGTCCGCTTTGGTCTGGAAGAACATGTTCATGGACCCGGTGAACGGCCTGCTGGCGCATCTGTGGCGCTTCTTCGGGGCCGAGCCGATCTCATGGCTGTCCGAGGCGTCGATGACCTCGATCATCATGATCGTATCTTGGCAGTGGTTGCCCTTTGCCACGCTGATCCTGTTGACCGCTATTCAGTCGCTAGACAGTGAACAGCTGGAAGCGGCCGAGATGGACGGTGCCCCCGTCCTGAAGCGCTTCTACCACATCATTCTGCCGCATCTCAGCCGCGCAATCACCATCGTGATCTTGATCCAGACGATCTTTCTGCTGTCGATCTTCGCCGAGATCTTCGTGACCACCGGCGGCGCATTCGGCACCCGCACCCTCACCTACCTGATCTTCCAGCGCGTGCTGGAAAGCCAGAACGTTGGACTTGGATCAGCCGGAGGTGTCTATGCCATCATCCTCGCCAATATCGTTGCCATCTTCCTGATGCGCATTGTCGGCAAGAACCTGGACGCGTGAGGAGGTAACATCATGGCCCGCGCTGTCACACCCCGCCGTAAAACACTGAACACCGTCCTCGCATGGGCCGTTGGACTGCTGATCTTCTTCCCGATCCTCTGGACCATCCTGACCAGCTTCAAGACTGAGGCGCAGGCGATCGCCAGCCCGCCGCTGTTCCTGAACTTCAACTGGACGCTGGAGAACTACGCCATCGTGCAGGAACGCTCGGACTATATGCGGTTCCTGTGGAATTCGGTGATCATCGCGGGTGGCTCGACCATTCTGGGTGTGATTATCGCGGTGCCAGCCGCTTGGGCGATGGCCTTTGTGCCGTCCAAGCGCACCAAGGACATCCTGCTGTGGATGCTGTCCACCAAGATGTTGCCTGCGGTCGGCGTTCTCTACCCGATCTACCTGCTGTTCATTCGGTTGGGTCTGCTGGATACGCGCGGAGGTTTGGTCGTCGTCCTGATGCTCATCAATTTGCCGATCATCGTCTGGATGCTCTACACCTATTTCCGCGAAATCCCCGGTGAGATTCTGGAAGCTGCGCGGATGGACGGGGCGACGTTGAAAGAGGAAATCCTCTACGTCCTGACCCCCATGGCCATCCCGGGTATCGCCTCAACTGTTTTGCTGAACTTCATCCTGGCTTGGAACGAGGCGTTCTGGACCCTCAACCTAACCGCCGTCGATGCGGCGCCTCTGACGGCGTTCATCGCCAGCTATTCCAGCCCTGAAGGTCTGTTCTTTGCCAAGCTCAGCGCGGCCTCGACCATGGCGATTGCGCCAATCCTGATCCTTGGCTGGTTCAGCCAGAAACAACTCGTCCGCGGCCTGACCTTTGGCGCTGTGAAATAAGGAACACGACACATGGGACGCATTCAACTCAAGTCCGTGACCAAAAGCTTCGGCGACGTTGAGGTCATTCCCCCGTTGGACCTGACCATCGAAGATGGCGAGTTCACCGTCTTTGTCGGCCCCTCGGGTTGCGGTAAATCTACCCTGCTGCGTCTGATCGCGGGGTTGGAGGATATCACCTCGGGCTCTATCGACATTGACGGATCTGACGCAACAGATGTCCCACCTGCCAAGCGGGGTCTGGCGATGGTGTTCCAGTCCTATGCGCTCTACCCCCATATGACTGTACGCAAGAACATCGCCTTTCCACTTCGGATGGCGAAACTGGATCAGGCCGAGATCGACAAGCGCGTCGAAGGGGCCGCCAGCGTTCTGAATCTGACTGACTATCTGGATCGCCGTCCCGGCCAATTGTCCGGTGGGCAACGTCAGCGGGTCGCCATCGGGCGCGCCATTGTGCGTGAACCGGCGGCCTTCCTGTTCGATGAACCTCTGTCAAATCTTGACGCAGCGCTGCGCGTTGGCATGCGGCTGGAGATCAGCGAGCTGCATGAACGGCTGGCCACAACGATGATCTACGTGACCCATGATCAGGTTGAAGCAATGACAATGGCCGACAAGATCGTCGTGCTTCAGGCCGGTGTGATCGAACAGGTGGGCTCGCCCCTGGAACTGTACCGCACCCCACGAAACCTGTTCGTCGCAGGTTTCATCGGCTCACCCAAAATGAACTTTATCGAAGGCGAGGAGGCTGCAAAACATAGCGCGCAGACGATTGGTATTCGGCCCGAGCATATCGCCGTGTCCGAGAGCGACGGTACATGGTCCGGTGTTGTCGGCGTGTCCGAACATCTTGGATCGGACACATTTTTCCACATCCACGAGACGGGTCTGGCCGAGACGATTACCGTGCGCGCGGATGGTGAGGTCGGGTTCCGACACGGGGACCGAATTCATCTGACCCCGCGCTCGGACGTCATTCACCGGTTTGACGCCAAAGGATTGCGGATCGAATGAAACGCTTGGCGGGTAAAACGGCGCTGATCACCGGCGCGGCGCGCGGGATTGGGCTGGCTTTTGCCAACGCCTATGTCGCCGAAGGCGCGCGTGTGGCACTGGCCGATGTCGACATCACTCGCGCGCAGGACGCCGCCAAGGATATTGGTGCAGCTGCGATTGCGGTTGAGATGGATGTGACGCGCCAAAGCAGTATTGATAGTGCCATTGCGCAGACGGTGAATAGCTTTGGGCAGATTGATATTCTGATCAACAACGCCGCGATCTTTACCGCCGCTCCGATTGTTGAAATCGAGCACACCGACTACCAGCGCGTCTTTGATATCAATGTCGCGGGTACGTTATTCACTCTTCAGGCTGTTGCGCAGCACATGATTGAACGCGGGATCAAAGGCCGCATTATCAACATGGCGTCGCAGGCCGGGCGACGCGGAGAGCCCTTGGTCGCGGTTTATTGCGCCAGCAAGGCGGCCGTTATCTCGTTGACCCAATCCGCCGGACTGAATCTGATCCAACACGGCATCAATGTGAACGCGATCGCTCCGGGTGTGGTGGATGGTGAGCATTGGGACGGGGTCGATGCGTTCTTTGCAAAACACGAGGGCAAGCCACCGGGACAGAAAAAGCGCGAGGTCGCAGCAGCGGTTCCGCATGGCCGTATGGGGCGTGCCGAGGATCTGACCGGGATGGCGGTATTTCTGGCGTCAGATGAGGCGGACTACATCGTCGCACAGACCTACAACGTGGATGGCGGAAATTGGATGAGCTGATGGATCCATTGGCGCGCACTCATACACCAGTGAAGCTGCGGTTGGACAATCTGTCCCATCTTCCTGCAGATGTTAAAACGCCCCACTACCGGCGCGAAGATCTGACGCCCGGCATCGTCCATATCGGTCTTGGCAATTTTCACCGCGCGCATCAGGCGTGGTATATCCATCGGTTGATGCAGCAGGGTCTGGCGCTAGATTGGGCCATCATCGGCGCAGGTGTCCGCAGCTATGATGCCGAGTTACGCGCAAAGCTGATCCGGCAGGATTGCCTGACAACACTGGTTGAGCTTGATCCGGCGGCCTTATCCGCCGAGGTGATTGGCCCGATGATCGACTATGTGCCGATTGAGCCGGGCAACGGGCCGCTGATCGAACGGATGTCAGACCCTGCCATCCGCATCGTGTCGCTTACCATTACCGAAGGCGGATACTATCTGGACGCCAAAACGGGTGTGTTCGATACGGAACATGGTGATATTCGCCATGATGCGCAAAGCCCGGAACAGCCGCGCACCGTTTTCGGCGCGCTGGTAGCGGCGCTCGGGCGCAGGCGCGCTGCCGGGCATGCGCCCTTCACGGCGCTCAGCTGCGATAACCTGCAAGGCAATGGTGCGATCTTGCGTGCCTGTGTGGTCGGGCTGGCGCGCATGTCCGATCCCGACCTTGCGGAGTGGATCGAACAGAACGGGGCCTTTCCAAATTCGATGGTGGATTGCATCGTGCCTGCCACGTCGGAAGACCTTTGCAGCCAATGTCAGGCGCTGGGCATCACGGACGCCGCCCCGGTTTCGCATGAAAACTTCCGCCAATGGGTGATCGAGGATGATTTCTGCGCCGGACGCCCGCTTTTGGAAACGCTTGGTGTGGCGATCACCAAGGATGTGCATGCCTATGAGGCGTTGAAGCTGCGCATTCTCAATGGCGGTCACCAGATTTTGGCCAACGCGGGTGAAGTTCTGAACCTGCCTACGATTTCGGACTGTCTGCAGGATGCAGACCTCTCGGCCTTTTTTCGAAAGGTCCAGATCGAAGAGATACTGCCTCATATCATAGGCGTGCCCGAGACCAGCCCAGATGCGTATCTAAGGCAGGTCGAGCGCAGGTTTCTGAACCCGAAGATCCGCGATTCCACACGCCGTGTGGCCTTTGACGGATCAGCGCGGCATCCGGGGTTTCTGTTTCCATCGCTTCGCGACGCGATATCCTCGGGTGCCTCGTTGTCAGGATTAGCCTTGGCCGAAGCCTTCTGGTGCCGCATGTGCGCTGGCACGCGCGAGGATGGGACCACGATTGCGCCCAATGACCCCATTTGGCCAGACTTGCAGGCCGCCGCCCGCTCGGCTCGGGCTAATCCCGCGCAATGGCTGGATGTGGCTAACCTTTATGGTGAGGCAGGGCAGGACCCACGGTTTGCCCAAGCCTTCACCGATTGGCTGGATTGTATCTGGCAAGAGGGGAGCCGCGCCGCAATTGCCAGATATGTCAGGTCATAAAGCCCGCCCGAAACCGGGCCGCTTTCGCTGAAAACCACCCTGTCTATTCGCCGAAGGTGGCCAGATAGGCGGTGATATCTTCCGCACCTTTTTTGAGCTTCACGCTCATGTTCGGGCGGGCGGACTCGTCGTTCAGATATTCTTTGATGAAACCGATCGGGTCCTGCGAATAGGCGATAAGGTTGGCTTCGGTCCAAACCAGACCTTCCTCGCCAGCGCGGATCATGTCATCGGTGAACATGCCGATAGGCAGACGTTCACTGCCATAGCGGTAGTCGTTCTCGGTTCCGGCAACGCGGCCGATTACGCCATAGAGGTTGGGGCCGGTGATTCCACCTTTCACCAGAACTTCGCCATCCTTGATAATCGCGTGGCAGGACGAGCAGCGGTTATAAAGTTGTTCGCCTTTGACAGGATCACCGGAGGCGGTGACCTGGGAAGACAGGGCAATCGTTAACAGAACGACAGCCAAGGGGGTCTTTGACATCGTAGTCTCCTGAATGGCGTTCGCGCAGGGGTTGATGTCTGATGTATCCGGGTGATGCGCAACGAAAATCCTCTGGATTTTGTATTGCGAAAATCATCTATTTCAGGGGTATTATTTGTTACCGAACAAAAGGATATTCAAACCTCGGATCGTGCCCGGTTTCGAACCAATCTTATGAAAGCTAAGCACAGTGAAATAGGCAAAGCCGATATCGAGACGTGCAGAAAGCCGGCTCGAATCAGGCTGATTCGATTCGTTTTTTGGCAAGCAGAGTGATATGGAATCCCCAAAAAACCCGGTGTGCCGTGACAAAATACACAGATGCGGCGTATTGCGCGTTTATGACCGCTGGACGAATACTAATTGCGTCGGTAGACAACGCGGTTAAGACACCGCCTTCGTGCGGTGTACGAGCTATTTGCCCGCACGCGGGCGCCAGACAATCGGAGATTACCTCGTGTCCCACGCAGAAGACCACGAAGGCACCCGCAGAGATTTCCTGTATTACGTCGCTGGCGGCGCAGGTGTCGTTGCAACGGGGGCAGCCGTATGGCCCCTGATCAACCAGATGAACCCATCCGCAGATGTTCAGGCCCTGTCCTCGATCCGCGTGGATGTCAGCGGGGTTGAGCCGGGTACGCAATTGACCGTCAAGTGGTTGGGCAAGCCGGTTTTCATCCGTCACCGCACCGGTGCAGAAATCGCCGAAGCGCAAGAACAGGATGCCGAGGGCGTGGATGCCCTGCCGGATCCACTGGCGCGGAACTTCAACCTGAATGCCGACGCACCCGCAACTGACGCGAACCGCGTTATGCCCTCGCCCGAAGGCGAAGCGCCGGGCGCCTGGATCGTTCAGATGGGTGTGTGTACACACCTGGGCTGTGTGCCGCTGGGTGATGCCGGAGATTTTGGTGGCTGGTTCTGTCCCTGCCATGGCTCGCACTATGATCTGGCCGGTCGTATCCGCAAGGGTCCCGCGCCTGAAAACCTGCCTGTTCCGCCTGCGGAATGGGTCGACAATTCGACAATCCGACTCGGCTAAGGGAGACCCAACTTATGTCCGGAATTCCCCACGATCACTACGAGCCGAAGACAAATGGCGAAAAGTGGCTGCATAGCCGCCTGCCCATCGTCGGCTTGCTGTATGACACCCTGATGATCCCAACCCCCAAGAACCTGAACTGGTGGTGGATCTGGGGTATCGTTCTGGCGTTCTGCCTGGTGCTGCAAATCGTCACCGGCATCATTCTGGTGATGCATTACACCCCGCATGTCGATCTGGCTTTTGCCAGTATCGAGCACATTATGCGTAACGTGAATGGCGGTTACTTCATCCGCTACCTGCACATGAATGGCGCGTCGCTGTTCTTTGTTGCGGTCTATATCCACATGTTCCGTGGCCTTTACTACGGTTCCTATAAAGCCCCGCGTGAGATCACGTGGATCATCGGGATGCTCATCTACTTGATGATGATGGGTACCGCCTTCATGGGCTACGTTCTGCCCTGGGGTCAGATGTCTTTCTGGGGTGCGACCGTGATCACCGGCCTGTTTGGTGCGATCCCATTTGTGGGTGATGCGATCCAGACCTGGCTGCTGGGCGGACCTGCGGTGGACAATGCCACGCTGAACCGTTTCTTCTCACTGCACTACCTGCTGCCGTTTATCATTGCGGCGCTGGTGATCGTGCATATCTGGGCCTTCCACACCACCGGCAATAACAACCCGACGGGTGTTGAAGTGCGCCGTGGTTCGAAGGCCGAGGCTGAGAAAGATACGCTGCCCTTCTGGCCCTACTTCGTGATCAAGGATCTGTTCGCTCTGGCCGTCATCATGGTCGTCTTCTGGGCGATTGTTGGCTACATGCCAAACTATCTGGGCCACCCCGATAACTATATCGAAGCCAACCCGCTGGTCACACCTGCACATATCGTGCCTGAATGGTACTTCCTGCCCTTCTACGCGATCCTGCGTGCCTTCACCGGCGAGGTCTGGGTGGTTCAGTTCGCCAGCTTCATCACCGGCGGCATCGTCGATGCCAAGTTCTTTGGTGTGGTTGCCATGTTCGGTGCGATCCTGGCAATGGCGCTGGCTCCTTGGCTGGACACGTCGAACGTGCGTTCGGGTCAGTATCGCCCGATGTTCAAATGGTGGTTCTTGCTATTGATCGTCGACTTCTTTGCCCTGATGTGGCTGGGTGCGATGCCTGCAGAAGAACCCTATGCGACCTTCTCGCTGATCGCGTCGGCCTACTGGTTTGCTTATTTCTTCGTGATCCTGCCGATCCTTGGCGTGATCGAGAAGCCGCTGCCACAGCCCGAAACGATCGAAGAAGACTTCAACGCGCATTATGGCAAGGCTGACGCCGAAGCCTCATCCGCAGCGGCACCGGCCGAGTAAGAAGAGGGACCGGAAACATGTTCAAGAAACTTGCAATCGGTGCCGCGTTTGCCCTGGCCCTTGCGCCCGCCTCGACCTTTGCGGCAGGTGGCGGTGAGCAGCACATCGAAGACTATGCGTTCTCGTTCGAGGGACCTTTTGGTACTTGGGATGAATTCCAGCTGCAGCGCGGACTTCAGATCTATACCGAGGTTTGCGCGGCCTGCCATGGCCTGCAATATGTGCCTCTGCGTGATCTCGAAGCGCTGGGGTATTCGGAAGAACAGGTGATCGCTTATGCGGCTGCCAACTTTGAGGTGTTCGACCCTGAGCTGGACGATTTTCGCCCCGCGCTTCCGACTGACCACTTCCCGGCCAACACAGCGGTTGGCGCACCTGACCTGAGCCTAATGGCCAAGGCGCGTGCAGGGTTCCACGGACCTTATGGTCTGGGGATCAACCAACTGGTCAAAGGCATGGGTGGCGCAGAATACATCGCGTCGTTGCTGAATGGCTATACGGGCGAAGAGAAAGAAGAGGCGGGAACCATCCTGTACGAGAACAAAGCCTTCCCTGGCGGTTGGATCTCGATGGCACCGCCCCTCTCGGATGAGCAGGTCGAGTTTGCCGATGGTCACGCAAACGATGTCGAGCACATGGCTGAAGATCTGGCCGCGTTCCTGATGTGGACCGCCGAGCCCAAACTGATCGACCGCAAGAATGCCGGTTTTGTCGGCGTGATCTTCCTGACGGTTCTGTCGGTGCTGCTGTATCTGGTGAACAAGCGCCTTTGGGCCCCGCACAAGGGCAAAGCCCGCAAGGACTGATCTTTCGCATCAGATAGAATTCAAAAACCCCCGCACCATCTGGTAGCGGGGGTTTTTGCTTTTGAGGGTGGATTGAAGGGGCCAGCCCCTTCTTGGCCTGTGGCCAATTCAACCCCGGGATATTTTTAGCCAGATGAAGGATCGATCAGGCTGTCAGTTGGGTCCCAGTCTGACCGATGATCGTAGCGGTTACGATCTGGCCTTCGGGTTTAGGCGCGTCAAAGGTCACTTCGGTAAATTGTTCGGTCCGGCCCATATGTGGGTTCTCCATCAGAATACGATGGGTTTTGCCCAATTGGGCAGTAAGATGTCTGGTGATCTGAGCCTCACCGGCTTTGCGCAGGCGGGCGGCGCGGTCTTTGATGACCGTACCGTTCACCTGCTGCGGGATGCGCGCGGCTGGGGTGCCGTCGCGCTTTGAATAGGGGAAGACGTGCAGCCAGGTTAGGTCGCACTCGGTGACCAGTTTGAGCGAGTTGTCGAAATGGGCATCAGATTCTGTGGGGAAGCCAGCGATGATATCGGCTCCGAATGTCATTTCGGGGCGCAGCTTGCGCGCCTCTTCGGTGAAGCGGATGGCGTCGTCGCGCAGGTGCCGGCGTTTCATCCGTTTCAGAATCAGATCGTCACCATGTTGCAGGGACAGGTGTAGATGCGGCATCAGGCGCGACTCGGTCGCGATCGCTTGCATCAGATTCTCGTCCACTTCGATGGAATCGATCGAGCTGATCCGCAGGCGCGGCAGATCCGGAACCAGTTTGAGGATGCGCATCACCAGATCACCCAGCTTGGGCTGCGCCGGCAGGTCAGCGCCCCATGAAGTCAGATCAACGCCCGTTAGTACGACTTCGTTATAGCCCCTATCGACCAAACGCCTGATCTGATCCACCACGACACCGGCGGGCACGCTGCGCGAGTTGCCGCGGCCATAGGGGATGATGCAAAAGGTACAACGATGGTCACAGCCGTTCTGAACCTGCACATAGGCCCGGGATCGTGTACCGAAGCCATCGATCAAATGACCGGCGGTTTCAGTGACCGACATGATGTCATCGACCTGAAGCGCCTCGGTCTCACCTATGAAATCGGCGGCCATCCCTTTCCAGGTATCGGGCTGCATCTTTTCGGTGTTGCCGATGACGGCGTCGACTTCCTCCATTTTGGCAAAGGTCTCGGGTTCGGTTTGCGCGGCACAGCCGGTGACAATCAGGCGCGCGTTGGGGTTTTCCCGCCGCAGCCTTCGGATTTCCTGACGAGCTTTGCGGACGGCCTCGGCCGTCACCGCGCATGTGTTCACCACGACCGCGTCGGTCAGGCCAGCTTGCTGCGACAGTTCCTTCATCGCCTCCGTTTCATAAGCGTTGAGGCGGCAGCCCAGGGTAGTAAACTTTGGCGCGCTCATCACAAAGACCTTAGGAATTCGGGTGTCAGTGTGCCAGAAAACACATGGGCCGTTGGCCCTGTCATCCAGACACCATCGTCGCGCCAGTCGATCCAGATGGTGCCCCCATCCAGTTCGATCTGAACTTTCCGACCAGTCAGCCCGCGACGTGCGGCGGCGACGGCTGTGGCGCAGGAGGACGACCCCGAAGCCAGAGTGATCCCAACGCCCCGTTCCCACACTCGCATCCGGATATGGTCTCTGCCAATGATCTGGGCCACCTGTACATTTGTACGCTGTGGGTAGAGCGGGTGGTATTCGTATCGTGACCCGAATTCAGCCAGGGGAATCGCTTCCGCGTTGTCAACGAAAAACGTGCAATGCGGATTGCCCATGCCCGTTGCAGTGGGTGCGCCTTCGATCGGCAGTTCCAGAGTATCCATTTCTTGAGCGAGAGGGATATCGCGCCAATCCAGCTGAGGTTGCCCCATATTGACCGAGGTCAGACCATCGCCTGCATCTTTGGCGGCGAGCGAGCCCCGTTCGGTGGTCAACGAGAGTTCGGATTTGTCAGCCTCGTCCATTAGAAACCGGGCAATGCAGCGCGTGGCGTTGCCACAGGCGGCTGAGGTTGAGCCATCGGCGTTGTAGAACACCAGATGCGCATCCCCAGCGCCGTTTTCGATAACGGCGAGCTGATCGAAGCCAACGCCAAACTGGCGGTGTCCGATGGCCTTGGCCAGTGCCGGTGTGATAGGCGTGGCGTGCGCCCGCGCATCTACAATGACGAAGTCATTACCCAACCCATGCATCTTCATGAAGGGCAAACCGGTATCGAATCTCTGTTGCATGGCGGGCATATAACGTCGGAGGAATAATGAATCCACCCTATCGCCAAGATTCGTGAAAAAAGGTCTTGACCCCCCCGCGCCACCTGCCTAATTAGGCCGCCTATCGGGTCGCCGGAAACATCTGAAACACAGGCGAATCGAGGTGTGAAATAAGGTCTTGAACCTGATCGGGAAAATACCTTACAGAGCGCCACGGATCAGCAAGATCCAACAAAAGAGTGGGCCGTTAGCTCAGTTGGTAGAGCAACTGACTTTTAATCAGTGGGTCGCAGGTTCGAATCCTGCACGGCTCACCACTTTTTAAAGTTTCATTAACACATAAGAGTGCGTTTTGAACGCATAAGCGTGCTAATGCCGCGTTTAGCGGTAGATGTCACCGCAAAGCAGCGTGATCGTTTTTGACAGATTACATAGCAGGCGGGCTCAGTTTTCAGCTTTTTGTCAGGCAGTTTGCCCGAATCCAAGATAGCTTGACGGGACCTTATCTGTGAGCCAGACACCATTGTCTGCACAGAAGAATTCGAAGCCATCGTCGAACATTCGCTTAGCTTCGATACGTAATACAACTGGCTTGCCGTGCCGCTGGCCAACGCGCTCGGCGGTTTCAGGGTTAGTCGAGAGATGTACTTGACGGCGTCGCCCAGGGTTTAGTCCATCGGAAAAAATTGCATCTAAATTTGCACTGGCTGTTCCGTGGTATAACTCGTCTGGTGGACGCTGAGGTTCTAAGCCAAGGTCCACATCTACCGAATGACCTTGTGCTGCCCTAATCCGGGAACCATCTTCAGACAATGTGAACCGTTTTTTGTCGCTACTTTCTACAAGCTGAAAAAGCTCGTCGCGACTTAGCTTTCGGTTTGCTTTTTTCAGCTTCCGCAACAGTTCATCACCGAGAACCCACCCATGCTTATCTAGGCTCCAGACTCATTAAATTACAGCCAGAACAGGACGGTAGCTGCGAGTGCGATTGCGGATAGGAAGACCTTCG
>NZ_JBXWNG010000026.1:0-19705 GCF_059610245.1 Ruegeria sp. YTSA075 | reverse complement strand
ATATACCCCTGAAACTCAGGGGCTTGAATCACGCAGCCGAAATGGCGGCAACCAAATTAATGGGTCCAGAACCTAGGAACCCAGATAAGTGTTCTTTATCCCAAACAAACCCGGCTTCTCCCATCGCTGGTGAGTATTTGTAGCCCTCAACGGCGCTAGCTTCTCGGCCCCAAACACCAAACATCGTTGGGCCCACTTTTTTCTTACCTTCGTCAACTGCATGACATGCGGCAGATTTTTTGAAAAATTTTTCGTTTGCCGCCGCGTCGCCTTCTGCAGCAACGCTTTATCTAGGGCGCTCAAACGGTAGTCGATAATCGAATTAGTTAGATCAATCTGGCCATCATAGAAGACGTTCTCTGTGAATTGGAGGAAGCAATGAGAGTCAACGTACATTTAGCACCGATCCTTAATGATTGATCCTGATTGCTGCGAAAAATGAGTTTGAAATCTGTAATTCTTAATTCGGTTGGACGTCCGGATTCGTGAATTCCGTTGCGGCGCAATAAATTACACGCGGCACATGCGAGCATTTTTTGCGTCAGCAAAAGCGGCATGAGCAAAAGTCAGGTTTGTCTGCTCCTCGATGATCGATCCGGCTTGCGGCGAAAAGGCGGTTTGGATTTAGCTGAATTTTACACCGATGAATGACCTCAATCGGGAAATCCTCTGCGATGCAACAAATAGCGCGCCGCGCCCGCGAGGAGTTTCTGCGTCAGCAAAAGCGGCGTGAGCAAAAGGCGGCTGTGTCCCGCGACCCGTGAATTCGAACCCCGTGATTGCTGCGCTGAACAAGAATGACTGGTTCTTACGCTGCGTTGTAGCATCAGTATGGATGCAAATGCAGCGATTTTTCCGCTGCGTGCGTTTGCAGCACGAAGTTACAATGACCGAGCCGGGCTCTCTGCCGCCATTCTCTGCGAGGTGCCCCGACCGGAGGTATGAGCCCTGTGCCGTCATTCATCACGGTGTCGGCCTTCGCTCAGGCGACCTCTTTCTGCGCCAGCAACACGTTGTTTTCAACAGAATCGGCGGACAGCAGACCTTCGCTGCAATCAAAAAATTTTCTTTGATTGTGACAGGTTTCGCATTCCGAGCAGAATTGGAATCGAACTATTTGACAATAGGAAGCTGAAGCGTAACGCTTGCTCCTTTTTCGACTTGGTTGATCGCGACCACTCCTCCGTGGCGCTTCGCTACAGCTGAGACAATCGACAACCCTAAACCGCTACCTTCGGAATATTCCAGCTGCGAAAACCGGCTGAATGCAGCTTTGCTTTGATCGGGCGAAAGGCCTGTTCCATCATCGGCCACCGTTAGTTCGACTTTCCCGCCGTCACAGCGCAGCACAACTGAAATTCGGCTCAACTTTGCGCCGCCGTGCTTAACTGCGTTGTCCAGCAGGTTCTTTATGGCCTCGGTCAAAAACAGCTGATCTCCCGAGACCAGGATCGCTGTATCCGGCATGGCGACCTCGAAGTCGATCCCTTTCGCAAGGATCGAAACCCCCATCTCTGCGCAGGCTTCCTCGACGACCAGGCGGAAATTGATTTTAGCCATCTGATCCTGATGCGTAGGTTGCCGTAAACGCTCCAGCGACAATAGCTGTTCTGCCACAGTGGCCGAATTCTTTGCGGCTGCCACAAGCTCGACAATGCGTTTGTCCTTGTCCTCATCCGTTTTTGCATCTCGCAGAGCCTCGGCCATGGATTGGACTGCGGCTGCCGGATTTCGCAGCTGATGCGCTGCTTCTGAGATAAACACTTGATGGGCGTTGATGCTGTGTTCGACTTGCCCAAACAGACGGTTCAGCGTTCGAACAATGCCATGGACTTCGACCGGGACCGGGCGTTTGATCTGGCTGAGGTCGTCGGGCGAGCGCAGGTCAATCGCGTCCTGTAAATCCAGCAACGGCCGCAGGCCGCGCGCAACGCCGAACCAGACGACAAAGGCAAGAGTGGCCATCAGGATGCTCATCAGGATCGCTGCACGGATCGACAATTCGTTGGCAAAGGCGTTGCGATCCGCGATGCGTTGCCATGCCGTGACCGTCGCATCCCCGACCAGATTGCCCAGCGTGACCCGTTCGGTCATTTTAAGCACACGCACTGGTTCGTCTCGATATACAGCCTCGAAGAACTGCGGTTGGTAAACGTCCTGCTCTGACGGGTTTGCTGAGGCCGGAGGGTATGCATACCCGGTCACGTAGATGCCGCCGGGTCCGGTCACGTGATAGAAAATCTCTCCACCCGATGCATCGCGGATTAGGCTGCGCGTGGTCGGTGACAAGGCATCACCTTCTGACACCGCCACATCGCGCGAGATTGCCAGGCCGGCGGATAACAGGCTGTCGTCGAAAAGTTCCTGCGCCGTTTTCTGCGCAACAGTGAAGCGCCAGTAGCCAAGTAGGATTGCGAGTAGAACCAAAGGCGTCAGGATCAAAACGAACAACCTAAGCCTGAGCGAGCCATGCCTGGTCACTTCTGCACCTCAAGCAGGTATCCAAGACCACGCGCCGTTTTGATCTGAATGCCAAGGTTCCGAAGGCGTTTGCGCAACCGCGATACATGCGGTTCAACGGCTGAGTCCTCGACATCCGCGCCCACGCCATAAACATAGTCGGTCAGCTGGCTTTTGGGGACGATCCTGCCGCGTCGTTCCAGCAGACATTCAAGCACAGCCATTTCCCGGCGTGGCACGTCCAAAACTTGGCCTTTTGCGCTGACCTGCCGTGCGGTGCGGTCAAACTCGAGGTCTCCGATGATCTCGCGCGCGCCGTAGTCCAGTTGTTTGCGGCGCGACAGGGCACGGATGCGGGCCTCAAGCTCGTCCATCTCGAATGGTTTGACCAGATAGTCGTCAGCGCCCATATCCAGACCCGAAACCCGGTCACTGGTTTCGGTGCGCGCGGTCAGCAAAATGACGGGGACGCTGTCTCCCCGATTGCGAAGCGAACGCAGGATTTCCAACCCTGACCGGCCCGGTAAGTTGATATCCAGAACGATCAGGTCCGCCCCTTCCTGCTCCAGATACAGCTCGGCCGCATCGCCATCCGTTAGCACATCTGCGGCATGACCACGATCGCGCAAGCGGTAGGCAATAGCGTTTGCGAGGGTCTCATTATCCTCGACGATGACGATCCGCATTCGGGCTCCTGCAAGTTTCGTGCAAGGTTGGCGCTCCATGATTGTCAGATGGGAGGGGGAATCAACCCCACAATTCTATTTGCGATCACGGTGGCACAGAAGACGCCGACGTGGTTGTCTGGTCAACAGGGAGGAACCAATGGCCATTTCCAAATTTACCCGCCGCGCCGTCGTGGGGCTGATCGCCGCCGCCGGAATCGCAGCACCTGTCGCCGCCGAGGTTGATTTTTCGGGCAAGACCATCGAATGGGTCATTCCGTTCTCGGAAACGGGTGGTTCCGCCAAGTGGGCCAATTTCTTTGCACCGCTTCTGTCCGAGGCGCTGCCGGGTCAGCCCACTGTAGTGGTCAAATTCATGCCCGGCGCAGGGTCCACCAAAGGCGCGAACTGGTTTCAGGAGCAAAGCCACGATGACGGCACCTTGTTGTTTGGAACATCCGGCTCAACCCAGTTTCCCTATCTTCTGAGCGACCCGCGCGTGCGTTACGAATATAACGACTGGATTCCGGTCATGGCATCGGGCACTGGTGGTGTAGCCTATCTTAATGCCGAGGACGGTGCCAAGTTCGACGGGTCCGCGAACGCTCTGAAGGACACCAGTTTCATCTACGGCTCGCAGGGAGCGACCCGTCTGGACCTCGTTCCACTGCTGGCATGGCAGATGTTGGGCATGAATGTTGAGCCCGTCTTCGGCATCAAAGGTCGTGGAGACGGGCGCCTGATGTTTGAACGCGGCGAGGCCAATATCGACTATCAAACCTCCTCTGGCTATCTGGGCGGGTCTGCCCCGCTTGTCGAGGCTGGTAAGGCCGTGCCGATGATGACATGGGGTGCGCTGGATGCCGATGGCAATATCGTGCGCGATCCGACTTTCCCCGACATTCCGACCTTCAAAGAGGTCTGTGAGGCCACCGATGGCTGCGAAACCAGCGGTGAGGCATGGGACGCATGGAAAGCCTTCTTCGTCGCGGGCTTCCCAGTTCAGAAATTGGCCTTCTTGCCAGGGGACACGCCGCAAGAGGTGGTCGATGCTTACACTGCAGCCTTCCAGGCAGTGACCGAGCGTGGCGACTTTGCGGACATCTCCTCCAAGCGTGTAGGCAAATACCCTGTTTTCGTGGGCGACGGCTCTAAGACAGCGCTTCAAACTGCAACGAGCGTGGATGACAACGCCAAGCAGTATGTCCTGAACTGGCTTAAAGACTCCTACGGCGTCGAGCTGAACTAAGCTGGCCGGTCACGGCGCGTGCCCTCTCACACGAGGGCCGCGCCATCTGAATTCTATAAATTTGAATGAAAGGCGGCCGCAATGGAGGCTTTCGCCACAGCTCTTCCTGCGCTTGGTGATGCGTGGGCTCTGATCCTGCAACCTATCGTTCTGGGCTATCTTGTGCTCGGCGTTGTCATGGGGCTGGCCGTTGGAGTTTTCCCGGGGCTCGGCGGCATTGCTGGTCTGTCTCTTTTGCTGCCATTCATGTTTGGCATGGACCCGATCCTGGGTCTGGCGCTGATGATCGGGATGGTTGCCGTCGTTCCGACCTCAGACACATTTGCATCGGTTCTGATGGGGATACCAGGCAGTTCGGCTTCGCAGGCGACCGTGCTTGACGGCTTCCCGATGGCAAAAAAAGGAGAGGCCGCGCGGGCGTTGTCTGCTGCCTTTGCTTCATCCTTATTCGGTGGTCTCGTTGGCGCGACCTTCTTGACCATGTTCATCCTAGTCGCGCGTCCGATAGTGCTGGCCTTCGGTCTGCCTGAGATGCTGATGATCACTATTCTCGGCTTGTCGATGGTTGCCATTCTGGCAGGTCGCATACCGTTAAAAGGGGTTGCCGCCGCTGGATTAGGACTGATGGTCGGTACGATTGGTGAGGCCGATGCGGGTGGCTCGCTGCGAATGGCGACATATGACATTCCTTATCTGACCGATGGCCTGAAACTCGTCATTGTCGGTCTGGGAATCTTTGCCGTACCCGAGATCGTTTCGCTGCTGCGGCAGGATCGCTCGATTGCCAAAGGCGCCTCGTTGGGCGCTGGATGGCTGGATGGCGTCAAAGACTGGTTTGCGAACATCTGGCTCTCGGTTCGCTGCTCGATCATTGGCGTGATCGTTGGCGTCATTCCAGGCCTTGGCGGCTCGGTTGTTGACTGGATCGCTTACGGCCATTCGGTGCAATCCACAAAAGACAAAAGCAATTTCGGCAAAGGTGAAGTGCGCGGGGTCATCGGCCCGGAAAGCTCGAACAACGCCAAGGAAGGTGGCGGTCTGGTGCCGACACTTCTGTTCGGCATCCCCGGTTCCGGCTCAATGGCGATCTTCATCGGTGCGGTTGCTCTGTTGGGATCGGGTGATATCGAAGTCGGTCCGAGCATGCTTCAGGACAATCTCGACATTACATATTCTATCGTCTGGCTGTTGGCGCTGGCCAATGTGGTGGGCACCATCCTGTGCATCGCGGCCTCGGGCGGGATCGCCAAGCTGACTACGATCCGCTTTACTTATCTCGCCCCATTCCTGTTCATGTTGATCAGCTTTGCGGCCTTCCAATCCGGTCAGAATTTCGAAGACCTGCTGGCCCTGTTTGTGATCGGTTTGATCGGCATCTTTCTGCGCCGTTTCGACTGGTCGCGCCCGGCCTTCCTGATCGGTTTCGTTCTATCGAATCCGGTTGAGAAATTCACAAATCAGGCCTTCCAGATTGCATCATTCCGCTTCCGTAAAAGCTTTGGTGAAGGGATGGAATATGTATTCAGCCCCATTGTCATCGTGCTGATCGTGGTCACCGTTGTTTCGGTCATTCTGGGCATCCGGCAGGCCAAGATGATCATGGCCGAAGGTGACGTGCAGGCCGGTACGAAGCGCGCGCCGCTAATCTTCCTGTTGGTGATAATGGCTTATCTGATCGTCGCGCTGGTCAACGCCAATATGATCCCCGACTACAATATGACCGACAAGATCATCCCTCTGGTGATCGGCAGCGTCTCGCTGGTTTGCTGCGTGATCCTTCTGATCCAGATGATGCGACGGCCCGAGGGTGATGCGATTTTCGCCGATAAGGAAATCGCCGGTGAGGACGCCAGTGCACCCCATGGATTGTGGTCCACGCTGGCGTGGTTCGCAGGTCTGATCGCGGCGACATGGGTGGTTGGATTCATCCTTGCATTGCTGGGCTTCCTGATCGCGTTCTTCCGCATCCGGGCCGGGGCCAGCTGGCAGATGGCGCTGATCCTGACCGCCTGCGGTATCGGCTTCATGTGTCTGATGGCGGGCGCGCTGAACCGGGATTTCCCACCGGGTCTGTTGCAGGACATGGTCAGCCTGCCGTGGCCGCTGAAATGAGCAGTCCGTTGATGCTGCCCGGCCTGAGCAACAGGCCGGGCAGAAGTAACACCACACCACGTTGGCAGGGGGACACCCGATGACCCAAACCGCAATCCCATATATCTTTATGCGCGGCGGCACCTCGAAGGGTCCGTATTTCCGCCGCTCTGATCTGCCCGAGGATCTGGACACTCTGGCCAAAGTGCTGATCGCCACAATCGGAGCCGGGCAATCGCTGAACATCGATGGCATCGGTGGCGGTGCAGCGGTGACCACCAAGGTTGCGATGCTGTCGGTCAGCGAGGATGACTGGGCCGATATCGATTATTTCTTCGCGCAGGTTGCGGTCGAAGAAAAACTGGTCGATTTCAAACCCACGTGTGGCAACATCCTGTCTGGTGTCGCCCCCGCTGCCATCGAAATGGGACTGTTCGAACCCAAGGGTGATGAAACCGAAATCCGTATCCGGGCGGTTAACACCGGGGCCCGCGTTGTGTCCCGGGTTCAGACACTGGGGGGAAAGCTGACTTACGAGGGTGATACGGGCATTGCCGGAGTTCCGGGCCAGTCTGCTCCGGTGCAGCTGAGTTTCATGGGCGTCGTCGGATCAGCCACGGACGCTTTCCTGCCCACGGGCAACCTGCGCGATACGGTTCAGGGGATCGAACTGACCTGCATGGACGTCGCCATGCCAATGGCTATTGCCCGAGCCGCCGATTTCGGGTTGACGGGCTATGAAAGTGCCGAAGATCTGGACGCTAACCGCGCCTTTTTTGACCGGATGGAGGCCGTTCGGATCGAAGCAGGGGAACGGATGGGGATGGGGGATGTGTCGAAGTCGGTGACCCCCAAATTCGGCCTTGTCGCGCCTGCCAGAGAGGGCGGAACGCTTGCGGTGCGGTATTTCATGCCGTGGAACACCCATCCGACCATGGCGGTCACCGGTGCGCAGTGCATGGCGTCCTGCGCTTTGACGCCCGGTACGATCGCGGACGGTTTGCTGGATCGCCCGACGACAAGCCCGGCTGAGGTCGTGCTGGAGCACGCATCGGGCAAGATCGACGTGTTGGTGGACTTCACCACCGACCACGGGTTCACCGTGAATTCTGCGGGCCTTGTGCGGACTGCGCGCAAGCTGGCGGACGGGCATGTTTATGTGCCGCAATCGGTGTGGAAGGGGAGTTGATCGGGTAATCTTAAAATAGTATACTATAGTATACATTAAAGGAGGTCACGATGGACAACTTTTCGGAATGCCTCGAAATCGCGCGTCAGGAACTTAGGTTGGCACAAGCGGCGTTGCGGCGGGATATGGCCGCCTACCCAACGCCAATCGCGGGGTGCGACGAGCAATTCAACCATTTGCTGGACCAGAGCGAACGTGTCCGAAACGCGCTGGCTGCCCTCGACGTGCAGCACTTTGTGCCGACGCCAAGAAAACTGACCACCGGGCAGAGTATTGAAAGCCGATGAAAATACACATTCTTGATGACTGGTTCGACACGCTGCGCGGCTTGCCGTGTTTTGAGAAGCTCTCCGGTCATGATGTGACCGTTTGGACGGATCATGTCGAAGATACGGACGCCTTGGCCGTGCGTTTGCAGGAGGCTCAGGTGCTGGTGCTGTTCCGCGAGCGTACCAAAGTCACTCGTGCCTTGCTGGAAAAGCTGCCGAACTTGCGGCTGATCAGCCAACGCAGCGTCTATCCTCATGTCGATGTTCCAGCCTGCACAGATCAAGGTGTTTTGCTGTGTTCGAACATGCATGGCGGCACGCCGTCTTATGCCGCGGCCGAACTCACTTGGGCGCTGATCATGGCGGGGATGCGGGATTTGCCTGCGCAGATAGCCTCGGCCAAGGCAGGGCATTGGCAGGCCGGCGTGGGCAAGACCCTACGTGGTCGTCAGCTCGGGCTTTATGGCTACGGGCGTATCGCACGCGCGGTTGCGGGGTACGCCGGGGCGTTCGGGATGAATGTGGTCTGGTGGTCATCCGAGGATGGTCGGACGCGCGCACACGCAGATGGCGCTACGGTCGCGTCGAACCGCGCGGCGTTCTTTGCCGAAAGCGATATCGTCTCGGTCCATGTACGCCTGAAACCGGACACGCGTGGGATCATCACCGCATCAGATTTTGCACAGATGCAGCCTGGGGCGCTGTTCGTGAACACCTCACGGGCCGGGCTGATTGCTCCGGGCGCTTTGCTAGAGGCGCTCAACGCCGGTCGCCCCGGCAAAGCCGCAATTGATGTGTTCGACACCGAGCCGCTGACAGACCCGACCGATCCGTTGCTGGCGCATCCCAACCTGATCGCGACGCCGCATATCGGCTTTGTGACCGAGGATGAGTTCGATCTGCAATTTGCCGACATCTTCGATCAGGTGAACGCTTATGCCCAAAGTGTTCCGATCCACATGATCAACCCCGAGGTTTGGACCACCGCAGAATAAGGTTGGCGGCGATCGGCGCACCGATGATCACCAATACGATCCTTGTCAGATGATGCGTGATCACAAAGCCCAGATCCGCGCCTGAAACGATGGCCAGCACCGTCATCTCTGCCTGCCCGCCGGGGGCGAAGGCCAGAAATGCCTCGACCGGTTTTCCAAGTCCTAATGTGGTGACAACGGCAGTGAACGCCGCCGCCAGCACGGCCAGAACAACCACGTAGGCGCAGCCTGCGGCAACGACCTTGCGCAATTCCACCCAAGTAACACCGACAAATTTCACCCCAATCCCGCAACCGATGAAGAACTGCGCCACCAGGATGGCCTCGCGCGGGGGGCGGGTATGGATGAAGTCTCCGAGGGACAAAGCAGCCGTCAGTATCATCGGTCCCAGAATGGACGCACCGAATAGGCCAATGCGCTCGCCGCCTTTCCAGCCGACAAATGCCGCCAGCACCATCAAGGCCAATTCACCTAGCGGGATGTCGCGCGCGGGCTCTCCGATTGGGTTGGTTAGCTGTGCGTCATAGAACACGGTCAGGAATAGCGGAGCTAACGTCACGATGATCAGCACGCGCGTGCCATGGATCAGGGACAGGGTGCGCGGGTTTGCCCCGGCTTCGGTCCCGAAGATGATCATGTCCTGCAACCCGCCGGGCATGGCCGCGTAGAATGCGGTTGTTGTATCGAAGCCCCAGACCTTGCGGAAGAATGGCACGCCGACAAGCGCGATCAACAGGATGAAGAACGGGATCAGTGCAATCGACGCGGCCATTTTCGGCAATTCGGCAAATAGGGCCGGTGTGATTGACGCCCCCACCGCCACGCCCAAAATGGTGCGCGCCGCGACCGAGACCTGCCCGAACCCCTGCATCGGCGCATGGGCCAGCGCCGCCACCAGACAGGCGCACATCGGGCCAAACAAAAAGGGCAGTGGCAAGTTCAAAGCCCAGAATACCCCGGTCCCCAGCACCGCAAGCGCAAAGGTTACAGCTTTTTGTTTCGCTGCAGAGGGTGCGTTGATCTGGGTGGACAAAGTGCCGATTCCGGTGCGGTTGACTAAATATGTATCCAAATGTATACAGATGGACGCAAGAATACAAGTGAGCGCGCTATGACCTTTCAGGACGACCCGTTGCAGCCCGGCCCGCAAGGCAATTCCGCGTATCAGCGCCTGCTGGAGGAAATCCGCGAAGGCAGCCTGCTGCCTGGTGAACGGCTGCGTGAGATTGAGTTGTCCGAGAGGCTGGGTGTCAGCCGCACGCCTGTGCGCGAAGCGATCCGACAGCTGGAAGCGGATGGGTTGGTCACGCATATTCCCCGACAGGGCGCAACGGTGCGCAGCCTGGACTACGCCGAGGTGATGGAGCTCTATGAGATGCGCGCTGTGCTCGAGGGCACTGCGGCCCGTCTTGCAGCCCGTGCGGCGTCGGATGTCGAGCTGGAGGAGCTGGATGTGCTGAACGACAGGTTGGCCGAGGCGGGCACCGGCCCGGAGGCCGCGCGGATCAACCGGATTTTCCATGCGACGCTTCTGGATGCGGCCAAGAACCGGTTTCTGGCTAAGTCCATATTGTCTCTGCAAAAGGCACTGTTGATCCTGGGCCCGTCGCAATTGCTGGATGGGGACAGGGCCGAGGCCGCGGTGGCTGAACATCGCCGCATCATGGCCGCCCTGAAAGCCCGTGATGGCGCAGCGGCGGAGACTGAGATGCGCGCACATATCCACGCGGCACAACGCATGCGAATCCGAGCGTTGCAGGATCGCGACCGCTCAATCGACGAAAGCCAGTAGGTAGACAGGATATGGCCACCCCAAAGGAAGCTTACGATATCGCTGTGATCGGTGGCGGCAATGCGGCTCTCTGCGCTGCGATGACTGCCGCTGAGGCCGGCGCGCGCGTTTTGATCCTTGAAGCGGCGCCAAAACCTTATCGCGGCGGAAACTCCCGCCATACGCGCAATTTTCGGTGTATGCATTCGGGCCCGTTGGGCCCGCTCGTCGAGGCGTATAGCGAAGACGAATACCTCTCGGATCTGCTGAAAGTCACCGGTGGTAAAACCGACGAACATCTTGCCCGCCTCGCAATCCGGACGTCGGAAGAATGCCTGCCGTGGATGCAAGAACACGGGGTTCGGTTTCAGCCGTCGCTCTCCGGTACGCTGTCATTGGCACGGACCAATGCGTTTTTCATGGGGGGCGGCAAATCTCTGGTGAATGCCTATTACCGGACGGCGGCGGGGCTGGGTGTTGATGTGCTGTATGAGGCCGCCGTCACGCATTTGGAACTGAATGGTGATCGGATCGAGTGGGTCGATTACACCTATGAAGGCCAATCTCATCGGATCACGCCCGAAGCGGTCATCGTTGCCTCCGGCGGCTTTCAGGCCGACACAGATTGGCTCACCCGCGCCTGGGGTGAGCCTGCGAAGAACTTTCTGATCCGGGGAACGCCGTACAACCGAGGCGTGGTCCTGTCTGATCTGCTGGACCTAGGAGTAGAAAGCGTCGGTGACCCGACCCAATGCCACGCCGTGGCCATCGACGGGCGTGCCCCCAAATTTGACGGCGGCATCGTCACCCGTCTGGACTGCGTGCCGTTCTCCATCGTCGTGAACAAGGACGCCCAGCGGTTCTATGACGAGGGCGAGGATGTCTGGCCCAAGCGCTATGCGATCTGGGGGCGTCTGGTGGCGGCGCAGCCGGATCAGGTGGGTTATGCCATCATCGACGCCAAGTCGCTGAATCTGTTCATGCCGTCCGTGTTCCCTCCGCTAAAGGCGAACACGTTGGACGAATTGGCCGGGATGATGGACCTGCCTGCGGACAAACTGAAAGCAACCGTCAGCGCATTCAACGCCGCCTGCGGTGACACCAGCGGGTTTCATCCGACCGAACTGGACGGGGTGGCGACCTCGGGGCTGATCCCGCCCAAGACCAACTGGGCGCGCCCGATCACCGAACCGCCGTTTTACGGCTACTCGCTGCGGACCGGCGTGACCTTTACCTATCTTGGGTTGAAGGTTGACGAGACGGCCCAGTGTTCGACGCCCAGCGGTAAGATCAAAAACCTTTGGGCGGCCGGGGAAACGATGGCCGGGTCGATCCTTGGGCAAGGCTATCTGGCGGGCTTTGGCATGACCATCGGAACTGTCTTTGGACGCATCGCAGGACGAGAGGCCGCCGCTTATGCAAACTGATCTTATTCAGGAAGCCCGCCGTCAGGCCGAGATCTGCAACGCCTGCCGCTATTGCGAGGGCTATTGCTCGGTCTTCCCGTCGCTTCATGCGGAACGCGCGTTCTCGGATGGGGACATCACGCAATTGGCCAACCTGTGCCACAACTGCCGAGGCTGTTATTACGCCTGTCAGTACACCGCCCCGCACGCGTTTGACCTGAACCTGCCCAAGGCGCTGGCCGAAGTGCGGCGCGACAGTTGGGAGAGATTCGCCTGGCCGCAGCCGCTGGCACGCCGGTTCCACACCCATGGCGGGGCCATCGCTCTGGCGCTTGTGGTCGGATTTGCCTTGTTGTTCTGGGCGACCCGCGCCATCGGCTCCAGCGGAAGCGAAGGGTTTTATGCCGTCCTGTCGCATAACGCGATGGTCGCGATCTTTGCGCCTGCATTCCTGCTGCCTTTGTTCAGTATCGCCTTCAGCCTGAGGCGTTACTGGACCGAGGTTGGCGGCAAACCGATCCAGATGTCTGATCTGATGGCTGCGCTCAAACGCGCGGGCAAGATGCAGGAACTGGCTGCAGGACATGGCGAGGGTTGTAACTTCGAGGACGAAGACCGTTTCAGTCAGCGCCGACGCCACATCCACCACGCCATCATGTATGGCTTCCTGCTGTGCTTTGCGTCGACCTCGGTGGCGACGATCATGCACTATGGCTTCGGAATGCTCGCGCCTTACGGATTCTGGTCATTGCCGAAACTGTTCGGGATTTCCGGGGGGCTGCTGCTGACGGTGGGGTGCGGTGCGATGGCGCTGCTCAAGCAAAAGTCAGACCGAGACCTCGGCGATCCGTCGGCCTGGGGAGGGGATATCGGCTTGATCCTGTTGCTCGGGTTTGTGGGGCTCAGCGGGCTGGTTCTTTATGCCCTCGGTTCAACGCCTCTGATGCCCGCACTGCTGACCATCCACCTCGGATCGGTCCTGACCTTCTTCCTCCTGACGCCTTACACAAAAATGGCTCACGGTTTCTATCGGGTTGCGGCGCTCATCCGGGACGCGCAACGGAAAAGAGATGTGTCCATGGTCTGTTAACAGGCTGTCGCGTCAGAGTGAGCAGAAAGAACATGCAAAAGGATCAAATATGATAGAGAAGAACGCTGCGTTGCAGCACTTCGAGTGGGTTCTGTCGCAGTTTTCTTTGAAGGCTGATGAGATCGCGCAGGCGGGTCTAACCAAAGCTGTTCAGCATCTTGTTAATAGCTTTGATGCTAGCAGAGTTGGGCTTAGATTTTGCGATAAACTAACGTGGTGTTCATAGAGTTGGGAAGTTGATCCAGTACCGTCGCGATTTGAGCATGCATTGGTGATTTCTGGCAAACCGGATCAGTCGCGGCGGCATCACCGGACAGCGCGAGCGCTTGACACCGGCAGCCACCAAAATCCACTTCTTTGCGGTCGCAACTCTGACAGGGCTCGGGTAGCCAATCGGTTCCGCGGTATATGTTAAAAGACTCGCCTTGGTACCAGATTTCCTTAAGGCTTTTGTCTCGGACAGTATCAAAGTGGATATGTTTGATTGTCTGGGCCGCGTGGCAAGGCAAGACGGTGCCATTGGGCGTAACGTTCAGGCCTGTTGAACCCCAGCCGCCCATACAGGCTTTGGGATAGTCCGAATAATAGTCAGGCGGTACAAAATCGAAGGCAAGAACACCCTTAAGACGCTGGGCGGCATCGGCAACGGTATTCTTTACCATTTGGGTTTGCTCGCGGGTTGGCAGCAAGGCGGATCGATTTTCCAAAGCCCAACCGTGAAACTGAACGCAAGCCACTTCTAGTCGGCGCGCTCCAAGTTCCACGGCCATTTCAATTGTACGATCCAGATCGTCCAGGTTTTGACGGTGCATAACGGCATTCAATGTCAGCGGAATGCCCCGCGCGCTGACCTCTTTGGCGAAGATCATCTTGCGATCAAAACCTCCGCGATACCCACCAATCCGATCGGCCAAAGCCGCGTTGGTGCCTTGCAGCGACAGCTGGATGTGATCCAGTCCAGCCGCCTCAAGGCGATCCAATCGCTTTGGCGTCAAACCTATGCCCGACGTGATCAGATTGGTATAGAGCCCGGTGGCTGCGGCGGCCTCGGTCAACTCTTCCAGATCGCGGCGTGATGCGGGTTCGCCGCCGGACAAATGCAGCTGTAACACGCCCATGTCGTAGGCCTGTTGGAACACGTCTTTCCACGCGTCGGTGTCCAGCTCGGTTTCTTTGCGCTCCAGCTCGATCGGATTGCTGCAATAAGGGCAGCTGAGCGGGCAACGATGGGTCAACTCTGCCAAAAGTGCGACGGGTGGTTGCACACTCATATCCGCACCATCAGGTACAATCGGCTGCGAAGGGCCTGCAGAAATTGCTGAACATCCTGTGCGATTTTATCGATCGGTGCGTTATAGGTTTCAGCCAGATCGGCAATGATCTGATCGAAACGGGTGTCGCCATCGATTCTTGTAAGGATCGCGACACCGATCTCATCCAGTTCGATCACTTTTTCCGGGGCCATCAGCACCGTGCGATTGCGAACGTTGTCGCGTTGAATTCGTACACCGCGTGGCAGATAAGGGCGATCTTTGGGGAGCAGTTCGAGTGTCATGCCAGACCTTCCCCGGGTGTCCACGCTCCGGGAGGGATCAAGCCGGGTTCGACATAGGCCCCCCAAAGCGCATCGAGCTGAGCCCAAAGGACATTGGTTTTGAAAACCAGAGCCTCACAGGCCATATCTTCTTTTTCAGACGTGTCGGCATGATCGAGCACCCAATTCAGGCCAAACGCCACATCTTTGGGCGCCTGGGTCAGGCGCTTCTGGAAATAGGACAGGCTATCTGAATTCGCGAAGTCGTAATGTTCCAGAAGTCCTTCAATCCGTTGCTCGTGGATTTTTGGTGCAAACAATTCCGTCAGTGAGGACGCAACGGCCTGAAGAAGCGGTTTTTCCCGGACATAATGCACATAGGCATCCACGGCGAACTGGGTCGCTGGAAGGATGCCTTGGCCGGACGCAACATAGTCAGGGTCCAATCCCACTGCCTCGGCCAGCTTGAGCCATCTTCGGATGCCGCCACCCTGGTCAACGCCACCGTCGTGGTCTTCGATCCGGGTACGCCACTCGCGTCGGATATCGGGATCTGTACAGCGTGAGATAAAAGCTGCGTCTTTCATCGGAATGGCTGACTGATAGGCCCATCGATTTATCACCCAGGCACGCACCTGATCAGGTGTACACTGCCCGCTATGAAGCCGATGATGAAACGGGTGCTTATCATGGTAGCGCTCAGCGCCGATCTGGCGCAGGCGGGCTTCCAGCGTTTCACGGCTCATATGGTGATCTCCTGCCCGTCGTAAGCGATGGACCAGCCCGCGTTCTCGACAAAAGCTCGCTCTGGCCCGTTGGGCTGCAGCATCGGGTTGGTGTTGTTGATATGTATGAATGTCTTGGCTGCCCGGATGCCTTCTAGCTGAGCGATTGAACCATTGGGCCCGCTGACAGATATATGGCCCATGCGTTGCCCGGTTTTGATGCCGGTTCCCGTTCGGATCATTTCGTCATCATCCCAAAGTGTGCCATCAAAGAACAGCTGATCCCCATCTGCGATCTGAGACAGAAGGTCCGGTGTCACCTGCGCACATCCGGGGATGTAATAGGCGACCTTGTCGCTTGCGCTAAGTCGTACGCCGACTGTTTGTTCTCCGATCAGGTCGGTCTGCACTGTGCCGTCTTCCATGAACAAAGGCACTTTGCCGGGGACTGCAAACAATCTTGCCTGAAGCCCATCCTGAAGATCAAAATCTTGGTCCAGAGAAATTCGTCTGCGATCTACTTTCGCCCGGTTCACCGCATCGAAGATCCGGTTGATTGAAAGCACATCCAGAATGTCGCCTGTTGCAAACAGGGTAAAAGGGGTTTGTTCACGCAGACTGAGCAAACCTGCAATATGGTCGATATCTCCGTTGGTCAGCAGAACCGAGAGAACCGGTGTATCGCGCAAAGACCGGGGGTGCATTTGGGGATTGTCGAACATCTGCTGCCGAATATCCGGCGAGGCATTGAGAATGCTCCAATTCACACCGTCCGGCGATACCGCCAAAGAAGATTGACCGGAAGGCGGTATAAGCCCTTTACGAGCATCCTCGCAATTCCGGCAACCACAATTCCATTGTGGCAGTCCACCGCCTGCGGAAGCCCCAAGAACCAGAAAATGCACTTTGGGCCCCCGCTGAGTTCAAGTGATTAAAACAGGTCGCGCTCGTGCTCGCGGCCTTCATCCTCGGACGGAGAGTACATGTTGATCTCCATTCCGCAGTTCACTTCTTTCAGCTTCGGTGTGCTCCAAGTCATGATCGTTCCTCCCATGATCAACTGGTTTCTTCAAAACCTACAGTTCGAGCCATCCGTGGAAAATGATGCTTTGGTCGTAGGAATTGGCAATAGTTTCTGTGGTCCGGGAATTCGCGTCAACAGTCTTAGGGTCGTAGATACATTGCTTAAGACTTTTGTCGAATGTCCTGCCAAAGGGTGGAAAGTTACTCTGCCGCACATGCGCGTGTTTCAATTTATGTTGGTGTTACTGCTTGGCAGCGTTGCGGCCATGGCCGAGCCTTTGCCGCGTGAACAGATCGAACCCTACGTACGGGCACCGATGTCGCTGGGCGAAGCTTTGAATGAAGATGGTGTTTACAGTTTGCTGAACTCGGGTGGTGCAGAGGTGGGATATGTGTTTGAATCCGAGCCTCTAGCACCATTGCCCGGCTTTTCCGGAGCACCCATAAATTTGCTTGTTGTTCTGGATTTCGAGGGGCGATTCCTGGACGTTCAACTTATTGAACACAACGAGCCGATCTTTGTATCCGGTCTCGGAGAGGCGCCGTTCCACAAGTTTTTCGAACAATATGGTGGGCTTTCGATATCGGATTCCATCGTGGTTGGCACGCCGTATGGAGATGGTGCCTCCGGGTCGTCTCTTGTGTATTTGGACGGGGTCACAAAAGCGACAGCCAGCGTTCGGATCGCGCATGAGTCAGTTATGGGGGCCGCTTTGGCCGTCGCGCGCGAGAAAATGAAGGGGTTGGCAACATCGCCGCCGGCATTTCCGAATCCCGATTACGAAGAGAATTTGACCTGGCAGGATTTAGTTGATCAGGGCATCGCGACGCACAAAGTAGTTACCAATGCCGAAATCGACACTCTGTTCGAAGGCACCTTGTGGGAAGATGACGACCCCGAGGCGCAGGACTATCCTGAAGACCCCTATCTTGATCTCTGGATTGTGGATCTGGGCCCCAAATCCATCGCCCGTGCGGCATTGTCTGAAGACAGTTTTGAAGAGCTGCAGAACTTTATGGAAATCTCAGACAATGACGAACCCATCCTTCTGATCGAAACTGCCCGCCACGGACTGGTCAGCGATGATTTTGTACGCAACACCGCACCGGACTGGATCGCGGCCGAACAGGGTGGGCTTCCGGTCGCGTTGCGTGATGCAGACCTTCTGGTTGAGCTGTCAGATAACATGCCGGACGGAGTCGCCATGATCTTGCGGACGGATCGCAGGTTGGGATTTGATCCTGCAAGTGAGTGGGTGCTTAAGGTTCTGGCGGTGCGTGAACACGGTATGTTTCAACCCGAAACGGGCTCGGTGACACTAGAGGTACCTCACAGCACGCCCGAACGGTTTTTTGACAGGCCAGTACAGGTCAAACCAGCGCCGCCCTGGCTGGAAGCGCTGCGGAACCGCCAGGCTGATATGATCGTATTGGGGGTTTTCCTGACCGGGTTCGTCGGTGTTTTGGGCCTGCGGATGAACGCGTTTGCGGCTCGACCGCTGTTTACCCCGTTGCGTCTTGGGGTTCTTGCCATTGTCACAGGCTTCATCGGCTGGTGGGGACAGGGTCAGCTGTCAATCGTTACGGTTCTGGGGTCTCTGCGCACGGCCTTGGAAGGCGGAAGCTTTGCGTTTCTGCTCTACGATCCCTTCTCGCTTTTGGTTTGGGCGGTGGCACTGGCTGGCCTCGTGGCGTGGGGCAGGGGGCTATTTTGCGGCTGGCTGTGCCCGTTCGGGGCGTTGCAGGAATTTGCCCATCACCTGGGTAAAGCACTGCGTATCCCACAGATCGAACCCTCGCCAAAATGGGACAATCGGTTGAAATGGCTGAAATATGCCATTCTTCTGACGTTGATATCGGTCGTCTTCATCGCCCCGGATCAGATTGACAAAGCAGCCGAGGTCGAACCTTTCAAAACCGCGATTACAACCTACTTTGTCCGCGAGTGGTATTATGCGGCCTACGCGATATTCTGGCTGGTGCTGAGCATGGTGTTGTTCAAGGGGTTTTGTCGCTACGTTTGCCCCCTGGGGGCCTTTATGGCGATCGGAGGATTGCTGCGCGGTCGCAATTGGATCGAACGCCGCGCCGAATGCGGTTCACCCTGTCAGCTCTGCAAGGTCAAATGCAAATACGGCGCGATCCGGAAAACCGGCGAAATCCAGTATGATGAATGCTTTCAATGTCTTGACTGTGTCGCCATTCACGATGACCAAAGCCGCTGCGTGCCGCTGATCATCGCAGCGCGGCGCCGGGGCCAAGGGGTGGCTGCGCGATGATGAACCGACGGCGCTTTCTCGCCATTTCCGCTGCCGCCCTTGCGACACCTGCACAGGCGCGTCCTTTCCAATGGCAAGGCTATGCCTTGGGGGCCGAGGTCCGCCTAACCCTCGAAGGTGATCCTGACGCAGCACAGGACGCGATTTTGCAGGTGCAGTCCACGCTAGAACGGTGTGAGGCGCTCTTTAGCCTCTACCGTCCGGACTCAACCTTGTCACAGCTGAATCGCATGGGGTATCTGAGCGATCCTGCTGCAGATTTTCTATCTCTACTCGCGGTCAGCGATACCGCATACAAACTGACCGGAGGACTGTTTGATCCGACGGTCCAGCCGCTTTGGGTGGCCAGCACCTCCCAAGAGATCAAAGCAGCAAAGCGACTCGTTGGTTGGGATCGGGTGAGTGTTACCGGGTCTCGAATTCAGTTGGATCGGGGCCAATCTCTGACTTTCAATGGAATAGCTCAAGGATACGCTACAGACCTTGTCGCGCGCGTGCTGCGTCAGTCCGGGTGGACGAATGTGCTGGTCAATGTCGGAGAGTTCCACGCCGGAGGCCGCATCTGGAACCTGGGCGTCTCCGACCCGCTGCATGGTTTGGTTGAAACAATCCGACTGCGGGATCGCGCTGTTGCAACCTCCAGCCCGTCGGTGGCACAGACGCGCTCGGGTGCTCCGCATATTCTAGACCCAAGCGGCACACGCGCGCCGCAATGGTCCACGGTCAGCGTACAGTCGTCGAACGCGACGATTGCTGATGCGTTGTCGACGGCTTTCTGTTACGCGAGCAAAGCGGAAATCCGCTCCGTTCTTACTGAAATCGACAACGAAACCACCGCTATTTGTATTCACCCAAACGGTACTGTGAGAGCCCTGACTGGATAAAAAAAGCCCCGGAGAACCGGGGCTTTGCTTTGTTTATTGGTTTTCTATCAACAGGCCTGGACTGCGCGTTTGGTC
>NZ_JBXWNG010000025.1:0-21459 GCF_059610245.1 Ruegeria sp. YTSA075 | reverse complement strand
GTATCGTGATTGCCCAAGGGATTGGAAGCGCCGTGAAGTTTGCTAAGGCCGTGCTGGACGGAGATCTTCCGAGCATTGATCCATGACCATGACACCCTCTTCCGACAACACAGAATAGGCTGGCAGGCTGCGAGGAAGTGTCATGGGCATGGTAGTCTCCGGCTTGCGTCCCAGGGCGACATTAAGGAAATCAGGTCTCTGGGGTAATGTGCCCCATCCGGAGGAGGTTGTTGTCAGGGTCGACAAGCTCCAGTTCACATACACCCCACGGCTTCTCCTCAGCTTTGGCAAAACGAGGGATGCCGGTTTCAGCCAGTTTCAGCGGTTCGAACTCAGCAGACAAAGCGTTGGCATTCTCTACACGGATAAAGGAGCCGTGATCTGAATGTTCCGTCGCTTCATGTCCGTGAGTGCTGAAGAAGTGTATTTCCACACTATCCCGGGCGAGGATCATGTAGCCGTTTTCCTCAAAACGCGCGACTTCGTGAAAGGCTAGCTTGCCATAGAACGACGACGTTCTGTCGAAATCTGAACTCGGAAAAATGGGGCATATGCTCTTTAGCATTCGGGCTCTCCTGTTGTTGTCTTTGCGTAGGCTTCAAGTTTCGGGTCGGCGGGATGCATGACCAGACTAGAGGTCGTGGAAAAAGTGGAATTGGTTCTCGAACAGGTCGTGAACTGTAAACTGGCGAAGGCCCCAAGGCTTGTTATCCGGCTGCCCACCGCAGTCGCATCTTCCGGCGGACGATCAGGAAGTGGCCTACCCTCTCCAGCCAGCCCATGCAGTTTTCCCTCGGCCTTAGCTTTGAGAATTTGGCGTTCAACAAGATCGCGAAATCGCATCACACGTGTCCCAAATAGCAAGTGAAGCTGTTGGCACCAGACTGTATAAGGCAGCGGAAGGCCGTCCTACGGTCTGGTAAAAGCCAAGGAGTTCGAGACCGGTGTTTTGCATTGGCGTTCTCCGGCTAGTGTTGGTCATTTGAGGCCCAGACAGCCAATTCGTTGCCGTTGGGATCGCTAAAGAGAAACCGTCGCCCGCCGGGGAAAGAGTAGATATCGCGAACGATGGTTGCTCCGGCCGATTTGACGTCAGCCAGTGTCGCTTCAAGGTCTTCAGAAAAGAGAACGACCAAGACACCCGGCTTCTGAACAGGAGTTTTGTCTTCGCCATTGAAGCCACCGTCGACACCAGCTCCACTGAAGCTCAGATAGTTTGGTCCCCACTCCTGAAATTCCCAGCCGAAGACCGACGAATAGAACGTCTTTGTCGCTTCCGCGTCCTCAAGAGGGAACTCGATATAGTTGATTGTCTTGTGCTCATGCGTCATCTTGGGCGGTCCCATGTGTATTGCTGTCTGGCAGCGAGGCTGTTTCATCACTAGCTGCGATGCCCCGCCCGGAGGCGGAGCATTTGTTCCGTGAGTGGTGTATCAGTTGGTTGGATCGACCTCGTGCTGGGAGCGGAAGCCCAGAGCCATGCGGTTCCAGATATTGATGGTCCCGATCGCGACAGTGAGCTTGGTGATTTCCTCTTCGGAGAAGTGCGGCGCCAAAGCCGAGAAATCGCCGTCGGGCGCGCCAGTTTGCGCAACGTTCGTCAGAGATTCCGTCCAGGCAAGAACCGCGCGTTCTTTCTCATTGTAAACCGGCGACTCTTTCCATGCCGGGATGAGCGAAAGCCACTGATCCCCCATGCCATCCTTGCGGGCTTCCTTGACATGCATGTCGATACAGAAGGCACAGCCGTTGATCTGTGACGCGCGGATTTTGACGAGGTGCAACAGATGCGGCTCGATACCGGCCTTCTGCGACACGAATTGCTCAAGGCCCCAGACGGCCTGGAAGGAGTCGGGTGAGACCTTCATATAGTCGATACGTGGTTCCATTGTACGTTCCTTTTCTTTCTAGTGAGTACGGAATTTCGTTTTGTCTTCTTGCGCCTCTTCACGCCGATAGAGATCGGCCAGAATCTGGAGACGTGGCTTATGGCGACAGCGGTAGAGATACCTTGCCCAGGCCGCGAAAAGTGGTGTTGCGAGGCCGGCATCGATTTCGATTTGTTCCGAAACTCGACAACCGTTTTTCTGCGGGATTACCTGTAAGGAGTGGTTCCAGGATTTGACGCCTGCACCGACTTCGCTGGACAGAAAGCGCATATGCTCGTCGTCAAGCGCCAAAACGGTCATTTCGTAGGGCTGATAAGGCATCCAGCCAAAGAGAGACACGTCTACGTTGATGTGCTGCCCCTGAAAGAGTTGCCCAGATGGCAGGTTGCGAAAGGCCAGAACGCCCTCTGTGACGGTCTGGAGGTGATCGAAATCGGTCACTACATCCCAAACCAAACCCGCCGGAAAGGCGTAGTCATGAGCAAGGTGAACCGCCCTCGTTCGTGGCGTCTGAAGAGCCCGGATTGGTCTACAGATGCCCATGGCACTCAACCTGATGTTTGTTGAGGGGATTGCCGCTGGCGAGCTTGGAAAAGCCTATGCCATTCAGCATCATGGCCCGTGTCATCGGGTGGTGCGGGGTTTCGATCTGACCCTTGATGTCGGCAACAAAGCCATCCCGCGGAAAACGCCGAATTACGGCATCTATCGTTCGACCGGACAGGCGGCGATAGTGCGATCCAACGACGTCAAGGTGAGCCCCGTTGGCAAGCATCTGGGCCTCCGCAAAGTGAGCTTTTGCCCGAACATCAAGGTTCAAATGCAAGCTGATCGCCTCGAACACCTTCGCAATCTTGGCTCGGTCCCAATCAGCGGACAGAAGAAATTCTCCGGCCTTTTGTGCCCCTGTTACGGCGAAACAGGCACAGCTTGATCTCTGGATATGCGGCTCGACCAGGCCAAGGTCATGCAGGATGCTCGCGAGATAGAAGAGCTCCGGGTCGAAGTTGAGGCCCGCCTGTTTTCCCAGCAGATAGCCCCACACATAGGTTCTGACGCAGTGACTATGCAAAGGCGCGCTGGACAAATCCCTGACCAGTTCATCAGCCTGGCGAGCAATGTTTGAATCCGGAATGACAAGGGCATCCACATCAAAGTCGAGAGGCCCGGATCGGCCAAAACCCTTGGACGAGAACCAGGCGCGCAGTTCCTTGAGCTGCAGAGTGATGAGTTGCTTGTGCAGGCCCAGATATTCGCCACGCGACAGGATGCCGTTGGTTCTTGTTGCCCACGCCAATGTTCCGACCTTTGACATACTGTATCGTTTTCCCTCGTGAGTGGTCGCACTATTCCGAAACGCTGCTAGTGTTGGCGGCTCTGGTTTGTGATGCGGATATTGGCGTCCAGAAAAGCGCAGCTGCGCGCGGCAAGCGTTCCGTCGTCGTCCTCGCGGACTTCAGCCAGCAGGTGCGCGATCGTTACCTTCCTGAGCTCGGCGCGATAGGACCGCTCGGCACGCAGCATTGCAGCGTTGATCTGACATGGTGCTTTGAAGAAACCTTCGGGCACCGGGTTTGGACCATTGCGCCGGATTTCCTTGCACCGGAATGCCGGCTCAGGGCCTTCCACGGCGAGGACGACATCCAACAGCGAAATGTCTTTCGGCGTCTGTGCCAGGTGATAACCACCCTTCGGACCAGGAACGGTCCCCAGTATGCCGGACCGGGACAGAGCTTGCAGGTGCTTGAGCAGATAACTCGGTGAGACGCCGTGGAACTCGGCGAGCGCCGCTGCCGAGAGAACCTGGTTAGCCTCAAGTGATGCCAGCATCGCAACCGAATGGATCGCCTGCTCTACCCCTTCGCTGAGTTTCATCTTGACCTCCGTGATTCGTGGATACAAAATATCCATGAATTGAATTGCTCGTCAACTGGGGAACTTCAGAATTGCCAATGCCTTGGACATACCGCCATGCGTCGAAAGAATTCCGGGCTTTTCTGGATGACGTGAAAGACCGCATGGGGCTGGCCTCGGACAACAGCGCATACACGGCAGTCGATGCCGTGTTTCAGGTCTTCAGAAGACGCCTCGCGGCACAGGAAGGGCTTGATTTCGCAAGCGTGCTCCCCTGCGTCCTGAGGGCAATCTTCATCAAGGACTGGGATGTGACAGTTGCGCCCCTTGCGTTCTCAAGTCGCGACGAGATGACCGATGAAGCAAAGCAGGTGCGACGCGACCACAATCTGACTCCGGACAATGCGATTGAGGCCACGGCTTGGGCGCTGCGCCGTTCAATGGACCAACGGGACCTCGATCGTGTTCTCAAAAGTCTGTCTTCAGATGCCCGGGCTTACTGGGCAGTCGAGGTTTCCGATCCGGCAGAACTCAATCAACGAATAATCTGAATCCCAATTGAGAAAGACAAGAAACCGCGATGAAAAACGCATTGAACAAACTGTTGCCCGCTGAAGACCGCTTCAATGCGGGTTTCTATCGCGAACGGATGCTGCGTCGGCAACGGTGAAGAATCCAAGGTCGTTTTTTGTTTGCGTCCCGCTAGCGTGACCTATTTACAGCGAAAGGACGGTTAGAGTTTGATGCTTGAAAGCGGATTTCAATGGCTGCTCTGGCGAAACCCACCGCACTACAAAACGCACGTCGCCGCAACTACGAGCAAATGCTGCGTCAGCAACATGGCCAAACAGCAATGTCGGGAAAGTCCGCGACTTTCCCATTCGTGGACCTCGAGATTTTGCTATTGCAGCGAATGGCCGGTAAGCGGGCTGCTACCGCAGCATCGTGACCACGTGTCGAAGGTCGGGAATGGGCCGTTCTCAACGTAGGCTCAATAGGCGAGGCAGGGATTCTTGTAGCGCCGCCGCATGGCGGAAAGGAATATTGATCTATGCTGTGACCTGAGGGAAATTCCGCTTCGGCGATCCTGAAACCCGATCGCACAACAGGATAATTACCAAGGTTACCCATATGCAGGACTTGTCAATTGAAATTGGAGGTTTTGAGGCAGCAGAAGCGGATAGCCTCGGTGCGATATTTTATGATGCGGTGCATGAGGGGGCGGCAGGTTTTTATAGCCTAAAGCAACGACAAGCTTGGATGCCGAAGGCACCTTCAGGACCAAAATGGGTGTATCGGCTTGCCTCTCAGACAACCCTTGTAGCGCGCAACGGCGGTGAGCCGGTTGGATTTATGACTTTAGATAGTGATGGCTACATAGACCTTGCCTTCGTGTCACCAAAATACCAAAGGAAGGGCATTGGCGGGTGTCTTTACGCTCAGATCGAAGGTTTGGCACGTAGCGCAGAAATGGCGCGTCTTCATTCCCAAGCCAGCTATCTAGTTCGAGGACTTTTTTTACAGAGTGGTTGGACGGTCATTTGCGAGCAGCAGGTCGAGAGGGTTGGTGTAACATTGACCAACTTCCCGATGGAAAAACATCTCAATGATGCAACTAGAGACAATATCACTCCAGTGAACTTAAGACCAATGCGTTCATTGTGCTCAGATCCCGTCGATTTCAGACGTTGTATTAAAAATTGCGGCGCAACCACTCATCGGCGACATCGCCCATCGTCTTAGGTTGACCGTTCTTAACCCAATTCATGAAAGCTCGGTCAAACTTAAATCTATCGCCGCACTGCGACCTCAGAAACCGCCTAACTTTCTGTGTTGACTTGTAGTTCTCAGTCACAATCGTTTTTCGATTGATTGGACCATTGTGCCAATCAAAGCCTGCCATCAATCACCTCAGCGACCGTTTCGAAAACAGCATACCCTATCTAACACTGCCAGCAAATTCCTGCGAAACTATGCGCCTAGATAGACCCAATTGTACTCAACCGCTGGAGTGTTGTGGGCTCGTCGCTGATCTTCTTCACGTCGCAGGATGTGATTAATTTCAACCGCTTCTGTCACTGACGATAGCGAACTTCTAGGATGACTCCCCGGCTTGGACCAATGCGGAGACTTCGCAGAGAACACGATTTACTCTCGCTTTGCGCAGTTTGTAAAAGACCCAATTCTTGATCTTCTTGCTCTCCACGATTCCAGCTTCTTGCAGAACTTTCATGTGGTTGGTCACTGTTGGCTGCTTCAGCCCAATTTTTTCGGTGATGAAACCAACGCACACTCCGTCATCGATGAGATCACCATCTACTTGCGGCGGGAAATGACGTTCGGGCTCGGCCAGCCAGTGAATGATACGAAGACGGTTCTCATGGGCCAGAGCGCTGAGGCCTCGCGCTGTTGACTCGTAGGAAGAATCTAAATAGTCAGACATCAATATAGTTTCTCCGCTATGTAGGTTGATTATGTCGTCAGCACCAAGCAACTGCAACTACATCCATTGCGATGTCTTTGCGACGAGGCCCTACTCAGGCAACAGTCTTGCTGTGTTTATCAATAGCGAAGGGCTGAGCGGCCAACAAATGTTGACCATCACCCAAGAGATTCGTCACTTCGAGACGATATTTCTGAGTGAAAAAAATGTTCAGATATCGGCCCGTGTTTTCGACCTGTTCGAGGAACTTCCATTTGCCGGTCATCCGATAATTGGTGCGGCTTGTGCATTGCATAAACAATCCGGTTCGGATGCCAAACGCGATTGGAAGTTCGAGATGAAAGGTGGACGAAGTGTGAGCGTGGCCTCAGAGTGCCGCGATGGCCGCTACTTTGCTACGTTGGATCAGGGATGCCCCGAGATGCTGGGAGCTGTCGATGCGAAACCGCAATTTGCACGCGCTTTCAACCTGGACAAGCTGTCCGATCTTCCAATGGAGGTCATTTCCACAGGATTGAAGTACCTTGTCGTCCCTGTTGAGCGCGGTCTGGAAAGGGCACGCGTCACAGAAACAAACTTGGGAGAAAAACTGCGCGAGGTCGGTGCGGATTTCGCATATCTCTTTGACATCAGAACATTCGAGGGCAGGCATTGGAACAATGACGGGATCATGGAGGATGTTGCAACGGGAAGTGCTGCGGGTGTTGTGGGCGCCTATGCGATGAAGCACGGCCTCGTGCCGGCTAACCAAAGCTTTGCATTGAAACAAGGACATTTCATTGGCCGTCCTAGCGAGATCATCGTTACTCCGTATGGCACATCAAAGAAGATCGAGCGGGTCACCGTCGCCGGAGAAGTCGCCTTCGTCGGAAGCGGCAGGGTGATAGCACCGTGATCCCTTTCTATGGCCCCAATGACATCCGACCATACCTGAACATCGAGCCCCTGATCCAATCAGCAGAGACCGCTTTTCGCGCTATATCCGACAGAACAGCGCAAGCGCCAGTTTATGTTCTCCATCCCAATGATCTGGCGGATATCCACGTAAAGTCCGCAACGATTCCTGGCTGCCCGATCTTCACAGTAAAGATGGCAGGTTGGTCGCAACTGCTGGCGGACCAAGGTCAACCGGCGTCAAGCGGTCTGATCGCCGTTTTTGACAGTGAAACGTGCAGACCGCTTGCGATACTGCAGGACAATCATCTGATCTCGGATTACCGAACCGCTGCGGCCGGGGCCTTGGTTGCGAAACTATTCGTACGAAAAGGCGCGTTCTCGGCGCTAATTGTCGGAACCGGAGTTCAAGCACGCCTACAAGCCGAAGCGCTGATGATGGTACGCCCAGTCCGGCAGTTGAAGATTTGGGGAAGATCAGATTGCAAGGTTCGGGACATAGCTCAGAAACTACAATCCAAGTTTCCACAAGTTGACATTCGCGCGACCGACAATCTAGCGTCGGCTGTTGCTGAATCAGAGGTGATCGTGACGGCAACCGGCGCAAAGGAACCGGTGATCCGAAAGGACTGGATAAAACCCGGACATCACATCACGTCGGTTGGCTCGGATGACACAACAAAATGCGAAGTCGATCCAGCAATTCTCGAGAACGCTTGTGTTTTTGTTGACGCGATCGAGTCTGCAGTCAGGTACGGCGCTCCGAGCCGCGCAATCGCCGAGCGTTTGATCGACAGAAAACATCTGACTGAGATTGGTTCGCTCACCGGCGTCGCTTCGAAAAACTATGGCAAAGCAACGATAGCATGCTTGTCAGGTTTGGGAGTTCAGGACTTAACCGCTGTCAATACGTTTTGGGACAAATTACAAAGTGCTTCAGCCTGCAATAATTCAGTTTCCAATAGACCTACTGCAGTATAAGGCCACTGGCGCGCAGATTGGGGGAAACCCATGCGGAAAACCATTATACGCCCCGAGTTGCTGGTGATCGTGTTTGGGGCGGTTCTGTTAAATACGGTCCCAATTTGGGTTGGTGCTCTGGCCCGAGCCCATGGACTCTCCGACACCGTCTCAGGACTCCATGCAAGTTTGCTCTTGCTCTCGGCTGCCAGTACTTGTGCTGGCCTGATACCATTTCTGAACGAGCGGTCGGCCGCAGTTTTGGCATTTCTTGCGCTGGTGATCCTCTCGGCCGGACCAATTCTTGAGGTATTCGCAGCAACAGCAGCATGTGGTGCTCTGGGACTGGCCTTAGGCACTCTCAGCCGGGGTGCACTCAGCTGTGTGTCCCAGGACCCAGGACGAGTGCGTATGTTGAGTGTCGCCCTGACCATGGGGCTTGTTTTGTCCCTTTGCGTCTACCTTGTCGCGCCGTTGCTCCAGGTTGGCCCATTTTCGATTTTGACGGTTCTCGCGGTCATTCTCTTTGTACCGCGATGGAAAGGCTCCACTTCGCGCCAGTCGCTTCGGTCCGCTTTGGTTCTTTCCAGGGCAACGCTTCGAATGATCCCGTTCTTTGTGATGATGGGTGCATACTGGACGTTTCTGGAGCTTTTTGGCCAGACCATCGGTTCGGCTGAAGCGATGTCTTACTGGCTCTTGGGGAGTTTGGTGGCGAGCGCCGTTGGATCGTGGGTCGCTGGAATGATCTCGCCGGTTAGGACAAGACTTCTGCGCGACGTGTCCTTGTTGGTGGCGGCGATTTCCGGCGCTGCAAGCTACGTGACATCCGACATGCTCGCTCTGGGGCTCACGATCCTGGCAAACGGTTTTGCGTTGTTTATATTCTTTCCGCTCTATCTTGGTCTGGCAGGTACGCGGGCGACCGAGGCGATGGCAATCTACCTGTTGGGCTTCGCCTTCGGTGGCGCCGCAGGGGCATTGATCGTTTCGCTCGGAGGATATAGTCTGCTTGCCGCGACTATCCTTGTTGCGGGGTTTGTTGCTTTGACGCGATGGCCTTTTCGACGGGGAGACTGACCACGAGCCCTGCCTTGCGCCATCCTTCAAAAGCCTTGTCGACCAGTGGCCCTGTGAAATGATTGAAGACCATTTCATCGGGAATTTGATCTTCGAAGTCCGGCAGTATTTCCAGCAGTGCGTCGCGTGCGGCCTCTGCCTCTCTCAGATTGCCAAGTTCCGCGTGAAACCATGCGAGGTGAGCATGGTACCAGGGGAATCCGTCCATCGGGACCTTTTCGATCTCCAGAAGTGCGGCTTGCCAATAATCGCCAAGGGCAAATCGCCAAGCATGGGCATAGTGATACCAACCGGGGTGAATAGGGCTCAGGTCTATCGCTTGATCAAGCAGAGGAATGGCCCGGTCAAAGTCACCCAAGAAGGCATGGCAATGCCCGATTTCGGCGAGGATATCGGCATGTCCCGGATTGAGTTTCAGAGCCATGTCTGCGGACGCGCGAAAGCCCGGAAGATCGTGTGTGTGGAACTGGCAAAGTGCCAGAATCATGCGAGCGAACCCGCTATGGGGATCGCAAGCGACCCCCCGCTGTGCCGCTGCCAAGGCCAGATGCGGGGCGTCGATACCAGAACGCTCGTTCAGGTGATACCGTCGTTCTTCCAGCAGAACATGCGCATAGGCGGCCCAACCGTCGGACGAGCCTTGATCGATTTGAAGCAGCCCCGGCAAGGTGTCGCGAAGTCCCTTGTGTAGCTGCGGATCGTAGGTTTTGTAGAACTCATAGAACTTCGCAACTGCCGCATAAACGTCCCAGGTTTGCGATTGCCCGGTGACCGCGCGCCGCCGGATGCGGTGGCCGAGATCACCGTGCTGGGATCCGACCCGGCCAGCTGTCAACAGTCCAATTTCGTTCTGCAATTCAAAGATGTCCTGCGGTTGAGCCGTTCGGTCGAATTGCTCGGTTAGGGCAATCTCACCCGAATTGGCGTCGCTGACTTGAATGGTCACCCTCAGGCGCTCAGAAGATCGGCGTAGGCTGCCTTCCAGGATAAAGTCGACGCCGTAGTGTTCAGCAATACTTGCGTGATCCATCCGGCTGTCATGAATGTGCAGCCCGGTGAGTTGCGACAACACGCGCAGATTACGGAACCGTGTCAGGTTTGAAGTGATTTCTTCGCTGAACCCATCGGCGATTTGTTGATCGTCTTCTTGCGCACTGAGGCTGCGAAATGGCAAGACGATCATGCAGGGCAACTGCGATTGCGCATTCGCGCCACAGGCGACGGGTTTGGCCACTTCGGACAGTCGAAACCCAACTCCATGCACGGTCTTGATCACTCTTTGAGCATTGCCTGAATCCCCGACAGCACGCCGCGCCTCCTTGATCGCGGTCGAGAGTGTTGCATCCGTGATGATACGCCCGTTCCAGACTTGCTCAATCAACTCGTCCTTGCTGACGACCTCTCCGTCTGCCGCGTGCAGCGCACGCAATATGCCAAGAGTTTGACGGGTGAGCGCCAAGGTGCGACCACCTCTGAGAGTCGTCATCTGATCAAAGTCGATCTCGGTATCGGCGATTTTGATTCTCATGGCCGGACCAGAATCCTCGAACTTTGTTCCGATGAAAAGCACGATCTCAGGAAATTCTCAGACTTCTCTCAAGCTCTGCGCGTCAATGCAGCGTAGGTCCACTCTCAACACCTTGTCGCGATTCAACGATGCGTTTTGGAGAGTAGACCATGAAATACCGCAATGCTTTGCCGCAATTGAACGGCACACAGATGATCACTGATGGCGGACTTGAGACGACCCTGATCTTTCACGAAGGCATCGATTTGCCGTTGTTCGCCGCCTTTACTGCGCTCGACACCGATAAAGGTGTGGCCACCATGGACGCTTACATGGAACGTCACGCACGGATCGCCCTTGCCGAGCAGCGTGGGTTTTTAATGGACACGCCAACCTGGCGTGCGAGCGCCCGATGGGCGGCTGAACTTGGTGTATCGCATGACAAACTTCGCGCAGTGCATCGTGAAGCCGTTTGTTCGCTCAGGGCCCTGAGGGACCGGCTAGAGGAACCTGAAACGAGCCCATTCGTCATAAACGGCGTGATCGGCCCGCAAGATGATGGATACGCGCCGGCACGCCTGCTGACCGAGGATCAGGCGGAAGCCTACCACAGCGTTCAGATCGGCTGGTTCGACGAGTTTGGGGCGGACATGGTGTCTGCCATAACCATGACCTATTCCGAAGAGGCCATCGGCATCGCCCGTGCGGCCAAGGCTAAGGCCATACCACTTGCAATCGCCTTTACGGTGGAGACCGATGGCAATCTTCCCTCCGGTGAGACGCTCAGGGATGCCATCGCCAAAGTTGATGCAGCCACGGACGCAGCACCGTCCTACTACATGATCAATTGCGCGCATCCGGATCACTTCGCGCATGTCCTTCATGGGGCTTGGACGACGCGCATCAGAGGAATCCGGGCGAACGCTTCGCGCCTGAGCCATGAAGAACTCGACGCCGCCGATACGCTTGATGATGGAGACCCTGTTGAACTCGGCGCGCTCTATGCGGGCCTCAATGTTCTATTGCCCAACCTGACGGTGGTTGGTGGCTGCTGTGGCACCGACCATCGTCACATCGCAGCCATTTGCGAGGCGCTTGGCACATCGGATCGGGCGACCCCAATTCAAAATCATTTTGAAGGAATGCGACATGCCAACTGAAATCTCACCTACCGCATTATGGGCGTTCTCCCCGCGTCGGCGCGGGCGATTATCGTCGGCCTTTGTCCAAATCCGCCTAGCGCTACGTGCGCGTTGGCGTGAACGTCAGATGGGATCCTTGGTCGACTATCTGGATGATCACCTGCGGTCTGACATCGGGTTGCCGCCGCAAGGTCGGCGGGAAATGCTCAACCTAGAATTTCCGCGGCTCTGAAAATCTCGCGTGAATCAAGAACGACCGACCGGTGCAGAAACCGGTCGGTGCCACAGGCGTTACGTGCGCCCATTTCCAACCTCAACCGCTATTTTCAAGGAGACTAAAATGAAACCGACCAACCTTCTGATCGCCACCGCGATTGCCCTTGTCCCCGGATTTGCAAATGCCGAGATGTTGTCGGCCTTTGACGTGGCCGAGGACCATACACGCATTTTCATGGCGGCCCAGCCGGTCCATGAAAACGGAATGCCCGCTCATGGCAATGCCTTTGTCAGCCAAGGTTACATCTATCCCGAAGGCACGCTTGCCGATGGGACGGTAGGCGTTCTCGAGGACGGCAGCCCAGCTTTCCCGGATCTTGTTCTTGGCACCTGGACCTGTGACGGTTACTTCGTCGGCGAAGGTGGCAATGCCACCACAGGCGTATGGATCATCAGCCGCCAGACCTTTGCCTTCGACGATGGCGCGACGATCGTAACTCAAGGCACCGAGATTGCAGATATCGGTCAACCCAACTTGCGTCCAGTGACCGGGGCAACAGGCGAATACGCTGAAATCGATGGTGGGCTGGTCCAAACGACGCTCGGGTTTACCGACTTCTGGGGGCTGAGCGCAACCTACGCTTTCGAAAAACCAACAACGGACGCATCACACGCGCAAGACGCGGCGCTTCATGGCGGTGACTACAAGGAAATGCCCGTGAACGAAGATGACCATCTGGAATGGGATTCGGGTGTGCCGGTTGGGCCGATCTTCGAAGAGCGATCGATGCCATCCACATGACACAAACCCTGTGAGGTCGGGACATCAAGAGACCCGGCCTCGCATTCTCATTATCAAAGGACAATGACATGAACGTGCAAAATGCACCCGCCATTCGTCAGGCCGATCCAACGGACGCGGAAAGTCTCGCCAAGCTGATCAACCTTGCGGGCGAAGGAATTCCGAACTGGTTATGGACCCGCGCTTGTGTCGAAGGGCAAACACCACTTGAGATCGGCATTGAACGCGCCAAGCGCAGAACCGGTGGGTTTTCTTACAAGAATGCGTTGGTCGCAGAGCCGCATGGATATCCAATCGGCATGGTGCTGAGCTATTCGATCACCGAAGCCCCAACGGATGATCCCGATGATCTGCCTGCGCCGATAGCACCCTTTGTTGCGCTGGAAAAGCTGTCCGTGGGAACGTGGTTTATCAATGCATTGGCCGTATTCGCAGAAGGGCGGAACCAAGGCCTTGGCTCGCGGCTGCTGGCGGCGGCCGAGGATCAGGCACGCTTCAATGGCTTTGAAAAGATGAGCATTCAGGTCTATGCGCAGAACACCGGAGCAGTGCGGCTTTATGAACGACTAGGGTACGATTGCGTGGCAAGTGACCCCGTGCGTCTGCATCCAAGTCCGCCCTACTACACAGGCGATGTACTTCTGTTGATGAAATCCCTCACAGTCCATGTTGCCTGAAGCAACAGCGTTCCGAAAGAAAAAATAATGACGTCCTATTGGCTCGTTCTTTCTGCGGCTGGAGCCAGCTTCACATTGGGCAGCGTACTGCTCAAACGGTTTGCTGACACGGGTGTCGGTTTTGTCCTGCTGATCGCCATTGTCGTACTTGGGCTTGGCAATATGGCCTATATTCGACTGCTGGTGCACGGGCTTGGGCAAGGTGCAGTGATGTCCAGCATGAGTCAGGTCATCGCACTTTCTGTACTTGGCGTGCTTCTTTTTGGCGAGCGCCTTGGGTTGCCGCAATTGGCTGGATTGGGGCTGGCCATCGTCAGCATCTGGCTCTTTTCCCAACCGCGTTGAATTTTTGTAAGGTATCAAAAGTGATCAATCGACCTCAATCCCTCTTTGTATTTGCCGCGCTCGCTGGCGGCCTGTTGACCTCAGTTCTTGCTGCAGCATCCAGCGACGAAACGCAGAACGCTATTTCCCTTCCGTTGCCGTTGACGGACCAGGACTTTCTTTACGACGGTGCGCCCGAGCCATCCCTGGTGGAGCTCGGGCGCAACCTTTTCTTTGATCCGATCCTTTCGGGCAATCGCAACATATCATGTGGTACTTGCCATGATCCCGCGTTTGGATCAGGCGACGGCTTGGCACTTGGCATCGGAGAAGGTGGCTCAGGAGCAGGACCGGAGCGCGTGACCGTTGACCCGGTCACTGGGCGGGTGCCCCGCAACGCGCAGCCGCTTTGGAACATAGGCGCGCGCAGCTATATGTCGCTGTTTCACGACGGGCGTGTCGAAGCGTTGAACCCAGCCGATCCCACAGGCACCATCCGTAATCCCGCAGGGTCAGATTTACCCAAGGACCTATCCGCCCCCTTGGCGGCACAGGCATTCTTCCCCGTGACCTCCCCGATTGAAATGGCCGGGCAGTACGGCGAGAACCTGATCGCCGACGCCGCCCATCACGAAGATAGGCGACAGATCTGGGAAAACCTGGCGCAGAGGGTTGCGAGTATTGCTGAGTATCTAGAGATGATCCGCGCTGCATTTCCCGAGATCATGGATCCCGAGGATGTTGATTATTCTCATATCGCAGAAGCACTGGCGGCGTTCCAAACGACTGCGTTTCGATCTGATGAAAGCCCCTTCGATGCGGTTTTGCGAACCGAGAATTTGTCGCTGCTAACGCCGGATGCGCAAGCTGGTCTTAGACTTTTCTACGGCGCTGCCGGGTGCGCAAACTGCCATAGCGGCCCGTTGCTGACCGATCATCAGTTCCATGCCATCGCTGTCCCGCAAATCGGGCCGGGCAAAGGGCATGGAGGGGATATGTCTTATCTGCAAGAGACCGGATTGTCGGGGCGGGCTGAAGATGAGGGCCGATACCGGGTGACCGATGATCCCGCAGATCTATTTGCTTTTCGAACGCCGTCCCTGCGCAACGTGGCTTTGACAGGCCCGTGGGGGCATAGCGGCGCCTTCGCTTCGCTTGAAGACATGGTACGGCACCATCTTGATCCCAAGGCAAGCTTCACCGACTTCGATCCCATGGATGTGTCTTTGCCAGAACTTGATCATGTGCAACGCCTTGTCTCACGTGGTTCGGCGCTTGAATTCAGACCTTTGGAGGATACACGTCGTGAGGCTTTCGATATGCGGGACGTATGGGTGATGAGTTTACCCGCTTTGCGCGAACGCATTGTCGCGGCAAACTCATTGAATCCTGTTGTCTTGAAGGACGAGGAAATCAGCCAGCTCGTCGCGTTTCTTAATTGCCTGACCGATCCATCTGCCCTCAACCGGAGTGAAATGATCCCCAGCGATCTACCTTCCGGGTTGCAACCGCAACCTCAGGCTCAAAATCAAGCAATTCTTCATTAAAGCGCTTCGAGATTCTGAGCGGCACATCCCATTCGTCGGTGCCGCTCTGCTTTTGGTTCCGCTCTTAGAAGTCATTGGTCCAAGTTTGCCACGCCAGCTTCCTGCGCGACAGGGTGGATCACATAAAGCCCAATGCGTCTGCCTTCGTCATGCTGCGCGCTGGCTTGATCGAAAAGACTTTGTCATTCGGACGGCAGGAACTACCGCGCCGTTTTGGGTATGGAGCTCGACCTGGTCGATAGTGCGCCAACCTACCGAGGCATAAAGACGTTGCCCAGCGGGCGTTGCGATCATTTCACCACGATAAAAACCGGCAAGCCGCGCAGCGGCCTCAGCTGTTGCTAGCAAAGCGCGGCCAAGTCCGCGCCCACCAAATTCAGGATGCGTATAAAGATGTCTGATGCGAGCCGAGTCAGCGGCTGGATTCAGCGGGGCTCCGTTGGTGGACCCAACACTGTCACGATGAGTTAACCCAGACCATCGGCTCCATCCCCTGCTCGCGCGGATAACCCCGTCCAATTCGATGACAAAGTACGTACCATCTAAAATTAGGGTTTGGTCAATCACCGCAAACTCAGCCAATCCAGCCATTTGCGCGGGCGTGTACACTTCCGGAGATGTTTGCCGTGCCGAAATAGCTGCCAATTGAGACACTGCATCAAAGTCCCGTTCAGTCGCAACACGTATTTGCAGCGAAGTTAAGTAATCCATCGGTTTCTCCAAAAAAGAAGAGATCAAAAATTTGTTTGTTACTATCGGGCCCGTCGCCAATGGCAGCGGGCCCGGTGCGTTACCAAACTCGTTGTGTTACAAACGCTCCATCGCGAACGGAAAACTCCCGGTAGCTGCCAGATGCCTCACCAGTTGCGGAGAACTCGACATCTGTCGCGCCAACATAGTCGATCTCGCCACCCGCCGAAAGAATCTGCAACGCCCGCTCCAACTCTCCGGCGGCGATCGGTTCACCAGGTCCGTTTGCGATCGACATCATGGCGTCTGATATCGCTTGCCCATCAGTCGATCCCGAAGCATGCACGGCAAGGGCCAACACGGCAGCAGCATCGTAGGACTCCGCACGATAGGGACCTGTACCAGCAATCCCTGCTTCCAACGCCATCTGGTCGAATGCAGCAGACCGATCATCTTGCCCACCCGGCACTGAGCCAATGACCCGTTCAAGGTCGGGACCAAGGGCCTCCAAGAGAGCTGTGCTATACATACCGTCAGCAAACACAAAACTGTCGAACGCGCCGGTGTCCAGCGCCGCACGGACAATTTGTCGCCCGCCCTGATCTGCATAGCCAATCACTAGCAGGTGCTCGGCACCGCTCGCCGCCAGTGTTGCGACTTCAGCAGAATAGTCAGCCCGGCCATCTTCGTGAGACGCCGCCAATACAATCTCGCCGCCGCAAGCCGAAAACGCCTCCTCAAACGACTCCAACAAACCCGCACCATAGTCGTTGTTTGTGTATGTCGCCGCGATCGAGGTAACTCCGCGTTCAATCAGGATTTCCGCAAGCACTTCGCCCTGCCGGGCGTCCGATGGTGCCGTCCGAAAGAACAAGCCTTTGTCATCAAGTTCGGACAAGGCTGGCGATGTGGCGGATGGTGAGATTATTGCAACGCCATTCGGGATCGCAACGTTTGTGGCGACCGCACCCGTTGCACCCGAGCATGCCGCGCCAACAATCGCGGCGACCTTATCGCCTGTGACAAGGCGCTCGGCCGCCGACGTGGCTGCCGCCGCATCTGTGCAAGTGCTGTCACCAAAGACAACCTCGATGTCGCGCCCGCCAAGGAACAGGCCGGAGTCAGAGATCTCCCGAAGCGCCAATTCAGCAGAAGACCCCATGTCTGAGGCCATGCTTTCGATGGGTCCGGTAAAGCCCATAAGTACGCCAATCCTTATAGGTTGTTCCTGTGCAGTGACCATTCCAGATATCGCAATGAGCGCAACACTGGTAAGTAGTTTCGATCGCATTTAATTTCTCCATTATACGGAATGGGGAAGTGTAATTGTCTTCCCGTTTGATGTTGCAGATTGCGAGGAGTTCAGACGCGAAACACTTGCCTCAACGCTTCGAAAATCCTCATTCCACCCGGGCATCGCTAGAACGAGAAAAGCGGCAAAGCTTGAGCAGAATCTGAGAAAATTCTGAGGACGCTCAGGCTCGATCCGAATACCAATCTCGAAGAAAGACTGACGCCTGTGGTCCTAATGTGATCGATGGATCTTTGGGTATTGACCCTCACGTTGCGTGAGGCGCCATAGGAGCATCATGGAAACCCGAAACGAGGAATATACGGTTGGCGAGTTGGCCAAAGTGGCGGGTGTGAGTGTGCGCATGTTGCACCACTATGACGCCATCGGGCTTTTGAAGCCGTGCCACGTGGCTGCAAATGGCTATCGGATTTATCGGCAACCTGAAGCAATGCGATTGCAAGAGATCCTGTTCTACCGTGCAACCGGTATGGCATTACAGGACATCGCCAAAGTGTTGGAGCATGGGGATAAATTGGATCGCCTTACGAAGCACCGCGCGAACCTAAGGCGGCGCCTCGCGGATCACGCGGCCATGATTGCAACGCTCGACCGGACCATTTTGCATTTGACAGGAGATGCTCCCATGATGATCGAAGACCTATACAAGCCGTTTTCTGCCATCAAACAGGCGGATTACGAAGACTGGCTGACCCAAACCTATGGCGCGGAGATGGTTCAGCAAATCACGCAGGCGCGCGCACATGCTGAACAGGCTGGACCCGAGTTCGCACAAGACGGTGCCAAACGTCTACGCGCGATCGAAGCGGCTTTGGTATCGGACTACGAAGGCGGCAAGCCTTCGGACCAAGCCGATCTGTCCGCGCATCAGGCCTGGGTTGCAGATATGTGGGGACGCCCATGCAACGACAAGGCATACGCCCAGCTGTCAGACATCTGCATGGCGCACCCTGATTTCGTCGCACGTTTCGAAGCTTTGTCGGAGGGCTTTAGTCAATGGCTTCGGGCCGCGATGGTGTACTGGGCCAACCGGGCATAACGTCTGCAAGCTCCAACGTTCTTGTCTTACGCCCCGCCGTGCCGTAAAATGAGCGCGTTGGAAACTTTCACAACGGGAGGGCACAAGCTGAACATGCGTATCATCCGCCGACTTCAGCATGGCCCACGTTTCGCCCTGTAAATGCGTTTACAGGGCGGGCCCAAGAATCAACCTTTCTATCGGTCTGCCCAAAGCCGCACCGCGGCACCTCTTTCTATGAGCAGAGACTCCGATGACTGTGATGAACATCAACGCTTTAAGCGTAATCCGTGGCGACCTCCTTTTCGATGAACTGAACCTGACAATTTCCAAGGGTGATCGTATTGGATTGGTTGCCGCAAATGGGCGCGGCAAGACAACACTGTTGGAATGCATGGCCGGTCAATCCGAACCGACACACGGGAGTATTGTCCGGACGCGCGGTTTGCGAGCGGGATATGTGACCCAATACGTGCCGGCACACGCCTATGCTAAAACGCTCTATGAGTGGGTGCTGGGTGCCCTTCCCACTGAGCAGGCAGAATACGAAAGCTGGCGCGTGGATGTCGTGCTTGGTGAACTGAATGTTCCCTATGAGTTGCAGCATCGTCTGCTCAACGAATTGAGCGGCGGATGGCAAAGGACTGCATTGTTGGCTGCTGCCTGGATTCAGGAGCCAGATATCCTATTGCTGGATGAACCAACCAATCACTTGGATTTGCATCGTATAGGCTTGCTCCAGAACTGGTTGTCTGCCCTGCCTCGTGAAGTGCCCGTTGTAGTGACGTCCCATGATCGAGCATTTCTTGATGCGATAACCAACAAAACGATGTTTTTGCGCGCGAAAAAGTCACGTGTTTTTTCACTCCCATATTCGGCAGCACGGACGGCGCTAGACGAAGCGGATGCTGCTGACCAACGGCGGTTTGTCAACGACTTGAACAAAGCGCAGCAGCTACGCAAGCAGGCGGCAAAGCTGAAGAACATCGGCATCAATTCCGGGTCTGATCTTCTGGTGACCAAGACCAAACAGCTAAATGATCGCGCGGCGCAGATTGAAGCGACTGCCAAACCTGCCCACCACGAACGCAGCGCCGGTGATATCAGACTGGGCAACAGCGGAACTCATGCCAAGGCGCTGATCACATTGGATGACGCACGGGTTGAGACGCCTGACGGTCGCTTGTTGTTCAAGACCGGACGGAAATGGATTTTGCCAGGAGACCGCATCGTGCTTTTGGGAGCCAATGGCACCGGCAAAACCCGATTGGTCAAGATGGTACACAGTGCACTTTCAGGGAATAGTGGGGCGGTAAAATGTGCCCCATCGGTTGTGTCAGCCTATTCAGACCAGCATCTGAGCCAGCTTTCGGAAAGCGACACACCGATGGTCGCTGTTACGCGTCAGTTTGACATTGGTGATCAACGCGCGCGTGGCGTTTTGGCGGGCGCGGGTGTGAACATACAGATGCAAGACACCAAAATCGGCGCGCTGTCTGGGGGACAAAAGGCACGCTTGGCCATGCTGATACTGCGTCTCAAAAATCCGAATTTCTACTTGCTTGATGAGCCGACAAACCATCTTGATATTGAAGGTCAGGAGACTCTCGAGGATGAACTGATTACACACGGCGTTTCATGTTTACTTGTTAGTCACGACCGCAGCTTTTTGCGAAATGTTGGCAATCGGTATTGGCTGATCACAGATAAAGGTCTGGAAGAAACCGACAGCCCTGAGCCGTTCTTGGCAAGAGAGATGGGGTCAAAATGATCATTTTGGTCCAACATGTTGTGCAGGGCGGTCGGCATCGTAACGGATTTTCGTGTTTTTTTAGCTAATGCTCACTTTGCCCCGCGTTGTGAAAGTTCGACCCGCATCAGTTTTTGCTATTGCAGCGAAGGTCGGCAAAGCGCGCTGCGACCGCAGCATTGAGAGACTGCGTCGGATGTCGGCTATGGGCCGTTGGCTCCTATTCTACGGTGCGGTGATGGGCGGTGGCTTTCTTCGCTTTCCTGACAGCGCATTGCCCGCAATCGCCGCGAGCAGAACTGCGCCGCCAATCAGGGTATTTTCGGTCGCGGTTTCCCCCAGAAACAGCCAGACCCAGAGTGGGCCGAGCAGGACTTCGGCTAAGGACAGCAGGGCGAGTTCTGCGGCGGGTAGGCTGCGCGATCCCAATGTGTAGAGGATCAGACCTGCCCCGACCTGGAACACGCCCATGCCCATCGCAATCCCGCCATCACTGGGGCTCAACACGAAGGAGAGGCCGAGGCCCAAGCATATGGCTGAAGTGATGAGGATTGCGAAAAGGCCTGACAGGAAGACCGCCGGCAGCATCTCCCCTGTGCGCCCCCAACGCAGCGCCACGGTGAAGACAGCAAAACCGAATGCCGACCCAAGCGCGGCGAGGCTGCCTTTCAGAGCGACGCTTCCGGACTTGTCGGCGACCATGATCCCGATCCCGCCGATTGCGACGGCGATCGCGACCCAAGTCGCGGTGCGGACGGGTTCTCGCAACACGATCCATCCGAGCACCGCAGCCATAAACGGTGCGGTTGCAAACAGGAGCATTGCATTTGCAACCGACGTGTTCTGGATCGCGTAGATTCCGCCAGAATAGGCCGCGACCAGGGAAAGCCCCGCAATGATGGCAGGGGCGCGGATGCGGCGGATTTGAACAAAGGGGCTTTCGCCAGATCGCACGCGGATTAGCACGTAGAGAAAGAGCGACAGGCTGATCGACCGGTAGAGCAGTATCTGCCACACGACGGCATCTTCGATCAGGCGAATACCAAGACCGACCGTCGACCACAGCACACCCGCCGCAAACACGAAGAGCACACCGTACTTGTGGGCATCCGCATTGGAGGAGGCTGGCGCAATGGATGTCATGTCGGGCTCATCAAGGAAGCTACTTCGTCAAGGTTAGTATCTTGGCCAGAGCTTTGATCACTCATTAGCGACATTGGCGTAGGTTGCTGCACACGGCCACGCCAAACCAAGATCGCTGCGTGGTTCACGAATGGCCTGTGTGGATGGCTCCTGCATAGCAAGACATTTTTTGAGCTGATACGAGCGTCTGTCAGATGCAGTCGTGTGTCCG
>NZ_JBXWNG010000024.1:0-21938 GCF_059610245.1 Ruegeria sp. YTSA075 | reverse complement strand
GCCTTCCGAGCAGAGCCATAGTGGGCGCGCCGCTTTTTGAACCAAGGACGGGCTGACCTGGTATCGGTATCCTAGATACCGACTGTATTCTTACATACGTAGGCTAAGAAAGCCCCCTACACGTCACAAATGAAGTCCTTCTCACAAGGGCGCTACAATGATGTCCGCAAACACTAGCCGCGTGGTAGTGCGATGTCGTTGCTGCCTTCAGGCTCTGGTCCAACGCCATAGTCCATTCGGTGCATCTGATCGATCACACGTGACATTTCTTCATTCGACAAAACCGGCGGTTCCCCAAGCGGTAGCGCCTGCACATAAAGTCGCGACAAAGTCTCGACCTCTGTCGCCAACCAAAGAGCCTTGTCCAGTGTCTTGCCGATCGCGATCTGCCCGTGTTGAGCCAACAGACAGGCTGTTCTGCCTTTGAGCACCGCCAGCACCGCCTCAGATAGCTCCTGCGTCCCAAATGTAGCATATTCGGCACAGGGGATGGTCGTTCCGCCAGCCACTCCGACCATATAGTGGAAAGCCGGGATCTGGCGGTGATGGCAGGCAAGCGTCGTTGCGTAAACCGAATGGCAATGCAACACGACATCGATATCCGGACGGGCTTTCAGAATATCGCGATGGAAACGCCATTCAGATGATGGCCTGCGCCCGACATAGGTGCCTTCGAAATCCATTTCTACCAAATCGTCGGGGATCATCTTGTCATAGGGCAAAGACGACGGTGTTATCAGGAACCCATCCTCGAAACGGACCGACAGATTTCCGGCCGTGCCCTGATTGATCCCCGTGGAGTTCATTTTCAGACATGTCTCAACCATACGCTCGCGTAGATCTTGTTCAGTCATAAGATTGGCCTCCTTGTCGATTTGCGGCCTCGCGCCATTGCGTCGCGTATTCCGTCAGGCCCGGCAGTACAATAGGTACAACCGGTTCAAGCGTCAGAGGCGTCGATGGGCTACCCGACGCCCTGCATGCAAGTTGCAACGCACCTGCGACAACACCATGAGTTTCATGCGACGCTTCTGTGCGAAGGCCCGGACGCAAGGCCGCGACGATTTGCGCGTACATTGGGTCCTTCAGAAACGTGCCATCCAAGATGAGCGTTGAGCCTCCGTCCAAGACATCAGTGCAGGTGACTGTCAGCAATGCAGAATGCAGAACCGCAAGCGCCGCGCGCTCAGCTTGGTTTTCTGGAGGAGCACCGACAATATGACCTCGTCTGGCTGAGCCGGGAAACTGCCCGTCATTGTCACCAAAACTCGGCATGGCCATCGTGCCCCGTTCGATCAGATGCGCCACGACCTTTTGTTCGGCAACTTCATTGATTGTATCTGCTCCGGCAATGGTGGAAAACTCTCGCCCACCCATCGTCAGTGCCCCACCGATCGGGTTGCCATCCATATCTGCGTTAATCGTGGTGCCAAGTGACTGATCAAGTTTTCTGGTTTCAACCTCACGTGACAAAGCGACAACCCAGGTTCCCGTAGAAACCAGTGCAAAATCTTTAACCTGCGCGGCCAGATAGCGGAAAAAGTTGGCCGTGGAGTCATGTGCTCCGGTCAACACCACCATGTCCTGAGGTAAGTCAAATCGCTGCACAAGGTCCTCACGCACCGGTCCGAGAGGGTTCCAGGCCGCCTTGAATTCTGGCATAAGTGTTTCCCAACCTTGCTCCAGAACAATCGGCGTCCACCGTCGCTGCGGTACATTCCACAGATGCGACTGCGCCCCCATTGCCGAGTATTCAGAGGCCGCGACTCCGGTCAGCCACCAACCCCAAAATTGCGCGATGTTCAGAAAGTGCCGAGCGTTGCAAAACTCTGCCGGGTATATGCGTTCCATCCAAAGCAACTGACGCGCTGCATGCGTGGAGGCCATCATCACCGGGCTACCGCGATCCTCGAAGGTTCCCGCTTTTTTGCGATATTCTGCATCAATGTCAGCAGGGCATGCCTGCTCATAATCGATCATCGGCAAGGCTTGTCCCGCACCGGCTCCGTCTGGGTCCGAGCCCACAAGTACCCCGCCTGACCCATGCCCGACCGGAACAATCGTCCAGATTGGGTACCGCTTGCAAAGCTCTGCAAGCGTTGTGATCAACCAGATCGAAGTGCCTTCCAAGTCATGGTATCGCCAGGTCTGACCGTCCAGAACCGAGTTAGGGGTCGACCGACTCTCGAGCAAAGTGCCGTCTTTGCTGGCAACCCAAAGCTCGATGTTGGTCTTGCCAACATCGATAACAGCGATATCACCTTTTCCGGTCAAAAGCTTAGCACGTCAGCAATTACACCGCCTCTTGCATCCCCAACTGAATCTGCTGCTGTCATCATATGAGGCGGTACTGGGCCGCTTTGTTCCTGAGGAACGGCAACCCCTTGTCCATAACGTCTTCGAAGGAAGGGGCAACAGGCCGCCACACAGCAAGACCGTACCCAATCTGAGGGGGCATGTTGATGAAACTTTCCATCGCAAGCCCCCCCTTGAAGCCGATCGCGGCTAGAGTGGCGTAGATTTCGTCCCAGTCACAGGTCCCCTCGCCCGGTGTGCCGCGGTCGCTTTCCGACAAATGAATGTAGCGCAAGTGTTCTCGTGCATCGAGGATACCGTTGCCCGCGCCCTTTTCTTCGATATTCATGTGATACGTGTCGAGATGGATGAAGATGTTGTCGGCCCCCACCTTTTCGATCATGTCGACCGCCTGCCAACCTGTATTGATCAAATGGTTTTCGTAACGATTTACCGGCTCGATACCAAAGGCGATCCCAAGGGTCTTGGCATGTTTCGCGGCCCCCTCCAAAGCCTGAGCAATATTATCGTATTCTGCCTGCGTGGGTGGGACCCCTGTGCGTTCTCCGATGCCGCCATATGTGACGCCGGAAAGGGCTTCGGCACCCATCTTACTGGCCATGTTCATAGCGTCGACAAGGTGCTCGATTGCGCCGTCTGGATTAACTGATGCCCAGTTTTTTTCAGGCAGTCCGAGCGAGCAGACTGCTCGCATTTCGTGTTTTTCGAGCAAGTCGCGCGTGTGAGCTGCATCCACAACGCCGGTATCCAGCAAGGCAATCTCGATGAAATCCATCTGGTAGGCAGCCGCAGCGGGTATCGTCCGCGCGGCCCCATCACGATCCCAATGCATGGTCCACATGCTGGTATGTACGCCGAAACCTTCCATGATCATGTCCCTCTTCGTCGTTTGTCTCGCCACCGCTCACCAACCCAGCGCAGCGCCATCACGCCAATCAGAAACAATCCCCAGACAGCGGTGGACAAATGCTGGTTGGCACCGATCAGGTTCAGACCTGATGAAAGTGCTTGCAGGATAATCAAGGCCAGAACTACCGGTAGAACACGCCCAAACCCGCCAAATGGATCGATACCGCCCAGGAAACAAGCCAGCACTGTCACCAGCAGTAGGGCCTCGCCATGGCCAACTCGGACAGAATTGAATCGCGCCGCCATCAAAATCCCGGCAACGGCGCATATCACGCCCGAAATCGCGTAGATCAAGACAAGTGTCCGGCGCGTATGCAGGCCGGAATATTCAGACGCCTGGATATTCGAACCGATCATGTAGACCGAGAACCCGTGTCGTGATCGTCTCAGCATGATATGCCACATGAGCGCGGCCACCAGAAAGACGATCATCGGAACTGGAACGCCCATAACGCTGCCGTGGCCCAGTACGTTCATGTACTCTGGAAATCCCGATATGTCTCCTCCACGGGTTAGGAACTCACCCAACCCGCGAAGGAAGATCATCATGGCAAGCGATACCAGAATGGGATGTGCACCGACATAAGCCACGACGACGCCCATGACAGCGCCCGAAGCAGCACCCGCCAGTAAGGCAAGCACCACACCCAGCACGAAAGCCCCCAGTCCAGCATCAGGCCCTCCGAATTGTATCAAAACCCAAGCCAGTGCGAGACCCGAAATGTTGGCTTGAAAGATGATGGCAAGGTTCAGCCCACCCGAAAGAATCGGCACAAGCATTGCCAGTGTCAGCAACCCCAAGACCGGCATCTGAAACGCCATCGAGCGCAGGTTGGCACCTGTTAGAAACAAAGGGGTAGCGAAGGAAAACGTCAGAAAAACCAAGCCGAGAAAGACAAGAAGGGGCAGGGTTTCCGCACCAAATGCCGCGTTCAATTTCTCGCGCAAGCTCATGTTGTTCCCACCTTTGCGACAGCTGTGGTATCGCGTGGGAGCCGCCCAAAACTCAGGTTCGATGATGAGATAGCCAGCAGGATCGCCGCGCCGATGATCATTTGGAATGCAAAGGGCGAGATTCCAACAAGGTTCAGACCGTTCTGCGTAATCGCGACAAACATCACCCCAAGAATGCACCCAAGAACAGTGCCTCGCCCACCACCAAGTCGAGCCCCACCGAGGACCACGGCAGCCAGCACGTCCAGTTCTCGACCGTATAGCGCATTTGGAACAACTTCTTGGGCAATGTTCACCTGCATCAGCCCCCCTATGCCGGCCATCATACCGCACCATCCAAAGGCGACAATTTGCATCTGCCAGATATTCACGCCTGCGCGCCTTGCTCCCTCGGGGTTGTCGCCAAATGCATAAAGCTGGCGGCCCAGTGTGGTCAGACGGATGAGGCCCCAAGTCGCGACGACGCAGCCGATCATGACGGCAACTGAAAGATTCAGTTCCGACCAGGTTCCATCCGAAGCTTGTCGTTCAAAGATGAAGATACGATCAGTCCACCAATCCGGCAGGTTGTAGATGTTTCGACCTTTCGTGAAGAACATCAGCAACCCAAAGAACGCGTTGAAGGTGGCAATGGTGATAACAATAGAAATCACCCGAAACCCGTGGATCAGAAGGGCGTTGATCATTCCAAGACCGATCCCAAGCAGACCCGCGACCAAAAAACCCACCGCCCAGTTTCCGCCCCCTATGCCCATGAAAACCTGCGCGGCCACATACTGAACGACCGAAGCCGCGACCGCGAAAGAAATATCGATGCCACCAGCAATCAGGACGACCAGCAGGCCAACCGCCCAGATCAGGTTCACCGCGTTATTGTTCAACAACGACGTGATGTTGCCCAACGTCAGGAAGGTGTCCGTACCAAGCGACAAACCAATGATCATCAAAAGCAACACAACACTGAGGCGCGCCTCGACGGGATGATCACGAAAGAAGTCACGCATAGATACGTGCCTCAAGTTCGGGAACGCTGGTCGCCCGTGGATCGTATTCGCCCACAATACGCCCATCCGCCATATGCAGCACACGATCCGCATTGAACATCGCTTCGGTCACCTCGTCCGAGATCAAGAGGATCGCCAGCCCTTCTTTGGCCAAATGTCGTACGATGCGAAAGATGCCCGCCCGGGCCCCGACATCCACACCAACGGTTGGGCTGTCGAGGATCAAAAGCCGCGGCTCGGTTGCCAGCCATTTTGCCAGTACAACCCGTTGCTGGTTGCCGCCTGACAGCGTCGAGACAGCATCCTCCGGCTGCCCAATCTTGACGGCAAGTTCATCGATCCAGTGACAAACAAGATCGGTTTGGCGTTTGGGGGATAGCAATCCGAACCCATTGAGAATGCGATCAAGCACTGAAATAGACGTGTTATCCGCGATTGATTGCGGCTGGATAAGCCCCAAGGACAGCCTGTCTTCCGAAACATAAGCGACACCGCGCGCGATAGAGTCGCGGATCGAGGCAAATCGAACGGACGACCCTTCCATCCGGATTTCACCCGCATCGGGTGGTTTCATACCAATTAGTGCAAGGGCCAGTTCCGTGCGGCCGGCTCCGATCAAGCCCGTCAAACCCAGAACTTCACCACGCCGGATGGTAAGGGAAACATCGTAGAACTCTTCGTGCCGACTTAACCCAACGGTTTCCAGAACCGGCTCCGCCTGAGAACGGTCCTGAGCGCTGACCGTGTTCTCCAAAAGCGCCCCGGTCATAAGCTCGCCAAGACGGGATTGCGTCATACCCTCGGTCGGATAGACGCCGACAAGCTTGCCATCGCGCAGGACTGTGACCCGCTCTGAAATGTCGATCACTTCTGCCAATCGGTGGCTGACGAAGACGACAGCAATACCTTGTGAGGACAGCGTGCGAACGACCTCTAGCAATGAATCCGTTTCGCTTTGGGTTAGCGACGCCGTCGGCTCATCCATAAACACCAGACGTGCGTCGCCCATTAACGCCCGCGCAATCGCAACGATCTGACGTTGCGCAATTGGCAAATCACCCAGTCGTGTATCCAGGTTCAACGGCACCTTCAGGCGATCAAGCACTGCCTGTACGCGGGTCTTATAGCGACGTCCGAACGTCAGGCGCGGCACCAGTCCAACCATCTCATCAAAAGCGATGTTTTCCGCGACGGTCATATGCGGAAATAGCGCAAGATCCTGCCAAATAACCGCGATCCCCAACGCTCGGGCTTTCGTCGGGGAAATCGTGTCAACTGGCTGACCAAACAGTTGCAATTCCGCGCCAGGGTCAGCTGTATACACACCAGTAACAAGCTTGATCAGTGTGGACTTGCCACAACCGTTTTCTCCGGCAAGGCAATGCACCTCTCCCGAACGCACTTCGAAATCAACGGATTGCAGCGCCTTTACGCCGCCGAAGGTTTTCGAGACGTTTCGAAGCCTCAGCGCCGGGGCTTTGTCTGGATCAGTTTTCATGTGTGTTCTTAGTCTGAATGGAGATCCGCGATGCGCGGAGCTCCAAATCAACATTAAATCGTATCAGAGCCCCTTGGCAGCCAGCTCGTCAACAGTGCTCTTGTTAATCTCCAAGAGGTTATCGGTGATGATGTTGCGGGTTGCGGCATCCGGACTGACAACACCCAATCCCTCGATCTCGGTTCCTTCCGAGATTTCTTCGCCGTTCACCAGCATGTCGCCTAAAGTGACAAACACGCGGCCCGCCTCAGCTGGGTTCCACATGAACCCGCCAGAAATGACATCTTCTTTCAGCAGCTTCTGGCCCTGACCGGGTGAGAACGGCCCAAGCACATGGACCTTGCCGCCCAAGCGACGTTCCTCGATCGCGCGCCCTGCCCCGATCGGACCTTGGCTGCCAAAGGCAAGGAAGCCACGCAAATCAGGATTGGCTGCGATCAGGTCAAGTGCGGTTGAACGGCTGTCATCAACACTTTCTGCAACGCCATAACGATCACCCACCGGCTGCAACTTGTCAGAGCAGTTCTCAGCCAGCCATGCGATGCCGGCATCCGCCCAAGCGTTGTGAAGCGGTACAGTCAGTGAACCCACGTAAACGGCATAAGTACCCGGCTCTTCGGTTTTCTCACAAAGAAGCTTGGCATGCGCTTCACCGAATCCATCTGCAGAAGCCAGTTCGAAGTTCCAATCCACGTTGTTCAACCCGGGCCCTTCGTGCGCGATCACTTTGATCCCGGCGTCCATGGCCTTCTGCAACACGGGTTCAAGCGCCGCCTCATCGTTGGGCACCACGCCGATGACATCCACACCCTTCGCAATGAGATCTTCAATCGCACGAACCTGAAGGGCCGGGTCGGCTGAGGTCGGTCCGATCATCTCGGCGCTGACACCCAGCTCACCGGCACGTTCCTTGATTCCTTCTTCCATAGCGTTGAACCAAGGGATCCCTCCAATTTTGACGACGATTCCCATAGTAGTCTCAGCAGCGACATTGGTTGCACCAAGAGCAAAAGCGCAGACTGAGGCTGCGAGTATCGGTCTAAGTTTCATAGTTTCCTCCCAGGTTGGCCAGCGCCGAAAAGACAGCGCACAGCAAAAATCAAACTGCACCATCGGTTGTTCTTTGTTGCGCAATCGATGGTGCAAAGGCTATATGGAACACACTAATCTTGTCAAAGGGGAATCTTCGGTGTCGACAACCGAGACTAAGAAACAGGTCACGATTTACGACATCGCCGACCGGGCTGGCACCTCGGCCAGTACTGTTGGTGCTGTTCTGAACGGCTCATGGCGCAATCGACGCATCAGTGAAAAGCGCGCCAAGACGATTCAGCAAATCGCAAACGAAATGGGCTATGCACCCAATATGCAGGCCCGCGCCCTTCGCAGCGTCAGGTCAAGCATGATTGGCATGATTATTCCGATGTACGACAACCGTTACTTCGGCGCGATCGCCGAACGTTTCGAAATGGCGGCCCGTGCCAGAGGGCTTTTGCCCATGACCTCTTGCACACATCGTGAACCAGAGCTGGAACTTGCGACGGTCAAGCAGATGCTGTCGTACAATGTAGACCGGATCGTCTGTGCCGGTGCCTCTGACCCCGATACCATCGCCCGGATTTGCAAGGCGCAGGGCGTTCCAACGATCAACCTTGATCTGCCCGGTACAGTAGCGACTTCTATCATTTCCGACAACTACACAGGCGCATATAGATTGACTGCAGCCCTGATAAAACATGCGCAAGCAAAAGGTCGGGATTGGCAGAACGAGTTTCTGTTCCTGGGCGGCCGCCCGACCGATCACAACACAAGCGAAAGAATACGCGGTTTCCGTGATGCGGTCTCGGACGCAGGGGCTAGACCTTTGGACGAGAACATACTGGCCTGCGGCTACGCAGCCGCCAAGTCTAAGGCCGCATTTGCCGCAAAGTTGAAAGAAACGGGCCGAATGCCGACTGCGATGTTCGTAAACTCGACGATATCGTTGGAGGGTGTATTTGATTGGTTGGCGCAGAATGACAGGGCCGCACTAGACACAATTCTGTTTGGAAGCTTTGATTGGGATCCGTTTGCTCAGTATATGGCGCAGAATCTGTTCTCCGTTCGACAGGATGTCTCGGCGATGGTGGACACGATGTTCAGGATTATTGATGGTGAACCACCCCATGAACCTGAAATCATCCAGATTGCGCCAATTGTCATATCTGACAAAACAGGCTGCGACACCGCCTCCTCGTCACAGATTTAGCGAATAGTTCCCAGTTCGCCGTTTGGGCTCAAATGCTGTGCCGAAGAAGTTCAAAAACTATTTCCGGAACGCGATGTACGTAGCCCTTAAGGTGCTGCCAATTCCTGACGTAGACGCCGTTCAACGTCTTGCAGACCCTTAAAAGCCTCGTAACGGGCATCATGTAGTTGTGCGGTCACGCCAGATTTTGGTGAGAACCGATCCTTTTCTGACGACATCCTCGCCATTGCCTCCTCAAGAGACGTTTCTGGCTGGCTTGCCACAGCACCTAGCATGGCTGCACCCAACAGAACCGGCTCAGGTGAAGTTGTCGATAGAACAGGAGCGCCGCTAGCATCTGCCAAAAGTTGCTTGATCGTGGCGCTTTCCCCTGCTCCACCACTAATCGCGACGGTCGAAGGATGAACACCATGTGCGGCTTGCGCCTCCATAATCTGGCGCATCCCATAACCTACCCCAAGCACTGCAGCGACATAGGTTGCAATGAGGTCATCGCTATCATTTGCCAGCGTTAGGCCAGAAACGATTCCGGTTGCGTCCGGGTCGGCATAAGGTGCCCGGTTGCCCAGAAAATCCGGGACAATTATCCGGGACCCTGCCAGTCGGACCGCATCGCTTGCATCTGACACGCGCCGTTCGACCTCGCGCAAAAGAAACGATTGCAGCGACATGCCCTTTGCTTGCGCGAGGGAGGTTGCGTCGCTGCTTGATGGATGGCTCGTGATTAGGTGCGCGATCGCTTCCCCGGCCGTGGATTGCCCCCCTTCTGACAACCACATTCCCGGCACCATGGCCGAATAGTATGGCCCCCACACACCCGGAACCTTGTGCGCAGTCTTTGAAGTCGACATCGTGCAGGCGGACGTTCCGAATACATAGGCCATCGTCGACTCGGGTCCTGTTTCGGGATTAGCGCCTACGGTGCCGATACCCCCGGCATGAGCATCAATCAAACCCGCGCCAACGGGTGTACCTTCAAGCAACCCCATGCTCGATGCGGCTTGAGCGGTCAATCCCTGTGCCAGAGGTGTCCCGGGGGCCACGATCTCCTGCCCGATACGGGCATACTCCTCAGATGGCAATTCTGACAGACCAATCTGGTTGAAATAACTGTCATCCCACCGACGTTCATGTGCCAGGTAAGTCCATTTGCATGTCACCGTACAAGCGGAGCGATCCAGTGACCCTGTTGCGGCCCATGTCAAATAATCCGGCAGGTCAAAGAATTGGCCGGCGCTGCGGAAGGAGTCCGGCATATTCTCTTTAATCCACAGCAGCTTGGGCGTCTGCATCTCAGGAGAAATCCGCCCGCCAACATAGTCCAAAACGGGGTGGCCCAGTCCATTGATACGCTCGGCCTGATCCTTGGCCCGGTGGTCCATCCAAACGATTACGTTGCGCTCGGCCTTACCCGAGGCGCTGATGCTCAGCGGTTGCATGGTCTGGTCCAGGACGACCATTGAACACGCCGCATCGAAACCAACACCTTTGACCTGCGAGGCCTCGATTCCACTCTCCTCAACCGCGCCTCGAACACAGGCACACACAGCCTGCCAGATGTCTGTCGAAGACTGCTCGGCTATATCGCCGGTGTCGCGCCACATTTGAATGTCTTGCTTTCGGCTGGCAAACAATGTGCCGTTGCTGTCGAAAACACCCGCCCTGGCACTGCCGGTCCCAACGTCTACGCCTACAAAACAGCTCATAGGTCCACCGCGTTTGGCAGGATGACAAGATCCCGGATCGTGACATTCGCGGGGCGGCTGAGCATGAAAACCACGCAATCGGCCACTTCTTTGGGTTGCATCAGACTCCCCTCGGCCAATGCTTGTTCCATTTTTTCCTTCGGCCAGTCATCCAGCAAAGCGGTCACTACAGGACCTGGCAAAACAGCGCCAACCCGCACACCATGCTTGGCAACCTGCCGTCTGACAGAGTGGGTGAAGGCCTGCACCGCATGTTTTGAGGCTGTATAGATGGGCTCCCACACGACGGGAATGACACCTGCGATGGAACTGGTCATGATGATATCACCCGACCCCTGTTTGGCCAGATATGGCAAAACCGCCTGCACCGAGCGAAACGCCGCATTTATGTTGAGGTTCAAAACACGATCCCACGCATCCGGATCGCCTTCCAGAACGTCCCCACCAATGTAAGCGCCAGCATTGGCGTGGAACGCGTCCAGACGCCCCGCTTTTCCGAGGATTTCTGGCAGCATCTGGTCCACGCTGTCAGGACTCGCAACGTCTGTAACGATTGAAAAAGCGTCGTCCCCCAAGTCATCGCAAACTGTCTTTAGTGCCGCTTCATTCCGATCAACCAAAGCAACCGTGGCCCCTGCCGCGATACACTCTTTGGCACAAGCCAGCCCAATCCCCGACGCAGCGCCCGTTATCGCGATCACCTTGCCCGCCAGATCAACCATTCAGTTGCCTCCTCTACATCAAACTGTACCGTTTTTCCTCACCTTCCGGGAAGTCTCCGCAGTGCCGAAAACAGATCGACGGGCCAACCCCAAACCCAGAGGGTTGGTTTGCAAAACGCATCATATGCTTGAATACCCCCCTTCGATCATCATGATCGCACCGTTCACCAGATCGGATGCGGGGGCAGCCAGATATAGGGCCATATCTGCGATCTCGACAGGTTCGCCAAAACGGCCCAAAGGCGTTCTCTCGATAAACGGATCTTTCTTTTCCGGCGCCGACCACAGCTCTTTCCCCATTTCGGTTAGCACGACGGTTGGGCAGATCGCGTTGACCTGAACGTTGTACGGCGCCGCTTCGGTCATGAGCGATTTCGTCAGAGAATTGAGCGCCCCCTTGGAGGTGGCGTAGGCCGCGTGATCGGCTAAGGCAATAACGCCCGTCTGCGATGAAATGTTGATGATCTTGCCCTGTCGCCGTTCCATCATGCCAGGCAGTACCGCGCGGGATAGGATAAAGGGCGCTGTTAGATTTACCGCCAAAGTGCGCTGCCAATCCGTCAGATCATAGTCAACAACCGGCCCGGTCAGGGCAATTCCGGCAGAGTTTACGAGAATATCGACCCGTCCAAAAACCTCCAATGCCCTGGCTGCGACCAAGGCCGTTTCTTCGGCATCAGCCAAGTCTCCGGTTATTGCTGCAAAATCTCGCCCCAATGCTTGAACCTCAGTTCCCAATTGCGCAAGCCGGTCCTTGTCGCGGCCATGCGCCGCGATGTCCGCTCCTGCATCCGCAAAAACCTGTGCAATTGAGGTTCCAATCCCTGAAGATGCACCGGTGATCAGCGCTTTCTTTCCCTTCAAACTGAAACGGGTTTCCCAGGGCATGAGCTATTCCAAATTCGTGTGATTGGCGCGCATATCCTCGGGCGTGACGGCCATCCTGTCGCCCAGGTCCAGCACAAGAAGCTCGAAGAACAGGAGCATGAGCACCTCATAGAGCGACCCCATCGGCAGCACAGACGTGGCATCGGGACCTTGGTCTGCGGCCATGGTTTGCGCGGGAAGGTGAACGGTCAGATCCACAGCCTGTGGCACGGCACCCTCGGGTTCTGCAGTGATGCAGACAACTTTGGCACCGGCCTCCCGCGCAACGCCCACCAACGCCGCCACAGTCGAAAAATGCCCTGGTCCTGCGCTGACAAGCAGGATGTCCGATGCCCCGACCGGTGGCGCCGTCATGTCGCCGACCACATGGGCGTCACAGCCCAAGTGAAACAACCGCATCGCGAGCGCCTTCATCATCAGGCCCTCGCGACCGACACCGTAGCAAAGGATCTGCCGTGAATTGGCAAGAGCCTCAGATAAAGGCGCGATCTGTTTCAAAACGTTACCGGACAAGCCCGGTCGTAGTTCAGACAGGACCTGTTCGGCCAAATTGTCCAAAACGTCGGTCATGTTCGGTCCAACCGAATCTGGATTTTGACATCTGTTGGTCGCGCCTCAACTGCACGGTCGAACGCTTCGATGCTGTTCTCAAAGTCAAATGTTTCAGAGATCAGAGGTTTCACATCCACTTTACCCGACCCAAGCAATGCTATGGCCCGGTCATACATATTGGCATAGCGAAACACCGTCTCCATCCTGATTTCCTTGGACTGAGCCAGAACAATGTCGACCGGCACAGGATCGACCGGCATGCCTACCCAGACTACACAGCCCGCAGGGGCTACGGCATCGAGAGCGTTTTGAATTGAGGTGGCGGCGCCGGCACATTCGAAAACCACATCCGCGCCCCATCCTTCGGTCGCGTCGCGCACAACGGCTGAGGGGTCATCGCGTCCGATCAAAACAGGTTCGATATTGTCATATTGCGCAGCAACCGACAGCTTTTCCTCAACCAGGTCAGAGATATAGACCTTGGCGCAACCACCGGCCAGCGCGGCCAGAGCCACCATTATGCCAATTGGCCCTGCACCGGTGACAAGCGCCACATCACCCGGTTTGATCTGCGCTTTGGTTGCTGCCTGCATGCCAATTGCAAAGGGTTCGACCATTGCCCCTTCGGCAAAGCTGATGTGGTCGGGCAAGCGATAGGTGAACGCCGCAGGATGTACGACCGAGGGGGTCAGGCAGCCATGCACCGGAGGCGTGGCCCAAAACTGCACAGATGGGTCCACATTGTAGGCACCAAGCTTTGCGGCCTTGGACCGGGTGTTGGGAATGCCGGGCTCCATACAGACCCGATCACCGACACCGATGTCCGTTACGTCTGACCCGACCTCGGTAATCACACCTGCAGCCTCGTGTCCTAGCACCATAGGCGCGTTCACGACAAAGGGCCCAATCTTGCCATGGGTGTAGTAGTGAACATCGCTGCCGCACACCCCAACCGTATCTATCGCGACGCGGACATCCTCAGGGCCCAATGTCTTGGCCAGCTCAATCTCGCGCAGCGCAAGGCTGCGGGCTTTTTCCAGAACCAGAGCTTTGGCCATCCTACACCTCCCTTATGTTCTGTTGGTTTCAAGCAAAGCGGCTGCCGTGTTCTCATCCGTAACAAGCGTGTCGACAAAACCGCGCTTCAGGGCCGCAGCAATGATCGGCGTTTTATGAAGGCCACCAGCGGCCAGAATGACATTGTCTATTTCGGCCATCTCATCCAGCGACAGGCCAATGACACATTGGTTCAACGGATGATCAATCAGCTCACCATCCGCATTCAAGATGTGCCCGGTGATATCACCTACTCCGCCTTTGGCGATCAGATCGGCCGGATCGACCCGGTTTGGCAAGGCATCACGCACCAGCAGCGAACTCTCCAGATCCCCCGTAGCCAGCGCAATTGCACCGCAAGATCGAATCTTTTCCAGCATATCCCGGATCACGTCCTGATCCATGAACAGTGCCTGACTCTCCGGGCTACCCGCATAAAGCGGCGCGGTGAAAAAGCTGTGTTCGGCGTTGCATAAATCAGCCAGCCGCGTTGTGATCTCGTACCCGTTCACGTCCGATCCGCGCGAGACGCCGCCCATGATCGACACGATCTCAAGATCAGGACGGTCGAGCGGCTGCATGTGGCGCGTCGCGAGGTTCAAAGTGTTGCCCCAGGACATGCCAAAATGAGTCAGGTTCGGGTCGCTCAAGACTTCGCCCAAATGCGCACCCAGCCCCGCAGCAACCAGCGGGGTGACTGACACACGGTCCTCGGGCGAAGGCACCACAACTGCGCGGGTCAGTTTGAACTGCCGCTCAAGCTCCCATTCAAATTGCGCCGCTGCCGCAAAAACGGAATCCACACTGACACGCAAAATGCCACGCCGCCGCGCCTCGCTGAGCGCTTTGTTGACACGCAGCCGCGTTGTTCCAAACCGCTCGGCCGCGTCGGCCTGTGTCATGCCCTCGACCTCGCAGGCCCAGCACAGCCGCACCAATAGCTGTTCTTCCGGATCGATCTGGTCAAGTTTGATATAGCGTGACATGGGTGTCCTTTCCTTTTGGTTTCGTTCTAACGCAACGAAACGGGAAAGGGAGTGGTCGAAGACTTCATTTCACGGCTCCCATCGTCAGGCCACGCACCAATTGCTTGGAGGCGATGAGCGCGAAGATAAGAACCGGGATCACGATCAGCGTCGATGTGGCCATGATCTTACCGTACGGCAAATTGTAGCCTTCCATGAAAGACACGGCCATTGCGGGGGCCGTTTTGGCTTCGGTTCTGGTCAAGATCAGACCGAACATCAGTTCGTTCCACGAGAATATGAAAGAAAAGATCGCCGATACGGCTACACCAGGCATGGCCAATGGCAGGCAGATTTTACGCATGATGGTAAACTGCGAGGCCCCTTCCAGCCGTGCGGCCTCGTCCAGATCATAGGGTATGCCTCTGAATTGATCTGTCACGATCCATATTACGATCGGCAAGTTGAAGGTCAGGTAGATCAGGATCAGCGTGATGTGTTTATCCAGCAGCGACAGGTTACGGGCGATCAGAAAGAACGGAAGAGCCAGAACAATGGGGGAAACCATCCGATTGGTAATGAACCAGAACCAAAGGTCTTTTTTTCCGCGAAACTCGAACCTGGCCAGCGCAAAGGCGGCAGGAACGCCCAGAACTAGCGCCAGCAACGTCGTAGAGATAGCAATGATCAGCGAATTTATCAGTGTACGTAGTACCCCGTCTTCGAACAGGGCCTCACGATAGTTGGCCAGTGTCGGTTCGAATAGCCACACGGGGGGCGCTTCAAGCGCTACCACCTGCGTTTTTAGGGAAGTCGTGACCATCCAGTAAAACGGGAAGACACAGACCAGAATGATCAAAGCCAGCAAGGCAATCTGAGACCAGTATGAGCGGGTCGTCATCATGGCTCAGACCTCTTTGTAGAAGACGCGGATGTAGATTTGCGCCAGTACAATGGTGATTATCAGCAGGATAATGGCCTGCGCCGAGGCCAGCCCCTGATCGAAGCCGCGAAAACCGACCCGTTGGATCATAAGCGAAATGAACTCGGTCGACGATCCCGGCCCGCCACGTGTCAGCGTGAACACCATGTCGAACAGTTTCAAAGTATCCGCTGTTCGCAGGATCAGCACCGCAACCAGACCCGGCACCAGAAAGGGCAGTTGCACATAGCGCAGAACAATCCATTTGGACTTGGTTTCCAGGCGCGCGGCCTCTTCCACTTCGCCCGGCACCATGGTCAGACCTGCCAGAAGAACCAGCGCTACAAACGGTGTCCATTGCCAGACGTCCCAGAACACAATCATGGCAAAAGCATTCTGGGGATCGCCGATCCAGTTTATGTCGGCCCCGCCCAAAAGCTGGTTCACTACGCCAAACTTCTGGTTGAACATCACCTGACCCAGCAGGCCCACAACCGCGTAGGTCGTGGCCATCGGTAGAACGAGGCTTAGGCGCGCCATTGTTTTTACCAGTGTCAGACCAGGTTGATGCAACACCAACGCAATGCCCAGACCGAGTGCGATTTGCAGCGGCAGGGCCGTACCCAGCAAGAAAAACGTGCGGCCCATCGCCTGCCAGAACACTTCATCCGTCAGAACGGTCCAATAGTTTTCAAAACCTATGAATTCGACCCGCTTCAGTTTTGTAAGGTTGTAGAAATGCGCTGAAGTCCAAGCCGCGTAAAGCAATGGCGCGATGCCCACCGCGGCAAGACCGATGACCGCTGGACCGATGAATGCAAGTATTGTTCTGCGGGGTACTTGGCCGCGCATGTCCGTCCTCCAGCTGACCCTCTCGAACAGGGTGCAGGGGCGCCAAATATGCGCCCCCGCTTCTTTGTTTCACTGTGCCAGCGGTTTGTCGCCAGAGTAGTATCCGGCTGCGTCCAGGACGGCCTCCATCCGGGTGCCGATCTCTTGTGCACCTTCCTCGGTCGAAACCTCACCCAGCATCATTTTGGTGCCCCATTCCTGAACGATCTCGGTGATCTCGGGCCACTCCGCGAAACGGGGGCGGAATTCCGGCACGCCGTCTTGCCAGCTCTCGACCAGTGCGGGCACAAACTTGAAGTCTTCCAAACCGTCTTCCTGATAGACAGACTGACGGGCCGGAACACCACCGCGCTCAAGGTATTCCCGCGCGTTGGCTTTCGAGGTTGCCCACTGGATGAACAAATAGGCTGCCGCTTGTTCGGCTTCGTCTGCTTGCGAAGCTACTGCCAGAGAGAACCCGCCAAGTGCTGGCTTGCGGCCCGCAGGGCCTGTGGGCTCGGGTGCGATTTCAACGCAATCCGCCACTTTCGATGTCTCGGGCGAGACGACCGACGAATAGAAGGCCGACCATTCGGTGATCATTGCGATGTCGCCTTGACTGAACCCATTCACGGTTTCGGCATGGTCATATGCCACGATACCGTCAGGCATGTATTCCATCAGTTCCTGACGGAACTTTAGTCCTGCCTGGCTTTCGTCACTCATCAGATTGGACTTGAATTCATCGTCTAGGAACGAACCGCCAAAGGGCCACAGCATCCGTGCAAAGCTGTCAGCAGACTGGGTTTCATTCCGCTTGGACTGCAGCGCAAAGGCGTATTTTCCGTCTTTTGTCAGCGCCGGGCCATATGTGTCCTTCAGCTCTTGCCAAGTTTCCGGTGGGCCGTCGAACCCGGCTTCTTCCAGCATGCAGCGATTATAGAACATCAGGCCTGAATAGTTGTCGAACGGCAGCCCATACAGCGTGTCGTTCCAGCCACCAAAGGCATTCAGCACCAGAGGAAAAAAGTCATCGATATCCAGATCTGGATCAACTGCGTCAGGGAACTTTGCCTGCACATCCGCTAACGGAATGATCCAATCGTTCTCTGCAAAGTTGCCTATCCAAACAAGGTCAATCAGTGCAATATCCAGATCACCGCCAGCCACAAAATCCCGCACCTGTTCACCCAGAGCGTTCTCATAGGGATGCTTGATGACGTTTACCTTTATTCCCGTTTCCGCTTCGAACTCGGGCAGCATGGCTTCGATCGCCTCATACCCCGGGCGCAGCAGGAACACGACGTCAATGGTTGTGCCCGCATAGGGTTCGGCAGCCTTTTTTAGGCTCCAGTCATCATCTGCAACGGCCGCACCGGTCGCGATGATGCTGGCGACGGCTGCGGTACCCAGCAAGTTTCTAAGAGTTTTCATTCTCAGGTCTCCTCCCAGTTCAAAATTCTTTTGCATACTAGTTCATACAAAAGTATTTTTCCGACTTGAAAGTCAATACATTTGTTTCTACTGATAAACAAAAGATAATTTGCGGACCGCAGCGTTCGCCGTTGGGGAGGGGTTGCCTTGGCTGGCATCAGAATTGAAGGGCTCGACAAATTTTACGGTGAAACACAGGCGCTGTTCGATGTTAGTCTGGACATCAGGGACGGGGAGTTTGCTGTATTCGTAGGGCCATCGGGTTGTGGCAAATCAACCCTTTTGCGAACACTGGCTGGATTGGAGGGTGCCGACTCGGGGCGTATCGAGATTGACGGGCTGGACGTGACGCATGCTGAACCTGCCGACCGTGAGCTAGCGATGGTGTTCCAGTCCTATGCCCTCTACCCGCACATGAGCGTGCGCGAGAACATGGATTTCGGCATGAAAGTCAACGGATTTGCGCCTGCCTTGCGGCAGGAACGGATCGCCGAAGCAGCCCGTATCCTACAGCTGGAAGACTATCTTGATCGCAAGCCCTCACAGCTGTCGGGTGGTCAGCGCCAGCGTGTGGCCATTGGTCGGGCCATCGTCAAAAATCCAAAGGTCTTCCTGTTTGACGAGCCGCTGTCCAATCTGGACGCAAAACTGCGGGTGCAGATGCGGGTCGAGCTGGAAGGCCTGCACAAACAACTCGCCGCAACGATGATCTATGTGACCCATGACCAGGTTGAAGCCATGACAATGGCCGACAAAATCGTTGTTTTGAATGGCGGACGCGTCGAGCAGGTTGGAACTCCGATGGAATTGTATCATTCACCCCGATCACGCTTTGTTGCCGAGTTTATCGGTTCCCCGGCCATGAATGTGTTTGCGCCCAGTAACACAGTGAGCGGATTGACCATCAAGCCGGAGGCGGCTTTCGTCGGCTGCCGCCCCGAACATCTTGAGCTGGTGCAACAAGACGCGGGCAATACCGACGCCACGGTCAGGGTCAAGGAACAGCTGGGAGGCGAGAGCTTGCTATACCTCACACTCCCTGACAATAGCGAGATCGTAGCGCGCGTCGGCGGTGACGACGATACACCTGTTGGTCAAACCGTAGGTGTTCGAGTCCCCGAAAATCGACTGCATCAATTTAGTGCCGACGGGCGCGCATTGTAACGGTGCGCGCGATGGCAGGCGACAACGCCAAGGGTTCCAAGCCGGATGCGCAGCCTCCTATATCGCTTGAGGCGTTCGATCTGATTATTTTTGATTTTGATGGAGTTATTGCCGATAGCGAGATCATCTCGCTGTCCACATTAAAAGAAACTCTGACAGAGTATGGTATCGACCTGCAGGCACAAGAGGTCCGAAGCCTATTTCTGGGCAAATCTCTCTCGACAATTGAAGCTTTTGTTACTGAGCACAGCACAACCTCTGCCAGAGGTTTTGCGCATACATGGCAGGCCAAGTTGTTCCGACGTTTCAAGCGGGAACTCTCACCTATTGCTGATGTCAAAGATTTTTTGGGAGTGTTGACTACGTTGAACCTTCCGTATTGCATCGCCTCCAGCGGGACGTTCGAACGGATCAGTGTTGCCCTGACGGCGATGCAGATGACCGCGTTGTTTGATAGCATCTTCAGCGCCGAGCAGGTTGAACACGGCAAACCAGCACCAGACTTGTTTCTATACGCCGCTGCTCAGGTCGGTGTTCCCCCCAGAAACTGCCTTGTGATCGAAGACTCACCTTATGGCGTGCGCGCTGCCAAGACGGCTAACATGTATTGTGCCGGATTTGTGGGTGGGGCGCATCTACGTGGTATTGAAGACCAGCATGGCGAGTTTCTTCGTCAGCAAGGAGCTGATCTGATCATATCATCCTATGAATCACTTGCGCCCGCCCTATTCAGGTAGCGGGCAAAAAAAGTAAACGATTTACAGGCACCAATGGGAGGCAACGTGGCATGAGCTACCTTGGCATTGATCTGGGAACATCCGGGCTTCGCGCCCTGCTACTGGCAGAAGATGGCAGCGTGATCGGATCTGCTGAGCAGTCTTACTCATCTGAACACAAACACCCCGGTTGGAGCGAACAGAACCCGGCGGATTGGATCACGGCGCTTGAAATGGCGGTTGGCGAATTGCGCGGTAGTCACTCCGAGTTTACCGACCTCCGCGCTGTCAGCGTCGCAGGACATATGCATGGCGCAACTCTGCTGGATTCTGCAGGCGACGTGATCCGGCCTTGCATTCTGTGGAATGACACGCGCTCGGATATTGAGGCACAGCATCTGGATGCCATGCCCGGCGTTCGTGAGATTTCAGGCAACATCGTGTTTCCCGGTTTCACGGCGCCCAAACTGCTCTGGGTCAAGGCTCATGAGCCTGAAAGTTTCGCCCGCGTGGCCAAGGTCCTGCTTCCTGCGGCTTATTTGAACTACTACCTGACCGGCGACTATGTCGCCGATATGTCGGACAGTGCCGGAACATCCTGGCTGGACGTGTCGGGCCGCGCGTGGTCCGACACCTTGTTGACCGCCGGGCAGATGAGCGAAACACAGATGCCGCGGCTTGTCGAAGGATGCCAGCCAGCAGGCACCTTACGGCCCGATTTAGCGGCAAACTGGGGCGTCAGTGGCAGCGTCGTTGTTGCGGGTGGTGCGGGAGATAATGCGGCAGCTGCCTGTGGCCTAGGGGCTTTGAATGAGGCTGATGGCTTTCTGTCTCTCGGAACCTCAGGCGTTCTTTTGGCTGCGCGGGATGGTTACTACCCTGCCCCTGATTCCGCACTGCACACGTTCTGCCACGCAGTTCCTGATCGCTGGTACCAGATGGGTGTCATGTTGTCGGCAACAGACAGCCTAAACTGGCTGGGTCAGATCACTGGCAAGACTCCATCCGACCTGACGCGCAATCTGGGCGACACTTTGTGTACGCCCGGTCGCGTGCAGTTCTACCCCTACCTGTCCGGAGAACGCACACCCCATAACGACGCCAGCATTCGCGGCAGCTTTACCGGGCTGGGAAAGGATACCGACCAGAACGACCTTACCTGTGCGGTGCTCGAAGGTGTCGCCTACGGTTTGAGCGACTCGTATGATGCGCTGGTGCAGACTGGAGCCCGCATAGACCGTCTGATCGGCATCGGCGGTGGAGCGCAATCACGGTACTGGGTAAAACTGATCGCAACCGTTCTGGATGTGCCCATAGAGTTGCCGCAGGATGGTGAGTTCGGTGCCGCACTTGGGGCAGCTCGACTTGCAATGATCGCTGGATCCGGAGCGTCGCCAGAGGACATCCTCAAACCTCCCAGAATCGGTGAGCGGGTGCTTCAGGACAGTAATATGACAGAGGCTTTCAACGCGGCAAAAATCCGTTTCCGCGCGGCATACGAACATCTTCAGGAAATATCGTCTAGGCGGGGATAGACGTGCTTGGCAAGTAGTTCTGTAAGGCGACTTAAACCAGTTCCAAATACGCCAATAGTGCGGTCCTATGTGCCGCACATACTTAGCACCACTCGGAAAAAGCGGCGCAACGTGTCAGCTCGGAGGTGTCTCGACTGGTTAGAGTTCGCTCTTGGTTGATCACCCGATTTCCCGACGGAAGGGATAAAAAGTCGTGATCATTCCAACCATGATCGGTGTAATCCTGAACACATGCAAAAGGGCGGCCCATTCCGCCTGACTCTGCTTGATGGGAATGTCCGCTTTGTCAGATTCTCGACGGGACCCAGCCGCCTGAACTCACACTCAAGCGTCTGGTCAGCATGACTCACCCACTTGACTGGATCGAACGAGAGCGACTGTTCGGCTTCTGACATCTCGAAGTCCTGCGACCCTGATACAGGGCTCGCCCTCCCTGATCCGGCGGCACAATTCCGGGTCAGAAAGCACAACTGAAGTTAGACGGGTATGGGTGGCGGTGCTGTCAGACGAATTCGAAC
>NZ_JBXWNG010000023.1:0-22261 GCF_059610245.1 Ruegeria sp. YTSA075 | reverse complement strand
AGATACCTGTGAACCAGGCCGGCGGCGCCCCTCTTCGCACTGTATCAGGGTGTGGATGTGAAGACTTCACATAATTGAAAATTACGCCCCTTCTGCGTGTGTCCAATCCGGGGCTAATTCGAAATCGAGTTAAGACAATTCCCAAATCCTCCCGGAAAGCCGTGGCCAAATAGTAGCTCCTCAAGCCTAGCCAACATAACACCCGCCGATACTCAATTCGGCCAGGCTAAATTGCCCAAAGACACAGAACTGAGATCAAGACTCAGGCAATCCAGTAACGCCGCTTTGCGGTCAATCTGCCCGGTTCTGTCGCAAACTCCGTCCCCACCTGTCAGATCGAACGCCATTCTGTTAACGCGGGCTGGAATATGACAGGAGCAAACCGTGACGATCTCATTTAAGGGTGCGCATTTTCCGAAAGACGTGATTTTGCACGCGGTTTTCTTCTACCTACGCTACGGTGTTTCATACCGTGATCTGGAAGAAATCATGGCGGAACGCGGCGTTAATCTGGATCATGCAACACTGAACCGCTGTGTCAGCCGATATGCTGTGCTCATTGCGGACGCAGCGCGGTATAGAAAGCGTCCCACAGACCGTTCGTGGCGCATGGATGAGACATATGTGAAAGTGAAGGGTGAATGGGTTTATCTCTATCGCGCCATCGACAAACACGGCAAGACCCTTGATTTCATGCTATCCGAGCGCCGGAACAAAGCCGCTGCGACGAGGTTTTTTGCCCGCGCGCTTGAGGTAAACGGTCTACCGCGCAAGATTGTCATCGACAAAAGTGGTGCCAACACGGCCGGCATCAAGGCAATCAATAAGATGCTCAAGAGCTTTGGTTGTCCAATCCCGATTGAGATGGTCAGGCGGAAATACCTCAATAACATCATTGAACAGGATCACCGCTTCATCAAACGAAGGATCAGACCCATGCTGGGCTTCAAATCTTTCGCTTCAGCCGCATCTGTCCTGGCAGGCATAGAACTGGTCAACATGATCCGCAAAGGTCAATTCACGCCCGGACTCCGTCCGTTTCAGCAGTTTATCCAGCTGGCGGGTTAAACTGCTAATCAATTCCACAGATGCTCCGCCATCCAAAAAATTTTTGCGACAGAACCGGTACAGTGACAATAACGGTGGACCAGTTCAATTGGGGAGGCTCAACCTTCCTCCATTCACATTCAAGAAAACTGAATAGAGCGAGCTGGTCGCCGTTACAAAGAGCCGATTGAGCTTCGCGCCACCAAAGCAGACATTCGAGACAATCTCAGGAATATGCACTTTCCCGATCAAAATTCCTTGGGAATTGATGCAATGCACGCCGTCGGCGGCTGAGCTCCAAATGCGGCCATCTCGGTCCAGCCGAAACCCGTCAAAAAACCCGTTTGTACATTCGGCAAAAACATCGCCTCCGGAGAGAGATTTCCCATCATCGCTAACCGAGAACTTGCGGACATGCGCCGGACCACCCGGTGTATGAGTACCACCAGTATCAGCCACAAAGAGCGTCTTGCCGTCATGTGAAAAGGCCAGACCGTTTGGTTTCACAAAATCTGTCGCGACCGCTGTCACCTCTCTCGTGTCGGGATCGATACGATAAACATGGCAGGCACCAATCTCGCTTTCGGCGCGCTCTCCTTCATAGTCCATCATGATGCCGTAAGACGGATCGGTGAACCAGATTGAGCCATCTGATCTGACAACCACGTCGTTCGGAGAATTGAGCCGCTTGCCTCCCCAAGCATCTGCTAGAACGATGATCGATCCATCATGTTCTGTGCGGGTCACCCGGCGGGTCAAATGCTCGCAGGAAACCAAACGTCCCTGCCCATCAACCGTATGGCCATTGGAGTTGTTCGCAGGCTCGCGGAACACCGACACCGAACCATCCGTATCATCCCAACGCATCATCCGATTGTTGGGAATATCGGACCACACGAGATAGCGGCCAGCAGCAAACCAGGCAGGTCCTTCCGTCCAGCGCGCACCTGTCCACAGTCTTTCAACGCGGGCATGCCCGATGAAACAACTTTCAAACTCTTTTTCGATGACCTCAAACCCGGTGCCTTCCAAAACGCCAAACACTATTCTGCTCCTTCGCTTGAGGGGATTTCCAATTGGTCGCCGGGCCGGACAGTACCCCATCCCATTTTTGCTCTTCTGTTACCTGGCAATGATGGGTCAGGCCCCCAAATTGCCTGATATGTATCATGGGCCCGGCCAGAGCGTTGCAGGAAAATGGCAACGGCAATCAAAAGAAACCAATATCCGGCGATCATAATCCACATCCAGCGCGGCGCGTTCGACGACCAAAGCCCGCTGAGGATCGCGAGTGCCGCCAGAAGCAGCGCAAGATATCCCAACACGCGGTGAATATGCTCAAACGCGACTCGCCATGCTGTCATATCGTAGTGATCGCCGGACAGGCTGCCATCGCTTGCTGGTGCCGTGGGGCCCCCCTTGCTGCCTCGAAAGACGCCCAAAACAACCTGTGCCGTTCCCAGACCAATAACCGTATAGCCCAGGGTCGCATGCAGCCAAGCGTCAGGGCGCTCTCCTGTGTTGGCGAGGACAAGTCCAACCCCAACGAGTGACAATACATAGGCAAAGGTCTGCCCTTTCCAGTGGCACAACCACCAGAACCGATTATCCAGCTCATGCGGCCAATTCTGACCCGGCAGGATCTTGAAGTAACGTGCTGCCAAGACCGCGGCTGGACAGATCACACCCCAGGCGATCACCATGCACCGAGCATGCCAAGACACGAGGAATCCAACGTCATGTCCTCGCGTTGAGTCGATAGGTGAAAGCAGCCAATCGATCATCAGCCCTTCACCGCTCCCGCTGTCATACCGGTGATGATCTGCCGCGAAGCCACAAATGTGAAAATGATCGGCGGTACGGCCAGCAACATGCCCGTGGCCATGATCACACCCCAGTCAATGTCATATTCCGTGATCGAGTTCACGATTGTGACGGGCACTGTCCGCGTCGATCTGCCAAGCAGGGCATTGGCCAAAAGGAACTCATTCCAGGCGATGCGGAAGGTGAAGATCGCGGCAGCGGCAAGGCCCGGTTTGATGATGGGCAGTACCACCAGATAGAACACCTGAAAAGGATTGGCACCGTCCATACGCGCCGCTTCTTCCAACTGGATCGGAACCTGTACGATGAAACTCTGCAATATCCAGATAACAAAGGGCAGGTTCATTGCAGTGTAGACGAGGATGATACCTGCATAGGATTGATCAAGGTGATACTGAAACGTCCAGATGCCAAATACTGGTACCAGCAATACGGCTGGCGGGACCATCCGCATCATCAGCGTTGTCATCGAAACCGCACCACGGCCCATAAAGCGAAACCGGACCAGAGCGTATGCCGCCATACAGCCAATCAAAAGGGTAATACCTGTCGAGATTGTCGCCACGATCAGAGAGTTGCGCAGGGCGCGGCCGAAGGTCGGATCGCAATACTGCACGTGATCCGGGTTGTACCACAGCACGTCGCACAAGACCGTTTCATAGTTCCTGATCGTTGGTGTGAAGAAAAAGGCCGACACACTTTCATCGTATATGTCGACATTCATTTTGAAGGACGTCGCCAGCATCAAAAGGATTGGCCCAGCTGACATGACAACCAGCGCAGCAAGTAAAGCATAGAAAGCCGGATTTTGTTTTTCGGTCTGAATAGCCATGATCTTCAGCTTTCCGTTTGTTCGGCGGCGGCACGCATTCTGGCGGCCCGCGCTTCTTGAACCTTGGTGTACATGAACATCCCCACGGTCAGCCCCATCAGCATCAGCAACAGGACATTCGACATCGCTGCGGCCTCACCCAGTTCCTGAAACTCCTGAGCGGTGCGGAAAATACGCAAGGCAATGATCTCGGTAGACAGGCCAGGGCCGCCATTGGTCAGAACTAGAATGACCTCAAGCACTTTGAACGCATCAATCAGGCGCAACAGCAGGGTCACAATCAAAACCGGCATCATCAGCGGTATCTTGATCATTGTGATCTTCTGCCATTCGCTTGCACCGTCGATCTCGGCAGCTTCCAATGCGGACCGTGGCAGCGACTGCATGGCCGCCAGCGCGAGAATGAAAATAAAGGGTGTCCACTGCCAGACATCGGCAATCACGACCGCAATAAACGACCACGTGCTGTCCGACAGCCATGGGATACCTTCGTCAAACCCCAGACTTTTGATTGTGCGGTTAAAGATGCCGACTGTCGGGTGATACATATAGCGCCACATCAGGCCGACCACGATGGGGGCGATCATCATGGGCAGAATGAAAACAGTCCGCAGCATGGACATGCCGCGTATGTTTCGATCCAGCAGCAAAGCCAGACCAACACCCAGAGCCATCTCCAGCGTCACCACGATGAAAGCAAATTTGATCGTAACCCAGAAGCTTTCGTGGAACGCACTGTCATGCAGAAGATTGATATAGTTCTTTAGTCCAACAAACTCGGCCTGACCAATGCGCTGGCTGGGACTCCAGTCAAGGAAACTGGCGTAGATCATATACCCTATCGGATAAAGCAACGCGAAGATCAGCACGATCGCCGCCGGCGCAAGAAACAGATAAGGGGTGAGCCGATTGGCCCGTGCAACAGCGCTCATGACTGTGGCCCTTTGACTTGTTGGAGTATTGTCTTGGGAGGCAGCGCCCGATCAAGAATTCAGGCGCTGCCCCAATGAGTTACCTATTGCTGCCAGGTGTAGTAACCGGCATCATCCATGATCGCTTTGCTGCGTTCAGCCACGCCATCCAGCGCTGTCTGGATGTCAAGGTCTTCGGTCAGAACTTGGCTGAGCGTTGTCCCCAGATCAGCATTGATCTTACCCCAAACCGGGATGATCGGACGCCAGTCGGGATCGGCATGTTTCAGGGCTTCTCCGAAGACCTCAAGATGCGGTTGTTCAGCCAGTACGTCCGGGTCGGAATGCGTCGAGAACCGGGATGGGTTTCCACCGGCAATCGCGATGGCCTTGTCCGCCTCTTTCGAGGTGAGCCACTGCATCAGCAGGAAAGCCGCATCCTTGTTCTGGGCGTTTGTAGGGATACCAATGCCGAACCCACCAGTCTGGCTGCCACGGCGCGCGCCTTCGGGATGCGGAGCCCAGCCGACTTGGCCCACGACCTTTGACTTTTCAGGGTTGTTGACCTGACCGGCAAAGACGGTGGAGTCCAGGAACATCGCTGAATTGCCCTGCAGGAAAGATGCGCCTGCTTCGGCAAACCCAAAGGTCTCGGCCCCCTCTGCGCCACAATCGACAATTGTCTTCAACGCTTCGGCGGCTTTAACCCCCTCTGCGTTGTTCATAATCGGGTTCCAGTTCTCGTCGAAGATGCGACCGCCCAGAGGCGCAAGGTGCAGTAAGTAGGCGTGCGATGCGTGATGCCCCGAGGCCGCGCGCGATGCCAAGCCACCCATGCCGGGTTCCAGCTCGGGTATTTTGCACGCCAGTTCCAGCAACTCGTCGTAGGTTTCAGGAACCTCAAGCCCATGCTTTTCGAAGATGTCTTTACGGTACCCAAGGATTGATGTCTCTGATCCGAACGGGATGCCGAACAGCGACCCAGTAGGTCCCGGCAGATATCCTTTGCTGCCGCCCGCGACACCAATATTGCCGACATAGCCATCAATCAGATCATCTGCGTCATAGGCCGGATCTGCAAGCGCGGGATTCATAAAGTACTTCGCAAGGTTTTCCAACTGGTCGGCATAGACATAGTCAGCCTTGGAAAACACCACATAGGCGATCAGGTCATAATCACCTTTGTTTTTGGTCAGTTCCAGTGTCTGCTTCTCGCGCATTTTCAGGTACTGAAGCTGATCGACTTCCACGCGAATTCCGGTTTCTTCCGTGAATTTCGGCAGCACCTGCATGACCGCATCAAAATGCGGATGGGCTGGGAAGTTAACAACCAAAGTTGTGCCTTCGTAGGGTTCGTAGGGATTGGCGATGGCCAACCCGGCTGTCAGTGTCAGGGCCGCTACGCCCGCACCGGTTTGTTTGAGTAAGTTCAGCATTTGCTCCTCCCATGCTGGTTTTGGGCCGCTGTTAAAGGGCGACCTCCCTTTCGCGATCAAAGAGATGAATTGCGTCTGCGTTGACTTCGAACCGAAGGGTTTCACCCAAAGCGATGGGTGTGTCCGATTTCAGTTCGACCTCAACTTTTTGACCTGCGCAGTCACAGATCAGAACCGATTGCGCGCCGATGTATTCCGAAACAACGACCCTGAGATCCAGGCTGGCAGTCTCTGGCGCATCCGGATTGTAGCTTAGATCAGAAGGCCGGATACCAAGGATAACATTGCTCAGGTCAGCGTTCGACAGGGTTCTCTGACGGTCCTGACCGAGGCCAATTGCGAAGCCTGCGCCGGTTACGAACAACCGGCCGCTTCGATCTTCGACCGTTGCATCCAGAAAGTTCATTGGAGGCGATCCGAGGAACCCGGCGACAAACTTGTTGGCCGGGCGCTTATACAGCTCTTCCGGTGTGCCTTGTTGCTGAATGTACCCGCCATGCATCACGACGATCCTGTCCGCGAGGGTCATCGCCTCGATCTGATCGTGGGTGACGTAGATCATGTTTTTCTGCACCTGTTGACGCATCAGCGCCAGCTCAGCCCGCATCTGCCCGCGCAATTTGGCGTCCAGATTGGATAGCGGTTCGTCGAACAGAAAGGTGCTGCTGTCGCGCGTCAGCGCCCGCCCCATTGCAACACGCTGGCGCTGTCCCCCTGACAACTCGCCCGGCTTGCGATGCAGATACTCGGTGAGGCCCAGCATCTTGGCGACCTCGCCCACCTTCCTGTCAATCTCCGCCTTTGGAACTTTCTGCAGCCGCAACGCGAAGGACATGTTCCGCGCCACGTCGAGATGCGGATAGAGCGCATAGTCCTGAAACACCATTGCCAGATCGCGGGCCTTGGGCTCCAAATGGCTGACCGGTTTTTCATCAATGAAAATCTCACCGTCCGAGACCGTCTCAAGCCCGGCGATCATGCGAAGTGTCGTGGACTTCCCGCAGCCGGACGGCCCGACAAAGACCGTGAACTCGTTCTCCTCCATCTCGAGGTCAATTCCATGCAGAACCTCAAAGTCCCCGTACCGTTTCACGAGGCCTTCCAACCGTATCCGGGGCATTGTTCCTCCACCCTTTGTTACCGGTCACAATATCAGCTATGTGACCGGTCACATAGTAAATTATATTTATTCTCATCAAGGGTTTAGAAATTTAAAGGGGCTTGCAGCTTTCGCGAAACTCTACGCGCGGTGTCAGCGTTACGTGGCAAGGCGAATCTGTTGAGATTTCATCCTCGTCCAAAAGGCGCGAAATAAGCTTGCCGGTTTGCCGCCCGATCTCGGTCGGATCAACAACAACGGTGGAAATCGAGGGGGAACTGAACCGCGAAACTTCAAAGTTCCCGAACCCAACGACAGAGATATCTTCGGGCACGGATTTACCAATTTGCAGAAGACGGCTCTGAACGCCAAAGGCAGCCATGTCCGATACGCAAAACACGCATTCCACCTGCGGATACTGTTCCAGAATAACGTCAACAGCCGCAGCACCATTTTCGATAGTAAGCGGCGGCGTTCCCAACATGATCTGAGCGTCGGCGTTCAGCCCCGCACCGCGCATGGCCTGCTCAAAACCGTCCCGGCGTGCGGCGCCTCGGGTCCAATCATCCTGCCTCTCGCCAAGAAACACGATGTTCTTGAAGCCGCGCTCAATCAGCGCCGTCGTCATGTCACAAGCGGCTTTGGAATTCGAGAACCCAACCGTGTGCGCAATGGGATGTTTTGGTTTTTCCCAGATTTCCACTATGGGCACCGATACGTCGGCCAACAAATCAAGCGTGCGCTGTGTATGACCGTCGTATGAGAGAACGATCGCTTCCGGGCGGCGGCGCAACATGGTTTCAACCAACTGCTCTTCGCGCTCCGCCGAATAGTCCGTGTGTCCCAGCAGCAGTTGAAGACCCACCTTTTCCAGCTCTTCCGTCAGGCTTTGAACCGTCAACGCAAAGTGCAAGTTATTCAGAGAGGGCAAAAGCACCGCCACAAAGCCGGATTTCTTGGTCGTCAGCGATCCTGCCATCTGGTCAGGTACATAGTTCATCTGCTTGACGACTTGCAGGATATGGTCGCGGGTTTCTTTGGAAATAGGGCTGTTTTTCTTCAGTGCCCGACTGACTGTCATCCGCGAAACGCCTGCCGCTTTGGCGACGTCTCGCATCGTGACATGCGTGCGACCGGGAATCTTGTTCGTCATGCAACCACCGCCTTTGGGCAGAAGTTAGACCACCTTGTTCCCGGTCACAATCTCACAACGTCAGCCCTGCAATTCGCTGGGTAAAAGCGCTGCAGGCATATTCTGATAGCTTACAGGTCGCAGCCAGCGCACGATGGCCAGAGTACCAACCGATGTGGCGCGAATGTCCGTGCTTGCCGGATAGGGCCCACCATGCATCATCGCAGAACACACCTCGACCCCCGTCGGGAAACCATTGGCCAGCAAACGGCCTGCCTTTTCTTCCAGCATCGGCATCAGGCTGCTGGCTAGGTCTGTATCTGCGTCATCCAAGTGCAGAGTCAAGGTCAGCTGACCCTCAAGGCATTCGGCAACCGCCCGCATCTCGTCAATGGAGTCACAGCGCACGAGTATACCCGCCGCCCCAAAGACTTCGTGTTGAAGCTTTGGATTTGCCATCCATTCCTTGGCACTGACCTTGAACAGCGCTGGAACAGCCGCGCGGTTGCCGGTTGCCGCCCCGCAAGACGTGACCTCGACCATCAGGTCGCGGAACTCCCGGACGCCTTGTTCAAAAGCCTCGTGAATTCCATCGGTAAGCATCTTCTGTTCAGCCGTATCATTCAGTGCAGCCGCACAGGCCGACTCCAGCGCGTCAGACTCAGGCCCGGCCAGCATGACAGCAACGCCGGGGTTGGTGCAGAATTGGCCCGCGCCCATTGTCAGCGACGCGGCCCACCCCGCCCCGATGTCAGCGGCGCGGGCAGCCATTGCGGCAGGCAGGCAGAACATTGGATTGACCGAGCCCAGCTCACCATAGAATGGGATCGGCTGCGGACGCGCGTGGCATTGATCATAGAGGGCACGCCCCCCGGCCAGCGATCCGGTAAAGCCAACCGCCCGAATTTCAGGATGCTGCACTAGCGCAGACCCGACCTCACGCCCCGAGCCTTGTACCATCTGGAATGTCCCCGAGGGCATGCCGCACATCTCTATCGCTTTTGCGATGGCTTGCGCCACAAGCTCGGCGGTTCCCGCATGGGCGCTGTGCCCCTTGACGATGACGGGACACCCAGCAGCCAGCGCCGAGGCCGTATCCCCGCCCGCCGTTGAAAAGGCGAGCGGGAAGTTCGACGCACCAAAGACGGCCACGGGGCCGATGGCTTTGTGCGTCAGGCGCAGATCAGGACGGGGGAGTGGCGTCCGATCAGGAAGTGCGCCATCTTTGCGGATATCAAGATATCCGGTCTCTTCGATCAGATCGGCAAACATGCGCAACTGCCCGGTTGTGCGGCCACGCTCGCCCACAAGACGCGCCTCGGGCAGTCCGGTCTCAGTCATGCCGGTCTGGGTGATTTCGTCCCCCGACACATCCATTTGGTCCGCAATCGCACGCAGGAACGCGGCACGCTCGGCCTGGAGTTTGCCGGAGTAAGCGCGAAAGTCCCGGCGTGCGGCCTTGCAGGCTTCGTCCACCTGCGCAGCCGTTGCCTGTGCAAAGCTCTGCCCGTCCAGATCGTCCGACGCACGCGAATTGTCTGAGCCGACCCACTTGCCGTCGATCAGGTTTTGTCCAAGGATCATGTTATTTTCCCCAATTCAGGACCATCGGGTCCAACGGTTTCAAAAGGTCGATCAACCGGTCCCGGATGGCCGGTCGCAGCGGATCTATGGGATGACGGCAGAACTCGGACCGGATCACGCCGCCTTCGACCATCGCGGCCTTGCAGGATTGCCAGCCGCATTGGCGGTTTTCGTGGTTGATCGCCATTGCCACACGTCCATAAGCGGCGGTGGCCTCGTCAATGCGACCCGCGTGGTGATGGGTGAGGACCGGCTTGATCTGATCTACGATCATGCCCGAGGTCATCGATCCTGTGGCACCAGCATCCAGATCGGCCAACAGGGTGATGCCCTCTTCACCATCAAAGGGTGCTTCGATGGCATCACCGCCTTCCGCGATTAGCGCGCGCAGCTTGTTGGCGGCGCGCGGGCATTCGATCTTGAACAACTTCACCATGTCGATCTCTTGCGCCATGCGCACCAGCAGCGGCACCGGCAGATCGACGCCCGACAAGGGCGCGTCCTGCACCATGATCGGAATGCCGACCTCACCCACGGCTGCAAACTGTTCGAATGTCTGCTGAGCGTTCCCTTTCAGAAGCGCGCCGTGATAGGGCGGCATCATCATCACAATGTCCGCGCCCAGATCCTTGGCGAATTTCGCCCGCTCTACCGCGATCTGAGTGGCGAAATGGCTGATCGTCACAATCATCGGCACGCGACCGGCGACATGCTCAAGGCTAAGCCGCGTCAGGGTTGCACGTTCTTCGTCTGAAATAAGGAATTGTTCCGAGAAGTTGGCCAGAACGCAAACCCCGTCCGCGCCCTGATCGATCAGACAATCCAGAACGCGCTTCATCCCCTCAAGATCAAGCGAGCCGTCATCGTTGAACGGCGTCGGCGCGACGGGCCAGATACCGGTGTAAGTCATGGTTTACTCCGTTATCTCAAAATGTTTTAGGTGCTTGTCGGTGATCTTGATCCCCAGACCGGGCTTGTTGTCATCCAGGTCCAGCATTCCGTCTACGGCATCCGGATCGCCTTCGAAGATGTAGTAGAACAGCTCATTTCCAACCTCGACATCGAAGACCGGGAAGTATTCACTGATCATGCAGTTGGCGTTGGCCATAGTCAGATGGTAATTGTGCATCTGGCCCGCATGCGGGATGACCGGCACCTGAAAAGCCTCGGCGATGGCGTTGATTTTTTGCGCCGCCGTGATGCCGCCGACGCGATTGGTATCATATTGCAGGACGCTGACGGCTTTTTTCTCGATCAGATCTTTACAGCCAATGACCGAAAACTCGTGCTCACCCCCCGAGATCGGCACGATGTTCATCGCGTTGAGCTCGCGATAGCCTTCAACATCATCAGCAATGACCGGTTCCTCCAGCCAACGCGGTTCATATTGGACCAGCTTTGGCAGCATCCGCTTGGTGTAGTCGAGGTTCCAGCCCTGGTAGCATTCCAGCATAAGGTCCACATCGTAGCCGATCACCTCGCGCACCGCTTCAACCCGTTTGAGGTTCTCGCGCATACCCGCCATGCCGTCCTTTGGTCCCCAGCCAAAGCGCATCTTGTATCCGGGATAGTTGTTTTTCTTAGCCTCTTCCGCCTCGGCCTGCATAGCCTCAATAGGGCCGGAATAGAGCTTGGAGTAATAGACCGGAATCTTTTCCTTGGTGCGACCGCCCAGCAATTTGAACACTGGTTTGCCAGCCAGTTTGCCCATCAAATCCCAGATCGCCAGATCCACGGCCGAGATCGCCGTCATACCAATGCCTTTGCGGCCCCAGGCGTGACTGCGCCGGTACATCTTTTCCCACAGATAAGCATAGTCGAACGGGTCTTCGCCGATGACCATAGGCCCGAACCAGTCATCAATCGCCTTCTTGACCACCGTGGGCGCAAGCGCAGCATTGCCGATACCGATGGTGCCGTCCTCGGTCTCAATTTCGCAGGTCAGCCACTGGTGGAACCGGAACGATGACATTGCATCGCCCTTGTCCCAAAGGACATCCGATGCATTGGTGCAGAAATTGCCGGTGGGTGGCACAGTCGGCCCGGTCCAGTTCCAGACGCGGGTGCGCACGGATTTGATTTTGGTCATCTTGGTCTCCTCAGTCCGCGCAGCGTTCTGCGCGATGCGTCTTTGCCATACGCACCAACAGGTCGAACGCCTGCCGCGTTGCGCCCGGATTGGCCTTGTTCTGTCCGGCAATATCGAAAGCGGTGCCATGGGCCGGGGTCGCCACCGGAATGGGCAACCCACCGGCAACGGTCACGCCGCGCTCAAACCCCAACAGCTTGATCGCGATCTGACCCTGGTCGTGATACATGGTCACAACCGCATCGACCTCACCGCGCTGCGCCTTCAGAAACACCGTGTCAGACGGCCATGGCCCCGTCACGTTCAACTGTTTCTGCTGTGCTTTGCGCACGGCGGGCTCCAGAATGTCGATCTCTTCCCGCCCGAATTTTCCGTTGTCGCCGGCATGGGGATTCAGCGCGGCTACCGCGATGTTGGGGCGGGCTTTCCCGGCCTTTCGCAGCGTTTCATTGGCCAGATTGACCGCCTTCAGTATTCCGTCTTCGGTGATATTGGCGGCGACATCTTTAAGACCAATGTGAGAGGTGACGCGCGTTGTCATCAGCTCGTCCAGAACGTTGAGTTCCGAGTGGTATCCATCATGGCCCATATAGCGCGCCATATAGCGGTGTTCATCCTCGGCATTCAGGCCTGCCGCTGTCATCGCGGCCTTATTGAACGGTCCAAACAGGATGCCATCGACCTGTCCGGCCATCGCCAGATCCATCGCTTGGTCGAGACAGCGAAGGGATGTGGTTCCGCCCTCAACGGTGACCTCTGCGATCTTCACGTCTTCGGGTGCAATCGTATCGAGCTCAAGATGCGACAGACCCGGTTGATCTGCCACCGCATCCACTGTGTTTAGCGGCACATCCAGTTCGGCCTGTTCCGCGCCGCGCTGCCAGAGGTGACTGTCACCCACCAGAACAATATCTGCGGCCTCCTGCACGCCGTCCTGGTTCAGCAATTTGGCAATCAGTTCCGGTCCGATCCCCGAAGGGTCGCCGGGTACGATAGCAATGCGCGGTTTCGTCATGCCGCAGTCTCCCAGTGTTTTGAAAATCCATCGGGCAGGATCACCATCACATCCGGTTCCTTGCCCGTATCAAAGGTCTGCACCACCTCGAACGTGTCGAGGTTGAACCGCTGCACCTGTTCGCAATCAATAGCGATATAGGCGAATGCGGCCTCGTCATCGATACACAGCGCCAGCGGGTTCGCAGGTGTTTTCTGTTCGTGCACCATTTCCCCCGTTGCCTCGTCAAAGACGGAAAACGACCCGCCGAAGTGGTTCATCGTGACCAGCCGGTTTCGTTTCGCATCGTAGTAGATGCGGCAGGGGTCATCTGGCGTCGGAAAGCTGCGCTTGATTTCCAACGTGTCCGTATTGATCACTGCCACGGTGTTGGAAATGCGCTGCGAGGTATAGAGCGTCTGCGCCTCTTCCCGCAGGCAACGCCCTTCGGGTTTCTGACCGGTCTTGATCGAAATCGGAGCAACAGATGCATCATAGGGGTTGAACACCGTCACATCGCCCGAGGTCAGGTTCATCGAATAGGCCGTGTGCCCGTCTTTGGTCAGCGCAAACAGATGGCATTTGGTGCCGCCGGTGGGGGTGATGTGATCCCAGCCCTGATCGAAGGCGCGCGGGTTTTCCTTGACCAGCAGATGTCCGGTCCATTCCGAAAGCACATAAAGCCGGCCTTGTCCGTCAAGACCGATCCCATGCGGGCGGGCGTGCTCGCCCAGATCATAGGTGTGAACGATTTCCTGCTTGCGGATATCAATCACTATGACCGAGCGGCCATCGGTGCCGTCGATGCCTGAATTCTGCACACCGTAGTGTCCGACATAGGCATAGTGAAAATCGTCATCGACCACGAACTCATGGGGGAAATGCGGCAGATCCAAACGACCCTGACGGGCACCTGTTTCAATATCGTACCAGCTTACGCAATGGCTGCATTTTTCGATCAGCATCATGGATTGCGCCATCTTGGATCCCTTTCCACATCAACTTTTTTTCTTATGTGACCGGTCACATCGTTATTAACCGCACAAGCAAACGTCAATCCCCAATTCGGTTTGAACCGTGGGTATGGGCGGGGTTCCCCGCCCAGCCCGTTTAGCGCTCTAGCGCGCCAACACCCGAAAACCGGAACGCTTCCTGTTCCAGTGCATCCAGTTCTTCGGTGCTCATTTGGTCATGCGCGACCGTGATCCGACCGAGGAAGACAAAAGGCAGTTCGTCCTGGCGGCCCTCCATATGCGCCTTGATCGCTTCGGCTGTCGCCGCGCCGACGTCATCACCCATGCGCATGGGCGTCGCGTCCAGCTCGCCTCGGCGGATGGCGTCCAGTTCAAGACCAGTGCCGCCCCAACCGGTTGAGAACACGTCTTTCTCTTTGCCAACTGCAACCTGTGCTTCGACTGACCCCATCGCCATCGCGGTGTTGGCGTTATGGATGATCGTGGCTTCGGGGTAGGCTTGCAGGATCAAGCTGGTGCCCTCAAATCCGCCTTCGCGCTGGTACTCACCGTAGTGCTCATAAACGGTGGTCCAGTTCCCTTTCTCTTCGACGCAGGCCTTGAAATCACCTGAACGCTGGTCGTCGGTAATGCCAGGAATTCCGCGGTTCATCGCCATCGTGACGTCACTGCCCAGCCGTTCCAGCATATAGTCGCACATGGTCAGAGCACCGGCGGCTGAGCTGAAATCGAACCAGGCATCCGGCTGATTTGTCAGCTCTTTCGGCGGCGTGTGGAAGGCCCAGACGAAGGTTGCAAACCCGTCATTTCCGGCCATCTTGTCGATATTGTCCGCCTGAATAGCCAGTTCCGACGGGCCAAAGATGACAAAGTCATAAAGGTCCGCATCCTGAACCACCTGATTGGCATAGGTCGATTGCAGGCTGTGTTCGATCTGACGGCTGGCGAACTCGGTGGTCTCGAATTCGATACCCAACTCGTCCAGACGCTTAGTCATCGCCAGATAGTTGCGCGCCCAGAAATCCGACGTGTCGGCAGAGGGGTAAATCAGCGCGATCTGCAGCGGCCCGTCCTGCGCGCCCGAGTACTTGACCGCCTCGGCCCCCGTCACGGCTTGCAATGCTTCCAGCTTGCCATCGGCATTCACCTCACCGGGAACCCAATAGTCGCGCTCTTCGATGCCCGGCAGCTCTTTCAGCGGCAGTTTTCCGTGCCCGTCGGCAAAGGCCGCAGTGGCACACATGCAAAACGCGCTTGTCGTCAGTAGTGCTTTGTTGAATTGTTTCACGGTAAGTCCTCCCTTTCGCGAACATTGTGGGGTCTTGCAGGTGCGCAGGGACTCCTACCTCCCGGCGCACCACCTTTATTGCCTTAGCCGCTTGGCGCAGGCTCGGTTGCCAGCCCGGCCCCGAGGGCCAGCAACAGCATCAGTGCTCCGATCAACGCGGCGGAGAAACGTATCAGTTTCTGCGCTTCTTTGGTGCGCAGCCCGGCCAGCAGGCTGCGTGCGCCATCGCGATCTTTCTTTTGCATCCATGTGTAGAGCGCGACCGAACTGACAATCACGACGCCCGAGGCAACCGACTGCCAGAAGAATTCGATCCGCAGCGTGACCAACGCGTTGATCATCATCGACAGAAGCAGAACACCGGCCAGCGACCCCAGCATCGAGGCGCGCCCGCCGAACAGCGAGGTGCCGCCCACCACAACCGCCGCGATGACATGCAGGTTGAAATACGGGGCCGAGGTCGCCTGAATGGCGTTCAGCTTACCGGTCAGCATGACACCCGCCATCGCCGCCGCCGCACCCATCAGCACATAGGCATAGATCTTGTGGCGATCGACGGCCACGCCGGTCATTTCACTGGCTTCCGGGTTCGAGCCAATGGCAATCGTGTAGCGCCCGAAATAGGTGCGGGTCAGCACGACATAACCAATCGCCATGGTGATCAGACCCAGAACCACCGGAACCGGAATGAAACCGGGAATCTGACCGCGCCCAATTTCAGTGATCAGGTCGGGGAAACGGGCCAATACCAGCCCCTTGGCAATCACCAGTGCCAGACCGCGATACACAAGGTCCATGGCCAGCGTGCCGATCAGGTCCGGCACCTTGAACCGGGTGATGACCAAACCGTTGATCAGCCCCATCAACGCGCCGAGAACAATGGCCAAAGGCACCGCGACCCAGGCCGGAAACCCGTATTGCTTGACCAGAAAGGCCATCAGGATCGCGGACAAAGCCGCGATGGACCCAATCGATAGGTCGATCCCGCGCTGGGTAATGACGAAGGTCATTGCCATCGCCATCGGCATATAAAGCGCGGCATCCAGCAGGATCAGGTTGAGGTTGGTCAGGCGGAAATACCGCGCCGGTTCGGCGATGCCCATAAAGAGAAGGATCGCCAAAATCATAACCATTGGGCCGATGAAAGCCAGATACGGCTCAAGCCGGTCCATGATGGTTCTCTGGTCTGGGTTTGTCATTGCTGCGGACATGTCGTTCTCCTTCACGCGGCCGCATCCCGGGCACCGACGATCAGGCCCAGAACATCTTGAACGGAACTTTCCGCAGTTTTGACGACGCCAGCCGCGCGGCCACGGCGCTGCACATGCACGCGGTCCGCGACCTCAAAGACGTCATCCAGCGAATGCGAAATCAGGATCACGGCAAGACCCTGTTCGCGCAGCGTCTTGATCAGTTTCAGCGTCCGCGCGGTTTCCTGCGGACCCAAAGCTGCCGTGGGTTCGTCCATGACCAACAAGCGCAGATCTTCGTGATACACCGCACGTGAAATCGCAACGGCCTGCCGCTGACCACCCGAGAGGCTTTCAGTCATCACATCCATCGACCGAAGCCGGACGCCGAGCCGTTCTTCCAGCACCCGTGCGGCCTCGGACTTCATGCGTTTGTTGTCTAGAAACGGAATGCCGAACACGTTTGTGGTAAGCTCATTGCCCAGAAACATGTTGGCCGCCGGAGACAGGTGATCTGCCAGCGCAAGCGTCTGGTAGACGGCATCAATCCCGTTGGCGATTGCGTCAGAGTGGCTGGCCATTTCCAACGGCTTTCCATCCAACAGAATATGACCTTCGGTCGGTTGGTACACACCGGTCAGAATCTTGATCAGGGTGGACTTGCCTGCCCCGTTGTCGCCAACAATGGCAAGTACCTCGCCCGCATAGGCCGTCAGGTCTACATCCTGCAGCGCGGTCACCCCGCCAAAGCGTTTTGTTATTCCTTGCATTTGAACCAATGGCTGATCGCTCATGGTTTCCTCCTTTGCACAAAGCTCCGCCATGGCGGTTGAAAGACCGCTGAGTTGGCTTTGCGTTGTGTCATCTTTTCGAGCGGGGCCCTCGCCAATTCAGGCAAGGACCACCAGATCGGTTACTTGCCCCAGATCATTGCGTAGGCTTCGCGATAAGGGCTGTCCGGGTCGAACTGATTGCTGTCGCCCAGCTTTGCCAGACCTTCCTCGGTCACCAGTGCGGGCGACGTGACATAGCCAGAGCACGCCTCGCCCTGAATGGCGCGGTTCAACTCATCTACCAATTGCCAGCCTTGCAGATTCAGCGGCTCGGCCACGGTGATGGTCTGATAGTTGCCGCTGCGGATCCGCTGGAAGGCAGCCTCGGAACCATCACCAGCCGAGCCCGCTTGAGGCCCGTCGTCGGACGAGATACCCGCCGCCGCCAACGCAGGTCCCATGAAGTCAAAATAAAGATCGTTGATCGCTAGCGCGTGTGTCCACTGGTCGCCGTATTTCTGCAGCAGGCTCGTGGTCAAAGGTCCCATTCGGGCCGATGTATCGGCGATCGGAGTATCGACATATTCCAGCACCGTACCGCCCGCAGCTTCGATGGTTTCCTTGATCCGATCGGCCTTATCGATGGCGATCTGATAGGTCGAGTCGGTGAAGATTATCGCGCCGACCCCGTCGCCGCCGTCTTCCATGGCCCATTCGGCAGCCACCTCGGACACCGTCATGGCGTCGGTTGAAACATTGGCAAAGATGCCGCCGGGTGCGTCACATCCGATCTTTGGACCGGAATGCCAGGCGACCATTGGAATGCCTGCACTGACAACACCTTCCAGTGCGGCTTGCTGTTCGACAGCGTCAAAACCGTTGATGATGATGCCGTCCGGCTGCAAAGCCAACGCCTGGCCGATGGCTCCGGTCCGCCCCTGAATGGAACCGGCTCCGTCCAGCACGCGAACGTCCCAGCCAATGGTGCCAACTGCTTCCTCGACGCCATTGGTGACCCCGAGAATACCACCGTTTTTGAGGTCGCCAGCAACGACAACAATGGATTTACCCTCTGCGGCTGTTGGTCCGCTGGTGGGGCCGTCAAACGCCGTCTCGGCGGTCACCGGAAATCCCAAACCGGTCAGAAGCGCGGCAGCGGATACCGCCATGAAAGTCCGTTTCAGCATAATCTCCTCCCTTATGCTGTTTACTTTTTGGCGCCTTTGCGTCGCTGAGCGTAACCGGCGATACCGATTGCGATCAGAAGCGTGACACCGTTGAACATCGGCTCGACCCAAAAGGATCCACCGAATTGCTGAATGCCCGAGATACCAACAGCCAGGATCGCGACACCCACGACTGTTCCCCAAACATTCACGCGTCCCGGCTTGATGGTCGTGGACCCAAGAAAGGCCCCGACCAAAGCAGGTAACAGGAATTCAAGACCGACCGAGGCTTGCCCGATCCGCAATTTCGACGCCAGCAACACGCCCGCAAAGGCGGTGATCAGGCCTGATGACATGAACGCACCAATGACGAATTTTCGCGTCGGAATACCGTTCAGCTGCGCGGCGCGCTGGTTTGCACCTATCGCATAGAGATACCGGCCAATCGGCGTGTACTCCAGGATCAGCCACATCACGACAGTGATAGCCAGCACATAAAACCCGGTGATTGGCAGGCCGAAGACAAAGGTGCCGTTGATGGCATAGAAACTCTCCGGCAACGCGCCGACCATCTGACGTCCGCCTGTGTGCCACAGCGCCAGAGCATACAGGACCGTGCCTGTTCCCAGCGTGGCAATAAAGCTGTCGATCTTGGCGACCTCGACCAGCAGACCGTTCAGGAAACCAGTCAGCAGGCCCAGCAACAGAACAATCGCCACCGCAATCGGCCACGGAATGCCGTACAAGGTCTGTAGAGAAATCGCCAGGACATGCCATAGTACAATCCCATACCCGACCGTCAGGTCGATACGGCCTGCCGCCATCGGTATCATCGCTCCCAATGACAGAAGCGCAATGATTGCCTTGTCCGAGATAATCGCCCGTAGGTTCAGAAGCGTTGGGAACGTGTTCGGCAGAAGGATCGAAAACAGGATGATCAGAAAGCCCGTCAGCAGGACCAGACCATAAACCGGCAGAAACCGCAGGATTCGTGTTTTGACCGAGGCACCTTTCAACTCGGCCTTGGTGGGTTCCAGCGCGTTGGATTCAAGCGATTGCATAGTCGTATTCCTTAACTCGCCACGGCGTTCGACGCCGAGGCAGCCTGTATCAGGTTTTCAGTAGTCAGTTCAGTGCCGGTCAGCTCGCGTACGATCTGCCCCTGACTGAAGACAATAGCGCGATGGCAGATGGCCGCGACTTCCTCAAAGTCTGTCGAGACGACAATGATGCCAACGCCGTCCTCCATGGCGCGGTTCAGCAGGGCGTAGATTTCTGCCTTGGCACCAACATCCACTCCGGCTGTCGGGTCTTCACAAATCAAAAGCTTGCGTTTGGTTTCAAGCCAACGCCCGATGACAACCTTTTGCTGATTCCCACCCGACAAGCTTTCGATCGCCATGCTCTGATCGTTTGGAGACAGAGCCACATCCGCACCAATACGCGCCGCACTTTCCGTTTCAACCCGATGGCTCATGAAGGACAGCAACGACCGGCCTATGGCCGCAGGATTGAGGAATGTATTCTCACGGATCGTCAGCGACATGGCGACAGATTCTTCGGTTCTGTCCCGCGCCACCAGGCCGATCCCGGACGCCATTGCAGTTTGCGGCGAGCTCAGGTCAGGCGTTTCACCATGCAGGTTTATCTGGCCGCTAAACCCTTCCGACCCGAACAGCGCGCGCGATACGTTCTCATGCCCTGCGCCGCGCAGTCCCACAAGACCGACGATCTCATTGGTCTGCAGTTGAAAGCTGACATTATGCGCCGCTTCCATATTCAATCCGGACACCTCAAGCAGCGTATCGCCTGGCGGGATGTCCGGCTTCATCACCTGCCGCGTCTTGCGGCCAACAATCATGTAAACCAGTTCTTCCGGTGTGGTATGGTCGATGCTGCGCAGACCCACCATCTCGCCATCCCGCAGAACAGCAACCCGGTCGGCAATCTGAAAAATCTCATCCAACCGATGAGACACGTAAATCATGCCGACGCCCTGCTCTTTCAATGGGCGTAGCGCCTCGAACAGCCTCTCAACCTCATCTGCTGGGAGAGACGCCGTTGGCTCATCCAGAACAAGATAGTCGCAATCCACCGCCAGCGCACGCGCGATTGCGACAAGAGATTTCTCGGTGCGTGACAAGTCCTGAACCCGTGTGGTCGGATCGAATTCACATCCCACCTTGTCCAAGGCCTCCTGCGCAAAGCTGTCGACCGACTTCCAGTTGATCAACCCACTCTTTCGAGAATAGCCCAAGGCCAGCGCGATGTTCTCGGCCACTGTCATCCATTCGATCATGCCCAAATCCTGGTGGATAAAGGCGACGGACTGGCGTTCACCAAATCCGCCCGGGCGATGTTCATAGGGTTGGCCGTTGATCAGAACCCGCCCTTCATCCGCTTTGTGAATGCCGCCAAGGATTTTGATGAGGGTCGATTTGCCTGCCCCGTTTTCGCCCAGGAGGGCTACAATCTCACCGCGCTCGACATTCAGGGAAACATCCCGCAGCGCATAGGTGCCGCCAAAATGCTTCTTTATCCCGTCGAAGAACAAATTGTTTTGCGCAGTGCTAGGCACAGCTGCCTCCTCCCAGATCTGGGTAACTCCAATGCTCCTCAACATCGTATTGAGTTACCCGTAACGTTACGCTAGCATTCGCACAGGCCATACGAATGTCAACAAAAAAGAGTTACCCGTAACGTAAATGAGCAGTGACCCTGATAAAATAAGTAAAAACAACAAGGTGAGCCTCGCGGAAGTGGCAAAGGCTGCAGGCGTTTCGAAGATGACTGCCAGTCGAGTCTTGCGGGATGAAGGCGGTTTCTCGGAAAAAACGCGTGCCAAAGTAATGGCCGAAGTGGACAGGTTGGGGTATCTGCCGAATCGTTTGGCAACGGTTTTTGCCGGTGACAAAAAGTCGACTTTTGTCGGCGTCAGCATCCCGGAACTGGGCAATGAAATCTTCGCCCAGGTGCTGGAAGGCATAGATCGCAAACTTGGTGCGTTCGGCCACCAAACCGTTTTGGGCCTCACCGAGCATGAAATCGACCATGAGGAAAAATGGATCGAGACCGTACTGTCCTGGCAACCTGCCGGGCTGATTATCACAGGTCGCTCGCACAGCCAAAAAGCGATCCAGATGCTGCGCGGCGCGGGTATCCCGTTGGTCGAAATCTGGGATTTCAATTCAAGCCCGTTGGACATGTGCGTGGGGCTCAACCACTTTGACAGCGGCTACAGCATGGGTCGCTATTTGGCTGGAATGGAGTATCAAAAATTCGGCTATGTCGGCACATCGCATGACGTGGCCAACGCGGCGACGGCACGTCTTCACGGATTTTCAAAAGCGATCGAAGATGCAAACGGGCGGTTGGAAAAGCAGTTGCTGCTCAAAGACACGCCGGGGTTCTACACCGGGTTCTACGGCACGGAACAATTGTTGGCAGCCCATCGCGACGTTGAGGTCATCTTCTACCAAAACGACAATATGGCGATCGGCGGGCTGCAATATGCGCAGAAGATCGGGTTGAGTATTCCCGACGATATCGGAATTGCGGGATGGGGTGACTTGCCAATTTCGGCGATTCAACCTTATCGGTTGACTTCTATTGCAGTTCCCCATCTCAAGATTGGCCAGATTGCGGCCGAGATGGTTCTGGCCCAAATCAACGGCGAACCAGTCAAGTCCACTACAGATGTCGGGTTTAGGCTTATTCCTGGGAGTACGGTACGAAAGAAAAAAATAGACCGAATGAGTAAGTTGTGAATAGCCAGCTAGGTGGCGCAAGGGGCTCTGTTGCAAACTTTTGGCGGTTGACGGTCTGGTGGCTATCGGGTGAATGACTGGTTCTGTCGCAATTTTCTTTGAAGGCTGATGATATCGCGCAGGCGGGTCTATTCCCCTGCCAGTTGGGCAAATTG
>NZ_JBXWNG010000022.1:0-23147 GCF_059610245.1 Ruegeria sp. YTSA075 | reverse complement strand
GGTCGCTCATATCACCGCTCCGTTTTCCGAGCCGTGAATCATGCTGCGCGTTGGAAATCAATGCATCCTGACCCTAGCCACTTCGCCAAATGACCAATTTTCTGGATCGACGTTGTAGCTGTGGAATTCCATTGTCAGTATTTGTAGTGCTTGTAGCGCACTCTTTTCATCGTCCGCAAAAAAGGCCAACAAGTCCAAGCTTTAGACTGTTGTGGGTCTTATGCTTCCATCCGGAAGATTGATTTGGAATGAACGCATCATTGCTGATAGCCCGCTTTCTCAGCAGAAGGCATCAAGTCTTTCGCCCATTGTTTCATTATTTCTCGACGCCGTTCCAGAAAGTCCGTCCGCTTATAAGCTCGCTCTACTGACCCACCAACGACATGGCCCAGGCAAGTCTCCGCAACCTCGAACGGCACACTTTGCGTTTCTGCCACCCAATCGCGGAAAGATGACCGGAAGCCGTGAGGGCGCTCAATCAGGCCACGGCGCTTCATGTAGGCACTCATTGTCATGTCAGAAATCACCCCGCGCTTGACACTTGGGAACAGGAATCCATCTCGGGCTAGCGGCCTGGCTTGTTCAATAACCGACACGGCCTCCAGTGACAGCGGTACACGGAAGTCTGCCGTTGCGTCCCTCCGACCCTTCATTGAATCTCCTGGTATCGTCCAGACATCATCTCCAATCTGATCAAGGTGCAGGTGCCTAAGTGGATAGGAACGCACAGCGGTTAGTATCAGCAAGCGCAACGCCAACTCAGTGACAGTGCCGCCATTCAGGCTTTGATAGAAGGCCGGGACATCCTGCCATGGCATCGCAGGAATGTTCTTGGCCTTATGTCGCTGTTTTCCAAGTAAGGCCCTTGCCTTGTCCGTGGCTTGCAGATCCACATCCAACCCGAGGGCCGCAGCGTGTCGCATCACGATAGACAGCCGGTTCATCGCTTTCCGCGCCGTGTCGGCTTTATCGTGCCAAATAGGGGCAAGCGTGTCGCGGATGTCCTTCTGATCCAACTCGACTACGGGAACCTTCCCAAGCTTAGGAAGAACGTGCAGTTCAAGAGGGGAATACCACCGACCTGCCTTGCCGTCGCCCTTCAGTTCCGCTTTGCGACTCTCGAAGGCATCAAGGGCAACGTCTTTCAATAGATGGAGTTTGCTTGCCTCTTCACGCTTCATTCGGGCGCGTTCTTTGATGGGGTCCACACCTTTGCGAGCTACTGCGCGCCAGTTCTCGGCTTCTTGCCGAGCTTCTTTTAGTGATACCTCTGGAAACGGCCCCAAACCCATCTCTCGCCGACGTCCGTGGACGGTCACGCGCAGAAACCATTGAGCGCCCCCATCCTCACGTCGATGGAACCAAAGCCCGCCCCCGTCAGAGTACTTCCCAGGAGCGCTTGACTTCAGTGTCGCTGCGCTGAGCTTGTTCAAAGGGCGTGTCACAAACCCACCTCTCTATCCACCCTCTACATATAGTATATAGTGGGGCATGGTGGAACACCCTGACACAGCTAAATCAATGATAACATGATATTTGGCAAATTCATGGTATGCGGTGAAACGTCATGAAACTTGAATTAGATGCCTCTCTTGGGCACCATTTCTTTCCAATATAGATGCTTGCGACTGCTCGGTTTCGTTGAGCATGCTACTTGCGTTCAATGCGCGGTCCACCCGAACGCCTGCTACAATACGCAGGTGTCAAGTTCCCCCGCGTGCCTGCACCTTATGCAGCCAATCCGGGCGCATCGGGCTGTACAAAAGCCCGATTGAAACAATCCAGGGCACCAGATAGGCGCGGTGATAGATATGGGTAAAGCTCACCATCAACGCAGCAAAGGTCAGCGTCGCCGTTATCACCGTCGTGCGTGCCGCGGTTCTATACGGCGTATCGGGGCCAGCCAGCGTGGCATAAGTAACCGCTGCCAGATACAAAAACAGCAAACCCATCAGTGACATCAGGCCACCTTCGTTAGCCAGCAACAGATACAGATTATGGACCGGCAGATCATGTGAACTGAGCTCTCGATACTGCTCGGCCCCCATGCCCAGCACATAGTAGTCGGGCAGGAACCGCCAGGCCTCGATCATCAGCTCGGCACGATCACTGAAGGTGCCAACACCCTCGATATTCCCCTGCTGAAGTGGGCTGAGGACGCGTTCGACAAATTTCTGCGGCAGGATCTTGTCGGCAAATGTAATGCCCACCCAGCCGGTCACGGCAAACACAGCTGACCAGATAAAGAAGATGCGGAATTTGCCGAGTAAAAACAGGTAGATGGCGCCGCTGATCAGCGCTCCTGCCAGGTTTGAATTTGAGCTGGTGAAAATAAGCCCGGTAAAGGTTAAGGCAAAGAAGCACGCAAATGTGATCATCTTATAGGCGCGCACCAAGCCGAGATACCACAGCACCGGGAACCACAGCACAATGATCGCCGCAAAGGCGTTGGCGTTGTCGGTCAAACCCGTCAGTCGGTTGTTCCCAGCCACCAGCGCAAGCTGCCGTCGGTGCCCTCCATTATATCCGATCGAATAGGCACCAAGGCCGACAAGGCAGCTGATGACAACAGACATGACGCCCATTTTGGCCAGCAATACCGCCTCTTTATGCGGGCGACCAAGAATGGCGAGCGGCAATGCGACAAATGAAAAGAAATATTGGATCAGGACAACCAAGGCATCCACCGGATCGCCATAGGCGATGCTGCCGATCAACAGCCCGGTCATCAGCATTGCGATACCCAGCCACCACATCGAAGAGGCCGCCTGCATCGGGTATAGCGGGATGACCCTGATGAAGCGGAACAAAAGCCCAAAGGTGATGAAAAAATCGCTGACCGTGAACGATGCACCGGGGTGACGCAAAGACGCAAAAGACGAAAACAGTACGCCCAAAACCACGCAGAAAAACTCAGCGCTTTCCAGCGATGACCGGGGTCGCTTGAGTGTTTCGCTGCTGATCATCTTGTCATTCAACCTATGTCATCGCGCGGATGCCACCCTCCCCGGCAAAGCCTGCAGACCGCCGACCTCCAAGACACTATTTGTAATAGTCATAGTGCCCATAATAGCCTTCATACCCAATCCAGCGGAACTTTTTGGGATCGACATCGTTCAGGATGGTTCCGATGACATTGACATCGGCCTGAGACAGGCGCCGCGTGACCGCCTGAACGGCATCTTGGGGCGATCTGCCCCAGCGGACCACAAGGATCGCGGCATCGATCAGGGTGTTGTTTCGGTAGACCTCATCCATGACCAACGCGGGTGGGGTATCGATCACCACCAGATCGTATCTGGATGTCAGCGTGTCCTTCAGCTTGCGCAGCTTCATTTCGGCATCATCTGTCAGTTCTCGTGTCGGGGATTCTACCGTGATCAGATCCAGTTTGCCCGGCGCATCCTGAGCACCAACAACCTGCTGCGGTAAAATGTCATAGGAATAGAGGTCTGAGCATCGGATGTCGGAGGTGTCCGGGATCAGAAGCTTGGTTGCCCCTTTGCGGTATACATCCAAATCAACAAGGGCGACATTCATGCCATCTGCGGCCGCCGTTGTTGCCAGCACCGTACTGATGAACGACTTTCCTTCGTTGGGCAGCGCAGATGAAACCAACACCACCTTCGAGTGTTGAAACTTGATGCAGTTGGTCAAAATCCCGCGTGCCGTTTCGGCCAGAGGGGTCCGTGGGTTCTCAATCGGTTCGAACACCGCTGCGGCGCGCCCTTTGGGCCCGTATTTCTGCCTTACAAAATAACCCAGATTCTGCAGGCCCGTCGCGTTGAAGATCTGTTTTTCGGTCTTGATTGTTCGATCCAGCCCTTCCCGGATCAGCGCCAGAACAAAGCCGATCATGATCGACATCGCCCCGGCCAGCGCAACGGTCAGCGCACGATTGGGCGCGTATGGCACCTGTGGCACACGGGCGACGGACACCTGGCTTGTGCCCGCTTCGATCTGGCCACTTCGGGTTTCCAGCAGGTTCAACTCATCGACCGAGGCCTGATACCGCGATCTGAGCAGCTCGATTTCTCGCTCCTTACGCAGCAGCGTCAGCTCTTGCCGGGTTCTGAGTTGAAGCCGTTCCTCAGCGGCGGCCAATTCTTCGCGCAAAGCCAGTTCTTCTTCGGGCGGGACGTTTTGTTCCAGACCGATCGACAGGATGGTGCGGGCCCGTTCGGCCGCGCTGCGCAATTGGTCCAGCAACTGCTCGTCATCCAGATTGTCCGAGCGGATGAAATTGGCCAGGTCCGCTTCGTTTCGGGTTAGTTCCTCACCAAGCAAATTCACGCGTCTGCGCACATCCTCGATGTTTTTGTCCAACCGGTCGATGCGATCACCAAGTTCGTTACTAATGTACTGCGTGATGACCGTATTTGCCAAAGCAGCGGAAAGTCCGGCATCGGTGGACCGACCTTCGACAGATATCGCCAAGCTTTCACCAGCACGGGATAGGCTGTATGAGCCCAGAACTTTGTCAATCACGGCCTCGCGGTGCAGCGCTGGAGGATGTTCGATCCCGGTATCAGGGTTTGTGCGGGAAACGAAACTATCATCCTCAAACAAGCCCAGTGTTTCCGCTACCTGACCCGCGAAATCGCGGGATTTGAGCTTTTCGATCTCGGTCTCGATGCTCGAACGACCCAGTTCAACGGTTTCAAGACGCCCCGTCGTGTCACTGTATCGTGTCTCTGACAAAGACAGCACCATTTGGGCGACAGTGCGATACCTGTCCGGAACGGTCCGCATGTACAGAGACGTCAAAATCACTGCGATTCCAAACAGGAAGGCAACTGGAAGCAGATTGCGCCGGATCACCAGCCATATGCTGACAAACTCTCCCGGGTCGCCCTGACCACCTTGAAAACCATTGTTGGAAAGCACAGGAATACTCCAAAATTTCAGATACAATCTTCAATTGGCCGAAAGGCGCTGCGCGCAAGAAGATTGAAATACCGGGTGTTTGTAAAGCTACTTTAACGGCCTTGAATTGCGATCTGCCCACGGCATCATCCATCGGTCATGATGTGACGCTTCGGTTTGGAAGCACTTATTACAATACTGTGCGAAAATAGAAAGCTTTGCAGCGGCGCTTTTGCAAAACGGTTGGAAACGGATGGGGGTTGGTACGCGCCGCCGTTAGCGCGTTTCTGGGTAGGCGTTGCCCAAGATTCTCTGCGCCAGTCCGACAATCTGAGCGTCGGGCAAATTGGCCAAATCGCGGGCCGATTGCCCACCATTGAACGCCATAATGATCGGCTGCCCGATATAGGGATAGAAGTTAAGCCATTCATTGAACTGGCCCTGCGGCAACTCGGTTTCAGGCGTCAGGATCCAGGTTTTCTCGGAGTCCCAAAAGACATCTTCATACCGAAGATACACCTTGTCCAATGTCCCCATGCCCAACCGCGCGATCGCGCTTTGCTTGTCATCCGGCAGGGGCGGAGAGAAGGTGATCGTATCTTGTTTCAGCACTCCCAACGGGATGGTAACGATCACCGCATCGAACCTGTCTGATTGGCCGGTCTTGTCTTCCAAAAGCACATCGCCGCCCTCAAAGGCGACACGTGCCAGCGCTCGGTTTAGCAGAATGTCAAAATCGCTGGAAAACGCATCGAACAGCTGCGCGTAGCCATCGGAAAAAATCACCTCGGCCCCGCCATAGTCGGTATCTCGCAGATAGGCCGAAGCGTTGAGTTCACCACTACCCGCCCCGATACTGTTCTGAACAGATACGATGGTATCAAGCCAATCTGGCGCGTCTCGGTCCGGTACATCGCGACCATCAGCGCCTCGAATGATATAGCTTTCGGTCGTCGCCACGGTTGAAACACCCAGTGATTTCGCCAACCGCGCCAGTGGGTTGTCATCAGTACCGTGTATCCAGCTGGCGCCCAGATCGAGCGCTGTGCCAAGGCGATTGTCGGTCCAAATGCGTCCACCGATACGGTCACGCGCTTCCCAGATCGTGACATCATATCCGCGCCTGGCCAGCGCATCCGCAGCGGCAAGGCCGCTCATCCCTGCGCCGATGATGGCAACCGTTTTGGCGTCTGTTTTTGAAACCGCCTCCGCTGCCAAGATCCCGGATTCATAGGCGGCATGCACCGTGCTGTTATAGGAAGGATGCGTGGCCTCACCCGCAAAAAACAGGCGATCACCGACTGGACGGCCCAAGGCTACGTGATCCTTACGCCGCGATCCTTTGGCAACATAGGAATAGGACCCAAGGCTGTATGGATCGCGGCTCCAATTTGTACGGAGATATCCGGTTGCGGCGTGTGTGCCCAGCGCGGCCCCGACCAGAGGAACAAAGCCAGACGCCAAGGCACCCAAAGCTGCAGCTAAGAAATCTCTGCGATCCATTTCAAGCCTCTATCTGGTTACTTCTTCGGTTCCCAGCCCGGCGGGCGGAACAGAATGGCAAAGGCATCGCGGATGCTTCTGGATTTCGCAATATCCCGGATCAGGTCAGGCCATTCCGAAAACCACACTTTGATCGGGTTCTGACTGTTGAAATCACGTGTCAGGCCATAGCGTGGGGTTTCTTCCTCGACCTGGAATGTACCCCAAATCCGATCCCAGATAATGAAGATACCGCCATAATTCTTATCAAGATATTTGTCATCGCACCCGTGGTGAACGCGGTGATGAGACGGCGTGTTCATCACATATTCAAGTGGTCCCAATTTGCCGATCAGTTCCGTGTGCAACCATGTCTGATAAGCCAGCACTGCAATCACACCAAGCACAATCGCCTCGGGTGCAAACCCCATCAGGGCCAGTGGTATATGGGCGATCAGGGACCATACTCCTTCCAGCGGACCAAATCGGATACCCGTGATAATGTTCATATCGCGCGAGGAATGATGCACCGCATGCTGGGTCCAGAGCAGGCGCACTTCGTGGGCAATTCGGTGTTCCCAGTAGTACGTGATATCGGCCAGCACGATCACAAGGATCACACTCCACCACGTCACGGGGATGGCCCATGGCAAACCCTGTGAGATTATCCAATACAGCCCGTAGGCCCCAGTCAGAACAAAGGTTTCGACCAACAGATACGGAATCTGGGTCGAAGCGCTTGCCAGCATTTCGCCGAACGTCTTGGCTTTGAAATCGCCTTTAAAGAGCATCTCGGCGATTTCGATCAACAAGATCGCAGCGCCGATCAGAAAGAACACATCGTCGATCTGTGTGGTCAGGGTTTCGAGATTCATTCAGCCCCTCCTTTCAATCCTTGGGAAAGTGTCCGCCAGGCCAAATCGGCAGCTTGCTTGGCTGTTGCCTCGCCGGATCGGACAAGGGACCAGGCGGCGTAGATGAGGTTTTCGTAAGCCTCAACAATCCATTCAGTTGGCACATTCGGGTCAAACGCGCCTTCTTGTTTTGCCGCGTCAACATCGCGTCGCAGCTCCTGCAAACCTTTGTCATAGGCTGCGGCAATTTCGGGGTCTGCCTCCAACCCCTCATTGGCTAAAAACAACTGACGGTTCGCCAGCGGAACAATTGCATGCAGTGATAGCCGAAAGCCTTCTTCATAGCTTGTTGCACCTGCCGTGGCCTGTTCAACAGCTTCATCGAGTTCAGCCATTGCGATCTTTGCCAAGGCGCGCATCAGTTCGGGCCGTCCGGGGAAATGCCGATGCAGCGTCGCACGGCCCACCCCGGCGTTCTGTGCGACATCGCCAAGCGAGGCGGCTTGGCTCTGCGAAAAAACCTCGAATGCGGCTTCGATGATGGCATCTTTGGTGGTTGGTCGAATTACACTCATGAGACATAGGTGTATCATACGAGACTTTAATTCAACCCCACGCGCAACCTTAAATGCGTACCCGGTAGGCAGGCCAGCAATCAGCAAAGGATTTTTGGGAATCGAACAAAGAAGATCGCAAACATGTCTCTTCCAGTCGTCCTTATCGGACACCCCTATCGCTGTTCGACATTCACGATACGCGGCGCATGAACATGAGTGCGGATCACAAGGGCTGCGAGGGCTCCGGCCAGGGCGCCAAACAGATGCGCCTCCCACGAAATCCCGGGCTGGCCGGGCAAAACACCCCAGATGATCGAACCGTAGACCATTGCCACCAAGAGCGCAGCCCCGAGTGTCACCGGAGATCTGTCCACCACACCACGCGCGACAAGAAACCCGAACCATCCAAACACCAAACCAGATGCACCGATATGGATGGCGTTGCTGCCAAAAAGCCAAACGAGCGCGCCACTCAAGGCGATAATGACGACATTCACCAACAAAAGCGCGCGCGTAGCGGTCAGCGCAAGCAATGTGCCCATCAACACAAGTGGCGGTGTGTTTGACATGAGATGGGAAAAGCTGGCGTGCAGAACCGGCATCCCGAAGATCCCATCAATCCCACCCAAATGCCGAGGGATCAATCCGAAGGCCAGGTTCAATCGATAGCCCAGCGCCCAGTTGATGACCTGTATCGCCCAAAGTGCGGCGATGAAGATTGCCAACGCCCAAAGCCGTTTGCGAACCACACTGTTGTTGTTCTGATCTGTCATCTGGACCAGATAGTTCCTTCGTAAAAACCGATCAAGAAGGGCTGGGTTAGACCGTCTCGTCCAACCGAATGGTAATCGCCAGATCGCTCATGACGTCCTCAACAACACGTCTTGGCAGCTCAGCCAAACACGGGCGCGCGCCGGGACGCGGCGTAACAGTCCCGCGCAGGATTGCACGACAGGTGATACCAGGCACAAACGGGCCATCTCCGTCCTCGGCGATCAGGGTCCATGTTCGGGTAATGCTCTGCCCGTTCCGCCGCCCTGTGACACGCACCTGCATCCCCCCGCGATCTGTTCCAAACAGATAGAGCGCTTTCGACAACCAATAGAGCGCGGAATAGGCCACATCAGACAGGGTAAGACGCCAGCGGCGGCGAAGCCAAGCCAATGCGGACAGCGATGCATTCATCACCCCCAGTTCCAAACCCGCGCGAAACATGACTGTTGAAGCGGCAATTCTATCCGGCAGCAGGTGTATGTCGGGGACGTCCACGAAGTACCCAGCACGCCGCAGACCCGGCGCAAGCGTATAGGTTTTCCGATCTGTCCAGCCCCGCATGGTCTGCCAGATACCATCCCGAAGAACCTGTGAGGGGCGGCCAACACCACTGACAATGCTCTTGATCACCGACATTCCACGTGGCGCCCGGTTGCCCGGCAGTATTGCAATGTCGATAAGGTTGATCTTGTCCAGCCCGTCGATCAGATCCTCAACAATGATCGAGGACAGGCCCGGCACACTGGAGGCGCCCGAAAGCACAAAGACATTTGCGGCCTCGGCCTTTGCATTCATATCCGCAATGCCCGTTGTGAATTCTGAACTGTCGGACAGATCCAGATAATGGCAGCCATGCTGAACGCATAAACGCGGGACAAGATATGGATCCTGACCATAGTGTTGGAACGGCCCCGCTGCATCTATGACAACATCCGGCGCGACACTGAAAATGATTTCGGGTGCAGAGTGAATATCGACCGCCAGGGTGCCTGCTCCCAGTTCGCGGGCAAGGGCGCGACCCTTTGAAGGCTGCCGCCCGGCCAACCACAGTTGATGCCCATCGCGCGCAAGCAAACGGGCAGTCAACGCACCAAAGACGCCATATCCACCGATGATCACAACCTTCATGGCGTGGTTTGGGGAGTCAGGCATCGGTCGCCTCAACGATCTCGGCATCGAAGAAAACGGCATCCTGATATATGACCGAACCCAACAGCCGATGAGTCAGTGCCAGCGTGAACTTGAACTGCCCATCGCCCAGTTCTTCATGCCCGATGACAAGATTGCCCGGGCACACCCATTTGGGCAAAGGGATGCGCCAACGGCCCAGTTTCACAAAATAGCTGTCGCTGATGAACAGCAAGGCGTTCCGGGTGCTTTGCAACCGCAATGCAATGCCAATTCCATAGCCTATGTATTCCTCTAACCCGGTCGGACCGTCGAAGCGTTTGGAGCTGCTGACAATCTGCGGAAACCCCGAGGACCGGCCATATTGCCTAATCCAGAATTGACCCCCGGTTGCAACGTCTTCGGTGACAACCACAACGGCAGAGCGCCCGGCAGATGTGCGATCAAACGGCAGCGGCGCACCTATGGCTCGCATGACGAAGGCCAGCAAACGCCCGGCCAGATTCATCTGCATCGCGGACACGCGACCCTGATAGACAAGACTAGCACCACCAGACAATCGTTTGCTAAAGCGCCGCCTGATTGCCGTGGGCAAACGGTTCCATCCGTCTTGACCCAACAGCTCGAAGAAACGGGTATCCCTTTTGTGCCGATCACATCGCTGCGCTTTGACATCAGCCTCAATAGGCTGCGCGTTTTGAAAGGGCTGTGCTTCGTGCTTTTCAAACATTCTGTTGTTTCCGTCAAAAGAGAAATTAAAAGTCAAAAAATTTTAGCCGTTCGGCTTGCCCCCTGTAAGCTTCAGGAATGAAGCGACTTTGCTGCCCATCTTCATAAGCATGATCAGCTTAGGCCGCGGAACCGTCAGCATATCGTGATACCACTTGTCAGCCGTGCTCAGGAAATCCTGCATCGCCTGCATGCGCTGCAATACCTCCGGCTCTAGCCCGCTTTCGCTTTCAGCCTGCGCAACACATGTGCGAATGGCTGCAGCAGCGGGGTCAATCTCGCGCTCTTTTCTGCCTTGCGCGATGCGGATCACCATCTCCCAGACGTCCGTCTCGGCCTCGAAATGTTCGCGCCGTTCACCCGGAATCGGGACCCGGCGGATTAGGCGCCAACTGACAAGCTCCTTCAGCGAATTCGACACATTCGAACGCGCGATCCCCAACGCCGCCGAGATTTGTTCCGCATTCATCGGCCTGATACTGACGTATAGCAGTGCATGAATCTGCGCCACAGAACGATTGACGCCCCACTGGCTGCCCATATCGCCCCAGTACAGGATAAACTGGCTGGTGGCATCGGATTTCGATATATCTCTTATTTCTGTCATAACAGAAATATCAGACTTAGAGGAACAAGAGTCAAGCCCCAGAGCTGACCGTTTAATGAGTGGCGCTTAAGATGCGCCGCGAAATCTGATCGGATGACATAGGTTCCAGCTCGGCCGCACCCGGCGATCATCGGATATAGATTGGCGACCACCCGCCACCGCAAAACCACGGTGGCGGGCGAAGTCGTCAATTCTTTTCGAGTGTCAAAGCTTAATCCGGAACGCAGCGAAACCGTCTGCACCTTCGCCGGCATCTTCGATCGCAACCCCTTTGACATCGCCCATATATTCGCGGGCTTTGGGTCCGGTTTCGAACAGAACCGTGGTGCCCTCAAGCGGCGCAAATGACCAATTGGCGTCTGCCTTTGGGTCGATTGTGCCCTGCTCGACGATGTAGCGCACGATGACATCGCGGTTGGTATCGGGCGCTTCGAACACCACTGTATCGCCCAAAGCACCGGGGAAGGAGCCCCCACCCGAAGCACGATAGTTGTTGGTAGCGATGATGAATTCCATGTCATCTGTAACCGGCTCGCCGTTGAAGGCCAGGTTCACGATCCGGGCGGCGTCTGGGTTGACCTCTTCCCCTTTCGGTCCAAAGCGTGACGGTTGAGACAGGTCGATCTGATAAGTCACGCCGTCCATCACGTCGAAGTTGTAAGACGGGAATTCCGGGTTCAGCAGGATCGCATCCTCGGCACCCAGTTCAACCTGATTGAACATGCCCGCCGACCGCTCCAACCAGCCCCGGACCTGAGCACCGTTCACACGTACCGCACGCACTGTGTTGGGGTACAAATACAGGTCAGCCACGTTCTTGATGGCCACATCACCGACCGGAACATCGGTGTAGTATTCAGGACCACCACGGCCACCGGCCTTGAACGGAGCCGCCGCTGACAGAATGGGCAAGCCTTCATGCTCGGTGCCCTTCATCATCTCTTCGACATACCACTTCTGGGCGATTGAGACGATCTGGACCGACGGATCATCCGCGACCAGCGCGAAATAGCTGTGCAGCGGGGCCGAGGTTTTGCCAACAGCGCGCCGGACATAGGCCAGCGTTTCGTCGTGATCCTGTGCGACCGAGTCGAGCACCGTCTGATCGTCATCGACCAAGGCAGTGATGGAGCGATCTTCGTTGCGCTTCGAAATCGGACGCGCCTCGGATGTGGTGGTGACCACCCGCCATTCATTTCCATCCCGCTCCAACAACAGATCAAGCAGACCAAGATGCGAACCCCAGAAGCCGCCCATGACGGCGGGCTTACCCATCAGCGTGCCCTTTTCCACGTCAATGCCAGGGCGATCCGCAAAGGTTGGTGATGGGAAGACCAGGTGATTGTGGCCAGTGACCAGCGCGTCGATGCCATCAACCCCGGCGAGAACGACCGAAGCATTCTCCATCCCGTCTGCATGATCGGCCTCACCAATCCCCGAATGCGACAGCGCAATGATCAGATCGCAACCCTGTTCTTTCATCTCGGGCACATAGGCTTGCGCGGTCTCGACGATATCACGCGCCTCGACATTGCCTTCAAGGTGCTTGCGATCCCAGTTCATGACCTGAGGCGGGGTAAAGCCGATCACCCCGATTTTGATCGGATGCTTGGTACCGTCTCCCATTTCAATCTCGCGTTCCAGGATCGCGTAGGGTTTCACCAAGGTCTTGTCATCGCGCGGGTTTGCGCCTTTTTCCTTTGCGACATTGGCCAGAACAACCGGGAATTCGGCCCCGGCCAGGGCTTTGTCCAAAAACTCCAGGCCATAGTTGAACTCATGATTTCCCAGCGTCGCGGCATCATACCCAACCGTGTTGAAGGCAGTGATGATCGGGTGGCTGTCCCCATCTTTCATGCCGCGTTCATAGGCGATGTAGTCACCCATTGGATTGCCTTGCAGAAAGTCACCATTGTCGACCAGCAGTGAGTTCGTTGCCTCTGACCGGATCTCATTGATGATCGACGCGGTGCGGGACAGACCAACCGTATCGCGGGGTTTGTCCGCGTAATAGTCATAGGGGAAGACATGGACATGTATATCCGTGGTTTCCATTATCCGCAGATGCGCCTGATTGTTTGCCGCTGCTGCCGAAAAGGGGTGCAGCGTGATGGCCGCCGCACTGGCAGTTGTCGTGGCAAGGAACTGACGACGAGAGATGTGTAAGCGGCTGGGGATAGACATAAAACACCTATTTGGTTTGCTGTTCAACGCGCCTTTTCTGAACTTTTTGCTACACGCGTATGACACGAACGGTCAGACTATTCTGCGCATTGAAATTGGGGGTATCAGGAGGCACCATATCTAATTATGCCATGATTCCCAGAGCGTCACCGACTGAGGAACGCGATTCTGCCGATTGATCCCGCCAACGCTGCAAAAGGTTTGAGCCGCCAGAGCGAACCGGTTTCACACTAAGCCAGTCCTCGATGATCGAATCCCGGTATCGATGCGTCAAACATCGGTCTTGTGCAACATGACACGAAGTTTGACGCACCAATCAGAAGAGATCGCGGCGTGTTTCATGCCGACGGTTACACAAAAGCCCGGATCTTGTTCAAATCCAGTCTTGGTGCCCTCTGGATCAAGGACGCGGGGTAGACTTTGTCATTTACGAGCCGGTCCACCGTGAAATCAGGTTCTAGTTTTTGCAGTGATGCAATTGCGCGCTCGACTTCCTTCTTGCGACCGAAATTTGAATAGAGAGCAACCAGGTACCGAAGCGGCGGCCTGAAATTGGGATTCTGTGCATGGCATTCTTCGGCATACGCCAGGGCCAGTTCCAGCTTTCCGGTCATCAGCGCAGCCCCAAAGAGCTGGTTATCCCACCAGAACTTGTTTGGCAGCGTGGTTACCAGATGGCTGGCCCGCACCGCGTGCCTCAAAGAGGCCTCAGCGTCACCAGTGTAGACCGATGCAGAGCTCAGGGCCCACCAGGCCATCGGGTTTGACGGATTCAGTCGAACCGCTCTTTTTGCCATGGAGTAACTGGTGAGATGGTTTCTGAACAGCTGGCCCTGGGTGTTTGCTACAGTTGCGACAACCATCGAATTGTTGGGCTCCAACTCCAGCGCCTGCGCACAGAGGGCTTCGGCCTGATTGGTTAGAGCTTCTGGATCTGAGGAGTATCGCTCGGCTTTGATGATTGTCAGGCACTGAGCACGCCAAGCGAGGTAGAGACCTCGCTTATGGGTGTCAAAAGCGCTTGCAAACAATGCATCGGCCTTGGCGGCAGCGCTCGGTTGCATCTTGAACAGAGTGCGAATAGCCAGCCGACAATCTCTGTCGGCGCTTTGTTTTTGGTCGCCACGAATGAATAGCTCATCCCCAATTGCTTCAATCAGTTGATTGCAGATCCGGTGGACCCTGGGGTGTTCGGTTGGTGGGGTCCCCCGAACCGGGACGACGATTTCATGGGCCCAAATGCGTGCGTTGGACTCAGAGCAGTCCAGAGAAATGCGCAAGCCCAACTGTGATTGCTCGAACACCAAGCTGGTCATGCGTATCTGCCAATGCGCACTGAAGTTGCTGCCGCCGGTGCTAACACACACATCGACCGAAAAGGTTTCGTTCAAGATACGCGAGACAGTGTCAGCAACGGTTTGCATAAACCAGGCCATCAATGGTTCGTTTGGTACATCGACAATCATGGCTATGATTTTACGGGGGACTTGCGGTTGATCGGTCAACATATGTGCCGGAGAGCGCTGTGCTGATTGGCGTTGTTCGCCCAGCCATGCTCCAAAGGCCGCATCACAGACCGGAATACCATCTAGGAAAACCCCTGGGGGGGGTGTAACGATCTTGATCCGATCCAGAGCCAGGGAAATGTTTTGTCGATTGGCCGAGACCACATCAGCTGCAGGACCCAACGACCGCCGTATCTGCAATAGGCATTGCCGCAAGCTTCCCGCTGCTTGCTTGGTTTCCCGCGTACTCCAGAGTTTCTGTTTCAGCCACTCACGGCTCTGGCTTCCGCGCGGGGAACTCGCCAGCATTGCCAACAGCGCTTGGGCCTTGACCGATGTTGGCGTTACATCCGTGCCATCCCGCAATTCAATTCGGAAAGGACCGCACAGGTAAAGGACCGCAACGTTATTTGCTGTCTGTGACATAATCTTTGTCTCAAATTTGCTCGGAAAGCTTAGCGAGCAGATATTCTCCGATCAAGAGAATTGGTCTCGTTAAAGTTTCGTCAAAAATCGAGGGTGTCGCAAAACCAGGATTGCTCGATCCAAAAAGTTGTATTTCGATGTCGTGAAGGACAACACAATTCCTTGGGGGGAAATATGCCTAAATATGGGGGAAATACCGGAGGGAACACCGGCGGCAATACGGGTGGGAACACTGGTGGGAATACTGGCGGAAACACAGGGGCACTTAATGCGTTTTCTCGGGACCATGCGGACAGCCCAGCCTCGCCCTTGCTCAGCAACGCGCTACTTACTGCGCGCGATGGGGTCACCGGATACTGGAATGGCAAACCCAGCCTGCCATATTGGCACAGTGATCAACGTGCAGTCGGAGACGATTCCAATGCGGTGAAAAAGCGTAAAGAAGACCTTGAAAAGCTCAAACTGCCTTTAGACAATGCCTATCTAGATCATCTGCGCAGACCTTATCAGGCCAAGATTCTGTTGTCGCTTTTGTCGCAGTACATCACATTCAAATCTAAAGAAGAAGATGCATCTAAGAGTGCGACGGATGCCGGAGCTGTGATCGCAGTCGAAGGTACCGAGCTGACAGCGTTGGTGCGTCCAAATCAAGAATTCTTTGAATCCCAATTAATCTGGCTTCGGGCTTATGCCGATCTCCGCGATGATCGGCTGTCGGAAATTCATATGCAATTGGATGACATGTTGTCATTCTTTGGGGCTCAGGCCTATTTGGACAATGGCCGCAGGAAAAACAGCCTTATGTTGCTGGATATCGTGCGGGACTTTGCAATTCACATTGAAACACCACTGAAGTTTTATTGCCGTGCTGCCAGGCCCATCGACTTTGCCAATCAAGTGCAGCCCATGATCCAGACACCGGATCATTCCAGTTTTCCGTCGGGCCATTCGCTAGAGGCGTTTGCAATCGCAACTGTCTTGTATCGGCTGCAAACCGGTAAGGGTCCAAAAACAGGATTGGGTGACAAAAACACCGCGGCGGCATTTCCGTTCCGGCTGGCGCATCGCATCGCCACGAACCGAACTGTGGCGGGGGTGCATTTCCCGGTTGATTCCCTAGCGGGTGCGTTTGTCGGATGTCATGTGGGCGAAATTCTGTATGCTATCGCGTCTGGCGGAACGCTGATCCCGCAGGACGTGGATCTGGGCGATCCTAAATCGGATTTCATGCTCAAGGTAATGGGGGGCGACACCATGGGACGCGCAGCGTTCTCGGTTACTCAGAACTCTGTCGCCAAAGAGCTTTGGAACCGCGCAGCGCGCGAATGGCCCGGCGCGCCTGCGGAAATTTGAAAGGGGCAGAGGCATGTCACTATCCTGGCAAACCGTAAGGTACCCTCATGAACCCAAGGGGGGAGCCTACACACATTGGTGGATCGAAAAGGAAAGGGACTTCATCCCCAAAGAAGCTCTGGACCAAAAGGAAACGAAACTCAACCTGAGCGAGTTTGAGGTCAAGTTCTCACGCGCAGCGCAAATGACATCCGAAGCGTTTTTTGAAAACGGCACCGTAGTACCGCTCCCGAATGGTGCGAGAAACCCGAAAGAACCGGACACCTGGGACCCCGCCAAGATCCAAGAGGCGTTGCCACAGGTGCCCGACGAAACGGTTTTGGTTGGTATCGTCGACACCGGTGTTTCGTTGAGCAACTCGCGTTTTCGTTTGCCGAACGGTCAAACCCGATTTGTCGCGTCATGGCAGCAATCTGCGCAGTTCAAGGGTCAGTCAGAGCTGCCTTGCGGGCGCGAGCTCTATGCCGATGACATCGACGCGGCACTGAACAAGCACGGAGCGTCCGGGAGATTAGGTTACGTGGATGAGATCGGATTCAATCGAGACCTCAATCTGACGGAACCGAAGTCGCCGGGTGGCCAGCGTGATCTTGAGATGGCGGCCGCACATGGCACACACGTGTTGGATCTAGCGGCCGGAATTGACCCTTTGGGCAACGACACAACGCTTGCCAACAAGCTTCGGCTTCTATCTGTAAACTTGCCCGCGCAATATGCCCACGGGACGGCAGGAACTTTCCTTCCCTACTTTGCGGTCTATGCAGTGCAGCGCATCATCCATTTGGCCAATGCGCTTTGGCTGAAGAACAATCCCGGAAATAAAGACGGCGGGTATCCGTTGGTCATCAACTTTTCTTACGGGATGACGGCCGGCCCGAAAGATGGGAACCACATCTTTGAGCAGGCCATTCGCAGGCTGCTGGCGGATCGACAAAACGCAGATGGTGGGAAAGCACCCGTTCGCCTAATCATGCCAGCCGGCAATGACAACCTGGAGCGTTGTGCCGCCTCGGCTGTCCTGGGAAAGGATAAAGCCATTCATCATCCGACGGGATACCAAGCACAATCCAAGATCAAGCTGGATTGGCGCATTCAGCCCGCGGATTCGACTGCGAATTTTGTAGAGATCTGGTTCGAAGAGCAATCTTGGTCCCATCTGCAAGAGGTTGTCCGCGACCTAAAGGTCAGGGTGACACCTCCTGGAGATGATGCGCTGTCCTTGCAGCCACTGGTGATCGATACGTATCAAGATCTGGGCGATTTCGCCCGTGTCTATGTCAATGCCAAAAAAACCGGCGAAAAGCGGCGGCTGGCGCTGCTTGTCTGTATCGCACCGACGGTTTTGGACATCCCCGGCGCTCCGATCGCGCCAGCCGGAAAATGGGCCATCGAGGCCCTACATGCTGGCAAACCCGTTGATGTGACGTTCTATATCCAGTCTGATCAATCTGCTGTTCGCACCAGCAAATCCGGACGTCGATCCTATTTTGATCACCACAAGTACAAAACACATCTGGAAAATGGCGCGCTGGCTGACACTTACTCTTATGACCTGAATAGTGATCAGCTGCATGACCATGACAATTGGAAATGGTTTGGGCCCGTTCAACGGCGGGGAACGCACAATGCGCTGGCGACGATCAATGACATGGGATCAGATGGAAACTTTGCTGTGATCGGCGGGTTTGATGACAGCTCAGGATATCCAGCGAACTACTCGTCCAGTGCAGATGGCGATGACAGCAAGCCCTACGGACGCAAGAGCATTTCTGCCTCTTACCCCAGCGAAAACGGGGCTTCACTCTTTGGGCTGTTGGCGTCAGGCGCGCGTGATGGCTCGGTCGCATCGTATCGCGGCACCAGCATGGCGACAGCAGTGGCGACGCGGGATGCAGCGTTGGCTTTTGTCCACAACATTGGCTCCGGCCAGAACATTGCGACAGAGGATTGGTTCAAAACCCGCGCCAGAGCTGTTGAAGACAAGGCCAAGGCTGGAACACTCAAGGATCATTGGGGGCAATCCGTTGAATGGCCGAAAATCGGATACCTCAAAAGCGGTTCGGGACGGGTCAACGCTCGACAAACTGACCGCCGATGGAGTCGTCTGGGTGGCGAAGATTAAGGCAAGCCACTGAAATCAAATTTCTTTAGCGGATTTCACTTGGGAGCCCGACTCCTGAGGCGGGTGGAATTTGCCCAAAACACACAGCAGAAGGAGAGTTTTCTTGACCCTCATTAAGTTCATTTCCGTGACCTCGACCCTGGCGTTTGTCAGCGCCTGTGGGATTTCAGAAAAACAACTATCTGATTTTGGCAAGGCCGCAGATCAAACTGTTCAGATCGCAGGCATGGCCAGCACCGTCTCTGCCAACCTGGTCGCCCAAAACGAGATCACACGCAACGAGTGCCTGTATCTCGAAGGCAAAAACTACGCTCTGGCCTCGGAGCCTGAAACCAAGCTGTCGCAACTGCTCAGCGATCAGAAGGCCGTTTTTGCAGCATTGGGAGAATACGCCAATGCCATCGCCGGCGCATTAGATGCAGAGGAGCAAGCCAAGATCGACGAAGCTAGCGGTGCAGTGGCAACTTCGGCAGGCGGGTTATTGACGGTAACTGGTGCTGCTCCGGCAGTTGCTCCGACTGTTTCGCTCCTTCTGACCTCAGCTGTAGAGATCGAAAAGAACCGCCGCATTTCCGCGGTCAAAGCTGAGATGCGAAAGGTGCTCCCGCGTCTGCGTCAGCTCAAAAAACTGCTGGAAGCAGACAGCCAACAAGCGCTTGCCGAGATGGATCAGCAGATACGGAACTGGGAAGAGTACACCCGCTGTGTGCTGAAAGAAAGCTACCAAAACGCCAACGCCGCAGCGACATTCCGCGAAGCGGATCAGGCGAAACGAACCTTCATGGCCAATCGCAAGCAGGCGGAACAAGCCGCCGCGGCCATGAGTGCCTTGATTGATGCACATTTCGAAATTCTCTTCAGTGACGGCAGTTTCGACGATGGGCTCGACATCCTCAACAAATTCCTCGTCGGCCTTCAAGACATCAAAGACGCTTAAGAAAGGAATAGATCAATGAGTTACAGCAACAGACAAGCCCAGAACAAAATTGGCCGTGCAATCTCGGACCTTCTCAAAGTTCGGGATGACTATTCCGGTCTCAGCGCAACGGAGCAACAGGTAAACGAAACCGCGATAGAGGCTTTGAAAGAAGAGTATTTTGCTTTGGAGCCGCATCCGCCCGCCACAACCTATGCCGAGATCACGGCGGCCTTGACCGGTGCAAAGACCCAGCTCGAAGAGATCAAGGTAAAGCGCGACAGGTTCAAGAACAACCTGGTCACGGCGTCAAAACTTCTCGGCAGCCTCACGGCGGTTCTAAAACTGATCAACTGACAGTGCGCGCCTGCGACCTGCCTGAAAGGCCGAGGCCTTATTTCGCCCTTGATCCATTTCAGAGACAACCACCGCGCGCATTGCGTGCCTCATTAAGGAAACCAAATCATGAGCCAACCACCAAGAACCCGCAATTTCTCATCTTGGATAAACCTGATGCCGGGATCACCGCCGATCTTGTATGTTGTTGGAGAGGTCGAAACCCCCGCCAGCAACCAAGTGCCGGCGTTGACGGCGTCAGATGACAGCCCGTCCTCTGGGACGCTAAATCTGGATCTGAGCATTCACGACACGGGCGGCATAGGTACGCAAGAGTTTCAGTTTAAAGGGGTGCGGCACGAACAGCCCAGTTCAGCGGGACAATACACCTCCGTCGTCATCTTCTGGAACGGCGAAGCGCTGATGCGTCTGCCAGTGACATCCACCCACTAATTTCAAAAAAACAGGAGATTTCAAATGACAGATAGTGTTTCCAAAGTACTCGGGAGTGCAACGTATGAAGCGCGTTGGGTACAACGCAGCAACCTTGTGCGGTTGACGGCAAAGGGCCTGCTGCCTTGTTCCAACTATGTTGCGCAGCTCGAACAGCGCCCCGAACGGATCATCCCGCCGATGTGGGACATGATTTTCTATGTGCCCGCGACTTGCGAGAAGGGGCTGCGCTTTTTTGAAGAAAGCATAACCATGGTGAACTCCAGCGGCGCCACGACCATATCGGTGAACGACGCTTTGGGGTCGCATGATGTACCAATTCTGCCGGCACTTGTTCCCGGTGAAGCCGCCACAAGCGGATCGACCGCCGAGGCAGAAGAAGAACAGTTTATCGTCTATGCCAAGCTTCCCCGCCCAGCAACGGGCCACAAGGGCTGCATTGTCGTCCCAGCCGACAGTTTTGTGACGGCGATCCACTACAAGGTCCACGGCCCTGCCTCCTACGCAGACTGTCAGGAGTTCACACAAGAAAACTGCAACGGTCCAGCCGAACAACTGACACTTGCCGGTGGAGAAATTCCCTGGCCGCTGGTCACATAGTCAATTCCTCACCAAAAACTAAGGAGAACAAAGATGAGTGAAGATTCAGAACGCATGATGCGCACACTGACCCGCCGACTTGCGAAAACACCTTTGACGGCTGAGCACATAGGGCCCATCCGGGATGCGCTTTTGGAGTCCCCATATGAAATTGTCGGGGTCGAGATCTGCGAAAAGGGAATTTGCATTGATCACCTTTGGGACGGCGGCGTCGATACCATGGATCTCAAACCTCTGACCGATCATCGTCTTGGCGAGTTGCTGGGAGTCGAGGTTTTCCCGTTGGGCACAATCGCGCCTGATCGCGCCCGTCTGCGCAGCCAACACGGGCTCTAAAGCGTCGTTGGTCAGCGTCGCGCCCGTGTTTGGTCGCGACAGGCAGTTGCAACGCTCCACTTGAGAAAGGTGAAACATGCTTACCCAGGTACCAGTCGTACAAATCCATCTGTCGCGTTTCTGCAATCTCAAGTGTTTGCATTGCTATTCTTCATCCGGTCCGTTTGAACGCCAATCACTCCCAGTTGACGATGTTCTGAGCGCTACGGCGACGCTTGCGCGAGCCGGATACCGCCGTGCCTCCCTGTCCGGCGGCGAGCCCGTGCTTGCCCCCGGCTTTCGAGATCTGGCGACCGGGCTGACGGCACAAAATCTTCAGGTCGGGGTAATCACCAATGGCTCGCGCCCTACCCCATTGCTCGAAGCTATGCAGGAAGGCGCCGTACAGCACGCATCCATTAGCTTTGATGGACTAGAAGATCTGCATGACATGATCCGCGGTCGAAAGGGAGCTTTCCAAACAGCCCTATTTACCTTGGAACTGCTTGCAAAAAAGGGGTTTTCTTGCGGTGCAGTTCTCTCGGCAACTCAACAATCGCTGCCGCATATTCCAGATCTCGTCGACCAGGTCTGCTCATCTGGTGCCGCTCATATTCAGTTGCATCCAATCGTCAGCTCTGGTCGAGCCCGACAGGAAGCATCGACCGTGGGCCCTGAGTTGCCGACCGAAGCTTTGCTGCGTTTGGTAGCTCTTGGGCGAATGTTGCAGGGTCTCTATCCCGCTGTGCAGATTCAGGTCGATGTTCTTCTCGGCGCGGTGTTGTCGCGAATTAAGCAACGCAAGAGTGAGCTGATTTCACCCTTGGTCATAGCGGATGACGGCGCGCTCCTTCCGTTTTGCTACGACATTTCAAGGCGCTATGCGTTGGGGAAGCTGGGTGATCAGCGTTTCAATTTCCGTCTGAACTCGAAGTTGAAAGCGCTGCTTGCATCAGTTGAACACGAGGTGTCGACTGTGGCGGCAGCTAATTTCTACCGCAATCTCGTCCGTGCATCGCACAGCAATATACGATTGCGTGCCGCGAGCGCTGAATACACGTAAAAAGATAGCTCTACTCCAATCTCCATAGGGGTTTTGTCCTTCAAAACCTTGCGGATCTGGTTCTCAGGCAACACTCCATCGCTCAGCGTTTCTTTTGACAATTCGATCAAATTCTTCCGATCACTCTGGCAAATCATGTGGGACGGTATGTTTCACTTGCGCACGATCATTGAGTCGGACATGCACCTTCAAAGCCAAAACGCCCTGGGTCAGGCCGGTCTGCCAATCGGGTGCGAAAGGCTGCTGCGGGTCACAATTGCACCTTCATTAACGCCGATTGCCGTGGACGACTTTGGCAGAGCACATAACGAGCTTCCTGCTCAAACCCAGCGACTCGTCGAAGAAACTGCCGAGCGCCATGACGTGTTTTTCGATGCAGAAAGGACACCAGTAACTTTCTATCATGGTGAGAATGCCAACGAACTTTGATTAAATAGAGCCAGTTCACTTGGGCGGCGCACTCAAAAAAGTACTTCTATGTCTGCTTCAGGTACAGCTCATTTGCCGAACTCTAAATTTCTTCTGAAATTATGTACTGCAGTAGCCGAACGTTGGCTCCCGATTACGACGAGTGTCCGGAATTCGGTCTCCACGCGCAGCATTTGAAGATCATCGTCAACGGCAGCTGTGGGCCGCCTCAAAGATGTTAACATGGATATAAAGCTGGCTAGTTGTTTTTTCGAACGCTGATTTCGTGATAGTCAACGACGAAAAAGCGTTCCTGCGGGGTGGGTATGAGTAGAGAACGTAAATTCTTAAGCTTAGTGCTTCGGCACAAACCTGAAGAGATCGGCCTTCAGCTAGGTTCTGGACCCATTAATTTGGTTGCCGCCATTTCGGCTGCGTGATTCAAGCCCCTGAGTTTCAGGGGTATATC
>NZ_JBXWNG010000021.1:0-26156 GCF_059610245.1 Ruegeria sp. YTSA075 | reverse complement strand
AGATACCTGTGAACCAGGCCGGCGGCGCCCCTCTTCGCACTGTATCAGGGTGTGGATGTGAAGACTTCACATAATTGCAATTACACGCAGGCATTGCGCGTTCGATTGTACACACTCGGTTATTGATGCAATTCAACTAATCTGAGGCTGCGCCAGAAGAGTAATAGAATGCAATCGCTTGCGCCCGATTTTTGACTGAGAGCTTTTCGTATATATTGGACAGGTGAAACTTGACAGTGTTGGTTGAGATTTGCAGGTCTTTCGAAAGATCGCGGTTCGACAAGCCCTTGGCCAGTGCTTCAAGTATGATGCGCTCTTTACGTGACAGGGTATGGATCGGGTCTCTCTGCATTTTTCGAACGTCGATGAATGGGAATACCATTTTGCCAGCCGCTACGTCTGCGCAGGTTTCCAACAGGCGCTCAGCCTCACCCGACCGCGAAGCGAACCCCGCTGCGCCAGCCTGCATTGCGAGGCGCGGGACTTCCCCCGCTTCATCGCCATAAACGACAAATCGGGGCGCGTTTTCCTGTTCACGCATAACTTCGATCAGTTTGGCTGCACCTAGAACCGGCAAACTCCAGGCAATCACGCAGACCTTTACCGGTACTCTCATGACCGCGCCCAAGAAGCCTTCGGCGGTTGCAGATGTAGCAACCAGAGAGAATCGCGGATCGCGTTCAAAAATCTCCGACATGGCCGACAACACAAGCGGATTGTTGTCGGCAAGCATAACGTCAATCGGTTGCTGTGAGGGGCCTGACATTGTTTTTACATCCAAATTTCCGATTTACCACCCATTAGTATAGGTACTATCTTGGTATACATCGGCATTCTTGCCAAAACGGGTAGGTTCTTCCCCATCTGATTAGAAGTACCAAAGCAGTAGTAAATTACGTTGCGCGATGAAGCAAGCAACGCTTTTCTGATCCACAACACGATATTTGGGCGTGGTCGACACCCCGACGATCAAGGAGGATCGAATGACTTTCCAGATTTACCCCACGCTCGAAATCCCTGAGACGCTAGCTGCTGGTCCGGGGCCAGGTAACACCGACGCTCGCGTTCTGAAGGCCTTCTCCAACGCCGGAGTCGCGGATCACATGCAGGGCGACGTTCTGCGCGGCATGGTCGAATGCAAGCACATGCTGCGCGAGATCTGGGGTACTTCGAATACATATACATTCGCAGTCGCAGGCACCGGCTGGAGCGCGCTGGACACGATGTTCTCGGCCGTCATGCCCGGCGACAAGGTTGTTGCATTTAACAACGGCACCTTTTCAGGCATCGACACGCTGACACTTCGCATCAAGGCGGCAACGCGAAAAGAGCACGCCGCCAACACTCTGGACCCGCAGGCAGCCAGTGTCACCGTCATCGAAGTGCCGCATGGCCAATCGGTGACCGGTGAAATGGTCGAGGCCGCACTGGCCGAGCACAAGCCTAAATGGGCATTCATGGCGCATTGGGAAACGGGTTCAGGTCGTATCAATGATCTTCGCGGGTTCTCGGATGCCTGCGGGCGTCACGGCGCAATGGGTCTGATCGATGCCGTTTCGTCTTTGGGTGTCGAGGATTTCCGGATCGACGACTATCCGGGCATCGCTGGCTGGGCCTCTTGCCCGCAAAAAGGTCTGTGCTGCTTGCCATTGACCTATGCGCCGGTCAGCTTTTCCGACGAATACATCGACAGCCTGAAATCAACAGGTGCCTACAGCTATGTCCACAATCCCATTTTCGAGGCCCGTCATTGGGGAATCGTCGATGGGCAGGACGTCGAGAAAGGTACCTATCACCGCACCCATTCCGGCTACGCTGTGGCCGCCTTCCATGAATCCCTTCGTCTGACGCTGACTGAAGGATTGGCAAAGCGATCGGGCTCGTACCGCACGCATGAAAAGGTGCTGCGTGACGCCGTAACCGCAATGGGATGCGAAGTGACTTCGGATATGCCCAGCCTCCTGGTCCTCAACCTGCCGCCGGAACTAGCCGGGCGCGAGATGGAACTGGTGCAGAATTGCCGGGCGCGCGGGTTCGGCGTCTGGCCGACGCTCAGCGCACCGGTGCAGGTCCGCATCGGCATCCTCAATCAGTTGAACCGAAAAGCCGTCAGCCGGATCGTGCGCCTGTTTGCCGAAGCCATACGAGAACTGGGCGGCGAGGTTAATTTTGAAGAAATCGAGGCGCTGCTCGAAAGCCGATACGGCACGTCGATCGCTGCGTAACCGCACTGCATGAACGGGAGGATTGCAGATGGACATTCATGAATACCAAGCGAAAGAGGTTCTTTCAAACTTTGGCGTCGCGATCCCTTCGGGAGCGCTGGCCTACAGCCCCGAACAGGCCGCGTACCGCGCGCGCGAATTGGGCGGCGACAAGTGGATCGTTAAGGCCCAGGTCCATGCCGGAGGCCGCGGCAAGGCAGGCGGCGTCAAATTGTGTAACAGCGAAAACGAGATCCAAGAGGCCTGCGACGATATGTTCGGTCGCAAGCTGGTGACCCATCAGACCGGGCCCGAGGGCAAGGGCATCTATCGTGTCTATGTCGAATCCGCCGTGCCGATCGATCGTGAGATCTATCTGGGTTTTGTTCTGGACCGCTCCAGCCAGCGGGTCATGATCGTAGCCTCGTCAGAAGGTGGAATGGAGATTGAAGAGATTTCCGCCGAACGTCCTGACAGCATCGTGCGCTCGATCGTGGAACCCGCTGTTGGATTGCAAGAGTTTCAGGCGCGCGAAATCGCGTTCAACCTGGGCTTAGAAGCCCGTTTGATTCAGCAAATGGTCCGGACATTGCAAGGTTGCTATGCTGCCTTCAGCGAATTGGATGCGACCATGGTTGAAATAAACCCTCTGGTCGTCACCGGGGACGACCGCGTCCTGGCGCTGGACGCGAAGATGAGCTTTGATGACAACGCGCTGTTTCGCCATCCGCAAATTTCGGAACTACGCGACAAAAGCCAGGAAGACCCACGTGAAAGCCGCGCGGCGGATCGGGGCCTGTCCTATGTGGGCCTCGAGGGCAATATCGGCTGTATCGTGAACGGTGCCGGGCTAGCAATGGCCACGATGGACACGATCAAACTGGCCGGTGGAGAGCCTGCGAACTTCCTCGATATTGGCGGCGGCGCCTCGCCGGAACGAGTGGCAAAAGCCTTCCGTCTGGTGCTGTCCGACAAGAACGTTCAGGCCGTACTGGTCAACATCTTTGCCGGTATCAACCGCTGCGACTGGGTTGCCGAAGGGGTCGTGCAGGCCTTGCGCGAGTTGGAAATCGACCTCCCCGTTATTGTACGTCTTGCCGGGACGAATGTCGAAGAAGGCCAAAAGATACTCGCCAAATCTGGCCTTCCGATTATTCGGGCCACGACTCTTATGGAAGCTGCTGAACGGGCGGTTGGCGCTTGGCAGAACGATCTGACCCAAAACACCAAGGTGAGGGCTGTATAATGAGCATTCTTCTCGACCGCGACACGCGCGTTATCGTGCAAGGTATCACTGGACGCATGGCGCGCTTTCATACCAAGGACATGCTAGAATATGGCACCAATGTAGTCGGCGGCGTCGTTCCCGGAAAAGGCGGCGAAACCGTAGAGGGTGTGCGCGTATTTGACACCGTCAAACAGGCTGTCGAAGCCACCGGCGCGGATGCGAGTCTTGTGTTTGTCCCGCCCCCGTTTGCGGCGGATTCGATCATGGAAGCCGCAGATGCGGGTATCCGCTATTGCGTTTGCATCACCGACGGCATTCCGGCTCAGGACATGATCCGCGTCAAACGCTACATGTATCGCTATCCCAAGGACAAGCGCATGGTGCTGACTGGTCCGAACTGTGCCGGAACGATCAGCCCCGGCAAAGCTCTGTTGGGGATCATGCCCGGCCATATCTATCTGCCCGGCAATGTCGGCATCATTGGCCGCTCGGGCACACTTGGCTATGAGGCTGCAGCGCAACTAAAAGAGCGCGGCATTGGCGTGTCGACCAGTGTCGGGATCGGCGGTGATCCGATCAACGGGTCGTCGTTCCGTGATATTCTCGAACGGTTTGAATGGGATGAAGACACCGAGGTCATTGCCATGATCGGCGAGATCGGTGGCCCGCAGGAAGCCGAGGCTGCCGAGTATATCCGCGATCACGTCACCAAGCCAGTTATTGCCTATGTCGCCGGTCTGACCGCACCAAAGGGGCGGACCATGGATCATGCAGGCGCGATCATCTCGGCCTTTGGTGAAAGCGCCTCTGAGAAGGTTGAAATCCTTTCGGCCGCTGGCGTGACCGTGGCTGAAAATCCGGCGGTCATAGGCGAAACAATCGCCCGTGTTATGGGAAAGGCTGCATGATGGTCAAACCTTCGGTCCTTGTTACCCGTCGCTGGCCTGCCGCCGTCGAGGCGCAACTGGCCGAAACCTATAACGTGGCACTGAATACCGGGGACAAGCCCATGTCCCCGGCGGAGATTCGCAATGCGCTAAAACACTATGACGCGGTTTTGCCCACGGTCACCGACACGCTGAGCGCCGAAGCGCTGGACATACCTGCAGCGCAAACCAAAATCCTTGCCAATTATGGAGTGGGATACAGCCATATCTGCGAACCTTCGGCGCGCAGCCTTGGGATGACTGTGACCAATACGCCGGATGTTCTTTCCGAGTGTACAGCCGATCTGGCTATGACATTGCTGCTGATGGTTGCCCGCCGCGCCGGCGAAGGCGAACGTGAGCTGCGCGCAGGAAACTGGTCCGGTTGGCGTCCGACCCACCTTGTCGGCACGAAGGTCAGCGGCAAGACGCTTGGTATCATCGGCTTTGGCCGCATCGGGCAAGAAATGGCCCGACGCGCACATCACGGCTTTGGGATGAAAATTCTGGTCCAGAACCGCAGCACAGTGCCAACTGACATGCTCAAGCAGTTCAACGCAACGCAGGTCGAAACGGTCGATGATTTGCTGCCACAATGTGATTTTGTCTCGCTGCACTGCCCCGGAGGATCAGCAAACCGGCACCTGATCAACGGGCGCAGGCTCGACCTGATGAAGCCCGACGCCTACCTTATCAACACCGCACGTGGCGAAGTTGTGGACGAGCACGCCTTGGTACAGTCGCTGATGTTCGACACGATTGGCGGCGCTGCACTGGATGTCTTTGATGGCGAACCCCGGATCAGCCCGGTGCTGCTGCAATGCGACAATCTGGTGATGCTGCCTCATCTGGGTAGCGCCACGCGAGAGTCCCGCGAAGCCATGGGGTTCCGCGTTCTCGACAACCTGAGCGACTTTTTTGCAGGCCGCACCCCGCGGGATCAGGTGATCTGATGCAAGCGCTGGCCCGGAATATTCAGCCTACCCCGGACCCTTCGAGTTATGCCGAAGAGCTGCGCCTTGAACTGCGTGCGCTGTGGCGGAACATATTGCTGAAACGTGCGCCCCATGTAGCGACCTGGGCCGAGGCCATGCCGCCGCAACCCATCCCCACCGGACCCGAGGCAACGCCCTATTTGCAGGCCCTGTCGATCTGGTTCCAACTGCTGCGCATCATCGATGAAAACGCCGAAGTACGGGACCGTCGCCTGACCGAAACCCGAAGCGGCACCGAAGCCGTAGAAGGTGGGTTTGCCGAGGTGTTGTCCGGCCTGCCGTTGACAGGCAGCCAGGCGGAAAAGCTGACCACTGATCTATGTGCCGGTCCCACCCTGACTGCCCATCCAACCGAGGCCAAGCGGGTTACCGTTCTGGAAATTCACCGGCGGATTTACCGCAACCTTGTCAGTCTTGAGACGCAACGCTGGACCCCGACCGAACGCGCAGAATTGCTGAATGATCTGGAAGGCGAGATAGATCTTTTGTGGCTGACCGGTGAACTCCGCCTGTCGCGGCCAAGCCTGCATGACGAGATCGAATGGGGGCTGCAATTCTTCCGCGATGCAATCTTTGACGCTGTCCCTCAGGTCATGGACCGTTTCGATCAGGCTTGCCTGCATGTGCTGGACCAGACGCTAAGCGCAACACCCAATATCCACTTTCACAGCTGGATCGGCGGCGACCGGGACGGCAACCCGAATGTCACGGCCGAGATGACCGCACTGGCTCTGAAACGCGGGCGAGAAACGGTTCTGGATCTTTATCGTCAAGCTATTGATCGGGCTGCAAGCAGGTTGAGCATCAGTGCCCTCATATTGCCTCTGCCCGAACCAAACAGGGCGTGTGTAAAGGAAATTATCGACCGCGCACCGAACGCTGATCGCAATCAGAACGAACCGTTCCGGCAAGCTCTCAACGCCATTCGCCATAAGCTGACAGATGGCAGCTATGATCATATCTCACAATTCGTGAGCGATCTTGACGCGCTTGATAACGCATTATGCGCGGTCAATGCCGATGTTCTGGCGCGACGACATATCCGCCCCCTGCGCCGAGCTGCGACGGTTTTTGGGTTCCGAACCACAACGTTGGATATCCGTCAGAATTCGACCGTCACAACCGATGTTCTGGCCGAAATCTGGTCACAATCCAGCCAGGCTCCAGACTATGGCACGGCCGAATGGTCTGCCCGTTTGCGAACCGAACTGGCGGATCAGAACCTGCCTTATCAAAGCCGCGACGCACTGAGCGATCAGGCACAGGAATTGCTCGCCCTTCTGGCGCTGGTCCACAGCGTGCGATCAGGGCCAGATCCCAAGGCAATCGGCCCGTTCATCCTGTCCATGACCCGTTCTGCCGATGATATTCTCGGCGTCTATCTGCTGGCCCGTTATGCCGGGTTCGGGTCCGAAACACTGGATATTTCGGTGGTTCCGCTGTTTGAGACGATTGCCGATCTGCGCAACGCTCCGGCGATCTTGCTGGGTGTTTTGGATGTCCCGCTGGCACGCCGCAGCCTCAAGACCGGTGGTAAGGTTATCGAGGTGATGCTGGGATATTCGGACAGCGGCAAGGATGGCGGCTATTTCTGTTCGACATGGGAACTGGAGCGCGCCCAACGCCGGATCGTGTCGGCACTGGCCTCGCAAGGCTTCAAAGCTACTTTTTTCCACGGCCGCGGCGGCTCGGTCAGCCGGGGCGGCGCACCTACAGGACGCGCCATCGCGGCGCAGCCCAGCGGAACAATTGCAGGGCGGCTGCGGGTAACCGAACAGGGGGAGGTGGTTTCGACCAAATATGCCAACCGCGGTACAGCTGCGGCGCATCTGGAACTGCTGCTTTCAAGTACACTACGCCATACGGCCAACCCCAGCGAAGCGCCTTCACGGCCCGAGTTTGATGACGCGCTGGATGCCTTGTCGGAACTGTCACAGACAGCCTATGTTTCGCTTTTGCAGATGCAGGGTTTTCTGGACTATTTCCAGCAGGCCAGTCCTGTTGAGGAGCTTGCTCGCCTGAAAATCGGGTCTCGGCCAACCCGCCGCTTCGGCGCAGCCAGTCTGGATGATCTACGGGCCATTCCATGGGTCTTTGCATGGTCGCAGAACCGCCACCTGATCACCGGTTGGTACGGGTTTGGCGCCGCCATGACCAGCTTTCGCAAGTTCCGAGGCGCGCGCGGCGATGACGTTCTACAGGATATGTTTCAAAGCTCCCGCCTGTTTCGCCTCGCCGTCGATGAGATGGAGAAATCACTCTATCAGGCGGATATGGATATCGCCGCGCAATACGGCGAATTGGTCCCCGATACCGAGACCCGCCAGCGCGTCTCGCAGGCGATCAAGACGGAATACGATAGCGCCTGCAGCGCCGTGCAGTTTCTAACCGGTGGTCAGACCATCGGTCATCGCTTTCCCCGTCTTTGTGAGCGGTTTGACCGAAAACGGGCCGAGTTGGCCCGCATTCACGCATTGCAAGTCGAACTGCTGCAACAAGCCCGAAACGAACCGCAGGCAGGGTCGGTTCCCGTGCCCCTGCTGCAATCCATGAACGCCATTTCCGCTGGTCTTGGCTGGACCGGGTAACTAATTCAGGAGATTTTAAAGTGAATGCCCCGCAACGCACCCATGGATTCTTCACTCAGTCCCTGTCCGACCGTGACCCCGAACTGTTCGGCTCGATCACATCCGAGCTGGGCCGCCAGCGTGACGAGATCGAGCTGATCGCGTCCGAGAACATCGTCTCTGCCGCCGTGATGCAGGCACAGGGCTCGGTGATGACCAACAAATACGCCGAAGGCTATCCCGGTCGCCGGTACTATGGCGGCTGCCAGTTCGTCGATATCGCCGAAAACCTGGCCATCGACCGCGCCAAGCAGCTGTTCGGATGTGAGTTTGCCAATGTTCAGCCGAATTCAGGCTCGCAAGCGAACCAGGGTGTGTTTCAGGCGCTGATTCAGCCCGGCGACAACATTCTGGGTATGTCGCTGGATGCCGGTGGTCACCTGACCCACGGTGCGCGCCCGAACCAGTCGGGCAAATGGTTCAACGCCGTGCAATACGGCGTGCGCAAACAGGACAACATGCTGGACTACGATCAGGTCGAGGCGCTGGCGAAAGAGCATAGCCCCAAGTTGATCATCGCAGGTGGTTCCGCCATCCCGCGCCAGATCGACTTTGCCCGCATGCGCGAGATCGCGGATATGGTCGGTGCTTACCTACACGTGGACATGGCACATTTCGCCGGTCTGGTTGCGGCAGGCGAACACCCCAGCCCGTTCCCGCATGCACATGTGGCGACGACCACCACGCACAAGACCCTGCGCGGTCCGCGTGGGGGTATGATCCTGACTAATGACGAGGCGATCGCCAAGAAAGTGAACTCGGCCATCTTCCCCGGCATTCAGGGCGGCCCGCTGATGCACGTCATCGCAGGCAAGGCCGTGGCCTTTGGTGAGGCGCTGCGTCCTGAGTTCAAAGGCTACATCCAGCAGGTCGTGACCAACGCACAAGCGCTGTCGGATCAACTGATCAAGGGCGGTCTGGACACGGTGACCCACGGCACCGACACCCATGTGGTGCTGGTCGACCTGCGCCCTAAAGGCGTCAAGGGCAACGCGACCGAGAAGGCGCTTGGTCGTGCCCATATCACCTGCAACAAGAACGGCGTTCCATTTGATCCTGAGAAACCGACCGTGACCAGCGGCATCCGTCTAGGCTCGCCCGCCGGCACCACCCGCGGCTTTGGAGAGGGTGAATTCCGCCAGATCGCGGATTGGATCATCGAGGTTGTCGACGGTCTGGCCGCCAATGGCGAAGACGGCAACGCTGCGGTCGAGACCAAGGTCAAGGCCGAAGTCGCAGAGCTTTGCGCCAAATTCCCGATCTATCCGAACCTCTAGGACGAAGGAAAAATACCATGAGCTTTTATTCAATCGACCAAGCCCCCGCACGCCTGAACCGCAGCGAGTTGGCGGTGCCCGGCAGCCAGCCTGGCATGTTCGAAAAAGCCGCCCAGGCGGATGTGGACGTTATCTTCCTTGATCTGGAAGATGCTGTCGCGCCGGACGAAAAGGAACAGGCCCGCGAGAACATCATTGAGGCGTTGAACGATATCGATTGGGGCAACAAGACCATGTCGGTGCGTATCAACGGGCTGGACACCCATTACATGTATCGCGACGTAGTGGACGTGGTTGAACAGGCAGGCGAACGGCTGGACCTGATCATGATCCCCAAAGTTGGAACTGCCGCCGACGTCTATGCCGTCGACATGCTGGTCACTCAGATCGAAGACGCCAGAGGGTACAAGAACCGGATCGGGTTTGAACACATCATCGAAACCGCACTGGGAATGCAGAATGTCAGCGAAATCGCGGCTGCGTCGAAACGCAACGAAAGCCTGCATTTCGGGGTTGCCGACTATGCGGCGTCAACCCGTGCACGGACCACGATCATCGGCGGCGTAAACCCCGACTATTCCGTTCTGACTGACGCTGATGCAGATGGCGGGCGTATGACGCATTGGGGCGACATGTGGCACTATGCGCTGGCCCGCATGGTGGTCGCCGCGCGCGCCAACGGCCTACGCCCAATCGACGGACCCTTTGGTGACTTTCAGGACCCCGACGGGTATCGCGCCGCAGCAAAACGCGCTGCAGTTCTGGGCTGCGAAGGAAAATGGGCCATTCACCCCAGCCAGATTGCCCTGGCAAATGAGGTCATGTCGCCATCCGATGCCGAGGTCACCAAAGCCCAGCGTATCCTTGTCGCCATGGCCGAGGCTGAATCGGCGGGCAAAGGCGCTGTGTCGCTGGATGGCCGCCTGATCGACTATGCCTCGATCCGGCAGGCCGAGGTTTTGGTGGAAAAAGCAGGTCAGATTGCCGCGGCCTGACCAGAATTGTGACCGAGCAATTGTCAATAAACCTGCGGGACAGTGCCGCAGCCATCTTTGCCGCGGCAGATCCGGCTGCATCATTACGCAGACGGTTACGGGCGGCACCTTTGCCTTCGCCACAACTAGGCGGACGCAGTATCCTGATTGCGATTGGGAAAGCTGCGCCCGCCATGATGGCAGAGGTATTGCAACACGTTCAGGGCGATCATGTCGCGCTTGCAGTGACGCACCCCGAAAACCAGACGCTCGTTCCCGGCGCAACGGTGTTGACTAGCGCGCACCCCATCCCGGATGAACGCGGCTTGAAAGCAGGGCGGCAGGTCCTCGCACTGCTCAGCGCAGCACGTAAGCAAGATCAGATCATTGCGCTGATTTCGGGCGGTGGTTCAGCCCTGGTCCCCGCACCCGTTGATGGAATGACCTCGTCGGACAAAATCGTAGTTAACGAGGTGTTACTGTCTTCCGGGCTGGACATCGTTCGGATGAACCTCGTGCGTTAGCACCTGAGCCAGCTCAAAGGCGGTGGATTTCTGCGGCACGGCTCACCTGCACCAGTGACAGCTTATATCCTTTCGGATGTGATCTGAGATGACTTACGCGCGGTCGCCAGTGGACCAACCGCTGGACCAATAGGAAGCCACGCCGATGCCCGCAGGACCTGTATCGAGGCCGGGATATGGCATCGGCTACCCCAATCTGCCCGTACCCATCTAGAACGGAGTATTCCTGAACAACCAAAGCGCTTGCGGCAACCAACCACCTGATCGGGTCGAACACGATCAGTCTTGAAGCAGCATTTCGCTGTGCCGCACAGATCTGCCGGGCCGAAATTGTGTCCGACACATTGATTGGCGACGTGTCTGACGCAGCCGAACAGATTTTTCAGGCAGCCCAAGCCGCACCTCGTGACCACCTAACCGCCCTGCTATTTGGTGGTGAAACAACTGTACGCCTGCAAGGCTCAGGTCGTGGTGGGCGCAATGAGGAATTGACGCTGCGCGTCGCCCAATTGGCGGAAGAACGATCGATCACCGGCAACTGGATCTTTCTAAGCGGCGGCACGGATGGCCGCGATGGGCCGACCCCGGCGGCGGGCGCAGTTGTGGATGCCGGAACATTCAGATGTATCCGCAAGGCAGGTCAAGACCCTGCCGCCTTGCTGGCGAACAACGACAGTCACAAAGCTTTGACACTCTCGGGTGATCTTCTGATCACCGATGCGACCGGAACCAATGTTGCAGACATTCAGGTCCTGCTGCATGATCCTGACACGTGAGGCGTGGTGAAGTTGACAATCGCTGGGTTTGATCCGTGCGATATTCTGGCTTTGAAGCCGTCCAAGAGACGCCTATCGGCCACAAGGGCTGAATACCGACATGGCGCGACCCGGAGCCCAGGCGGCTCTGACAAAGTAATGATCGGCAGCGGTCATGGTCCGGCGACTGCAGATTAACTCGACAAGGTTTACGGGCACCGGAACGGCGCGGTGATCAAAAAAGGCTCGATCACCGATGTCAGAGTGGCCATAGGAATTCCATCGAACAGCAGAAACTCGATATCGGTTTCATTCCCTGTCAGCATGATTATTTTACTATCAGGAAAACTTGATGCTATGATGGCCCGAACTGACTGGGTATCGCAGCGCTGCTGCTTGCGCATCAGATCTGAACCAGTATAGCAGGACATTGAAAGCGAGACATTGAGGAAACGCGAAGCAGAAATGACAGTCAATCTGACGCAGGATCCACATTCCGTTCGAACAGGTGAACGCGAAAAGGTGCTCGAAGTCGCAATCGGTCGTGAGGTCCGCGCTTTTCGCAAAAAACAAAACATCACTGTCGCAGAACTCGGGCAACTGACCGGCCTATCTATTGGTATGTTGTCAAAGATCGAAAACGGCAACACGTCGCCCTCTTTGACCACGTTGCAATTGTTGGCGGATGCATTGTCGGTACCGCTGACCAGTTTTTTCCGCCAGTTCGAAGAACGACGAGAAGCTGTGCACACCAAGGCCGGCGAAGGTGTAGAATTGGAACGTGAGGGGACGCGGGCCAATCATCAATACAATTTGCTGGGACATATTGGCGCCAACGGTTCAGGCGTGATTGTCGAGCCTTATTTGATTACGCTGACTGTGGAATCTGACGTTTTCCCGACCTTCCAACACGGTGGGATTGAAACGATCTATATGCTTGATGGCGCTGTCGACTATCGCCACGGTGACAATATCTATTCGCTAAAGCCCGGTGATACTCTGTTCTTCGATGCGGATGCCCCTCATGGCCCAGAACGGCTGGTCAGCCTACCCGCGCGTTACCTTTCAGTGATCAGCTACCCGCAGACAAACTAATCTTTTTACTCAGCAGGAAGTCCGTGGGTTTATCGTAGCCCTTGTGGCTTCCCGTACCCACAATCGTAAATCCCAGCCGTAAAAACACGCAATGGTTCTCAGTGAGTTCGACACGAGTTTCTAACTTAAGCTCGGACAGGTCGAGGGCCATGGCGCGGTGCTCGGCATGGTCGATCATCGCTCTGCAGATGCCTTGCCCGCGCATATGTTCCTGCACTGCCAGCTTTCCCAAATAGAGGCGATCCGGCTTTGGGGTCAGGAACATGCAAGCATAAAGAGGGCGGCCGATAGCCCAGATCTCGCCCCCAGTTCGGCAGTGGGCCTGCATACCTTCGACGGTGAGCCGATGAACCGAGGATGGTGGGTCTATCCTGCCGTCCATGTATTGGAATGACGTGCGCAGCAGCGCGAGCACGTCATAAAGCGCCAAGGCATCATCCTCTAACCGCCAAATGGCTTTGTCCTGATCAGCCACGACCCATCCTGACGCTGGCTTACTTTGACAAGGGCGGTTCTGTTTCCAGATCGGGCCATATACCGGGCGAGGTTGGCAGACCGTCGTCAAACTGGCTGAGATAGTCTAGCATCATGGGACGGTTGTCGATGAACCCTTTGTAAGTGGCCAATTCAACCGGAAGATCGCGGATCACGCGATGCAGACGACGACCCCATTTTGGGACGGTCATCAGATCCTGGAAACTGCACAGGTAACAGCGGATCGGGAATACCAGAGCGTTTGACCGCGGCAACCGGAAGAAAGTCTGCAATTCAACCCGAAGATGCTGTTTGTGGGCAATGTTTTCAGGCGTGAGCGTTGTCTTCTGGATGCCCCATTTGTGATAGTTTTCCGGGCTGGTATCCAGCAAGGGGTTCACCGTCATCGTCCAGTTCAGACGTCGCGCAGGTGCACCTTGCTGAATGTTCAGAAGGAATTTTAGCGCACGTTTGAATATTCCCATCTCATGCGCTTTCGGAACCGGTGCATGCCATTCGAAAAAGTTCATGCCGATGTCGAAATCCAGACTCCAGTCGGCCTGGGTCGTGACCATCCCCGCGTCCATCCACAACATCTCGTCCCGTTGATCCAACACAGCGAAATCGCCCTGTGCCTGACGGGTGATGTATTCCATTGGCCCGTAGGGCAGTGTGGTTTCATCCATGAACGTAAAACTGTGATCAATCCCAAGCGGCTTGTTGATCCAGCGCCACTGATTGCCGTTGCGGTGCAGCTCGAACAGGTCCGGATAGTCCTCAGACTTGCTGACCATGATCAGCTCAAGCAAATCCCAACCCGCCAAGGTCATATGTGGCAGTGACTGACAGCGCAGCGGGTCCTGATCCAGAACGATGGCACGATCTTTCATCTCGGAGACGTAGTGTTCGTCTACATCGAACCGCATCTCATAGACCGAGCCCTCGGGTCCGCCCCGGTGCTGTTCCATGTTGACCGAATACATGTAGCTGTCTTCGTGGAACGGGAACGGAAAGCGTTTGATCGCCCATTCCGAGTTGTGGAACGTATAGTCGTCGCGGAAGGACTCGTCGTTGAATTGAATGGTCATGTTGGGCCTCCTCTCAGCGGTCCAGCACGAGGGACTTGCCCTCGAAGCGCGATACACAGGGCATGATTTTCTTGCCTGCTGCCTTTTCTTCTTCAGTCAGCCAGTGATCGCGGTGAACAAAGTTTCCGTCGTGATCCAGCACAACGGTTTCGCACTGACCGCAGGCCCCGCCGCGGCACAGATACGGCGCATCCACACCCTCGCGTTCAATTGCTTCCAGCAGGCTTTCGTTTTCACCCACATGAATGATCTTGTCCGAGGTCGCCAAGCGCACTTCGAACGGTTTACCGGGTTGCGGGGCCAGAAACTCTTCGTAATGTACGCAGTCCTCGGGCCAGCCTTCTGCAGCGGCAGTGCTACACACCCAGTCGATCATCCCCTTGGGGCCACAGACATAGACATGCGTACCTAAGGGTTGACCGCTGAGCAGGTTCTTTAGATCGATCTGCTGATTCTGATCGTCGTAATACAGATGCGTTTCGTTCGGGTGCCGGTCTGTTAGTTGCTCGGCATAAGATGCCAAGGCGGTATTGCGGCAAGCATAATGCAGCTCCCAATGACCATGAAGAAGTTCCAGTTGTTTGATCTGCGCCAGAAACGGCGTGATCCCTATTCCGCCGGCCAGAAACAGGTGCTTGCGGGCCCGCAAATCAAGCGAGAACAGGTTGACCGGGTAGCTGATGGTCATCTCGTCGCCCAGCTTGACCTGACGGTGCATGAACAACGACCCGCCCCTGCCCTGATCATCGCGCCGGACAGAAATGGTATAAGACGACTGATCGAAAGGATCGGACATCAGGGAATAGGGATTGAGCCGGGTAATACCTCCATCCTGCATCTCGACAACAGTATGTGCCCCACCCGAGAAGGTAGGCAACTGCCCGCCGTCAACGCGTTCAAACCGGAATCGCGTCACCAGCTCGTTCAGCGGGGTAACTTCGGTCACTTTGACCTGAATTTTCTCGGCACCACTCATTCATAGATCCCCTTCGGCTCGGGCACGTTACCATGGTCCTCGGCGTCAATTCGGACACCCTGATAAGCGGCAAGGCGGCGGGAATAGTGGTCACGAACAAACAGGTTGAGCCCACAATGCGCGCAGATGAACGGATCGATCTCGACATCTTCGGTGACGCCTTTGCAGTGTACGCATTGCATTCGGCGCGCAACCGAACCGCGATGCTCGGTCTGTATCGCGGTGTGCGGAAGACCCGCAGCCATCACTTCATTCGTGGCCTGACCCATCATGCCTTCGGTGCCGGTCAGATAGACCTGTAAACCCATATGTGCGTCTTCCAACACGCGACGAATACGGTACAGCGCGGCAGCATAAGACGGACCTTCGTAGAATTGCGCAGGATTCAGCGCCTGCAGCTTTTTCGAGAAGTCCGTCCCTTTGGGGATGTAGATCAGATGGGTTTTCGCCATCAGGTCGGGTGTCGCTATGTCAAGAACCGCCTCGGCCCCTTCGGCCTCGGCGATTATGAGATGATGTTCACCTGAGCGAACCTCTAGCGTGCCCCAGACCGGGCGGCTTGCGATTGACTTGGGAAATTCGAACTTTGACATCGTGCCCTCAAATCGGAAAAGGGCGCCTCGGTGTGTCCGTTGCGCCCCTGAAACTCAGCCTTTTGCGGTTCTGATCGATTTGTCCTGATCGTAGAACGGCATCTCTTCCGCAGTCGCCGCTATTTCTGTCCCATCGCCGTTGCGCACTGTCAGCTTAGTGCCTGGTGAGGCACAGGCGACCGGCATCCGCGCGATGCCCACATTGTGGCTATTGATTTCGGAGTACATACCGAAAGTGACAACACCGACCTTTTCACCGTTCTGCAGCAGGTCGGCACCCTCGTCCGCCGGGGTCGTGCCGTCCAGTTTCACCCCATAGATCTTGAACCGCTCTTTGCCTTGCGATGCATAGTGGTTCTCGGCCCCTATGAAGCCGGTTTTTCCAGGTGACACAGTGAATTCCAGACCCAGCTCCCAAAGCGTATCACCGCAGGTTTCATCGTCGAACGGATAGGTTTCCGAGTTATCACCGGGATAAAACAGCAGGTAGCTTTCGGTGCGCAACAGATCGAGCGTCGAGAACTGAACCGGGACGATGCCCATGTCTTTGCCTTCGGCCAAAATGTTGTCCCATAGTTGCACCGCATGTTTGGCCTGACAGAAAATTTCATACCCGCGCTCACCGGTATATCCGGTCCGAGAAATCATCACCGGGCAACCATAGAGTTTGGTTTGCATGATGCCGAAGTAAGCCAGATCGCGAATTCCGGGGATATGCTTAGCCAAGAAATCAACAGCGACCGGTCCCTGCAGCGACATGTCATGCATGTCGTCGTCAAAAATGACCGAACAGTTCTTTCCAGCCGCAACCGATGTCAGCTGCTCCATACCTGTCCCCGTGCCATGCACGACAAGCCACGTATTCACCGAGAGGCGGTAGATGATGCAATCATCGATAAACTTGCCTTCGGAATTCAGGATTGACGCGTAAGTCGACCGGCCCGGCATGATCTTTTCCACATTCCGCGTGGTGACACGGTCAATGACATAGGCCGCATCTTCGCCGACCACATGAACCTTCTTCAGACCTGACACATCCATCAGCCCTGCCTTGGTGCGGATCGCTTCGTAATCTGCCTTGGCGCGTTCCGGGCTATGGTCGTAGAACCATGCGGTCCCCATACCGTTCCAGTCTTCTAGCTCGCCGCCGATTTCGGCATGGCGCTGCGCAAGGGCGGACGTCCTCCAAAGAATGGCCATTGTTCAGCTCTCCCGTTGATTGCTTTTTTCTTGACCATATTGAGGCCGATGTTGGATCGAAAATCAACACCCATGTGCAGAATATTTTCCTACTGGGAATATTAGGCTGCGTTTTCTGCACCCTTAGAAAATTACCAGAATTGGTAAAAGTGATTATTTATCAATGCTATAATCTAGTCTTCAGCATGTATTACTGTGCGTGCGCCAAATACCCTAAAGATATTTGCCCAACATATCTATTGACAGGTCGCCAATGAGATTGTCCCCTGAGTAGATAAATATTCCCAGCAGGAAATCCATCGCAGAACAACTTCCTGCTGCAACAATAGGGAGACAACAAAGTGGATGGTAATCTAAATGCACTAACCACGGTCTTTACCGAGTTTTACTACTGGGTAACGGTCGTTTTCATGTTCCTCATCCATGTGGGCTTTTGCATGTACGAGGTCGGTGCCAGCCGTGCCCGTAACCATATGCACACATTGATGAAAAACATCATGATCATCCCGCTGGTGACGGTCACATTTTTCTTCTTCGGATGGTGGATTTATTGGGCGTTTCCAAACTTCCCCTTCTGGGGCGGTCTAGACACCGAAGCGGGTGCTGCGAATCTACCTTGGGCAGACACGATGGCAACCAACCTAGGCGACAGAATCACTGGGGTCTTCTGGGCCGCATTCCTGTTGTTCTCTTGGACAGCTGCCTCGATCGTTTCGGGTTCCGTCATCGAGCGGATCAGATCTTCGGCTTTATGGGTACATGCAGTTATGATCGGTTCGGTCTGGTGGATAATTGACGCTGCATGGGGCTGGCATTACGGCGGCTGGATGGTGCGAATTCTTGGCTACCACGATGCCTATGCTTCCGGGGTTATCCACGCAATTGCAGGCGGCTACGCACTTGGCGTGATTATGGTCCTGGGTCCGCGTCTTGGCAAATTTGCCAAGGATGGCACACCGCGGGATATTCCACCTCACAACCCTTGGCTGCTGACCATCGGGATTTTCCTGATCTACACTGGTTTCTGGGGTTTCTACGCCGCATGCAATGTGCCTGTGATTTCGCCGGAAGGTATCGACGGCCAGATCACCGGTGTGACCTGGACCGCAACCAATATTTATCTGGCACCAACCACGCTTTCCGCGATTACCTTCAATTTCCTCATGTCGCTGTCCGGCGGCCTGATGGCGGCCTATGTGATCTCGAAGGGTGATGCGTTCTGGACCTTCTCAGGCGGGCTTGCCGGGATCATCACAGCTTCGGCCGGGAACGACCTGTATCACCCGATCCAGGCGATGATCATTGCCGCTATTGGTGTCGTGATCGTGTACAAGCTGCACTATTGGGTTGAGCGCCGGTTCAAGCTGGACGACGCCGTAGGCGCAGTCGCGGTACATGGCTATGCCGGTTTTGTTGGGCTGGTGATCTCGGGCTTCGTCCTGTGGGGCGTGCCGTCATCGCCATACGAAGGCTATGCCACAATCAATCCGATCGGTCAGATCACCGGCGCGGTCATCATGTTCTTTGTACTGGGCTTCCTGCCCGGCTGGATCCTGGCAAAAATTCAGGCGGCTGCAGGTGTGCTCCGCATCCCGGAAGAGGTTGAACTTCAGGGTCTCGATTATGCCGAGCACCATGCCTACGAAGACGCCAAAGCAGCAATTATCCAAGCTGATAAAGAAGAACTCGCTGCCCGCGGCGTCGCAGCTAAGTAAGGGAGTAAGACATGTCTACAAACGGATACTCAAACTGGGCAGTCGATCTTGCCGAAGTCGGACCGATTTATCCCTTCCAGGGTTACGAAGTTCTAATGTTCATCATTGGCCTGGCGTTCTGGATCGGATGGCATCGCATCCAGTTCGTCCGCGAACGCGAGCACCTTGAAAAGGCGCGCCACACCGGGGACGAAGAGAAGGTGAAGGCGCAGTTGGAAAGATACTAACCCAGCTCTGAAAACAGGCAATGGACGCGAGAACTGCATGCGCGTCCATTGCCTGTTAGTAATATTTTATTCCTGTGATTATTGCTTTCCCGACACATTGTTGATAGCATCGAATCGAAACGAAACACACAAAGGAGACCGGCCAGCCATGTGCGGGATTGTAGGATTATTCCTTAAGGACCAGTCGCTTTCACCCAAATTGGGTGAGATGTTGACAGACATGCTGATTACCATGACAGATCGGGGCCCTGACAGTGCAGGCATTGCGATCTATCGTGATGGTTTGCAAGGTCAGAGCAAGCTGACGCTTCAATCTGCAAACCCCGAAACAGATTTCGCAGGTCTGGCCGACGAATTGGGTCGGGTTCTAGGTGGAACTGTCACGCAGTCGGACAATGATACACATACCGTGTTGAATATTCCTGCAGGCCGCTTTGAAGACGCACGCGCGGCGCTTGCGGAAATCCGGCCGTCGGTTCGGATTATGAGCCATGGCGATATGCTGGAAATCTACAAGGAGGTCGGTCTGCCCAAGGACGTGGCTGCTCGCTTTGATATCTCGGCGATGACTGGCACGCATGGCATCGGCCACACGCGCATGGCCACGGAATCCGCGGTCACGACGATGGGGGCACACCCGTTCAACACCGGGTTGGATCAGTGTCTTGTGCACAACGGCTCGTTGTCGAACCACAACTCGTTGCGCCGCAAGCTGCGCCGTGAAGGGGTCGTCATCCAGACAGAAAACGACACCGAAGTTGGGGCCGCCTACCTGACCTGGAAGATGATGAACGGGGCGACTTTGGGTGAAGCACTGCAATCCAGCCTGGATGATCTGGATGGCTTTTTCAACTTCGTCGTGGGCACCAAGGACGGGTTTGGCGTAGTGCGCGATCCGATTGCCTGCAAGCCAGCTGTGATGGCCGAGACCGATCAATATGTGGCCTTTGGCAGCGAATACCGCGCGCTGGTCAACCTGCCGGGTATTGAAGATGCAAGGGTTTGGGAGCCCGAACCCTCGACAGTTTATTTCTGGTCGCACAATGACAGCCCAACAACCCACGAAAAGGCCGCCTGACATGCAGACTTATGATGTATCTGAAAGCGGCTTGCGTGGTTTGAACGCGGCGTTGCAGGCACAAAGCAAAGACACCAATCAGACCAATTGGGAGGTGCAGAACCCCAAGGGCAGCCACGCGATTGCCGTGGGTCTGGATGCGCCGATCGAGGTGACCGTGAAGGGCTCGACAGGTTACTATTGCGCGGGGATGAACCAGCAAGCGACCATCAAAGTTGAGGGTTCGGTGGGTCCCGGTGTGGCCGAAAATATGATGTCGGGCACGGTCATGGTCGATGGCGACGCCAGTCAGTATGCCGGGGCGACCGGGCACGGAGGGCTGCTGGTTGTCAAGGGCAACGCGTCCTCGCGCTGTGGGATTTCGATGAAGGGTATAGACATCGTAGTGCATGGTAATATCGGCCACATGTCGGCTTTTATGGCGCAACAGGGCAATCTGGTGGTCTGCGGCGATGCGGGCGATGCACTGGGGGATTCCCTCTACGAGGCGCGTCTTTTCGTGCGCGGTTCGGTCAAGAGCCTGGGCGCAGATTGCATCGAGAAAGAGATGCGCCCCGAGCATCTTGAGATCCTGGCCGATCTATTGGAACGCGCCGAAAGCGACGCAAAACCCGAAGAGTTCAAGCGCTACGGCTCGGCCCGCAAGCTCTATAACTTCGACGTCGACAACGCACAGGATTACTAAGGGACATGAAAGATATGGACAATAACGGTATTCCGCGCACGGTCCCGATCCAGTCGGCGACCTTCACCAACCCGATCAATGCCGAAATCCGCCGCGCGGCGGCCACTGGCATCTATGACATCCGCGGTGGCGGCGCCAAACGCAAGGTCCCGCATTTTGACGACCTGTTGTTTCTGGGCGCGTCGGTGTCGCGCTACCCGCTGGAGGGCTACCGCGAGAAGTGTGACACCAGCGTCACGCTAGGCACCCGCTTTGCCAAGAACCCGATCCAACTGGATATTCCGATCACCATCGCAGGCATGAGCTTTGGGGCGCTGTCGGGTCCTGCGAAAGAGGCCCTGGGCCGCGGCGCATCGGCAGCGGGAACCTCGACCACTACCGGTGACGGTGGAATGACCCCTGAAGAACGTGGCCATTCGACCAAGCTGGTCTATCAGTATCTGCCTTCGCGCTATGGGATGAACCCCGACGATCTGCGCAAGGCTGATGCGATTGAGGTTGTGGTTGGACAGGGCGCAAAGCCCGGTGGCGGCGGCATGTTGCTGGGTCAGAAAATCAGCGACCGCGTGGCCGAGATGCGCACTTTGCCCAAAGGCATCGACCAGCGCTCGGCTTGTCGTCATCCGGACTGGACCGGGCCGGATGATCTGGAAATCAAACTCCTTGAGTTGCGCGAAATCACCAACTGGAAAGTGCCAATCTACGTCAAGGTAGGTGCAACGCGGCCCTATTACGATACTGCGCTGGCAGTGAAGGCCGGGGCCGATGTTGTGGTGATGGACGGGATGCAAGGCGGCACGGCAGCCACGCAGGACGTCTTCATTGAACATGTGGGCATTCCGACATTGGCCTGTATCCGCCCGGCCGTACAGGCGCTGCAGGATCTGGGTGTTCACCGCGAAGTGCAGCTTGTGATCTCGGGCGGCATTCGCACTGGCGCTGATGTGGCCAAGGCGATGGCCCTTGGCGCGGACGCGGTTGCCATTGGCACGGCAGCACTCATCGCGCTTGGCGACAACGATCCGAAGTGGGAATCCGAATATCAGAAGCTGGGCACCACCACCGGCGCCTATGATGACTGGCACGAAGGGTTGGACCCGGCAGGCATCACCACGCAGGACCCCGAACTGGCTGCGCGTCTCGATCCGGTTGATGCCGGTCGCCGATTGCGAAACTACCTGAAGGTGATGACGCTTGAGGCGCAGACCATTGCGCGCGCCTGTGGTCACAATCACCTGCACAACCTCGAACCCGAGGATCTGTGCGCCCTGACAATGGAGGCGGCGGCGATGGCCAAAGTACCACTGGCGGGCACCGACTGGTATCCCGGAAAGGCCGGGTTCTGATTTGTTAAACGACAAAAGGCGCGGCCCTAAAGGGCGGCGCCTTTCTTCTATCGAAACGCATCAACAGGGAAAGGAAAGCCGACCATGACAACAGATCTGGCTGCTTTCGCCAAGGAAAAAGGCGTCAAATACTTCATGATCTCGTTCACTGATTTGTTCGGTGGACAGCGGGCCAAACTGGTTCCCGCGCAAGCGATTGCCGACATGCAGGAGGACGGCGCAGGTTTTGCTGGATTTGCCACCTGGCTGGACATGACGCCCGCACATCCTGACATGCTGGCGGTGCCGGACCCGTCCTCGGTCATCCAACTGCCTTGGAAGCCCGAGGTCGCCTGGGTCGCTGGCAACTGCGTGATGGAAGGCCAAGACGTCGCGCAAGCCCCGCGCAACGTACTGCGTCGCCTGATCGATGAGGCCGCCGCCGAAGGGATGCACGTCAAAACCGGGATCGAGGCGGAGTTCTTTTTGCTGACCCCCGATGGCGAACAGATCAGCGATCCATTCGATACCGCTGAAAAGCCTTGCTATGACCAACAGGCGGTGATGCGTCGCTATGATGTGGTGCGCGAGATCTGCGACTACATGCTTGAACTGGGCTGGGGTCCCTATCAGAACGACCACGAGGACGCCAATGGCCAGTTCGAAATGAACTGGGAATTCGACGACGCTCTACGCACCGCCGACAAACATTCCTTCTTCAAGTTCATGACCAAATCGGTCGCCGAAAAGCATGGGCTTCGGGCAACCTTTATGCCCAAGCCGGTCGAGGGGCTGACGGGCAATGGCTGCCATGCCCATATCTCGGTCTGGGATGCGCCCGGGGCGGATGCGAAAACCAACGTATTTGCCGGTGAGGGCGACGGTCCGACCGGTGAGGTTGGATTGGGAGAGCGCGGCAAGCATTTTCTGGGCGGCATCATGAAACACGCCAGCGCTTTGGCGGCAGTTACCAACCCTACGGTGAACAGCTACAAGCGGATCAACGCGCCGCGTACCATGTCGGGTGCGACATGGGCCCCCAATACCGTGACCTGGACCGGCAACAACCGCACCCACATGGTCCGCGTCCCTGGCCCTGGACGGTTCGAACTGCGCCTGCCCGATGGCGCAACCAACCCCTATCTGTTGCAGGCGGTGATTATTGCGGCGGGCCTGTCTGGCATTCGGTCCAAAGCCGATCCGGGCAAGCGATGGGACATTGATATGTACGCCGAAGGCCACAAAGTACGCGGCGCTCCCAAACTGCCCTTGAACATGCTCGATGCCCTTCGGGAATATGACAAGGACAAGGACCTAAAGGCGATGATGGGGGCCGAATTCTCTTCAGCGTTCCTGAAGATGAAGCATCAGGAATGGAATTCGTTTGTGTCCCACTTCTCTCGCTGGGAAAAAGAAAACACATTGGACATCTGATCCATTGATCCAAACGAAGTACGGGGCCACAGTTTGTTCTGTGGCCCTGCGCTCTTTAACCACGCTGCCACTTTAACCGCATGAATGTTCTGATTTTTCAACATACACCGGGCGAAAACCCGGTCGCGTTTCTTGAACATATCGCGTCGCATGACGACACCTCCCGGATCGTACACCTTCACGAGGGGCAGCCAGTTCCCAATCTGGCAGGTTTCGATCTGCTGCTTGTTCTGGGCGGTCCCACGGACATCTGGGAAACCGAGGCTCATCCTTGGCTTGTCTCGGAAAAACTGGCCATCAAGACGTGGGGTCAGGATTTCCAGCGGCCGGATTTCGGCGTTTGACTGGGCCATCAATTGTTAGTTGATGCACTTGGTGGGCGTTGTGCGCCCATGACCCAGCCTGAAATCGGTGTGTTACCAGTCAATCTGAACAACAGCGTGCAACATGATCCGCTTTTCGGTTCCTTGCCCCGACAATTCCGAGCGCTTCATTGGCATGGGGTTGAAGCTATTGAACTGCTTCCCGAGACGGCAATTCTAGCGCGATCCGATGGGTGCGCCGTTCAAGCCATACGCGTATCGGATTGCGCGTGGGGCGTACAGTTTCACCCCGAACTTGTTCAGGGCACGATTCAATCATGGATGAGCGATCCTGCCAACCATCAATGCGCCGTGGAATGGCTTGGATCCGCGGACGCAGCACACAACATGGTCTCTGAAACTGACAAAATTTCTGAAGAGCAATTCAGGATGACGTCCGGCATCTATGCCAGATTGCGACAGATCTGATCACGGGTAATCAGTCATGAACTTCAAGGTTCTTTCCGCTGTCTGCCTCAACCCTCCAGTCGGGCACGTCGTTGATTAGCATCAAAGCAGCGCGATGCAAGGTTGTGCGCATTTTTTCCACCACCGGACCGTCCATTCCGCAATCCGCCAACGCGGCTTCAAAGGTGTCCAGCCAGAGCTCGGCGTCAGCCTCACGTATCGGCACATGCGCGTGGATTTCTCGCAAGTCCATATGACCAAATCGCTCACGATAGTAGGCACGACCGCCCAGAAATCCGCTCAGGAATTCAAACTGCGCCTGTCTTGTATGTGATAATCCATGACCGCGGAAATGTAGCCTATGCAACGAATACGCCGCCGGGTCGGTCTCCATGCGGTCATAGAACCGTTCAACGAGAGCTCGCAGTTTTTTTTCACCACCAAGTTGGCTCAAAGCTGACGACATAGGTCTCTTCTCCGGCTCGATGTTGTCAATAATTATTGCATATCAGGAATATTAGTTTATCTCCAGTGACATGTCGGCACGGTTGAAATTGAAAGTCAGACACAGAAATTCCTGGAGCATTCGGATGGACGAGGCGACCGGGTGAGCGCCCTTGAGTTGGGTCTGCTGGCTGCTTTGTGCTGGGGCTTTCACGATCTCGCCGTACGATATGTCAGCCAAACCGTGAACATCTTTGCGGCATTGATGGCCGTAATGGTTGCCGGGGCCACGCTACAGTTCGGACTTGTTGCAATCTGGGCAGGGTTCGCCCCCATCTCCGCCGAGGCAATGTGTTACGCGCTTGCAGCGGGCGGCTTCTATTTGCTGGCTGGTCTCAGCATGTATGCTGCCTTTCAGCGCGGGCCAGTACGTCTGGTTGCACCGCTTGTCGCCAGTTATCCGGTCTTGTCGGTCACTCTTGCGATTTGGCGTGGATCCGAGGTCAGCATCTGGCATTGGCTGGCAATTATCGCCATTGGTGTCGGCGTGGCAATTGTGTCCGCGCGATCTGAGGACGACAACGCGGAATATCCTGCCGCCGGGCCGACGATTGCCTATTCCATACTTGCTGCAATCGGGTTCGCTGCGACATTCGCGTTGGGGCAGTATGCAGCTGAACTGGGCAACGAGTTCATTGTTTCGCTGATTGGGCGCCTGACAGCCATCTTTGCGCTGGCGGTAACCGCCATTGTATCACGTAAGTCACTTTGGCCGTGCACTCAGGCCCTACCCCTATTGTGCCTGATGGGGGCGCTCGATGCGGTGGCGCTTCTGTGCGTAGTATCTGCCGGGGGTTTGCCCAATGCCCAATATGCATCCGTCGCAGCCTCTATCTTCGGGCTACTTACGGTTGTTTTGGCTTGGGCGATCTTGAAAGAGAAAATGGCAACATCTCAATGGTTTGGTTGTCTCATAGCGTTTGCCGGGATTGGCTATCTCGCGATTTGAACATCCGCTCGACTATAGCGATTCCATGAGCCCGATGGGCCGCTACAGCGCTGTTCAATACACAATCAACTTCGCCAGGACGAACCGATTCAGGATGATTCCATGCGCCAGGTCGTATGAGGTCTTTGTATCGCTGTAATTCACCTCGCAGGTTGAGAACATCAATATGCGCAGGCGCATCAGGCAATAGGAGTACAGCATAGACATCCTCCGCCTCGTTCAGTTGTTTGATCTGAGCCCGGCACTCATCCTGCGACATATCCTTGCCCTAAAGTTGCTGTCCCAACGCCATGCCATTTCGTGCCGTACGGGTGATCAAGGTGCGGACCCGCGCTGCATTTGTCGGAGATTGGCCAATGCAGACGATGACCATACGCTCCGTTCGGCCTGAAATATGCCAGTATTGCTGCGCACTGGTGCTGCTAGATTTTCTACCGGTTGAAGCGCCAGTTGTGAGGCTCAGGCCGTCAGGCCTTCGGGTTCTGGCAGTTTGTTTGCGCGGCATGCTGCTGTGACGGTGTTTGCGAGCAGGC
>NZ_JBXWNG010000020.1:0-28130 GCF_059610245.1 Ruegeria sp. YTSA075 | reverse complement strand
TGGCGCGGTTGACGGGGCTCGAACCCGCGACCCCCGGCGTGACAGGCCGGTACTCTAACCAACTGAGCTACAACCGCCCACTGCCCGTTCCCGATGGAACGTTGGGGTGTATTATGGCCCCGCCCCGACGTCGTCAAGCGGCGTTTTGAAGTTTTTTGACAGAAGCCGGATTTTTCCATGCGGACGAAATCAAAGGCCCCATTTTCGTATGTCAAACAGCGTTTTCCGGGCCGCTCGGGCTTGCGCGGGCCATTAGGACGCGATAACAGCACGCGCTATGGGTGATTAGCTCAGTGGTAGAGCGCTTCGTTCACATCGAAGATGTCAGGAGTTCAAATCTCTTATCACCCACCATTCTTTCCTATGAAAACTTACTCTTAAATCCATAGGCTTTGCCAACTTAACAGCTTCTAGATACGAAAAAGGCGGACCTTAAAGCCCGCCTTTCCAATTTCTGCTGTAAAGTTCAGTGCGCCGTCGCTGCCGGACCCGCACTCTCGGCTGCTTTGGCGGCCGCCGCTGCAGCCTCTTCAGCGGCCTCGTCCCATTCGATGGGTTCGGGCTCGCGCACCAGCGCCTGTTCCAGCACTTCCGAGACATGTTTGACCGGGATGATCTGCAGGCCCTCTTTCACATTGTCGGGAATCTCAGCCAGATCCTTTTCATTCTCTTCCGGGATCAGAACCGTTTTGATGCCGCCACGCAGCGCCGCCAGCAGTTTTTCCTTCAAGCCACCAATCGGCATCGCGTTCCCGCGTAGGGACACCTCGCCGGTCATTGCAATATCCTTGCGTACCGGAATACCGGTCAGGACCGATACAATCGACGTTACCATCGCCAGACCGGCCGACGGGCCATCTTTGGGCGTTGCGCCATCCGGCACATGCACGTGGATATCGATCTTGTCGAACTGAGGCGGCTTCACCCCGATCTTAGGCGAAATCGACCGCACGTAAGACGAGGCCGCGTCGATGGATTCTTTCATCACATCGCCCAGCTTACCGGTGGTTTTCATCCGCCCCTTTCCGGGCAGTTTCAGCGCCTCGATATGCAGCAGGTCTCCACCAACCGACGTCCAGGCCAGACCAGTCACAACGCCGATCTGATCGTCCTGCTCAGCCAGACCATAGCGGAACTTGGGCACGCCAAGGAAATCATCCAGGTTTTCAGGCGTCACGGTAACCGAGTCGGCCTCTTTCTTGATGATCTTGGTCAGCGACTTCCGCGCCACTTTGGCGATCTCACGTTCAAGGTTCCGAACGCCCGCCTCGCGGGTATAGGTGCGGATGATCGACTGCAGCGCCTCATCGGTCAGTTCAAATTCCTTGGCTTTCAGGCCATGGTTTTTGACCTGCTTGCTAATCAGGTGCTGCTTGGCAATCTCGCTCTTTTCCTCTTCGGTGTAACCGGCCAGCGGAATGATCTCCATCCGGTCCAGCAGAGGCCCAGGCATGTTGTAGCTGTTCGACGTGGTCAGGAACATCACGTTGGACAGGTCATATTCGACCTCCAGGTAGTGGTCCATGAACGTGCTGTTCTGTTCCGGGTCCAACACTTCCAGCATGGCCGAAGCCGGATCGCCGCGGAAATCCTGCCCCATCTTGTCGATTTCGTCCAACAAGATCAGCGGGTTCGTGGTTTTCGCCTTTTTCAGCGCCTGAATGATCTTACCTGGCATCGAACCGATATAGGTCCGACGGTGACCGCGGATCTCGGATTCGTCGCGCACACCACCCAGCGAGATGCGAATGAACTCGCGCCCCGTGGCTTTGGCAACCGACTTACCCAGCGAGGTCTTACCCACACCCGGAGGGCCAACAAGACACAGGATCGGGCCTTTCAGCTTTTTCGAACGCTGCTGAACCGCCAGATATTCAACGATCCGCTCCTTGACCTTCTCAAGCCCATAGTGATCGGCATCCAGAATGTCCTGCGCGCGGCCCAGATCCTTTTTGACACGGGATTTGGTGCCCCACGGCAACGATAGGATCCAGTCCAGATAGTTGCGCACGACCGTGGCCTCAGCCGACATCGGGCTCATGTTGCGTAGCTTTTTCAGCTCGCCTTCGGCCTTTTCACGCGCCTCTTTCGACAGTTTGATCTCGTTGATCTTTTCTTCCAGCTCGGCAACTTCGTTGCTGCCGTCTTCGCCATCGCCAAGTTCCTTCTGAATGGCCTTCATCTGCTCATTCAGATAGTATTCGCGCTGCGTCTTCTCCATCTGGGATTTGACACGGGTCTTGATCTTTTTCTCGACCTGCAGAACCGACATCTCGCCCTGCATCAGGCCATAGACCTTCTCAAGCCGCTCACTGACGCTGAGGGTTTCCAGCAGTTCCTGCTTTTGTTCGACCTCAATGCCCAGATGACCCGAGACCAGATCGGCCAGCTTGGCAGGCTCGGTGGTTTCACCAACTGCGGTCAGGGCCTCTTCGGGGATGTTCTTGCGCACTTTTGCATAGCGCTCAAACTCATCCGCAACAGTGCGCAACAGCGCCTGCGTGGTGGTCACATCACCGGGGATTTCGGTCAGATACTCGGCGCGTGCCTCAAAAAACTGATCGTTTTCAAGGAATTCCGTGATCTGCACCCGCGCCTGACCTTCGACAAGCACCTTCACGGTGCCATCGGGCAGTTTCAGCAGTTGCAGCACATTGGCCAGAACGCCGGCCTGATAGATGCCGTCCACTTCCGGGTCATCGACACCGGGGTCGATCTGGCTGGACAACAGAATTTGCTTATCATCCTGCATCACCTCTTCCAGCGCGCGGACCGATTTGTCTCGGCCCACGAACAGCGGCACGATCATATGCGGGAACACCACAATGTCGCGCAGCGGCAGGACGGGGTATGAGGAATTCAGAGGCTCTTGCATGCTCTATCCTTATCGTTGGCAAGACGGCTCTGGTCCCTGTTTGAGGCAACGCTTGGCCATCTCCTGTCTTGGATGGTTAAAGGTGGGGCTATTAGGGCCCTATTTCAACCTCACCATCATGTCTCAGTTCGCAGCATGACCCGAGGTTTTCCGGACTGCAAGGCACCGGACCGAGATATCCACCGAAATTCTGGAAAGATCTTGCTGCTGTTTCTTAAAGCGGCTCGATATCACCCTGCGCGCGTGTTGCATGGAAATCAGCCTGCCACGCGTCGAAGGTTCCGGCTGCAATCGCATCCCGCATTTCCTGCATGATGTCCTGGAAATAATGGAGGTTGTGCCAGGTTAGCAGCATGCCGGAGATCATTTCATTCGAGCGGAACACGTGATGCAAATACGCGCGCGAATAGTTCGAGCAAGCAGGGCACGAGCACTCCTCGTCCAGCGGGCGCGGATCATCGGCATGGCGCGCATTTTTGATGTTGACGACCCCGCGCCGCGTAAATGCCTGGCCCGTGCGGCCCGAACGCGACGGCAAAACGCAATCCATCATGTCGATGCCACGCGCAACCGCGCCAACGATATCGTCGGGTTTGCCCACGCCCATCAGATACCGCGGCTTGTCGCTGGGCAGGAAACCCGGGGCATAATCAAGGCAGTCGAACATCGCCTCCTGCCCCTCACCCACGGCCAAACCGCCGATGGCGTAGCCCTCGAAACCAATCGCTTTTAGTGCTTGGGCGCTTTCTTCCCGCAGGTCCTGTTCCAGACCGCCCTGCATGATGCCAAACAATGCATGGCCGGGGCGGTCGCCAAACGCATCCCGAGACCGCTCGGCCCACCGCATCGAAAGGCGCATCGATTCGGCGATCCGATCCCGATCAGCAGGCAGCGACGGGCATTCATCAAAGCACATCACAATATCCGAGCCCAGCAGGCGCTGGATTTCCATCGACCGTTCCGGCGTAAGTTCATGTTTTGACCCATCCACATGGGATTTGAAGGTCACGCCCTTTTCGGTCAGTTTGCGCAGCCCGGCCAGTGACATGACCTGAAACCCGCCTGAGTCCGTCAGAATAGGCCGGTGCCAGTTCATGAACTTGTGCAGGCCTCCCAGCCGGTCGATCCGTTCAGCGGTGGGCCGCAGCATCAGATGATAGGTATTCCCTAGCAAGATGTCGGCCCCCGTTGCGCGCACGCTTTCGGGCATCATCGCCTTGACGGTCGCCGCTGTTCCCACCGGCATAAAGGCAGGTGTGCGCACTTCACCCCGTGGTGTGTGGATCACGCCTGTACGGGCCTTGCCATCTGTGGCTTTGAGGTCAAACGAAAACGGCTGGGTCATATCAACATCTCAGATCGCGGAACCGGGCAGCCTTTGCCCGATCCGCAAGCGCTTTGCAACCCGTCAGGGCAGCGAGGCGACTCGGGCCGTGAACAGGTCAACCACCCCTGCGCCGTCTACGTCCCGACAGACAGTCACAGGTGGGCGTTGGTTGTGAGGTACCGTTGCGCCCAACGAATCCCCTTCGGTAACGACCCGCAACCCGGTTTGAACCACGTCGAACATGTGGCCATGGGTGCAGGCGATCACCGCAGTGGAATCATGCAGGCCACAACCATCTAAGCCGCCGATTTCCTTGTAGAACTGCAAATAGAACTTGGAGATGTCCCGCAGAAACACACCCATATCGGCTGATTTCTGTGCCAGCGCCTCAAAATCCGCGTTCTGATACAGCGTTTTCAACGTCACATCCAAACCCACCAGAACTGTCTGTGGTGGCGCAGCAAAGACCGCATCGGCGGCATGCGCATCGTGATAGATATTGGCTTCGGCATGCGGGGTGATGTTGCCCGGGCAATAGACAGCGCCCCCCATGATCACCAAACGGCCAAGGTTCTTTGAGAACTGCGGGTCCAGCGCCATCGCATCAGCGATATTGGTGAGCGGACCGACGGCACAGACCACCAGTTCGCCAGCATGTTCGCGCGCCATTTCAACCAGAAACTCAGACGCCGTCAGATCATGGTTCTGCCCAATCTCAGGGATATCGGTCAGATCACCAAATCCTTCTGGCCCGTGCACATGCTCGGATGGGCTGTGATCGTCTTTACCATGAGCCGCGGTCGCGCCTTGAGCAATGGGTATATCCAAACCCAACTTATCGACCAGAAACCGGGCGTTCCGGCTGGATTGGTGGACATGTGTATTGCCAAAAACGGTGGTCAGGCCAATCAGGTCAATCTCGGGTGCGGCGGCAGCGTAGGCGATGGCCATGGCGTCATCGATGCCCGGGTCTGTATCAATTATCAGTTTCATCCCGCTCCGATAGCGCAGTCGCAGGCAGATGCAAAGCGATCACTGTCTTCTTCACAAACGCACAACGCTATTTGCAACCCACGGCATTCACGCCATACCAGAGTTGAAATCGGACGACTCAATCCCCAAATGTATACTATAGTACACAATAAATGAGGACAGATATGACAGAAGAGCAGATCATCGGATTGCTTTCATCGAACATTATCTACCTGCTGGCCGCCGTACTGGTGGTTATTGTTATTCTCAAAGGCATCAAGATTGTGCCTCAGTCAGAAAAATACGTGGTTGAACGGTTCGGGCGTCTGCACTCGGTGCTTGGGCCCGGAATCAACTTTATCGTTCCGTTTCTGGATGTTGCACGCCACAAGATCTCGATACTGGAACGCCAGCTGCCAAATGCGACCCAGGACGCGATCACCAAGGATAACGTGTTGGTTCAGATCGACACCTCGGTCTTCTACCGGATTTTGGAGCCGGAAAAGACAGTCTACCGTATCCGCGATGTAGACGGTGCGATTGCCACAACCGTCGCCGGCATTGTCCGTGCTGAGATCGGTAAAATGGATCTGGATGAGGTTCAATCGAACCGGTCTCAATTGATCTCGCGCATTCAGGAAAGCGTTGAAACTGCCGTGGATGACTGGGGGATCGAGGTAACGCGTGCTGAAATTCTGGACGTAAACCTTGACCAGGCGACGCGCGACGCGATGTTACAGCAGCTGAACGCCGAACGCGCGCGCCGTGCGCAAGTGACTGAGGCCGAAGGCCAGAAACGCTCGGTGGAGTTGCAGGCAGATGCTGAGTTATATGCCGCCGAACAATCGGCCAAAGCCCGCCGCATTCAGGCCGATGCCGAAGCCTATGCGACCGGCGTTGTGGCCAAAGCCATTCAGGATAACGGGATTGAGGCTGCTCAGTATCAGGTTGCCCTGAAACAGGTGGAATCGCTTAACGCGCTGGGCAATGGTACGGGCAAACAAACCATTGTTGTTCCAGCCAACGCCTTGGAAGCGTTTGGCGATGCGTTCAAAATGCTGAAAGGGGCAAAGTAATGGCTGATCCCTTTTGGCTGACATGGTGGATCTGGTTGGCGGGCGCCTTGGCGCTCGGCATACTGGAACTGGTGCTGCCCGGGTTCATCTTTCTGGGCTTTGCGATCGGGGCCGCGATCACTGGTCTGATACTTGTCATCCCAGGTGTCACGCCATCGCTGCCCATCCTGCTGCTGATCTTTGCGGTTCTGTCCCTGATCGCCTGGCTGATCCTGCGCCGGATGTTCGCGCTGCCGCATGGCCAAGTGAAAACATTCCAGCACGATATCAATGACCGACACCCTTAAGGTTTTGCCCAGCCTGCATGACTGGACGCTGGGCACACCATTCCCTATATAAACGGTCAGGCAACTGACCCGAGGCAAAGATGACTCACCCCAGCGAACAGTTTGAAGGTGCACCACTGATTGCGCCATCAACCATCGAACACCCCCTGTACGAGCATGTGGTAGACGCATGCCGCACGGTCTATGACCCTGAAATTCCAGTCAATATCTATGACTTGGGCCTGATCTACACGATCGACATCAAGGACGACAACGCCGTCAAAGTGATCATGACTCTGACTGCACCGGGATGCCCGGTTGCCGGGGAAATGCCCGGCTGGATCGTCGAAGCCATCGAACCCGTGGCTGGCGTGAAAGAGGTTGATGTCGAACTGACGTGGGAACCGCCTTGGGGCATGGACATGATGTCCGACGAAGCACGGCTTGAACTGGGCTTTATGTAATTCGACCTTCACAGCCCAGTTAGCGCCAATTGTCACAAAACATTAGCTTTTGCGTTACCTTGCTGTGTGCCGCCTGTCACATTGCTGCGGGACATATACGGCGCATCTGCAATCGCACAGGTTGAACGAAGTGATGCGCTTGGGCCGTGACCAATGCGCCGCCCCCCGTCGCCAGGCCCCGAATTTGGACCGCTCTTGCCCGAGAGCGGTCTTTTCCTTTGTAGAAGACGCGATATCCAGGGCCTATTTCAGACCGCAGGTTGATTTGATTTCGGCTTCGCGTTCGTTGAGCGCCTTGATGTAATCCCCCGAAAGCATTTGCAGCCTCTTGCCCTCCGTTCCTGTCACAAGCCCCAGCAAGGCCCCGGCCGGCGTGATCGCAGCCACGCTTTCCAATTGCTTATCCTCGGCATGTTTCTTTTCGGCGTCAATGGCCCGCAAATCACCCTCGGCTGTGGCGCAACTAACAGGGTGGCGCTTTGCCTCGGTTTCGGCCTGCGCGGACGAAGCCAGCAGAAACACTGTGCAAGCGCCCGAAATCGCACGCGTGATTACATTAATATTGGTATATAGAATCCTCATTTTTATGCCCTTTTTCTACCTGAATACGGAGCAATACGTCCCCCGCCAAATGCCTTGCCCACACGCTATGCGCACTCTCGGCACCAAGGCAAGCCGTTTGGCTCGCTGTGATCTACTCTAAAAATCGCGTCTTTCAACTGCTCTGACTTGAGCCTGACGGTCGACGCCCCTAAGTTAACAGTATCGCGCGATGACGGAGACACAAATGTTCGGCATTCCCGGCAAACAGGCCGTGACCATGACGCCCAAAGCTGCAGAGCAGATCACCCGCCTGATGACAACGGGCGGACATGCCGGTTTGCGCATCGGTGTCAAAAAGGGCGGCTGCGCGGGCATGGAATATACCATGGACTACGTGGATGAGGCCGATCCTCATGATGAGGTCGTCGAGCAAGACGGCGCACGCGTGATGATTGCCCCAATGGCGCAGATGTTCTTGTTCGGAACCGAGATCGATTATGAGGTCTCACTGCTGGAATCCGGTTTCAAGTTCAGAAACCCGAACGTAGTCGACGCTTGCGGATGCGGCGAGTCGATCAAGTTTGACGAAAGTCTGTCTTCACAGGCTTAGGCCGACTTTAAATGCACATAGGTTTCGTTGAAGCGTTTCGTCAGGTGCTCACCTGCCGAAATCACCTGATCTGACTCAGGCGGCGCGACATTGGTGTCGTAGGACGGGTTAAAGAACAACGGGACCGAAATCCGTTCATGCGCCCCGCCAACAACCCGGTGTTCGGTCGCCTTGACGCGACCCGCTGTCCAGAACTCCAGCATTTCACCAAAGTTGATGATGAATGTGCCGGGTGCGGCCTCGACTCTTTCCCAGGTCCCGTCAGGCATGCGAACCTCAAGGCCCGCAGTTCCGTCGGTTGCCAGCAGGGTCAGGCAGCCATAGTCGGTATGGGCCCCAATACCGAAATCCTTCTCGCGCGCCCAGACAGGTCGCTGCGGATAATAGTTCCCACGCAGCAGCGCCATTGGCGTGTCAAAAGCCGTGTCGAAACTGTCAGCATCCCGACACAGCGCGACGGCGATGGCGCGTAGCACCCGCATCGCTACACCACACGCATCCGCATAATAGGCACGGATGGACTGCTCGAACCCTTCCGGTGCCTCGGGCCACTGGTTCGGCGCATAGACGCTCAGTTTTCGCGCGTGATAGGGGCTCAATTCAGGCAGTTCATAGCCGCAATCAAAGACCTCTTTGAAATCCGGGTTGGCGTTCGGATCCACCTGTTCGGATTTCGGCGCGCCCCAACCCCGGTTTGACCCGGTCGCAGCCATATCGACCAGTTTCTTATCCTGCTCAGGCTGCCGGAAGAAATCGAAGTAAGTCGAAATCACCTGCTGCACCCGTTCAGCACAAAGCCCAGTATTCCCGATGGTCAAAAAACCCACCTGCCCGATGGCTTGCTGAAGCCGGGCAAGTTCGTCTTTGTCGCGGCTATCCAGTTTTTCGAGATCAAGATTATCAATCATGGCGCCCTCACCGAATCACGGCGGACCGTGCCGAGGTGCAGCCGGAACTGCAACCGGAATTGTAAGGCCCGATCAACGGTGCTATCCGAAAGGCAAATCGCGGATCTAGCAGGAGAAACGAATATGCGGCGCAAGCTGGCAGCTGGAAACTGGAAAATGAACGGAACCGGCGCGGCCCTTGCCGAGCTTATGGCTCTGGCCGAGCGCCATCCAACGCCCGGGGTCGATATCCTGATCTGTCCTCCAGCCACGTTGCTGGAGCGTGCTGCCACAACCGTCGAAAGTTCTGGTGTGGCCGTTGGCGGCCAGGATTGCCACGCGGAAAACGCCGGCGCGCATACCGGCGACATCTGCGCCGAGATGTTGCGGGATGCGGGCGCCTCGGCGGTAATCCTGGGTCATTCGGAACGTCGCGTGGACCATGGCGAGCAAAATGAGGATGTACGCGCCAAGGCCCGCGCCGTGATGGATGCGGGATTGCACGCGATCATCTGCGTCGGTGAGAGCCTGGAACAGCGCGAGGCTGCGAACACTTTGGACATCATCGGCGGTCAGATGTCAGGCTCGATCCCAGATCAATCCACCGGCGAGAACCTAATCGTCGCTTATGAACCGATCTGGGCCATCGGAACCGGCAAAGTCCCAACGCTGGACGAAATCGGCGCCGTGCACGATTTCATCCGCGCTCGTCTTGAACGCCGGTTTGGTGAGGGTGTCGGCCGTTCGGTCCGCGTGCTTTATGGTGGCTCGGTCAAGCCATCGAACGCGGCTGAGATTTTTGGCGTTTCAAATGTGGACGGTGCACTGGTGGGTGGCGCCAGCCTGAAGGCGGATGATTTCTCGGGCATTATCGACGCGCTGGAACACGCCTGATCAGGCCAGTTTCATCGTTACAATCCCGGCGATAGTCAAAGCCGCGGCCAGCAGGCGCATGGGCGTCAGCGCCTCACCCATCACGGTGACGCCGACGACAAACGCGCCGACCGCGCCGATGCCAACCCAGATCGTATAGGCGGTGCTCAGCGGCAGCTCTCTCATCGCCAGCGACAGCAGCCCAAACGACCCAATCATGGAAACTCCCATAATCGCAGTCGGCCAAAGCCGCGTAAAACCGGCGGATTGCTTCATCGCGCCCGCCCAGACAATTTCTAGAATTCCGGCAAAAACAAGCATGATCCATGCCATGAGGTGACCCCTTATCAAAACGGGTCGTCCCGCATGATCTACCCGTGTTGGGGAGGTCGTCCTCTGTCCACGAGATGGGCATCCCTGCCCCGGGGTTCAAGCCTGGCCGGGCAACATCTGCTGCCCGGCCATCCACTCGCTAGTTCGTAATGATTTCCGGCCCCATGACCGAGTTCGGCAGGAAGGTCGAAATCCACGGGATATACGTCACCATGATCAGGAAGACGAACAGCACCGCCAGGAAGGGCAGCGCGGCCCGCACGACGCTCATCATCGGCATGCCTGCCACGCCTGAGGTCACGAACAGGTTCAACCCGACCGGAGGGGTGATCATCCCAATCTCCATGTTCACCACCATGATGATGCCCAGATGGATCGGATCGATGCCCAACTCGATGGCAATCGGGAACACCAGCGGTGCAACGATGACCAACAGGCCCGAAGGTTCCATGAACTGACCACCGATCAGCAGGATCACGTTCACCACGATCAGGAAGGTTACAGGACCCAGCCCAGCAGACAACATCGCCTCGGCAATATGCTGCGGCACCTGTTCGTCCGTCAGAACATGCTTAAGGATCAACGCGTTGGCGATGACGAACAGCAGCGTGACGGTCAGCTTACCGGCCTCAAACAGCGTGTGTTTGGTATCCGGATGGAAGAATGCGGTAATCAGCGCATGCGGTTTCTTAAACAACGAAACATTTGCTGTTCCGTCTTCCGTGCTGAGCGGCCCCATATCCTTGTAGACAAAGCTGGCAATGAAGAAAGCATAGACCGCAGCCACCGCTGCGGCCTCGGTCGGTGTGAAGATGCCGCCATAGATGCCGCCAAGGATGATCACGATCAGGAACAAGCCCCAACCCGCCTCACGCGCCGAGACGAAGATTTCGCCCCAGCCCTTCCAATCGCCCTTCGGCAGGTTCTTGACCTTGGCCATGACATAAATGGTGATCATCAGCATCAAACCGGCCATCAGGCCCGGAATGACCCCTGCCAGGAACATGCGCCCGACCGAGACCTCGACGGCGGCCGCGTAAACAACCATTACAATCGACGGCGGGATCAGGATGCCCAGCGTCCCCGCGTTACAGATCACACCGGCGGCGAACTCTTTGGAGTAACCAACCTGCCGCATCCCTGCGATCACGATGGACCCGATGGCGACCACAGTCGCTGGCGACGATCCAGACAAGGCCGCAAACAGCATACAGGCGAACACACCCGCAATTGCTAGACCGCCCGGCAAATGCCCAACACACGCGATTGAGAACCGGATGATCCGCCGCGCCACGCCACCCGTCGTCATGAAGGACGAGGCCAGAATAAAGAACGGGATCGCCAGAAGGGTAAAGTGACCCTCGAACGCTTCAAACAGCGTGCCCGCAACCGAAGCCAATGAACTGTCGGAATAGATCAGCAGAAACAGGGTCGAGCTGAGGCCCAAAGCCACCGCAATGGGAACACCGATCAGCAGCAGCCCGATGACCATCGAGAAAAGAAGTACAACATCCATCAGTTATGCTCCCCCTGCTGCGCGCGAACCTCTTCGATCTCATCTTCAACCTCGTGGCTGGCGACCAGGCGGTCGGTCTCACCACGCCAAATCTGTACAGCGACCTGGGCAAAGCGGATCACCAGCAACAGCATCGACAAAGGCAGGATGAAATAGGGAACGACCTTGGGTAGTTTTTCGTAATATTCGCCGTAGTTGATCAGGCCCTCCAGAAACCGCAGCGGAGCGATCATCGGTATATCGTCAACTTCGTAAAAGCTCTGACTGCGTGCATCAAAGTTCAGACCCGTGGGAAACCAGCGGCCCGAGGTTGGCGGCAAATCCGCGAACACAGCCCAGTAGTCATAAGACCCTTTCAACAGCAAAAGCGAGAAAACCAGACAACAGGCAACGGCAATCAACGCTAAAATGCGGCGCGGCGCGGGGGCCAGCATGTTCAGGATCGCATCGACGCCCAGATGCGCGTGCTTTTTCACCGCATAAGAAGCGCCCAGCAGCACCAGCCAGCCGAACATGAACACCGTCAGCTCCAGCGCCCATAGAATGTTGGAATTAAAGAAGAACCGGGCGATCACATTGGCAAAGGTCACGGCCGTCATCAGGCCCAGCAGCAATGCGATCAGGGTTTCTTCGATATGGTCGACCAGCCCGGTTGGGCCGGATTTCGCACCAGACATCTTTCTGTCCCCGCAATTTTTGTGATGAGAGTGATAGCGGGCGGGCTTTCACAGCCCGCCCGGCCAACGCGTCGAATACTCCCCAGTCCCCCGACGCGTGGCCTGATCCGGATCAGAACCCGGCGTTGATCGCCTGCGCGGCGTCAATCTTGTCCTGACCCACGTCACCAGCGAACTGATCCCAAACGGGCTTCATCGCATCAACCCAGGCTTGGCGCTGCTCTGGGTTCAACTCACGAATGATGCCGCCTGCATCGGTGATCGAGGCTTTGGCCGCTTCGTTCACAGCAAAGGCTTCCTTGTTCCGCTGCTCGGTCACTTCGGTCAGAATGGTCGTGAACTGGTCACGTACTTCCGGGTCCAGGCTGTCCAACCAGTCTACCGAGGTCACAACCAGATAGTCGATGATGCCGTGATTGGTTTCGGTGATGCCGTCCTGCACCTCAAAGAACTTTTTGCCGTAGATGTTCGACCAGGTATTCTCCTGCCCGTCGACAACCCCCTGCTGCAGCGCGCCATAGACTTCCGAGAAGGCCATTTTCTGCGGGCTGCCACCGATGGCTTCCATCTGTGCTACCAGAACGTCCGAGGATTGCACACGGAACTTCAGACCGTCTGCATCGGACGGATCAACCAAAGGCTTGTTGGCCGACATCTGCTTCATGCCATTGTGCCAGAAGGCCAGCCCCTGCAGGCCACGGCGCTGCATGCTGTCTTTCATCGCCTGACCATCTGCTGATGCCTGGAACGCATCCACAGCATCGATGTTCTTGAACATGAACGGCAGGTCGAACAGACGGAACTGCTTGGTGAATTTCTCGAACTTCGACAGCGACGGTGCGGCCAGTTGCACATCGCCCTGCAGCATGGCCTCAAGCACTTTGTCATCGTTGTAGAGGGTGGAGTTCGGATAAACCTCCATGCACATCACGCCCTGCATCTCGTCATTGACGCGCTGTTCCAGCAGCGAGGCAGCGATGCCCTTGGGGTGTTTGTCGGTATTGGTCACATGCGCGAATTTGACGACAATCTCGCCGTCATCACAGGCCGCGATGCCTGCTGTGGCGGTTACCGTAAGCGCTATCGCCGTTGCGGCGGTTGCTAGAAGTTTCATCTGTCTTCCTCCCTGACTTCAAAACAGTTCAACAGGTGCCACACGGGCACCGCATGCCGGGCAGTCAAACGAATCAATATTATCCGCACAACGATTTGATGAATTTCGGTCTAAATACAAATTCATGCATAAATATCATGATGTTATATGAAAAACCCTTTCAATGACACATTAGGCTCAACAGGTTTGTGCGAAAAACCGCACAACAAAACTCCTGTATGTGCGGATTTTCGCACGGATTTCGAATCATCAGGCTCGAATCGCACTGGTGAGCCAAAGGCACCGCCCGCAGCCCGCGCCAGCGGGTTGCCGGGCCCAACAGCTTTGTCCGCATGACATGCGGGCCGAACTGGCCGGAGGATTTGACTACCGGCGGTAATCTTCCGGTTTGATGTGGTACCGTGCCAATTTGTCATAAAAGGTCTTGCGCGGCAGTTTCAGCGCCTTGGCGGCCTCTGCCGCTTTGCCGTTATGCCGCCCCAAAGCAGCAATCAGTAACGAACGTTCGACCCGCGCCATCTGATCGCTGAGCCCAAGTTCCGCCGCCTGTGCGACATCCTCTGGCATACCCAGAACAAACCGCATCGCCGCCGACATCAGAGACCGCGCATTGCCCGGCCAATCGCGCGCCATGAGCGAGGCCAGATGTTCCGGCGTAATCTCTGGCTCGGGTATGCCCGCCTGTTCAGCCGCTTGCGCAACATAGTGTCGGAAGATAATCGGGATATCCTCGGGCCGCTCCGCAAGTGATGGGATACGCACCCGCATCACATCCAACCGATAGAAGAGATCGGCGTTGAACAGCCCCTGATCGGACAGAGCAGACAGATCAGCCGTTGTACCTGCGATAATCCGCGTCTCGGTGCCCTGCTCCATCAGCTCGAGCGCGGCGTATTGCGTTGCCACCGGCAACGCCGATATTTCATCCAGAAATAGCGACCCGCCCGCAGCAGACTCCGCACTATGCGCGAGATCATCGGCGCCTAGCTCTGAGGCAGGGCGTTTCACGAACGATCCCTGCCCAACGGGTGACATCAGATGCACCACCTCAGCCACCTTTGATATACCGCTACCCGGTGGGCCGGTCACCAGAACCTCTGCCCCGGTCGAGGCAACGCTACGCACTCTGTCGCGCAGCGTTCCCGCCTGCATGGACAAACCAAACAGCAGCCGCGCGGCCGGATCGCCGCGCTCAAGCTCTGATTTCAGAGCCCGCTTCTCAAGAATGTGACTCCGTGCTGAAAAAGCACGTTCAAGAACTCCCAAAAGATCAGCCGCAGCGCAGGGCTTTTCAAGAAAATCGAAAGCTCCCTGCCCCATGGCCTTAACCGCCATTGGGATATCACCCTCCCCTGTTAACAGGATAACAGGCAGGTCCGGATCAACTTCATGCGCATAGGTCAACAGGTGAAACCCATCCCGCCCCGGCATCCGAATATCTGACAGTATCACACCCGGAAAATCGGCACGTATGTGATCCTTGGCTGCAACAAACGATCCCACGGACAGAGGCTCATAGTCGGCCAGCTCCAGCGTCTGTGATAACGCCTCACGCACCGCCGCGTCGTCATCCACCAACAGCACCTTGCGCGTCATGCCACCTTGTCCTCTGCAAAATGCTCCAGTTCCACGCTGAACACAGCACCTTCTTCCGCATTCGCACCCCGGATATTGCCGCCAAAGCTCTGCACCAAACCGTAAGAGATGGACAGTCCAAGACCCAACCCTTCGGACGAGCCTACGGATTTTGTAGTGTAGAAAGGTTCAAACAGCTTATCCGGGTCTTCGATCCCCGGCCCGGTATCGCGGATGAACACGACCAGACGATCGCCGCTGTCGATCTGAATACTGATCCTTTTGTCCTCCTGACCGCTCATAGCGTCGATGGCGTTGTTGATCAGGTTCACAAAGACCTGCGCCAGACGGACCTCTCCGCCCCAGGCATTCACCGCATGGGAAGGCGGCACCCAGTCCAATGCCACTTGTTCCTCTCGCAGGCGCGGCTCGGTCAATTCAACCGCTGACTGGATCACCTGCACCAGATCAACCTTTCCCATCGGCTCACTCTCATTGCGGGCAAAGGCCCTGAGGTTTTTGATGATCCGCGCCATGCGTGCGGCCATCTCCGAGATGCGGCCAAGGTTTTTCCCGGCTTTGTCGCCCTGCCCGCGCTCCATATAGGCCGCGCCATTGTCGGCAAATTGCTGGATCGCCATCAGCGGCTGGTTCAACTCGTGGCTGATGCCTGCAGACATCTGACCCAAAGCACTGAGCTTTCCAGCCTGAACCAAATCCGCTTGTGCTTTCTTCAGCGCCGCTTCAGCCTCCTGCCGTTCCGCCACTTCGCGCCGAAGGGCCGTATTGGCCGTTGTAAGGTCACGCGTCCGTTTCGCCACACGACCTTCCAGCACCGCATTTGCCTCGGTCAGAGTGCGCCGCCGCTCGGTTGCCAGAAACAACAGCGCTCCGAAGGCCAGACAGATTGCCGCAACCGCTGCCGCCTGCAGGCCCGCCAAACGCCGCGCCGGGGCCACATCCACCAGCACCTCAGCCGTCATGTCGATCACCGGCAGATCAAGTGTCAGATGCAGAGCCCGTTTTGGCAAATAGCGACCCCAGTTCAACGACCAGAGCTCATGCCCACCCACCCAAGACGAGGCAAAATCAATCGGGATCCCATCTGGCGGTGTGAGCCCCCTTTGCCCCTTAGCCCGTGACCAGAACAGAAGATCGGACCGGTTCGAGATAAAGACGACCCCGTCATTGTCCACGAAAAACACCGCCTCGGTACTACCGCGCCAGGTCTGTTCCACATCCTGCACGTCCGCGACCACCATGAGCACGCCATCAACCTGACCAGTGGGGCCGAAACTGGGTGCGACATAGGAATAGGTCCTGTTTCCGCTGTCCGGTTCAACACCATGCGCGCTGCCCATGGCACCCTGCAGGGCGCGCTTGAACGCCGGATGCGCTGCCATATTGCGCGACCCTACCGGCTTTGCGGATACCAGAACCCGGCCTGCCGGATCCAAATAGATCATATTGATTGCAGCTGTCTTGTCTGCCACATCCAGCAGCATCAGACGGGCCTCCAATTCCTGTGCCGGAGTCCTCAGGTCTTGCAGCGTCGGATGGTTCGCCATCAACACTGCAAGCTCTTGATAGACCTGCATCTGAGTACTCAACCGGTCAGCCGCCAGTTCCAGATCGGCCTCAGCCTTTTGGCTCAGTTGCGACAGCGCCTGCCGGTATCCATAAGACCAGACAGCGGTCGCCAACAAACCGACTGCCAACAGAAATCCTACAATGACCCAAACCCTTTGCATCACATAGGGTCTTGCATTCACCACGCCCGATGGCAAGTCTGCGCGACATGAAGACCCTGTCACAATCCCCGACTAATCCTGATTTTGTCCAAAACCCCTATCCTTTCTACGACAAGGCCCGCGCCTGTGGTGATCTGTTCTATTGGGAGGATTACCAGATGGTCTCAGCAGTTTCGCACAAGGCTGTGCAGGCACTGTTTCGGGACAGACGGTTTGGCCGTGAGGTTCCACCTGAACGCGCCCAACCCGCGCCCGATCATCTGGCCCCTTGGTTGGCGATCGAGGCGCATTCTTTGCTCGAAACTGAACCGCCCCGCCACACGCGCCTACGTGCCTTGATCACCCGCGCCTTCACGTCGCGCGCGATTATCAGCCTTGCGCCATCCATCGAAACGCTCTGCCACGCGTTGATCGATCAATTTACTGATACGTCGTTCGACCTGCTGGAGGCTTATTGTACCCAAATCCCGGTCATCACGATCTGCCGACTTCTGGGTGTGCCCGAGGCAATGGCCCCTGACCTGCTGCGCTGGTCCCACGATATGGTCGCCATGTACCAGGCCAACCGCACCATTGAAACGGAACACCGGGCGGCGCAATCCTCGCGCGAGTTTGCCGAATTTCTTCTGGGCTACATCGATCAGCGACGCACAGACCCGCGCGATGACCTGATCACCCGCCTTATTGCGGCTGAGAAAGAAGAAGAGAAGCTCTCGACAGATGAACTGGTCGCCACCTGCATCCTGCTTTTGAATGCCGGGCATGAGGCAACGGTTCATTCACTCGGCAATGGGGTCAAAACCCTGTTGCAAACCCAAACTGACAAAGCGGCCTTGGCATCTGATACCATAGACTCCACAGTCGAAGAAATCCTGCGCTACGACCCGCCGCTACATATGTTCACACGCTATGCCTATGAAGATATCGAGGTCTTCGGTCACCCATTCAAACGCGGTGATCAGGTGGCACTGCTGCAAGGGGCCGCCAATCGAGACCCTGAGGCTTGGTCTGATCCAACCCACTTCGATCCAACTCGGCCTATCCAAACCAATTCCAGCTTTGGCGGCGGCCTTCATTTCTGCGTGGGTGCGCCGCTCGCTCGGCTTGAAATGCGCATCGCCTTGCCAATCCTGTTCGACAGATGCCCCGATTTGCGATTGACCGAACCTCCGCACTATTTGAACAGCTACCATTTCCACGGCCTGGAAAAACTCATGGTTCAACGCTGAATCGCGCGTACCGCGCGATGCCTCCGGTGGAGGTATTCTGGGCCAGATGAACAGGGATCCAGACTTCATCTGGCCAAAAATATCCCGGGGGAGGCGCCCCTTCAGGGGCGGCGGGGGCAGCGCCCCCTGACCACTTATTCAACGGCTAAAGCATTCAAGGGAAGCATTGTCGTTGATTTTATCTCTTCCATCGACAGCAGTGCGGTAACGTTGTGCACACGTACTTCAGCGATCAGAGATTGATAGAACTGATCGTAAGCGCGCGCATTTTTAACGCGCACCTTCAGGATATAATCGATATCCCCGGCCAGGCGGTGCGCCTCCTGCACTTCGGGCTGATCCCGCAATGCTTTCAGGAACTTGCGCTGCCACTCTGCCTCATGTTCCGAGGTCCGGATCAGAACAAAGAATGTCGCCTCAAACCCCAGCGCCTCGGCATCCAGCAAAACCGTTTGCTGGCCAATAATACCGGCGCTTTTTAGTTTGCGGATTCGATTCCACACAGGCGTCTTGGAACTGCCTACCCTGGCCGCTATTTCGTCCAGCGACTGACTGGCATCGCGTTGTAGCTCGGCCAGAATTTTCCGATCTGTGCTGTCTATCCGCACCGTCATTCCGGTTTTCCTTCAATTTCAGAACCCACGTCCCACCAGATGCAATCATTGGAACGTATGTTCTTATTTGATCGGCAATATGGCGATTTGCTGGGAATATTTCCTATATTGAGGGGCAAGTCAAACCACGCTCTGGACGATCTGATGCAGCTCAAGCGCAAAATAGGATATGTCGAATTTGTCGGCGCGGGACCCGGTGATCCGGACCTGCTGACGCAAAAGGCGCTCAAAGCCTTCGCAGCTGCGGATATCGTACTGCATGACCGGCTGATCAGCGCAGAGATTCTGGCGCTTGCCGGTCAGGCTGCAACTCTTGTCGATGTCGGGAAGGCCGGGTTTGGACCCTCCTGGAAACAAAGTGATATCGACGCGCTTCTGGTCGACTATGCGCTCAAGGGCAACCGCGTCGTGCGCCTGAAATCCGGTGACCCCACCGTGTTTGGAAGACTGGATGAAGAAATCGACGCCGTCGATGCTGCGGGCATCCGTTGGAGCATCGTTCCGGGCATCACCGCCGCGTCTGCCGCCGTTGCGGGAATTGGCCAAAGCCTCACCCGGCGCGGTCGCAACTCTTCGGTTCGCTTTTTGACCGGGCATGACATGAAAGGCTTTGCCGATCACGATTGGTCTGCGCTTGCCCGCAATGGCTCGGTTGCCGCGATCTATATGGGCAAGAAATCTGCGCGGTTCATTCAGGGCCGTCTGATCATGCATGGCGCGGATCGCGCGACCCCGATCACTTTGGTCGAAAACGCCTCGCGCCCTGATCAGCGCGTTCTCACCACCAGCCTCGATCAACTGCCCACCGACCTGAGCGCCGCCGAAATGGACGGCCCGGTTCTGACATTCTATGGCCTTGCCCCGCGTCAGGCAGCTGAGGCCCTGACCGAATTCAATAAGGAGCTTGCCTGATGGCCCGCGCTTTTACCCCCAAAGTTGTCACCGCCAATGATCTGTTGGAAGGCGATGTGATCTATCAGACCGAGGATGACCGCTGGTCGCGCGAATTATCCGAGGCAGAACTGATCACCGATGAAGCCCATGCACAGGTGCGTCTGCTGGATGCTGCCCGGCAGGCTAACAAGATCGTCGGTGCCTACCTGGCCGATGCAGCCGCTGGCGAAAACGGCCCTGAACCCACCCATTTCCGAGAGGAGTTCCGCAGCACCGGACCCTCGAACTATGCCCATGGCAAGCAGGAAACCGAAACGCAGCCCCGGGCCTGATAACTGGCCCTTCTCTCTCCCCTTCAAGGCCCCTGGTTTCGGGGCTGCAACTAAGGACAGCTAGATATGTATCGCTACTCCGAGTTCGACACAGCATTCCTGGCAGAACGCAACAAGCAGTTCCGCGCCCAGGTTGAGCGCCGCATTGACGGCTCGTTGACCGAAGATGAATTCAAGCCCCTGCGCCTGATGAACGGCCTGTACCTACAGCTGCACGCCTACATGCTGCGCGTCGCCATTCCCTATGGCACGCTGAGCAGCGCGCAAATGCGCCAACTGGCTTTGTTGGCCGAAAAGTGGGACAAGGGCTATGGCCATTTCACCACCCGCCAGAACATCCAGTATAACTGGCCGAAACTAAAAGACGTGCCGGATATGCTGGACGCGCTGGCCGAGGTTGGCATGCACGCCATTCAGACCAGCGGCAACACGATCCGCAACGTGACCGCCGACCATTTCGCCGGTGCCGCCGCGGATGAGGTCGCCGACCCGCGCCCCTATGCCGAACTTCTGCGCCAGTGGTCGACTGACCACCCGGAATTCCAGTTCATGCCGCGCAAGTTCAAGATCGCCATCACCGGCAGCGAAAACGACCGCGCCGTAATCAAGGCCCATGACATCGGCCTGCGACTGGTTGAGAGAGGCGGCGTTCTGGGCGCCCGCGTCATCGTGGGCGGTGGTCTGGGCCGGACCCCAATGATCGGCAAGGAACTGTCTGACTTCGTCGCCTTTGACGACCTGCTGGCTTACCTGGAAGCTACGGTTTCGGTTTGGAACCAGATCGGCCGTCGCGACAACAAGTACAAAGCGCGGATCAAGATCACCGTGCATGAACACGGCATCGACGCCATCCGCGCCAAGGTGAACGAGCGTTTCCTTCAGGTCCGCCCGCAGTTCAAGGGCGCTGATATGAACCTGTTGGAAGAGATCAAGGGCCACTTCGCGCCGCCCACCTTCCGCGAAGGCTCGGTTGCGTCTTTTGAGTCTGCCTACACCAATGATCCTGTGTTCCGGTCGTGGGTCGACACCAACATCGCGCCGCACAAGAATGCGGATCACGCGATTGTCACCATCTCAATCAAGAAACACGGCGCAACCCCGGGCGATGCAACCGCCGAGCAGATGCGCGTCATGGCCGATTTGGCCCAAGAGTTCGCCTATGATGAGCTGCGCATCAGCCATGAGCAGAACGTGATCCTGCCGCATGTCCACAAATCGGACCTGCCCGCGATCCATGCCAAACTGAAAGAACACGAACTGGCCACGGCCAATATTGGCCTGATCAGCGACATCATCGCCTGCCCCGGCATGGATTACTGCGCGCTGGCGACGGCGCGTTCGATTCCGGTTGCTCAGGAAATCGCCACCCGTTTCGAAGACCTGAAGCTGGAGCACGACATTGGCCACCTGAAGATCAAGATCTCGGGCTGTATCAACGCCTGTGGTCACCACCATGTCGGCCATATCGGCATCCTGGGTTTGGATCGCGCAGGTGTCGAAAACTACCAGATCACTCTGGGTGGCGACGGCACCGAGAACGCAGCCATCGGCGACCGTACAGGTCCGGGCTTTGCCTATGACGAGATCGTTCCAGCCGTTGAGCGCATCGTCGACACCTATCTGGAACTGCGTGAGAGCGCTGAAGAGGAGTTCCTGCAAACCTACCGTCGCGTTGGCATGGCGCCTTTCAAGGCAGCCCTCTACCCCGAGGCGCAGGCGAATGCCGCTTGATCTGATCCAGACGGAACTGGGCAAGGATCGGCGTGAACTGACCGAAAAGGTTAGTGCACTGAACGCCCGGTTCCGCCATCACTCTGCCCATGACGTAATGCATGGGGCCATTGAAGAGATTGAAAAGCTTGCCTTGGTCTCAAGCTTCGGCGCGGAATCGGTGGTGCTGCTGCATATGGTGGCGGTGGTCGACAAGATGACCCCTGTGTTGTTCATCGACACCCAGATGCTGTTTGCCGAGACGCTGACCTACCAGCAGGACGTCAGCGAGCGTTTAGGGTTGCAGAACGTCCAGATCATCCGCGCGGATGAGGAAGATGTACAGCGCAAAGACCCCTATGGCGCGCTGCGCCTGCGGGATACGGATGCCTGCTGCAACCTGCGCAAGACCTTCCCGCTGCAACAGGCCCTGTCGGGCTATTGCGGCTGGATCACCGGGCGCAAACGGTTTCAAGCTGGTACGCGGGCCGAACTGGATTTCTTCGAAGTCGAAGACGGAACCGGCCGGATCAAGGTGAACCCGCTGGCCCATTGGGCGCCCGAAGACGTGCGCGCCTATATGGAAGAAAACAACCTGCCGCGGCATCCGCTGGTAGCCAAAGGATACCCTTCGATCGGCTGTGCACCCTGCACATCGCCGGTCAAGGAAGGCGAAGACCCCCGCGCCGGACGCTGGCGCGATCAGAACAAGGAAGAATGCGGCATCCATTTTGTCGATGGCAAGATGGTGCGCGCCGGAGAGACAACATGAACGTAATCGTAAACGATGAGGGCTTTGCCCCCGATGACTGGACTGACGGGTTTGTCACCCTGGAAGATGCCGCAAATGATGTTGTGGCGCTGGATGTGGCCTCGGATACCGATCCGGATGAGTTGATCGATCGTCTGGGCAGCGCGCAGATGGTGCGGGTGGATTTCCCATCTTCGGCGGATGGGCGTGGCTTTACCATTGCGCGCTCGCTGAGGTTGAAGGGCTATGCAGGTAGACTCCGCGCCAAGGGCCATGTACTGGCGGATCAATATGCCATGGCACGTCGTTGCGGCTTTGACGAGGTCGAGATTGACGATGCCCTGGCCACCCGCCAGCCCGAAGATCAATGGCTCGCCCGCGCCAATTGGCAAGACAACAACTATCAGGCCCGCCTGCGCGGCTAAACCCGCCATCGCCAGCCAACCGGAACAGGGGGGCAATCTGTCCCCTTTTCCTGACCTGGATCAAAGATTAAACGGAGATGTCGGTTTAACACACCGGCAGTGAAACGATGACAGAGATGAAACCCGTGAGTGAAGCGACCGCCGTGAAGGCCCCCGTTCTGCCTGACGCACAGACCGTGACCGATGTAAAGCATTGGACCGAAAGCCTGTTTTCGTTCAAAGTGTCGCGCCCTGCGACGCTGCGCTTCCGTTCGGGCGAATTCGTAATGATCGGCCTGATGGGCGACCCGGACCCCAAGACCGGCCGCCAGAAGCCTTTGTTGCGCGCCTATTCGATTGCGTCGCCATCCTGGGATGAAGAGCTGGAGTTCTATTCGATCAAGGTGCAGAACGGCCCTTTGACCTCAAAATTGCAGCACATCAAACCGGGTGACCAGATCATCCTGCGGCCCAAGCCTGTTGGAACTTTGGTCCATGACGCGCTGCTGCCGGGCAAGCGCCTGTGGTTCTTTGCCACCGGCACAGGCTTTGCGCCTTTTGCCTCGCTGCTGCGCGAACCTCAGACCTATGAGGACTACGATGAGGTGATCATCACCCATACCTGCCGCGAAGTGGCCGAGTTGGAATATGGTCGTCAGCTGATCGAAAGCATCCGTCAGGACGAATTGCTGGCCGAGCTGATCGGCGAAGGCTTTGCCGACAAGATCCGCTACTACCCGACCACCACGCGGGAACAGAGCCCCAAGATGGGCCGCATTACCGAATTGCTGAAAGACGGCACCGTGTTTGCTGATTTGGATATCGACGGCGGTATCAAGCCGGAAACCGACCGCGCGATGGTCTGTGGGTCATTGGCTTTCAACCTGGATATCAAGGAAATCCTGGAAGGGTTTGGCCTGCGCGAGGGCGCAAACTCGGAACCCAAAGAGTTCGTGATCGAAAAGGCCTTTGTCGGCTAAATCACCACGGCGTTCAGGGTCCTGATGCCCTGAACACCAAAAACACCGTCGGAAACACGGTTTTTTCGCGCCACCCGCCGCTTATGCCGCTTGAAACGCTGCCCGGCCCGGTCTAAATTCCGGGCTCGAAATTCTGCAATCATCAAAGGAATGAACCCATAGCTCGCAGACCCCACAACGCGCCGCCGCAGAGAGACACCGGACCGCGCGTCAATGACAAAATCCGTGCCCCCGAAATTCGCCTGATTGGCGCTGAAGGCGAAAATGTCGGGGTGGTTCATCCCGCCAAAGCCATGCAACTTGCTGACGAAGCTGGTCTCGACCTGGTCGAGATTTCGCCAAATGCGAATCCACCGGTTTGCAAGATCATGGACTTCGGCAAGTTCAAGTATGAAACGCAAAAGCGCGAAGCCGAAGCCCGCAAGAAGCAAAAAGTCATCGAGGTGAAAGAGGTCAAATTCCGGCCCAACACCGACACCCATGACTATGATGTCAAGATGCGCAACGTTTTCAAGTTTCTGGAAAACGGTGACAAAGTCAAAATCACGTTGCGTTTCCGCGGTCGTGAAATGGCGCACCAGAACCTGGGCCGTGAACTTCTGGAGCGAGTGGCAGAAGACGTTAAGGAAATCGGCAAGATCGAAAACATGCCGAAGATGGAAGGCCGTCAGATGATCATGATGATCGGTCCGCTTCCGCAGAAATAAACCCGATTGCAGAAGCCCCCTTGAAGCCAAGGGGGCTTTGTTGCGCGCGCGCTACTGGCTTTTACGGTCTTTGTTCCACAAAATCGCGTCTCGCAAGTCAAAGCCAAGCGAAACAAGATCGACCACCAACAGCACCAGCAAAAACTGCGCATAAATCGGCAGAAGATCGGTATGCGTGTTCAGAACGTAGACGATGATCAAAACCATCGGCGTCCAGAACAGCAGATGCGGAAGCGCCATGGCGCGCGACATGCCACGCTCTGCCATCATGATCGGCAGGTTCAATGCCATCCCCAGAATGGCCAGTCCCGTAATAACTGCGCCATAGGGCTGATCCAGAAACGCCAGCGGTATCAGGTTGGCCGGAACCAATATAACCGACATCCAGATTTGAACCCAGGCCGGAAGGTTTCGGAAGCTGATCCAGATATCTTTGAGCATTTTCAGGGGCCTCACCGTCTTTATTGCAGGTTGACCTTAATCAGGTCTTCGCCGGCTGAAAGACCCTTCACAGAATTGCCAGAGGGACGCTTCCAACGCCGACGAAAGCTTGGTGACCAACTCGTCGATCTGGGTCTCTTCGATGATGAAAGGCGGTGCCAGCAGGACGTGATCACCGGTTTTGCCATCGCGCGTGCCCGACATCGGATAACAAATCAGACCCTCGGCCAGCGCCGCTTTCTTAACCTTCCCCGCAAGACCCAAAGCGGGATCAAACGGGGTTTTGGTCGCACGATCCGCCACCAGTTCCAGCCCCCAGAACAGACCTCGCCCGCGTATATCCCCCACATGAGGAAGTTGGCCAAAGGCAGCGTTCAGCGCAGCCTCCAACTTCTCGCCCATCGAACCGGCGCGTTCTGGCAAGCCTTTGGAGGTCAATTCCTGAACCACGGCCAGTGCGGCTGCGGTTGCCACAGGATGGCCGATATAGGTGTGACCATGCTGGAAAAAGCCTGACCCATCCCGAATGGCATCATAGATTTTTCCGGTACACAACATCGCCCCGATTGGTTGATATCCGGCCCCCAACCCTTTGGCGATACATAGGATATCCGGGCTGACCTGATCATGATCGCAGGCGAACAGATGGCCGGTTCGCCCCATGCCACACATGACCTCGTCCAAAATCAGAAGTACACCATATTGATCACAAATCTCGCGGATCCGCTGGAAATACCGCTCAACGGCCGGAACCGCCCCCAAGGTTGCGCCCACCACGGGCTCCGCCATGAACGCCATAACTGTATCCGGCCCAAGGCGTAGGATTTCGGCCTCAAGCTCATTGGCGACGCGCTGACCATAATCAAAGCTGCTCTCATCATCTGGTTTTTCCGCATATTCGTAACAGGCCGCGATATGGGACATCCCGATCAACATCGGCGCAAACTGCGCCCTGCGCCATTCATTACCCCCAGCTGACAAGGCCCCCAACGTGTTGCCATGGTAGCTCTGCTTGCGGGCAATCACATGACGGCGCTCGGGCTGCCCGATCTCAAGATAGTACTGTCGCGCCAGTTTGATCGCCGCCTCGGTGGCCTCGGACCCGCCCGATACAAAGTAAACCCGCTCTAAATCACCTGGAGCGTGTTTGATCAGCAAATCCGCCAGCGCTTCAGCCGGTTCCGTGGTCATAAAGCCGCTATGTGCAAACGCTATTTGTTCCACTTGCTGCTGCACGGCCTTTATGACCGCCGGGTTGGAATGGCCCAGACAGGACACAGCCGCGTCCCCACAATCCAAGTAACGTTTGCCGTCGGCATCGATCAGGTAACACCCGTCACCCGCAACGGCGACGGGCAAGGTGGATTTGGTATGGCGGGGAAATACGTGGCTCATTGGGAAGCTCCTTTAAGCAAAGCGATGAGTGCTGTGACCGAGGCTGTATTGTCAGGCCAGGGCTGGCCGTCCGAATTCGTCAGGCTGTTCTCAAATCCAACCCGCAGATCACCGCCCTGCCGCGCCGCCTCAGCCAGACACGCATGTTCCAGCGGCCCAAACGCGCACACCATCCACGGGGAAGTGTCCTGCGGGAAGGATGCGATATCTTCGAGCGAGGAGGCTTGGTTGACCGTATAACGCCCCAGCACCAGCAGGCGATCCACCTGCCCGTCTCGCACAACGTCCGCCTTCTGCCATGTCTTCAACAGCGCCGCATCCTCAGCGTCATACAGAATGTGCTGCACCCGCGTGCCCTGATCATGACACATCCCATACACACGCTCGGCCAGATCCGGCTGCCGAGCGATTTCGCGCACCGAGATCGAGGCCCATTTGGGTCGAACCTGACGCAAGCACTCAAACTGGGCGCCGACGTCATAGATGCCAGCCGCCTCAGTCGTGATCTGAACATCCATCTGAGGAATCTGCGTGTTCAGCTCTGCAACGGCCTCAAGATATCGCCCTGCGTCCAGCGAATGCCGCCCATCTGCGTCCCGAATGTGAAGGTGCAGACCATTCGCCCCCGCCGCATGACATGCCCGTGCGGTCGCTATGGTCTGTTCCAATGTGACCGGCAGCTTGGCGTGATCCTCCGGCCCTCGCCGGGCGCCGTTCGGCGCGACAAGTATATAGCGGTTTCTGGCCACCGGACCCTCCTGAGTTTTCAAAGATCGACCTATCCTGCTTCGCCCTGTTTTCAATTGGCAATATAGAAAACATATGTTTTCTTTTTCTGATGACCGACACGTTTACCCAATTGATCAGAACCCTCAGGCAAAAAATCGATCACATGCCGCCGCAACTGCAGGCGGCGGCGAAATATGTGATCGATCACCCCGGCGATTTCGGCCTTGATCCGATCCGTACAACGGCCCGAAAGATCGGCGTCAGCTCCAACGTCCTTGTCCGCCTTGCTCAACGGATGGGCTATGACGGCTTCGACGCATTCCGTCACCCCTTTCGGCAAGCCTTGGTCACGGATGGAGAGGATCGCTTGCACCAGGATTGGCTATCGCTTCAATCGTCCGAAGGGCCGTTCAGCGCGACCCAAGCCGATTTTGCCCGCAATGAGTTGAACGTGGTTGCCCGATCCCTGCGCCTTATGGAGCCTGGACGGGTCAAGGCTGCAACAGATCTCATTCTAAACACGCAACGGTGCTTTGTCACAGCAACGCGGGCCAGCTATGCTCTGGCCTATTACTTTCATTATGCGGGTCGCATGGCGCATCCCGGATTGCAACTTGTTCCCCGGCATATGGGTACTGCCACAGATGATCTGCTGGATGCGAGCAGCAAAGATTGTCTAATGGCCATAACCGTCAGGCCCTATTCAGCGGAAACCATCCGCACCATGCGCTTTGCTGCCGACAAAGGTGTCCGGATCATCCTGATTTCAGATAGTGAAGTGATCGCACCGGGAGTGCGCCCGGACGTCAGCTGGCAGATCAGCACACGGTCAATGCACCATTTCTCCAGCTTCTCCGGGGCCATGGCAGTTCTCGAATGCCTGCTGGGCCATCTGTTTGCTGCAGGTGGTCAAGATGCGCTTCACCGGGTCGAGGCCTATGAGAAAGCCCGTGAAGACACAGGCGCATATTGGCAGCCGCGAAAACTGCCCAGACTGCGCCGTACATAAAAAAAAGCCCCGGAGAACCGGGGCTTTGCTTTGTTTATTGGTTTTCTATCAACAGGCCTGGACTGCGCGTTTGGTC
>NZ_JBXWNG010000019.1:0-37723 GCF_059610245.1 Ruegeria sp. YTSA075 | reverse complement strand
GATATACCCCTGAAACTCAGGGGCTTGAATCACGCAGCCGAAATGGCGGCAACCAAATTAATGGGTCCAGAACCTAGGCCTTGCGAATCAATCGATCGAGCATCTCGAATTTCTGATTTATGAACTCAAGCACACGGTTCGATGAGGCCGTCATGCTTCGGGCTCTTAGCGTAACGCATCCCAAGTGGCGGTCGGGATCACCAATCTTTATTGGAAGTGCTGTCAGAGTTTTTTGCCGTTGCATCATAAAGACCACCGAATAGGGCAAAACGGTTAGGGAATCTGAACCCGTCAGAACATTCACAACCGCACTCAAAGATCCGCCCGTGAAACTGATTTTGAGGTCGCGCATACCGATACCGTCCAGCGTGTTTCGCAAATCACGAAACAGCGGGCTATTTGCAGGTGGCGCGATCCAGGAATACTCGGTGATATCTTCCAGCTTCACCTCTTTTTTGCGCGCCAATGGGTGCCCAACACGGCACGCAATGACGTTTCGACCAGGCAGGATTTGACGAAACTCGTACTCATCAGACACGTCTGCCGGACGCATAGGGAGAATGGCCAAGTCCAGAGTTTCAGAGGATAACTGAGACAAAAGTTCTGTGGGGTATCCGTAGGATTGGTCGATCCGAACATTGGGATACTCGGCCTGAAACTCTGCAATCACGTTCGAGATAACACCGTCCATAAAGATCGGCGTACCCGCAACCCGCACCGCACCGGCAATGCCCTGCCGGTGCTCGTCTACAACACGACTTGCATGGCGACCCGCGCTCAGGATTCTTTGACCTTCCTGAGCCAGCGCAAGACCAAGCTCAGTGGGTTGCAAAGGTCTTCGGGTCGGCAGGAATAAGGGCTCTCCCACCCTGTCCTCCAAGAGAGAGACGCTTCTGGAGACACTGGGTTGAGATTTCCCAAGTAAAGCAGCGCCTTCGGTCAATCCTCCGGCCTCGACAATAGCCGCAAGAATTTCGAGATGTCTTGGATCCAGCTTCATAACTCAAAGTTATATTGATGGTCGTTAATTCGATCAAGAGTGCTGTCTTCGCCTGCTAGCGTTTCCACCAGACCCGCAATCCATCGCTTGTCAGGAACGCGCCCAATGGCTCTCAGCACCACCAGCATCAATGGCCAGAAAGTCCGGTTCGGCGCAGGTTTGCGCAACGACATCTGCACGGAGTTGGCGGAGCTGGGATCGAACAAGGCGCTGATCCTATCGACGCCTCAGCAAGTCGATATGGCAATGGAGCTTGCAACAACTGTTGGGGATCGTGCTGCAGGTGTCTTCAGCCGGGCAACGATGCACACCCCTGTCGGCGTGACCGAAGAAGCGGTTGAACACGCGTTGTCTGTCAAAGCCGACAGCATTGTCTCTATCGGTGGAGGTTCGACGATTGGCTTAGGCAAGGCGATTGCCCTTCGGACCTCTTTGCCACAAATCGCCATCCCGACAACATATGCCGGCAGCGAGGCAACTCCGATCCTGGGCCAGACTGAGGATGGCATCAAGACTACCCTGACAGACCAGAAGGTTCTGCCGCGCGTGATTCTGTACGACCCCGAACTTGTCGCGTCATTGCCGCCCGCAATGACCGTGACCAGCGCCTTGAACGCCATGGCTCATGCAACTGAGGCGCTTTATGCCAAGGATCGTACGGATCAGACCACGGAATTGGCGATCGACGGCCTGAAGGCGTTTGCAGAAGGCCTGCCGACCGTTGTGGCAAACCCCGGCGACCTGAAAGCCAGAGAAGAAACGCAGCGCGGTGCATGGGCCTGCGGCACTGTGCTTGGTCTGGTTGGAATGGCGTTGCATCACAAGCTTTGCCATACGCTGGGTGGGTCCTTCAATCTGCCGCACGCGGAAACCCACGCGGTCATTCTGCCCCATGCCATCGCCTACAACGAGGCGGGTGTACCGGAGCTGCTGGCCCCGGTGTCAGATGTTCTCGGCGGTTCTGGACCCGGGCAAGCCCTTTGGGATTTTGCCAAATCCATGGGCGCACCAATTGCTCTCAAAGACTTTGGTCTTTCAGAGGCCGATCTGGATCGCGCCACCGAAATCGCACTCAAGAACCCGTATTGGAACCCGCAGCCGGTCACTGCTGATGGGCTGCGGGCGCTTCTTCAAAACGCTTGGGCGGGCAACGCCCCAAACGTTTGACTTCACCGTGTCAAGGGAGGGACACATGATCACACGACGCAAATTGCTGCAATCCAGCGCCGCAACCGGCCTCGGCTTGGCCGCTGGCACGCTCGCGGCCCCCGCTATCGCTCAGGGCGCCAAGATCAAGCTGGGCTATGTCAGCCCGCAATCAGGTCCTCTTGCTGCCTTCTCTGAGGCCGACAAGTTTATTCTCGACAATTTCGCCGCGTCCGAGGCCGGTGTGAATTTCGAAGTCATCGTCAAAGACAGCCAGTCGAACCCGAACCGCGCCGCAGATGTCGCAGGCGAGTTGATCGTGGACGATGAGATTGACTTAATGCTGGTCGCTTCGACACCCGAAACGACCAACCCGGTTGCCTCGACCTGTGAGGCCGAGGAAGTGCCTTGTATCTCCACTGTTGCCCCGTGGCAGCCGTGGTTTATCGGCCAGCAGGGCAATCCCGGCGATCCAGCTAGTTGGGAGCCATTCTACTACGCCTATCACTTCTTCTGGGGCCTTGAGGACGTGATCTCGGTCTTCACGGCGATGTGGGGCCAATTGGAGACCAACAAGCAGGTCGGTGCATTGTTCCCGAATGACGGTGATGGCAATGCTTGGGGCGACCCGAATGTGGGCTTCCCGCCGGTTCTATCCGAGTTGGGATATAGCCTGACAGATCCCGGACGGTACCAGAACCTGACGGACGACTTCTCGGCCCAAATCAACGCATTTCGCCAAGCGAATGTCGAAATCGTAACTGGCGTCCCGATCCCGCCTGACTTCACCACCTTTTGGAGCCAGGCCAAGCAGCAAGGTTTTACCCCCAAGGCGGCGAGCATCGGCAAAGCCATCCTGTTCCCGCAGGCTGTCGAAGCTTTGGGTAACGCAGGCAATAACCTGAGTTCCGAAGTGTGGTGGTCACCGACGCATCCGTTCTCATCGTCGCTGACCGGCGCGAGTTCGGCGGAACTGGCGCAAGGCTACACAGCCGCCACAAGCCGCCAATGGACCCAACCCATCGGCTTTGTGCACGCGCTGTTTGAAATGGCCGCCAACGTCATGGGACGTGTTGAGGACGCAGGTGATGGCGATGCCGTAGCCGAGGCTATAGCTGCCACGCAGCTGGACTCGATTGTTGGCCGTATCGCCTTTGATGGTGCGGGCTTGCCACCCTTCGCTGCGCAGAACGTTGCGAAAACGCCCTTGGTCGGGGGGCAGTGGAGGCTGCTCGACAATGGCAGCTATGACCTCGTGATCGTCGACAACTCTTCGGCGCTCGAGATCCCGACCGCGGGTGTGATGGAAGAAATCTCCTGATCGCAACGACAACAACGCCCCGGACCCTGTCCGGGGCAGGAACTCCGGTATGACCATACTTTCGCTCAAAAACGTCTCAAAAAGCTTCGGTGCGCTCACCGTCACTGACGATGTCAGTTTTGATGTCGCGCAGGGGCAGGCCCTTGGGATCATTGGCCCGAATGGGGCGGGCAAGTCGACGCTGTTCAATCTGATTACCGGCAACCTGACCTCAGATGCTGGATCAATCCATTTCGACGGGGCTGACGTGACGCGCGTGCCGCCGATGCAGCGCTGCTTGTCGGGCATAGGGCGTTCGTTCCAGATCCCTCAGCCGTTTGATCATCTGACGGTGTTCGAAAACCTGCTGGTGGCCGCGACGCACGGGCAGAGTAAATCCGAACACGAGGTCGAACAGGACTGCGCCCGTATTCTTGAGCAAACAGAGTTGCTGGATGTGGCCAATGACACGGCCGGAGGATTGCGGCTGTTGCAACGCAAGCGGCTGGAGTTGGCCCGCGCGATGGCAACCAATCCCAAGCTGTTGCTTTTGGACGAGATTGCCGGGGGGCTGACCGACGCGGAATGCACCGCGCTGATCAACACGATCAAGGGGCTGCACAGCAGTGGCGTGACGATCATCTGGATTGAACACGTTCTACATGCGCTCACTTCGGTCGTCGAACGCCTGCTGGTTCTGGATTTCGGCAAGGTCATCGGCCTAGGTGATCCGGACGAAATCATGAACAGCCGGGAAGTCAAAGAAATCTATCTGGGGATCGAAGTCTGATGAGCCTGCTAGAGACCCACGCACTGACCGCCCATTATGGCGATTTCCAAGCCCTGTTCGGCGTGGATATCCATCTGAACGAAGGCGAAACCGTTGCCATCATCGGTGCAAACGGGGCCGGGAAATCGACCCTCATGCGCTCAATCTCGGGCGTTCTGACCAACGGGTCCGACCAAGTACGCTTTGATGAGCAACCCATAGGAGATCTGGCCGCAGACCAAATTATGGCGCGCGGAGTGGCCATGGTGCCCGAGGGGCGTCGGCTGTTTCCTTCCCTAAGCGTCGAGGAAAACTTGCTGATCGGCACCTATGGCCGCAAGGTATCTGGCCATTGGTCTTTGCAAACAATCTACGACCTGTTCCCGATCCTGAAAGAGCGCCGGAACCATCCAGGCACGGCCCTATCTGGCGGACAGCAACAGATGGTTGCAATCGGCCGCGCGCTAATGAGCAACCCCCGTGTTCTGCTCTGTGACGAGATCAGCCTTGGCCTCGCGCCGGTGGTCATCAAAGACATCTACGATGCCGTCCCCCGCATTCAGGAAGCCGGAGCCAGCCTGATCGTGGTGGAGCAGGACATTGGCCAGGCGATGAAAGTCGCGGATCGCGTCTACTGCATGATGGAGGGTCGCGTCACGCTGGAAGGCACCGCCGAGACGCTCAGCCGTGAGGCCATTCATGACGCCTATTTCGGAGGAGCCGCCGCATGATCTGGATCGACACTATCATTCAGGGCGTTTTGTTGGGCGGGCTCTATGCGCTTTTTGCAGCTGGGCTGAGCCTTGTGTTCGGGATCATGCGCTTGGTCAATCTGGCCCATGGCGATCTGATCGTCTTTGCCGCCTATCTGATCCTTCTGCTGGTCTCGCTGCTTGGGCTCTCTCCGTTTCTGGCGGCAATCATTGCCGCGCCGATTATGTTTGGCGTCGGTTGGGCTTTGCAGAGGCACGTGCTGAACCGCGTTCTGGGGCCTGATATCCTGCCGCCTTTACTTGTGACATTCGGTCTGTCGGTCGTCTTGCAGAATGCTCTGCTCGAAGGGTTCTCAGCCGATAGCCAACGTTTGCCTGCGGGTGAGATTGCAACGGCGTCCGTTCAGATGGGCGGGCTGAACCTTGGCGTTCTTCCGCTGCTGACCTTTGCCTCTGCAATCCTTGTGATCGTCGGGCTCAACCAACTTTTTTATCGCACCGAACTGGGTCGGGCCTTCCGCGCAACCTCGGATGATGCGGTGACAGCGGGTCTGATGGGTATCCGGCCAGAACGTATCTTCGCCACTGCGACAGCCATCGCAATGCTCGTGGTAACCTTGGCGGCGCTCTATCTGGGTATGCGAGCGAACTTTGACCCGAACATCGGCCCAGCCCGCTTGATCTACGCCTTTGAGGCCGTGATCATTGGTGGCCTCGGCAGCCTGTGGGGCACGCTGATCGGGGGCATCATCATTGGCGTCGCTCAGACTGTCGGCGCAGCAATCAACCCCGAATGGCAAATCCTCGCTGGCCACCTGGCGTTTCTTATCGTGCTTCTGATCAAACCCAGAGGCCTGTTTCCAAGGGCGGTGGACTGATGGCTGATACCTCAATGTACCGAGTCCAAACTCAGACCCGCGCGTCCTACAGTGCCGGAGCCGTCTGCATCGCCCTAATCATCTTGTTCATCCTGCTGCCGACTTTTGCCAGCAGGGGGTTGATTCAAGACCTGTTTTTCATCTTCACCATGCTTGTACTGGCGCAATTCTGGAACTTGCTTGCGGGGTATGGTGGCCTTGTGTCCGTCGGCCAGCAAGCCTTCGTAGGCATGGGGGCCTACGCCATGTTCGGCGGCGTCATCCTTTGGGGTATGGACCCGGTTCCGGCGATCCTGCTGGGCGGCGTTGCAGCCCTGATTGTCGCCATACCCACGGCCTTCTTCGCCTTCCGCCTGCAAGGGGCCTATTTCGCCATCGGCACATGGGTCATCGCCGAGGTCATGCGCCTACTGGTGGCCCAATGGAAAGTGCTTGGCGGCGGCACCGGAACCTCTCTGCCGCGCACCGCGACACGCGAGATGTGGGCCACCGAATGGATCCAGACCACGTTTGATGTTCGCGGAGCGGCAGCGCGAGATATCCTGACCTACTGGCTGGCCTTGGCGCTGGTGATCGCAACGATTGCGGGTATCTACTGGCTGCTCAGAACAAAGCGCGGGCTGGCATTGGCTGCGGTACGCGACAATGTCGAAGCAGCGAAATCCGTCGGTGTGGATGCGGTGCGGATGAAATGGCTGGTCTACATGGTCTCAGCTGCTGGGACGGGACTGACCGGCGCTCTGATTTACGTTCAAAAGCTTCGGATTTCACCCGATGCGGCGTTTTCGGTCACCGACTGGACGGCTTATGTGATCTTCATCGTCGTGATCGGAGGCATCGGCACCATCGAAGGCCCGATCCTCGGCGTGCTGATCTTCTTCATCTTGCAAAGCCTGCTCGCTGATTACGGCTCCTGGTACCTCATGGTGCTCGGGCTGATCGGGATCGCCGTCATGCTCTTCGCACCGCGCGGCATCTGGGGGCTGATCTCTGAGAAAACCGGACTTCAAATATTCCCCGTGCGCCGTCGTTTGGTGGTTGGCGCGCAGTCGAACAAGGAGGATTGATCCATGAAAACACTTGCATTGACGGTCGCAGTCACAGCACTTGGAACTGGCGCATTTGCTGGCAGTTCCTTGCCGGGAATGACGGGCACAGACCACGTGGGATTTACAGTTCCGAGTGTCGATGAGGCTGTCACCTTCTTTCAGAACGTCATCGGTTGCAATGTGTTCTACCCGTTGGGACCGTTCTCGGGCGGTGAAAGTACTTGGATGGCGGACCACTTGAACGTGGACGCCAAGGCCGAGATACCGACGATGCGGCTGGTACGCTGTGGCAATGGCGCCAATTTCGAAATCTTCGAATACACCGCGCCGGATCAGGATACGAAGCTGCCGCGAAACTCGGATATCGGCGGGCATCACATCGCGTTCTACACCACCGATATGGAAAGTGCCGTCAGCTATTTGCAGGACAAGGGCATTCAGGTTCTGGGCAACCCGACAACTATGACCGAAGGCCCAAGCGCTGGCGAGACCTGGGTCTATTTCCTTGCCCCCTGGGGCATGCAGCTGGAACTGGTCAGCTACCCGGACGGCAAAGCCTATGAGGCCGAATACGACGGCCGCCTTTGGGATCCGCGGTCCTGAGAAATTCAAAAACAAGGGAGAGAGCTTATGGCCACCATCACAACGGATGTCCTGATCATCGGGACCGGCCCGGCGGGGTCTGCAACGGCGGCTTTGCTGTCGAGCTATGGCGTCGAGAACATGGTCATCAACCGCTATCGCTGGCTGGCCAATACGCCGCGCGCGCATATCACCAATCAGCGCACGATGGAGGTTCTGCGCGACCTTGGTCACGAGGTCGAGGCCGAAGCCTATATGCACGCCGCGCACCAGGATCTGATGGGCGAAAACGTGTTCTGCGAAAGCCTCGCCGGTGAGGAAATCGGACGGATGAAAAGCTGGGGCAATCATCCTCTATCCAAGGCAGAACATCTGCTGTCCAGTCCGACAATGATGAATGATCTTCCACAGACGTTCATGGAACCGATCCTGTTTGGCACCGCCTGTCGCCGTGGGACTCAGGCACGCATGAGCACCGAATACTTGCGACATGAGCAAGACGCAGATGGTGTGACGACGACTTGTTTGGATCGTTTGTCGGGCGAAGAAATCACGATCCGGTCGAAATACCTGGTCGGCGCGGATGGGGGCAATTCTCTGGTTGCCGAACATGCCGGTCTACCATTCGAAGGTCAGATGGGCGTCGGCGGATCGATGAACATCCTGTTCCGCGCTGATCTCAGCAAATATGTCGCGCATCGGCCATCGGTCCTCTATTGGGTGATGCAACCGGGTGCGAATGTCGGTGGAATCGGCATGGGTCTGGTCCGCATGGTCCGCCCTTGGAACGAATGGCTCATTGTCTGGGGCTATGACATCAACCAACCAGCGCCCGAAGTTGACGAGGCCATGGCCACTCAGGTGGCGCGTCAGCTTGTCGGCGACCCCGAGCTTGAGATTGAACTGATCAGCGCCAACACCTGGACCGTCAACAATATGTACGCGACCCATATGCAAAAGGACCGCGTATTCATCATGGGCGACGCGGCGCACCGACACCCTCCGTCCAACGGGCTGGGGTCAAACACGTCAATTCAGGATAGCTTCAACCTCGCCTGGAAACTGGCCGCAGTCCTGAAAGGCCATGCCGGAGAGAACCTGCTGGATAGCTACAGCGAAGAACGCGCACCCGTGGCAAAGCAGATCGTTACACGAGCCAATCAATCCATCGGTGAATTCGGTCCCATCTTTGAGTCGCTCGGAATGGCCGAAGGTGTCGACCCAGAGGTCATGCAAAGCAACCTTGAGGCACGCTCCGGATCAACGCCTGAAGCTGCGGCACAAAGGCAGGCCATTCGCGAGGCGATCGCCTTCAAGAAGTATGAGTTCGATGCGCATGGTGTAGAAATGAACCAACGCTACAACTCCTGTGCGATTGAAACGGATGGTCAACCCAATCCCGGTTTTGATCAGGATGCTGAGCTGCACTACCAGCCCACGACTTGGCCCGGCGCGCGCATCCCACATGTTTGGGTGTTTGATCATGATACTGGGAACAAACATTCAACTCTGGATTTGTGCGGTCGCGGAGAAATCACCGTCCTGACCGGGATTGGTGGCGAGGCCTGGGTAACAGCGGCTGAGACCGTTTCGAAAGAACTGGGCATGCCCATTCGCTGTCACGTCATCGGCCCGCGCCAGACCTATGTTGACCACACCGGGGATTGGGCGCGCGCGTCGGAGATTTCGGATAGGGGCTGTTTGTTGGTCCGTCCTGATCAACACGTGGCGTGGCGCTCAGCTGATATGGCTGCGGATGCCGAAGCCCAACTGCGTCGCGCGCTGACCACAGTACTTTCGCGATGAGCCAATCTGGAGCAAACTTATACAAGTCAGGAGGCCAAAATGGACTCGCATGAGATGGGATACTTCACCGAGGAAAACTCGGCCGAGGTCGTCACGGCACGCAACAAAAACGCAGAAAACGAACGGCTTAAGCAAGTGATGGAGGTCATCACGCGAAAGCTCCATGAAGCGGTTAAGGAAATCGAGCCGACGCAGCAGGAATGGTTCGAGGCGATCATGTTCCTGACCAAGGTCGGGCATATGTGCGATGACTGGCGGCAGGAGTTTATCCTTCTATCGGATGTTCTGGGCGTTTCGATGTTGGTGGATGCCGTGAACTCTCGCCGCCCAACCGGGGCCTCCGAGAACACCGTGTTGGGCCCGTTCCACGTAGGCGGCGCTCCGGAATATGATATGGGGCATAACATTTGTCTCGACCAAAAGGGCGAGGACATGGTGGTGCGGGGTCGTGTCACCGATGTGGACGGCAACCCGCTGGAAGGCGTCAAGATTGATGTCTGGCAAGCCAATGATGATGGGTTTTACGACGTGCAGCAGAAAGGTATTCAACCTGATTTTAACCTGCGCGGCGTCTTTACGACCGGTGCCGATGGGACCTATTGGTTCCGTGCGGTTCGGCCAAAGAACTATCCGATCCCAGATGACGGGCCGGTTGGCGATCTGTTGAAGCGTCTTGGTCGACACCCGTACCGACCGGCACACCTTCACTACATCGTTTCAAAAGACGGCTACGACGACCTGACTACGCATATTTTCGATCCCGATGATCAATACATCAATTCGGATGCGGTATTTGGCGTCAAAGAAAGCCTGATCGCCGAATTCAACCGGGTCGATGATCCGGCGCGATCTGCGGAAGTTGGCTTTGAAGGTCCCTATTGGGATGTCGAATTCGACTTTGTCCTCGCACCGAAAGAAGCGTGAAATGTCCGACCCCTGCATCATCTGCGTCGCAATAACCGGGTCCTTGCCAACCAAGGCCAATAACCCGGCTGTGCCTATATCAGTCGAAGAACAAGTCGAAAGCACACAGGCCGCTTTTGAGGCAGGGGCAGCCATCTGCCATGCCCATGTTCGAAATGATGACGAAACGCCTTCGAGCGACCCGGAAAAGTTCGCAAGGTTGAAAGAGGGGCTTGAGAAACACTGCCCTGGCATGATCATCCAGTTTTCGACAGGCGGGCGATCGGGGGCGGGCAAGACGCGGGGCGGCATGTTGCCGTTGCGACCGGATATGGCTTCGTTGTCGGTAGGGTCGAACAACTTCCCCACGCGCGTCTACGAAAACCCACCCGATCTTGTCGACTGGCTCGCGGCTGAGATGGCGACCTATGACGTCAAACCAGAGATCGAAGCCTTCGATCTGAGCCACATCCTGAAGGCGGCCGAGATGCACAAGAAAGGTCAAATCAAAGACACGCCTTATGTGCAATTTGTCATGGGTGTCAAAAACGCGATGCCCGCGGATCGGGACGTATTCGATTTCTACGTGAAAACAGTTGACCGACTATTTCCGGGTGCGCCTTGGTGCGCTGCAGGCATTGGTGCGCAGCAGGAGGTTCTGAACCACTGGGCAATTTCGTCAGGTGGCCATGCGCGCACGGGTTTAGAAGACAACGTGCGCCTGGATCACAATACACTGGCACCATCAAACGCGGCGCTTGTAACGCGGACTGCAGAAATCTGTGAACAATACAATCGTCCGGTTGCCACAGCGGACCAGGCACGTAGTATCCTGGGCCTCTAGACCGGGTTTTGCGCAGGGTATGAAGCTCGCAAACCCGGTCGAAACGTCAGGTCGAAGACTCGGCATTTCTATTGGGCAAGGTCTGCTCAAGTTCTGGCGTGATAGGGATATGCTCGGCGTCATCACCCGGTGGCAGTTTGAAGGGGCCATTGGCCCAATCCGCCGCTTTCCAAGACTCTTTGGCGTCTTCAATCCTGTCTCGTGACGATGAAACGAAATTCCACCAGATGTAACGCTCCTCGCTCAGGGTTGCCCCACCCAGCGCCATAAGACGAGCACCCTTCTCACCAGCCCGAACGCTGATTTTGTCACCGGGTCGAAAGACCATCATTTGCCCGGCTTCGAAGACGTCGCCAGCAATTTCAACCGACCCTTCAGTGACATAGATCCCACGGTCTTCCTGATCGTCCGGCAATGGAAAATGCGCACCCGGCGAAAGAATGACATCGACGTAAAACGTCTCGGATTGCATCGTCACGGGGCTGGATTTGCCATAGGCCGATCCGAGTATGAGCTTTGTTTGAATGCCCGTATCTTGAAGCTCCGGAAGCACTGCGTTCTTGTGGTGTTCAAAGTCCGGTGCCATGTCTTCGCGGTCTTTTGGCAACGCGATCCATGTCTGAATCCCGAACAAGTTATTGCGCTTGGCCCGTGTTTCCGCGCTGGTGCGTTCGGAATGCGTTACGCCCTTGCCTGCAACCATCCAGTTCACTTCGCCCGGGTAGATCATCTGATGGGTGCCTAGGCTGTCGCGATGCTCAAACTCGCCATCATACAAATAGGTTACTGTTCCAAGACCGATATGCGGATGGGGGCGAACGTCTATGCCGCCTTCTGTGATGAACTCTGCCGGACCCATCTGGTCGAAAAAGATGAAAGGTCCAACCATCTGGCGTTCGGGCGCAGGCAAAGCACGCCTGACTTCAAAACCACCAAGATCACGGGCACGCGGAATAATCAAAGTCTCAATACTGTCAGCCGTGCTATTTGGGCACTCAGGGTTATGCGTGGGGTTCCAACTCATGCATTGGGTCCTTTGTCTGTAGTTGGGTCTTGCCAAATGCGCCGCCGGTCAAAGGAAATGACCGGCAGCATCCTTAGGTACCTACGTTTCCAGCGCGGCAGTGACGCGATCCGGAGTAAACGGCATGTGGCGCAGGCGCTTGCCTTGCGCGGCATAGAACGCGTTGGCAATGGCCGCGGGCACCATCGGCGTGCCGACCTCGCCAACACCTACAGGCGGCGCATCAACCTCTGCGACGTAGATCTCAATTTCTGGCATCTGCGACGCGCGTGTAATCTCGTAGTCCCAGAAGTTGCTCTGCACCACTTCACCGTTTTCGATGTCGATCTTTTCAGAAAGAGCCATCGAGATACCGAACACGATACCACCTTCGATCTGATTGAGCGCGTTGTCTGGCGTGACGATCAGGCCCGCATCGATTGCGGCCCAGAAGTTGGTGATCTGGATCTCTCCGCTATCCGCGTCAACTTCAACTTCCGCCACACCTGCGGCCATGGACGAACTGTAGCCTGCAAAAGAAAGCCCTAGGTTTCGATCACCCCGATTTTGCCAATCGGACATCTCGGCCACCTTCTCAAGCAGGTGTCGCCCACGCGGGTTTTCGGAAACAAGATCTAGCCGGAACTCCAACGGATCCCGCTTGGCTTGTTCTGCCAGTTCATCCATAAAACACTCTGCCGCAAAGGCCGTGTAGGACGCACCAATACCGCGATAGGGCGCAAGGCGGGCGTGCCGGTCCATTATCAGATGATCGGCGCGGAAATCTTTGATCCCATAGAACTTGCTCTCCGCACCCCGCATGGAGATCACATCGTTCGGGTTCACCGCATCCCAACGCAGCGGGTTGAAGAACCCAATGACCGTTGGTGTCGCGACCTTGTGATACCACCCATCCAGGTTACCGTCTGCCGTCAAGCCGGCCTCAAGTTTTTGAGCCGCCGCAGGGCGGAAGGTTCCCTGCTTAACGTCGTCTTCACGCGGCCAGATCACTTTGACAGGGCGTCCAACGGCCTTAGAGCACAGCACTGCATCGCGCACATAGTTCTGCATCAGCGCTGTGCGTCGCCCAAATCCTCCGCCCATTGTCATCATGTTCAGTCGAACGTTTTCGACTGGGATACCCAGCACCTCGGACACGGTGCGCGCGGTCCAGGACTGCGTTTGCGTGCCCGCCCAAACCTCTGCACCTTGCCCGTCCGCGTCGACATCAGCGACCGCCGCCATCGGCTCAATCTGAGCATGGTAGGCATAGTCCGACAGATAAAGCTGCGAATACTGGCGGTCTGCTTTACCAATGGCTGCAAGAGCGTCACCTTTCTCAGCCCAGGTTGCACCCGACGCGTCAGGAGCGCTGACAACGGCGGCGTATTCGGCCAGCGTCTCTTGGCTGTTTGAGGTACGGAAGGGTGAGGTGGTGGACCATTCGACCTCTAGCAAACCCCGTGCCCCCAAGGCAGACCACAGGCTTTCTGCCACCACGGCGACTCCGTCCGGCACCGTCACGATATCGATAACGCCCGGTACTTCGCGTGCGGCAGTGTCCTTGATGGAAAGCGGTACCTCGTCCTCGACTGGTGCGCGTAGGACCGCCGCATAGGCCATGTTGGGCACATCCACATCGATCGCGTATTCGGCCTGACCTGTGCTTTTGGCCGGAACATCGCGACGCGGAAGGTCTTGCCCGATGATCCGAAACGCGGATGGGTCTTTCAGCGGCACGGTCTCAGCGTCTGGTACCGTAACATCCCTTGAACCAAGCGCCGCCAATTCACCATAACCGGCCTGTTGGCCATCGGGACCCAAAACAACACTTGGTTCGGTCCTAAGGCTGGCTTTGTCCAAAGCCCATTCACGTGCTGCAATTTGCAGCAACACGTCGCGCGCCTGCGCGCCCGCCTTGCGCATCGGGTCAAAATAGAACTGCGTTCCGGTGCTGCCAGCCGTATATAGAACACCGCCAAACAGCTGATTTCCAAAGCGTCGATCATCAGCGTTTAACTGTTCGATCTCAACGTCTTCCCATGCAGCATCCAGCTCCTCAGCAAGGATTTGTGGCAGTGTGGAGTAGCTGCTTTGACCCATTTCGGTCGACGGGAAGACGATCCGGATGCTTCCATCGGCCCGGATCGTCAACCAGTGATTGACATCCAGAGTGCCAACAGCTGCCTCAGCCCGGACAGATGAGATCCCCCCCGCACCGATGAAAAATGTCAGTCCGGCAGCGCCTTGTAGAAATCCACGGCGGTTCATGGTCATAGTCATCTCAAACCTCCTTGGCTGCGCGTTCGATGGCTTTGAAAATTCGGTTGTACGTTCCGCATCGACAAAGGTTCGGGCTCATTTCATCGACGATTTCCTGTCGTGTCGGCGATGGATTGACCGCCAGAAGTGCCGCTGCGCGCATGATCTGACCCGACTGGCAATAGCCGCATTGTGCGACCTGTTCCTCGACCCAGGCCTTCTGAACAGGATGCGAGCCGTCTTTGGACAATCCTTCGATCGTCGTGACTTGCGCATCCTCCACATCGCTGACCGACATCTGACATGCGAAGCTGGCCACACCGTCCACATGCACCGTGCACGCCCCGCACATGGCTGCACCGCACCCGTATTTCGTACCCTTGAGTTTGAGTGTATCTCGAAGGACCAGCAGCAGCATTTCGTCAGGGGGGTTATCAACCTCTACGGGTCGGCCGTTCAATTCGAATTTGATCATTTGGAACAGTCCTTGTGATGCCTGATGTTGAGGGGATCTTGCGGAGTGGATTTCGTCATGGCCTGATCATGGAGTGGTTTTGCTCGGAGCCGGTGACTGGGCGGACCATGGGCGTGACACGAACTTTCATTCCCGGTCGCAACGCTAGGTCGGGGTTTTCCAGATCTGCCCAGACACGTATTTTTCCGCTGTTTTCGTCGAACCAGACTGCCGATCCGGTGAGCCGAATTGCATCCGTCAGAACCTGACCGATCTCCGTTTCAACACGGAACCGGCCAGAATTTGATAACTCCTCTGAGCGAGTGTTGCTCGTGTTCAACCCTGAAACCCATTGGGCATAGGGAATCTCGAATACAACGCGCAAGCGGTTCAGATTTACGAGTTGAAACAGGGGCGGGTCGCCCGAATTGAACTCAACCAGCGAACCCGGTCCAACACGCGGGTCTTCGACATGTCCTGAGATCGGCGCACGAATGAGCGTGTCGTTGTAGTTGGTTTGTGCGATCTCCAACTCGGTTTCCCCCAAGGCCCTTTCGGCCTCAGCCAAAGCCAGATCGGTTTCGGCGTCCAACAAAGCAACCTCTGTTACCGCCCCGCGCGTTGAGAGTTGGGATGCGCGCCCCAGCCTATCTCGGGCTTGAAGCAACAGAGCCTCTGCTTTGGCCAGCTCTGCGCTCGCAGCATCGACCGCCAGTTTGTCCAGATCGTTTCGTAGCTGCAGCAATGGCGTGCCCGCTTCGACATAGTCACCTTGCTCAACCAGAACTTCTTCGACAATGCCCTCTGCCCGGCTATAGACGTCTGACCGTTCGACCGCTTCGATACGGCCGTCAAAACCTGTACCATCCGCGGATGCCTGGTCAGGTGCATGGACCCAGAATAGAGCCGTAAGAACCATGACCGATGGCAAGGGTCTTTTGATGACCAAAATCGACAGCATCTCAAACACTTTCATCATGGTGCGATCAAATGGCGAACGACGGGTCCGCTTTCACGGGTATCGAAGGCTGCGACGGTCTGTTGAAGATCCTGATCCTGGTGTGACACACGCTCATGCTGGGCCAGATGTTCTTCCCAGGAAGAGACCATGAAGGCCTCGACCCATAGCTCAGGCTCTTCCGCACTTTGGAAAACGCGCCAGTCATAGGCTCCATCGCGCCAGCGCTCGCCGGACCATTCCTGAATGGCGGACAGGAACGCAGCTTCGTCCTCGGGTCGTATCCGATACTCGACTTCGACCATGACAGGACCGCGGGATGCCAAGCCGTCCTCTTCAAGGGCAACCTGTGGTGCAGGCCAATGCATAGAGGGCGTCAGGTCCAGATCTTCGCCCTGACCAAGCTGGAGCTTGCGCGTCAGGATCAAACCGACGATCAGACCACCTGCTGCGATCAACAAGGTGATCGACACAGATGTTGCCGTCGCCACCTGACCCCAGATTGCTGATCCAAACGCCATGGACCCAAAGAAGACCATCAGATTTACGGCCAACCCTCGGGCCCTGACCCAATTGGGCAGCGCCGTCTGCGCCGAAACATTGAACGTGGTGAGAACGGCAATCCAGCTAAAGCCACCCAACAGTGCAGCGATATAGGCCAGTGGAGGTGTTGTCGCCGTCGCAAGAATAGCCATGGCAATGGCTGTGCCGATGGTGCCGCCTGCTGCTGTGGTGCTTGCGTCGAGCTTCGCTCGGAACTGCGGAAGTGTCAAAGCACCCGCGACAGCCCCGGCACCAATCAAAGTCAACAACATACCATACAGCGTCGCCCCGCCACCTTCGATCGCTCGGACGACCAGCGGCAACAGAGCCCAATAGGCAGAGGCAAAGATAAAGAAGGCAAAGGATCGGATTAACGTAGCCTTGAGCGGGCCGTTATGTGCGACATGCCGCATGCCGGTCATCATCGCATTGAAGACGGGCTGTGATGTCTTTGAAACATCCACGTCGTGCTTCCAAAGCAATAGTGCGCCAATGATCACGGTGTAGCTGACCGCGTTGACCGCAAAAGGGGCCGCCAAGCTGACCGATGCAATCAAAACACCAGCCAAGGCAGGGCCGATCGCGCGGCTGATGTTGATGCCCATTGAATTCAGCGCGATGGCGGGCTGCAATGCGTCGCGTGGTACCAGAGTTGGCACGATCGCTTGCCAGGCCGGAGCCATGAAAGCCGTGCCAGTTCCGATGGCCAATGTGAACAGGATCAGGAGCGTAGGAGTTACCAGTTCAAGCTGAACCAGCACTGTTAGCACCGCAACCAGTACCAGAAGCACAACGTTCACTGTGATCAACAACTTACGTTTATCCAACCGATCCGCCAGCGTACCGGCATATAAGGCAAAGATGAACACCGGCAGGGTTGTTGCCGCCTGCACGAGAGAGACAACCGCCGGAGATGAGTTGAGCGTCGTCATCAACCACCCCGCGCCCACATCATGCATCCAAGTGCCGACGTTGGAGATCAGGGTCGCAACCCAAAGAAGCGCAAACGCCCGATGTTTGAACGGGGCCCAAGCCGAGTTTGATGCCGCAGGTGCAGGTTTCGCGATGCTACCACTGGATGACATCTGCCAACTCCTCGCGGTTTCTTTCGGCGTAGGACCGAACAAACGGGCAAAGAGGCACGATGCGAAGACCCTTGTCGCGCGCGTCCGCCACAAGCTGCGCGGCCAAGGTCCGAGCCAAGCCGCGACCACGCAACTCTTCCGGGACAAACGTGTGGTCGGCGATAACGAGGCTGCGCGTGACTTTTGACAGCGTCAGTTCCGCCTCGCTCACGATCCCGGACACCGAAGCGCCGTATCGTGCTTTTGTATCGCTTTCGCTGTAGGTGATTTTTAGCTTTTGATCGTCCAACATGGGAAATCTCCTGAGGTCTTGCCGCTATTCAGCGGCAAGGCTGCCTTGGCTCTGCGTCGAAGCGCCGGGCGCGCCGAAAATTGGAATGGGTGACCAATCGGGAAGCTCCGGCAGTGGGGCAGGTGCATGTGCCGCAAAACGAGCCTTGGCATGTACGATCTTTCCGCCCGTGAGTGTCAGGTCGGCCTCAATCTCGGTTATCTCGTCCTCGGCGATTGCGAAGTAATCCCTGTCGAGCACTGCGATATCCGCCCATTGTCCGGCCTTGATCTGACCTTTCTTTCCCGCTTCCCGGCTGAACCAAGCCCCGGCGGCGGTCCAATGTCGCAGCGCGTCGTGCCGATCCAAACGGTTCACCGCACTCCAGATGACATCGCCACCACGGCCCTTGCCAGATACCGCCCAATGAATGGCAAGCCACGGATTGTATGAGGAGACTCGCGTCGCATCCGTGCCAGCGGCCAGCGGTACACCGGACTCCATCATCTTCTTGACCGGTATGACCTCACGAAGGGCGTCTTCACCGTACCGTTCGCGATAGGCTGTGGTCTGAAAAGCGATGCGGTTCTGATAACTGATACCTCCGCCCAGGCGGGCGACCCATTCCATCGTGGATTCCGAGATCGTCTCACCGTGATCGAAAATCCAATTCAGCTCTTCCAACCCTTTGTCGCGCCCGACCTCTTCAATAAGGCTTAGCAACCGGTGGGCGCTTTCCTCGTAGGTGCAATGGAAACGGATCGGCCAGCGGTTTTCGAAAAGGAACTCGAGTACCGGCCTGAGGTCCCCTTCCATCCGCTTGGGCAGATCGGGGCGGGGGTAGCTGAAATCTTCGAAATCATAGGCAGACGCGACCAGCATCTCGCCCGCGCCCACGCATTTCAGGTAGTCGTTTCCTTCGTCTGGCTTGACGATGTCATTCCAGCGTTTGAAGTCGTCCAATTCGAACATTGGACGCTGGGCAAATAGCTGATAGCCGATGCGCACGGTCTGCTCACCGCGTTTGTTCAATTCGGTGATGACGCCGTAATCATCTGGATAGTTCAGGAAGCCACCCGCGCAATCCAAAGCTGAGGTCAATCCAAGGCCATTCAGTGCCTTGAAATAGTGCTTGGTCGATGTGACCTGCTGCTCGAAATCCAGCTTGGGGGCCATATCCAAAAGAGCGTAGAGCGGCTGCGCGTTCGGGCGCGCCATCGCGAGACCTGTCGGGTTGCCCTGATTGTCCCGCTCAAGGCGGCCCGAAACAAAGGGTTCGTAGAAATGTTTGTCGATTCCGATTGCGCGTAGGGCGGCTTTGTTCAGCCAAGCGCGATCATAGAGGTGCAACACATAGACTGGCACGTCCGGCGCAACCGCATTGATCTCGTCAATCGTTGGCAGGCGCTTTTCAGCGAATTGATCGACGGACCAACCACCAACCACGCGGATCCACTGCCCAGCAGGAGTGCGTTCGGCCTGAGCCTTCAGCATACGCAGACCATCGGCAAGCGACGGAACGTGGTCCCAGCGCAGCTCCATCGCAAAGTTGTTGCCTTGTCGGATGATGTGCGTATGGCTATCGATCAAACCGGGAATTACACGCTGACCGCCCAGATCAATAGTCTCGGTTTCGGGGCCCGCAAGCCCAAGCATGTCTTTGTCTGTTCCAACTGCGGTGATGTGATCGCCTGAAATACCTATAGCTGTTGCTTCGGGGATGTCGGGATCCATTGTCGTGATCTTGCCGTTGAAGAGTATCTTGTCTGGGGCGGCCATGGTGAAAATCCTTTGGCAAAAGGGAAGCGGTCTGTGCCCACCGAAGGGGCACAGATTAAGGGGGAGGTTTAAAAAATCGCCTGCTCGGCTTCACGGGGAGGGATGAGGGGGCCGAGCGGGCGTGGCGCGGTAGATTATTCTGCAGCGATACCAGCTTCAGAAGCGTGCTCACCCAAAGCCCACTTCGAGAAGCGAACCTGGATACCGTATGGCGTATGCGTTTTCAGGATATCCATGACACCATCGTAGGTTTCGCCGCGCGCCCAGTCCTGCTGAAGCTCGAAGACGAATTGAAGCGCGTTCATCGGAACCGCACCCGCTTGAACCAGACGATCCATTGCACGCTCGTGGGCTTCAGGCGTGACGTCTCCACACGCATCTGCTGGGATATACACCTCATAGCCTTCGCGCAGCAGGTCGAGCGTTGGGAACATGACGCAGGCTTCGGTCCACAGACCCGCTAGAACGATTTTTTTGCGGCCGGCGGCTGCAACAGCTTTTCGGAAGTTTTCATCAACCCAAGAGTTGATCGATGTCCGGTCAATGACTTCCTGATCCGGATACAGATCGGTCACTTCAGGCATGAACGGACCCGAGAAGCTGTCTTTCGCGACGGTTGAGATCACCGTCGGCAAACCAAACAGTTTCGCGCCTTTGGCAAGGATCTGGACGTTGTGCATCACCGACAGGCGATCATGGCTTTCGACGCCCTGGAACATCGCGGGCTGAAAGTCGATCAGCACAAGGGCCGCGTTCTCAGGTGTGATCATTTCGTGTTTCGACATTTGACTTCTCCATTGTTCAGATTGGATGGGGTTAAAGGGTTTCTGTTTTGGGTGGTTCGGTGGTCTTATCCGTGTGCGTCACGGCAAAAGACTTCATATGAAGAGCTTGGGAAACGGCGTCGGAATGACCCCTAATCCACTGCACTGCAGCTTCTCCGGCGAGCATGCCCAGAAGGCCCAATAGCGCGATGATCGGCGGGGCGGGGCTTCGGACTGCGATCAGGCCATAGATCACACCGATCCCCAGACCGGCGACCAACGAAATGAGATAGGGTTGCCACGTCACGTCTGGCCTCCTTGCAGTTTCGGTTCGATTGAATTGACAGCATGGTTTTCTGAGCACGCGAGCCCCACATTGGTTCCGTGCTGACACCGACGGCGCGAGGCTACGTAACGACTGTTCCGCCATCCGTTTTGCGCGCGTCCCTTTAGGGTCTTCTCGAAAATCTTGATCATGTTACTCGGTTCCATGTCTTGTGCTCATCAATGTGGGATTCAGTTTGACCTCGACAAAGCAGAAGTTCTGCGAGTATGAATTAGCCTGACTAAACTATAGGCTTGGACTAAGATGCCGCTGTCCCGATTGCCTTCCTTGCTGAGTTTGCGCGCCTTTGAGGCCGCGGCGCGGCGCGGGTCGATCAAGGAAGCGGCCTATGAGCTTTCGGTCACCCCGGGCGCAGTCAGCCAACAAATCAAAGCGCTCGAGGCGGACCTTGGGATACCCTTGTTTGTGCGCAAGACCCGCGCGATCCATCTGACACCGGAAGGGCAGCGCTTGCAGCCAACGATCAGCGAAGCGTTCTTGCAGATCCGTCAGGTGGTCGATGAGGTCCGACCCAAGAAGACACCCAAACTGCGCATCAGTTCCAGCAATGCGCTGATCAGCAAGTGGCTTTTGCCAAGGCTGCACAAGTTCACCAAGGACCACCCCGACGTTCAGGTCCACATTGAATCCGAAAACCCGTCGGACCACAAAACTCACGCGACGGCGGATATAGAAATTCGATACACAAGCGAACCGCCTGAGGACCGTTATACAGAGTTGCTTCACCGCGAGTTGATGCTGGTAGTCGCCAGCCCAGGCGTGCTTGACTCTTTCGGCATAGAGTCTCCGGCCGACATCAAGGCCGCGAAGGTTCTGTACGATACAACGCCGATGCTGGACGGGTCGGTTCCCAGTTGGGTTCTTTGGAGCCAACACGCCGGGCTTCCGAATGCGGTTGATCCGTCGAAAGCCATGCGGTTCGAAAGACCACCGGGTGGCCAGATTGTTGACGCTGCGATCGCGGGCGCGGGTGCCGCGCTCTGCGGCTCGCTGCTGGTGTATTCCGCGCTTTCGGACGGACGACTGGTTTGCCCGTTCGGTCCGGTGGTGGAAACCGGGTTCAGCTATTTCATATGTTGCCACCCGGGCCGGGAACGTGAAGAGCATATTCATGAGTTCATGTCCTGGGCGCGCAAAGAAGCCGCCGTCCTATCTACGTTGAATGCGATGCGTGAACCTTCAGCCGGAGCCGACATCCCCGTTGAAGTGGGCGGCTAAAGCCGTCAGTTCAGAGTTTCGCAACTCGTGTCCGCCTTCATGGACGTCCGAAGTGACCTCAGCACCATGTTCAGAAAGCCAACTGATAAGGCGTTCCGTCATTGGCCATGGCGTGATTGGGTCGCGTCGTCCGGCGGTCACCAGAACCTTCCGCCCCACCAGCTTAGGATGTGCGTTCGGCTCCCACGTGACCATCGGATGCAAAAGGCCAACCCGCTCGAACAGGTCCGGGCGTTTGAGAAAGACCGCCGCCAGGATGTTTGCCCCGTTCGAATAGCCGAAGCCATAGACCGGATGACCGGGATGCGATGCGCGATGGGCTTCGATGAACGCAATCATCTTGTCCGTCGCGCGGGCAAGGTCCTCCATGTCATACACTCCCTCAGCCGTGCGGCGGAAGAACCGCGCAGCCCCCATTTCAGAGACATCGCCGCGCGGTGAGGCTACTCCGGCGCCAGCAACAAGCTGGCTAGCCAGTTCGAAAAGCTGGTGCTCATCCCCTCCGGTGCCATGAAAGGCAAAGACCAGCGGACGGGCAGCCTGTGGCGCCGTTACGAGCGCCGTGTAGAGATCTTTGGACATTTCAACCTCCAGCGTCAGGATTCGAGTGAGGGCAGAAGCCCCTCAATCTTGCTGCGATGTGGCTCGTAACGCGTGGGCAGCTTGAGCGCCTCGCCCAGATGGGCCGTGTCTTCGTCGCGGTCAAAACCGGGCTCGTTTGTGGCGATCTCGAACAACACCCCACCTGGCGTGCGGAAATAGATTGCCCAGAAATAGTCGCGGTCGATAACCGGCGTGACTTGATAGCCTGTATCCACTAAGGCCTGCCGAACACGCAGTTGCGCGGCTCGGTCCTCGACGGCGAAAGCGATATGATGAACGGACCCAGCGCCCTGACCAGCGGACGGAGTACCTGTTGGTAACTGCTGCAGATCAATCATGTCCGCAGCATTGCCCCCTTCGATCACATAGCGAGTGACCTCACCTTCGGTTTCAGCCTTCTGGTATCCCATGAAGGTCAGCAGTTCACCCGTCGCATCAACATCCTTCAGAGCGAACCGAGCGCCCCGGAACCCAAGGATCCCGGCCTCATCGGGAACACCGCCCTGCGTCCAGGCTGTTCGACCGCGCGCATCAGACTCGACGAATGCAAAGCTATCGCCATCGGGGCCGTCAAAGGACAGACGCTTTTCTCCGAAGACCGTACCTTCGGCCAGCCCAGTCACACCCTTAGATGCAAGACGTTGTTTCCAGAATTCGACACCACCTGTGGGGATGGCAAACTCCGTCACACCTACCTCGCCTGCACCTCTGCGTCCCTTTGGCATCTGACCAAAAGGAAAATAGGTCATGACTGAGCCCGGTGTTCCAACCTCGTCCCCGTAATAGAGGTGATACACCTCAGGCGCATCGAAATTGACCGTCTTTTTCACCCGGCGCATGCCAAGGGTGTTGGTGAAGAAAGCGTTGTTGGTGCTGGCGTCCGCAGCCATCGACGTGACGTGGTGCAGCCCTTTGATATCCTTGATCATGTTGCTCTCCTTGGCGAGTGTTCAACTTGGATCAAAGATGGCGCGTATATTATTTAAGTTAATAGACATGTTTGTTGGTTTATTATTGACTAATTTGCAATTATCAATCGGATATGATTGAGCTGAAACCCATCCGCGTTCTGCGCGCCGTATCTGACTTGAAAAGCTTCTCACTTGCTGCCCGGGACTTGCGCATCGCTCCGGCATCTGTGACGCGCATCATTGCGCAGCTTGAAGTGGATCTGGGCACCCAGCTTCTGGTCCGAACAACGCGGCAAGTTTCGCTGACCAGTGCGGGCGCAACCGTCCTTGCACGCTACCGGCCGTTGCTGGAAGGGTTTGAAGAGGTTACCCATAGTCTTCTAAGGGCCAACCAACCCGACAAGGGCCACCTTAGACTGACCGCACCTGTTTCGCTGGGTGTCGCTTTGCTGCCGGAAGTTATCTCGGGGTTTCGTCTCGCCTATCCGAATATTTCAGTAGAGATCAACTTCACCGATACCCTGCTCGATGTGATCGAAGAAAATTGCGACCTCGCTGTACGTGTGTCCGGGCCGCCGACAGATAAATCAACAATTTGGCGCAAGCTGTGCGAAGTCCCACGGCACATGATCGCCGCACCATCCCTGTTTGAACGCATTCCCGAGCCAAATCATCCGGGTGAGTTAAACCCAAAGGTTCTGATGTCTTATAGCGCCCAAGGCAGCGCTGAAACTTGGGAGCTCGCGCATGCTGGTGGCAACAGGGTCGTGCAGGCAGGTGAGAAAATTATCTCCAACAATGGTGATTTCCTGTACGCGCTTGCCGTTGCTGGAGACGGCATATGCGTCCTGCCGGATTTCATCACCGGCAATGGATTAAAATCCGGGGAAGTGAAACTCATCCTCCCAGGCTGGAGCGTTACGTCCCTATGGCTTACACTGTATTACCCACCCTACGAACAACTCCCACCAATCGTCAGCACGTTTGCCGAGTACTTTGAAACCTTTGTGCAAGATCATCCGAACTTGGAAACGACGGTTTAAAGCCATTTAACTTGCAAATTTAATTGAAAACTTCTCTTTACGGTAGCTAGATATCATTTGGTCTTAATCGACTTTCTCACAAGCATTGGGTGTTCGACTAGATCAAGCCGAACCGCGAACATATCATGTTACAGCAGCTTTGCGTTCATCGTGTTCTAAATTCTGCATCGCTCGCGCAGATCCAACTCTGTTTGGGCCAATTTCCGTCCTCTTTGCTTTTCAGCAAGTGAGGGCATTTGTCGCAAGCTTGTTTAAGATGTGCCCTTGCTTGCTTGGCACAACTTGTAATTTCAATTATGTGAAATCTGCACATCCACACCCTCAAACATTGCAAAGAAGGGTGCCGCCGCCGGCCTGGTTCACAGATATCTGATCCACAGGGCTTGATCGTCTGAATCTCCGACCACTTCGGTGATTTCAGCTGGGTTGAGGCCAAATTCCGCAACCAGATCTTCGACCTGAATCGATCGGAAGCTTTCGAGGCTTCGTACAAGTCGGCCTTCTTCAAATGCGATCAACTCGTGAGATCTGCCGGACCAACGGACGATCCCGCCGCAGAGCGTCCGGTGTTCCTTATCAACCAGTTCTGCCACGGGATCGGCAAAGAAATCGCTCCATTCGAGAAATCCAGTGCTGACTGCGCGCGTATTCCAAGATGATCGAGCAACATGCCCTGCTGAACGCAGATGCGCGCAGGTTGATGCGCATGCCAGGGATCGGGCCGATCACGGCCTCAGCGATTGTCGCCACGATCGGCGATGCGCATCAGTTCCGGACCGGGCGCGATCTGGCCGCCTGGCTGGGCCTCACCCCGCTCAACAAGTCGAGCGGCGACAAGGAGAAACTGGGTAAGATCACCAAGCAGGGTGATCGCTACATTCGAAAGCTGCTGGTTGTGGGTATGACATCGCGCGCGGTCATGGCAAAACGGTCGCCAGAGAAAGTCGATCTCTGGACAGCCAAGATCATTGCCGACAAACCGTTTCGGCTGGCAACAGTCGCGATGGCAAACAAGGCAGCGCGTTCCATCTGGGCGATGCTGACAAAGAAACAGGAATACCGGCAGCCGGCGTTCTGACCGCGCAGACTGCCTACAAGATGCAAGACGTTGAAGTGATGATGCGGAAGTAAGTCAACCAAGAGCAGGGACACTCCGGGAATGTCTCCGGCCCTCTGAGGTCGATAAGCCGATTGTAACCTCGCTCGCGGAATTCATCAGGGCCAGTGGAGGCAATGCCAAAACATAAACAGGCCGGACAGACGACAGTACTGACGAAACGACCGCGAAAATCGACAAAAAACTCTTGCAATGCAGGAGCCACCCACAGAAGACATCCGGCAGCATGTCGCGATGCTGCGGACGCAGTCCGCTTTTCGGACATTCGCTGCACACGCAAAATCAATGGGTATTCAAATTCATGCGTTGGGGTCGATCCTAACCATCAGTCGTCTTTCGGAACTGGTGAACGACTCACGGCATAAAAAACCTTCGAATTCACTCCTCCACCATTAGAAAAATGAAGGAGCCGAATTCTTACGGACCAGTCGACAACTCCGTAACGCAGGGCATCTTGGAATGTTGCGGTAAATTCGGGTCGGGACGGTGCCAGGGTTGAGCTGAAGACACCCATAAGCTGCCTTGGCTTTGATATGCCGATGGATCCTTTAACGTTCCGACTTTGATTGCTTTGTATTCTGGCGCTGCATTATTCCAGGATATGACGTGCACTCCGCAATCCGGACAAAACTGCCGAAACACATCGTTTCCGCTGTCGACGTTGCGCCTGAATGTCGATGGTGTGCCTTGTACAATGGTCACCGCTGATGCAGGAAACATCATTCCATGGGCCTCCGCACCACCAGATGTTTTTTGACAGTCACGGCAATAGCAAGCGCCCGATATGATTGGAGCAGCATCTACGCGGTATTTAACGGCACCACAAAGGCACTCTCCCTCCAAAACTTCAGTCATCCTTCGTCTCCTTTTCGGCAAACCCTTCAATTATCACTTCTGTGACGCGCATTGCGGTCGCGATATCTTCGGGGGACAAGCAATCTGAAACACGCGCGATGTTGACCGCCTCGCGTGCCAAAACAGTTTCGATCAATTCAGCCCCAATTGGTGACAGTACCAAGAGCTTTGAGCGGCGATGCGCAGTGTTTTGGCGGCGCTCGACAAACCCCTTTTCAATCAGCGCATTCGCAGTCTTCTGAACAAACTGCCGCGGAGCGATTAGTCGGTCAGCAATCCGTGGAACAGACAGTGGTCCATGATCATGGAGTCTCTCCAGCACTGCCCGTTCCGTAACAGTCAGCCCGGTACCATCCAATTCACGTGCAACAGCGTTTTCCAGAACCTTGTAGAGCGGGCGGACAAGCCGAATGAAGTTGTAGAGATCTGTCGGGTCACTCATAATGACACTATTGATGTCATAATGACATCCATGATGTCAATAAAGATTGCAGCTTGATCTGGCAGGCAACATATTCAAACCCATAACTGCAGGATTGAAGCGGATAGCAGGACGGCCATAGTTCCGTTGAACAAATGCCAATGCCAATCGGCGCTCAGCGCGCGCGCAGCCAGGCTGCCAGCCAGCGCCCATAAGGTCAGCGACAGATATGCCGAAAAAGCGAACACAAGGGCCAATAGGCCACCCAACAGCAAGGGGCCGCTGGCCAGCTTGGTAAACGACGAGGCAACACCCAAAGCCATAGCCCAGGCTTTCGGATTTATCATGAGAAGCATGACGCCGCCCACAAGACTTATTGGGGTTTCCTCATCAGACTGCATTGGCGAAGGTGGACCTGCCAGCCCAATTCTGGCGGCAAGCCAAACCAGATACATGGAACCGACGGCCTTTACGCTCAATTCCAGGACAGGTGCTGTTTGAAGTGTCTTGGCCAGACCGGCCCCGGAAATTCCAACCAACCCGGCAAGCGCAAGCGCCATACCAAGGATCAGCGGAACACTGCGCCCATATCCAAACCGAGCTCCGGATGCGGTGGCGAGCGTGGTCGCACCACCCGGAGAGGCAGTGGCCACCAAAGCAAACATAACAAGTGCCCATATCTGATCAGGCATAGCGTTTACCGCGCGGCGGTTACTTCGATCTCAACAAGAAGATCGGGTGCCGCCAAACCTGCCACAACCAATGTGGTGACCGCAGGGGCGTGCCCTTTGTTCCAACGAGCCTGACGAGCTTTGGACAGCGCCGGCAGGTATTTTGCTTCGGTCACATAGTAGGTGACACGCAAAATGTCAGCGGTGCCCAGCCCAGCATCGGCAAGCAGAGCTTCGACATTATTCATCGCCTGATAACACTGTTGTTCGAACCCTTCACGGGTCTCGCCATCGGGTGAAACACCAATCTGTCCGGACAGACAAATCAGTGTCTTTGGTGCCGAAATCTGAGTGCCATGTACATAAATGCCCTGATACTGCTCTGGCACAGCACGCAATGTGTTTGGGGCCAATCGAGTGATCATTTTTTGCTCCGTTTCCAAGTCGCCGTTTAAGCCACAGTCGGTTAGACTGGGTTTGCTGTGAGGACCAACAAAATGAGATTGCCCGACATCAGCCTGTTTTTTCGCTGTGTCCGCTTTGGTCGACGATGCTGACCACCAGTCCGCCCGCGATGCGAAATGCCGACGCACCACGAAACTGCAAATTCTGTCCGGCTTTCCATCCGTTGGGCAGATCGACTGCAACCACGGCAGAATAGTCGACTTCGATCAACGTGGAATCTACGACCGATATGACGTTCACGATCTTTTGGTGGCGGCTCGCAAAGGCCTGAACGCTGAGACTTGCCAGTTCTGCAAATGCCTGTTTGCCAGAGGTTTCAGCCGTGACGTCCCCACCGGAGATGTTACAAAATGTGACGTCGTCCGAAAGGCAAGCCAACATGGCCGCCACATCCATCCGATTGTAGGCATCGATATAAGTTTGGATGATGCCGGGCAGGTTGTTCATAGGATATCACGCGTCCTGCCCGAGACCTTTACCGATGCGCCTTTCGTATTGTCCAACGTGACTTTGATTAGGGACGGGCTACCCATGTCTTCACCCTGGCGAATGGTGAAGCTGCCGCCATGCGGCCATTGGCTGTCGCGCAGGTAACCGGCAAAGGCGGCGGCGGCAGCACCAGTCGCAGGATCCTCTAACACACCGCCCGAGGCGAACGCGTTGCGCACCACAAAGGATTGATTTTCTTCGATATACACCAACATCACTGTCACCAGATCATGTTTGCGCATCACCGTGCGGCCCTCGTCCAGATCATAATCCATCGCCGCAAGCCGCGCGCGGTCTTTCAGAGGCAGCACGATGTGGTTGGCACCACCGTGAATATGCGCCGGCGGCAGTCGAGGATCGAGATCCTCTGACGTCAGATCAAAAAGCGCCAGCACATCCCCAGCCTCGCCCTCGGTCATAGAACGACTTTTGGTAAGCGGCGATGAAAGGGTGGCGAAAATACCTTCTTTCGTGGCAGCGACGTCCACAGTAATTGTGGCTTCGTTCAGATCGAGTGTATATGTGCCTTCACCGTTTTGTTCACCCAATGCGGCGCCGAGGGCTATTGTGGCATGGCCGCAAAACGAAACCTCAGATTCCGGTGAGAAGTACCGCACCCTCCAGTTTTTGCCCCCATCATCTTGCGCAACGGCAAAAGCAGTCTCTGAATACCCGACGTCGGACGCGACGCGCGCCATCTCGTCCTCGCTGACCGCGTTCTGCAGAAGCACAACCCCTGCCGGGTTGCCGCCCTCTGATCCTTGGCTGAACGCCGCTATTCGTTGAATGTTCATGGGAAACTCCTGTCTATCGTTGTCAGAATCCTAAGGGGAATGGCGTTCGATTGTCCCAACCCTACCGATGGTAGTTTTCTGAAACTTCTTTCGCATCGATGCCCTTTTGGGTAGTCTTCCTTCATGTCGAAAGAATTGGATCAAACAGACCGCCAAATTGTGGAGATCCTCGAATCTGATGGCCGTGCGCGCCTGTCCGAAATTGGTAAGGCGGTCGACCTCACTGGTCCGGCTGTCGGTGAACGTCTGCGCAGCCTGCAACACCATGGCTTCATTGCCGGGTTTGGCGCGCAGATAGACCTACGCCGCTTTGGCTACACAATTCAGGCTCTTGTCCGGATCAAACCACGCAGCGGGCAATTGCACATCGTTGAGAAGATGATCGAGGAACAACCCCGTTTTTCGTCCTGTGACCGGGTTACCGGCGACGATTGTTATGTCGCCCGTTTGCTGTTGAAAGATGTGGCAGAGTTGGACGAGATTCTTCTGCCTTTTCATGACAGGGCGGAAACGAATACTTCGATCGTAAAATCATTCGTCTTTGAACCCAGGCTGCCGCCTTTGGACTAGGCGGGCGATCTGTTCAGATACGCCAGTCCTGCGTTTCTATGTCCAACCATTTCCTGAATGTTCTGATTTTCTGCGAATGTCGGTGACTTTCGGGAAAAACCAGCCAGTACCCTGATCCATCCTCGCATGTCAGATCGAACGGCTGTATCAGCCGCCCGGTTTTCAATTCATCCTGGAAAAAAGCGGGGGTCAGCATGGCGACACCCTGCCCGGCAATCGCGGCGCTGGCTTCCAATACCTGGGGACCAAAATGTTGCCGGACTTCGCCGGTCAGATCAGTGCCCTCTAAACCTGCGGCTGCCGTCCAACGGTTCCACCACGGGTCCGCGGGCGAGAGGATATGCAGCCGCAAAAGATCCTCAGGTGTGTGGACGCCCCCAATCGTGGCGGCCAAATCCGGGCTGAGCATCGGGGTAAAACGAGTTGGGATCAAAAGATGACTTGCCAACCCGCGCCAGTTTCCCTGACCGCCGCGTACAGCCACGTCAAAACCGCTGGCTGAAAAATCAACTAGGCTTTCGCTGACTTCGACTCGAACCGCGATGTTCGGGTTTTCCATCTGAAACCCGCCCAGCTTTCGCGCCAGAAAGTTGGTGGCGAAAGTCGGGATGACACTGATCGCCAAGGTCTGTTGCGAAACGCCCTTAGCTTCGGCAAAGGCATCGCTCAGGATATTGAGGGCTTCGGTGGCTTTCTCAGCAAATACATCTCCGATTTCTGACAGTGACACACCGCGGGCTTCACGTATGAAAAGCGGCGCGCCAACCCGTTCCTCGAGAATCTTGATCTGATAGCTGACGGCCGCTTGGGTCATCCCAAGCTTGTCTGCCGCTAGCGTGAAATTTTTGCACCGCGCGGCCTCTTCAAAGACCCGGATCGCAGCCAGCGGAGGCAAGGTTGTTCGATCAACCATAAATATTCCTTATGCCCATGCATCAATATAGATTGGTTCATCTCATATTTATCTGCGCTGATCAGCATAACCCATCAGCTCAACAAATGGGAGAGTGATATGCCCACTCCGCCGTTGTTTAAACGATTTCTGGCTTTGTTCCATGTTAACTTCCTGCTCTCTCCAAGACGGAGACCCCAGCCAGAAGACATTCAATATTGGTCAAGTCATATGAAGAAAGACATCGGGATGGACTTCGCTGATCCCCCGCAGCGCCCGTTATACTAATGTAGCCAAAGTTGGTGATGATGAACGCGATAATCAAAACAGCCGAGCATGTCTCAGATGATGTCCTGCGCGATGCGATGAACAGGGCATTTTCGGATTACGCGGTGCCGATGGAACTATCGGACCGGGAGTTTGGCCTTATGATGCGGCAGCGCGGCTTGAGCCGCAAAGCCTCTCGCATTGCAATCGTCGGAGGAGATATTGCGGCTATCTGGTTGATGTCTGTTCGCCGCAACCATGCTTACCTGATCTCAAGTGGAACACGCCCCGAGTTCAGGCGTCAGGGGCTGGCTCGTCAACTCGCCGAAGACTGTTTGGTTGACCTAAGAAACGAACGCATTACCAACTTCCAAACCGAAGTTCTGACAGGCAACCAAAAAGCTATCGATCTTTATTCTGCCTTGGGAATGACAATTAAGCGACGACTAGAGTGCTCTGAACTGCCGCCTTTGCCGGGATCACCCGAACATGATGTGCAGCAAACGTCCTGGGCAGAAATCGAAGGCAAGGCGCAAGCGTTGGCAGAGGTGCTGCCATCTTGGCAAAACAGTTCCGATGCAATTGCGGCGGTTGCCAGTGATGTGAAATGTTGGACCGTATCAGACACCCGCGGTTTGGCGGGTTATGTCGTTGCAATCCCCGGAACGCGAACAGTTGCCCAGATTGGGGTCCGAAAAGACCGTCGTCGCGAGGGAATTGCCCAGTCACTGATTGCAGCATGCCACCCAGGTGACAAGTTGCGTTTGCTAAATGTTGATGGCAGGTCGGATGATTTCCACGCGTTTCTTCAAGCAATAGGCGCTGAACCTACGGTATCGCAGTTCGAATTGAGCCTGCGCATCACCGACGCAATTGAAAGGTAAAACGGATGTTTCGGCTGATCTCAAGTGAAGTTTTAGCGGACAATTGGGGGATTCTGACAAAATACGAATTCGAACTGCGTCGCCGAAACGGCGAATGGCAGCGTCAGACGCGTGAAACTTACGACCGGGGCAATGGCGCGACCTGCCTGTTGTTTAATCCCGAAACGACTTGTGTGCTGTTGACCCGTCAGTTCAGGCTGCCGGTATTTCTGAATGGCGGTATCGAGGCCTTGATCGAGACCCCCGCGGGGCTGCTGGAAGGATCGGATGCCGATGGTCGGATGCGCGCCGAATTGCTCGAAGAGACCGGGTTTCAAACGCCAACGCTGACGCATTTGTTCGACATCTATATGAGCCCTGGTTCCGTCACTGAGTATATTTCCTTTTTCAAAGGATCGTATTCATCATCGGATCAGGTTGCCGTCGGCGGCGGCAAGCTGGAAGAAGGAGAGGACATTGAAGTCTTGGAAGTGCCTCTTGCCGACGCGATGAAAATGATTGAAAGCGGCGAAATTCGTGACGCGAAGACGATCATCCTGCTACAGCACCTGATGATAGAAGTCCTCCAGAACGAACCCTCAAATGATGGTACTGCTATCTAGGCAATACCTTGGTGGTACAAGCCCAGAAGATGACATTTTTGCTAATCTCAAGGACGGCCCAAACCCGACAATCATCCGTTCAAATATCCGGTTTTCTGACTTCCTGGAAACGGACGTTCATCGAAAGCGCAGCATTATCGGGTCGTTATCTTGCAAGTTCATACCCCATTTAACCCTAGCCGGTGCTCTTTACCGCCTAAAGCAAGTGAGCGGGCGTCCATCGGAACAGGCTTTTCTCATATTCGGTGATTGATTTCGAAAGCCACTGCATGAACAGCTTTGCCGCTGGTCGAGCCGGACCAGGCAACGTGACAAGATAATAGCCGATCTGCGGTATTGGATCATCAAACAGCGCCACGAGTTGTCCTGACTTCAATTCGTCAGAGATAAAGGCAGGAACCGTCGCTCCGATACCGTCACCTCGGCGGATGCCATCCAGCAGCATGTTGCCGGGCATGCGGACAACTCTCCGTTCGGCGTCGGGCGCAATTCCGACCTTTTCCAACCACAAGTCAAACTCGACTGACGCTTGTTCCTGAAGAAGCGTGAAATCGAGCAACTCAATCGGGTCGCTCAGCACTCGGTTGCCTATCAGTTCGCTCGAAGCGACAACTGTCAGACAACCGGGAAGCAGTATCTGCGAGACAAGCCCTGGCCAGCGACCTGTTCCATATCGGATGGCCATATCAATTCCACCCGGCTTGAGGTCGACAGCTTGGATCGTTGAATCGATCCTCAACTCGATATTGGGAAATTCGTCAATGAACGTCGACAGACGCGGCATGAGGAACGCGCTTGAAAACATCGGAGTCGCGCTAACCACCAACGGTTGAACCGACTCTGCACTCGACACGCTCTCAGTCACGGAGGCCATTTCAGCGAAGGCTTCAAGCAGGCCAGCTGACAGGAATTCGCCTTGCGATGTCAGAGAAATGCCATGTCGGGTACGAGTAATAAGCCGGGTGCCCAGATGTTGTTCGAGCCCGCGGATTTGCTGGCTGACTGCGGAATGGGTCACGTTCAGTGCCTCTGCCGCCCGGGTCAGATTTCGCAACTCGGCAGCGGCGGCGAAGGCTCTGAGAGATGTCAAAGAGGGAAGCGTGCGCCAATCCATAAGTTAGATCATCTAACAATATAGAAGAATTTACAACTATGTGATCCCCCAATGCCGGCGCATGCTGGTGCAGGAATTCATTGGCAGACAGAGGAGGCAAACACTATGAAACTTGCTGTATTGGGAATGGGCAATATGGGTTCAGCGCTGGCGCATTGCCTGCTCAAGGCAGGCCACGATGTCGGCGTTTGGAACCGCACGTCGGAAAAGGCAGCGGTTTTCGCTGAGGCTGGAGCCACGATCTGCTCTTCACCGGATGATGCCGTTGCGACGTCTGATTTTGTCATCATCTGTATCAAGAGCCACAAGGAGACTGTTGAACTGGTCAGCGGGCTGAGCGTTTCGCTGAAGGATAAGACCATCTGCGACATGAGCACGGGTGATACTTCGGATGCCGACAGACTGGTCGCCATACTGGAGAAACAGGGGACCAGTTACATGCTGGGCATGATCAACGCCTACCCATCCGGCATTGGCGGCGCCGAAACCACAATCCTCACAGTGGGCAGTGCCGGAACCTGGGACCGTTATGGCGGCATCATCAGAGAATTGGGTGGAAAGTCCGCGCATGTTGGAGAGAAACCAGCAGCACTTGCCGCGCTCTTTGCCGGCCTGTTCACGGTTCGGCAGGGGTTCATGTTTGGAATGATCTACGGTGCACTTGTCTGCCAGAGCGCGGGCATCCCGATGCAGGTTTATGTCGACCAACTCCCTGCAACGATCAAATTGGTCAATGACTACCATGATCTCTTTGCCAGAACTGTTCCGGTCGAAGATTACGACAGTGCCGAAGCCTCGTTGAAAGTCTACGCATTGGCGCAGGAGGATGCGTTGAAGACTTACCTTTCTCTAAATGCTCCGGCCGACTTTATTCAGTTGATACATGACCGTACAAAGGCGGCATGGGATGACGGTCACGGCGAAAAACAACTGACCTCGCTGGTTCAGCATATGGCAGGCGCGTGATGTTGTAGTGCAACGGCCGGCCCAAAGGCGACATCCATCCCACTCAGCATAGCTGCGTTGCAGCTTCCCTAAAGCGGACCTCTAGAGCGCCCCATCAGATTTGGGCCATTGTTTTGTTTGAGCGTCGGAGGGCACCCCAATTCAGACTTTCGCAACTAGGTCATGCGAATCTCGATCATATGACCAAACCGACGTCTGCTCATGCACCAAATGCCGAAGATGCACTTTGCAGCTCGCGCCAATTCCAATTTTGCGTCGCGACCACTAGTCGGGAAGACCAAGCGCGATCGCAGCCTCTTCAGTTAGGGCACGAAATTCGGTGTGACTACTAGGAACCAGAGCCTTTGCCTTTGCTTTGCTGAACCCCGGGTTTCGGCGCTTTGTTTCTTTTAACCACCGCGACACACCATCATTATTGCCAACCAAACGGTTTGTCATCGCCGCAAACATCGCGTGGCCCGCATGCGCACCAGGAGTCAGCGCGGTTTGCTGTGCCCACTGAACGGCAGCATCATAGTCCTTCCCGGCAAGCGCGATCCACATCTTATTGCAGAGCATGCCGCCTCGAAGCGGGTCAAGCGGGCTAAGTGCAATGGCAAGGTCGGTCATTTCGTTTCCACCTGCGTAGTCCGATGTGAAAACCTTTGCCCAACTGGAAGCGTAACGGCCAAATGCGTAATTTGGACTTTCAAGGACCGCCCGGTCAAACCACGGCTTACTCGCTTCTGTATCTCCTGTCAGCCATAGGCTTCTGCCCATCACAACATTCGAAAACGGGTCACGCGGTTGAAGTAGAACACTTTCTTCGGCGCTGCGCCTGGCAGCCAGTCGGTCCGCGGCGAGGTCGGACGAATACCCCAGAAACACGCGTTGAAAAGTGGTGAAGGAAACTCCAGCGTGCGCGCGTGCCAATGTTGGTTCCAGTGTTACAGCACGTTCGAACATCTTTCGGGCTATTTCTGTATCTGACTTGTTGAACCGATACATATGACGAATTCCCAGATGCAAAGATGACCATGCATCCAGGTTTTCTGCATCATCCACTTCCAGAAGTCGCGCCTCGTGTTCGGGAAGCTCAAATTCAGAGATATTGAGCACGGCCCCGGCTATTTCGGTTCGCAAACGTTGCACCTCGTCAATCGGGGCTTCTTTTCGAATTGCCCAGACGACCTCACTGGTACGGGTATCGGCCATTTCTACATCCACATAGAGACGGCCAGCCAACGCCTCCACCATTCCCGAGATGCAGTACTGTGCACCCAGTAGAGACTTTACGTCTTCAAACTCAATCGTCTGTCCTCGGAACCTGAATGACGATCCGTGTGCAATGACACGTAACCAACGCACACTAGAAAGCGATCTGATCAATTCGCGCGGGACTGCATCCGCCAGTGATCTTCCGATCTCCAGGTCGCCGATCGCCGAAAACGGCAATACCGCGATACATGGTGGCGCCCCGACTGTTTTCTGCTCGGCTGTTTCAGACGCTTCCAGTGCCGTGGCACTTTCTACCGATACCAATTTGGCGGGTGCCACAAAGCGAAACCCTTGCCCGCGCAACGTACGAACGTATTTCTGAGCGCTCCCATCATCGCCCAATGCCTGACGTAGCGATTTTACGCGGCCGAGGATGGTCCAGTCCGAAACCACGCGTCCAAACCATACGCGTTGGACAATCTCATCCTTGGAAACCACCCGATGGCGATTTTCAAGCAAAAGAACTAACAGATCAAAGACTTGCGGCTCAAGCGCGGCAGCGGTCGCACCATGGCGAAGCTCGCGGGTGTCAGTGTCTAACGTAAAGGCATCAAACTCGTATCGCATTCTCGTACTGCTCCCTCGGTCTTGCCATTTTATCCCAAGTGAAGTCTCAAATACAGATTTCCAATGATCTCCCAAAAATCTCCCAGTTGGCTTCAAGCAGAGCAGGCGGCGGCGCGGTAGAGCCATCGCATTCGGGCAATCCGCCCAGTCAAAAAAGAGTTTGGAGAATGACATGTCCCATCAAGAAACGAGATTGTCCGGAAACTGGCCTGCTGCGGGCTCAAAAGAAGTCGCCGCAGACTATTTCAACGCCGCCATGCGCGCGTTCAACATCTACAGGGGCGATCCCGTGGCGCTGGTCGACCAGGCGATTGAGGCCGCTCCGGACTTTGCGATGCCGTATATTCTGAAAGCCTATCTGTTCGGATTGGCAACCGAGCCTGATGCCGCGGTCGAGGCACGGAACATTTTGGCGACAGTCCGCCCACTTGCCAAATCCGACCTGGAACGATCGCATGTCGATGCCCTGAATGCGCTTCTTGCCAACAATTGGACAGAAGCTGCCGTCAAGCTGGATCGTCACAACATGTCGTTTCCACACGACATTCTGGGCCTGCAAGCTGGACACCTGATGGACTTTTACCGCGCCAATGCGCGCGACATGCGGGACCGAATTGCGCGGGTCCTACCGAAGTGGTCGGAAGACCAGCCGGGCTATTCCATCCTCTTGGGCATGTACTCCTTTGGGCTGGAAGAGACTGGTGATTATGGCCGTGCTGAAGCCGTCGGTCGGGAAGCGATTGAACGCGATCCCTTAGACTGCTGGGCGCAGCACGCTGTCGCGCATGTGCTGGAAATGCAGGGGCGTGCTGAGGACGGCATCGAATGGATGGCGTCGCGCGAACTGAATTGGTCGGGTGATGACAACTTCTTTAAAGTCCACAACTGGTGGCACAAGGCGCTTTATCACCTCGACCTTGGTCAGGCCAATGAGGCGATCAAGCTGTACGATGCGCGGATCCGCGAAGGAAAAAGCGACGTGGCACTGGATTTGGTCGATGCCTCGGCCTTGCTGTGGCGCTTGCATCTGGAAGATCACGACATTTCCGACCGCTGGGCCGATGTTGCAGCGTGCTGGGACAACCACGCCGATGGCAAGCTGTACCCGTTCAATGATTGGCACGCAGCCATGGCCTATCTGGGATCCGGTCGCGATGAAGAGGTCGATCGTATCGTTGATCAATATCGCAATGCACCCGCCGGTGGCGGCGAGACATCGCGGTGGGCCGCAGCAACAGGGCTGCCCTTGATCGAAGGGTTCCGGGCATTTTGGCAGAGCCGCTACGAAGATGCGACCGAAGCGCTTCATGGTGCGCGGTTTATCGCGAACTCGTTTGGCGGCAGTCACGCGCAACGCGACATCATCGATTGGACGTTGACCGGGTTCTGTCGCAAACTCCGTCCCCACCTGTCAGATCCAAACCAGTTCTGGTAACGCATGCTGGAAAATGACAGGAGCAAACCGTGGCGATTTCATTTAAGGGCGCGCATTTTCCGAAAGACGTGATTTTGCACGCGGTTTTCTTCTACCTACGCTACGGTGTGTCTTACCGGGATTTGGA
>NZ_JBXWNG010000018.1:0-39330 GCF_059610245.1 Ruegeria sp. YTSA075 | reverse complement strand
TGGGCCTTGCGCCCCGCCGGATCTGTTGGATGATTGCTTTCTGAGCAATGCGAAGGGCCGTCAGGCCCGGAGCCAGACCAATCTGGTTCCGAGGCTTTACACTTTGGTCAGACCTTCAGGCTGATTGATCCGAGCTGAACGCTGGCTGCCTACGAAGCCCGCGAAAGGCTCAGTGCTGTGTCCCGGCATCCAATTTCTTGCTGCTCAGATGATCCAATACCGAACCACATAATAGTAATTATGTAAATTTTGCTGACCTATTTGTGAGAGCGAACTCGTGAGCAGCTTTTCCAAAATCTTCACTGAAAACGGACGCCAGCTCAACGCCATTTGGTCTTTGTTTGCGCTCGTCGGAACCGGCGTTACCGCCCAGGTCATCGAATACGAGCCCGATGGCAGTGTGTTTCTGAACGGTGCGCGGGCAGAAATCGTTGATGGCGTCGTTCGTCCGATCCGGATGCGTGAATACACGCTTGAAGAACAGCCCGAAGCACCCAAGGCCAAGCGGACAGCAAAGATCGAGATTGCGGGTAAAGCACCGCGACCTCGCAACGCCTCGGGTGGTTGGTCGCAGGAGCGGATCGTCAAAGAAATCCATGCAGCGGCAGACCGGCATGACATTCCGGCTGAGCTTTTCATGGCGCTGGTCTGGCAGGAAAGCCGGTATCGGGCTGATGCCCGGTCGCCCAAGGGTGCAATCGGTTTCGCGCAGCTCATGCCGGGAACGGCAAAAAACCTGGGCGTGAACCCAAAGAACCCCGCAGAAAATCTCGACGGTGGTGCCCGCTATTTGGCGGCGCAGTACCACGCGTTCGGAACCTGGAAGCTGGCGCTTGCCGCCTACAACGCCGGGCCTCACCGCGTCGTCGAATATGGCGGCGTCCCCCCCTTCACCGAAACCCGCAACTACGTGCGGATCATCCTAAGCAAAGTGAGCACTTCCTCATGAACAAAACCCACTTCATCCAACAGACCGCGTTCTTCGCGCTGGTTCTGATTGTCGTCAGTGCTGCACCGGCCTCCGCTGGCTGGCTGCAAGATGCCATTGGCGATTTCATCAACGAAACGCTGGCCGACTCGAAGGTCGTTGGCGTCAGCCTTGCCGCTGTCGGCTTCATCTGGGGCTGTCTCGCCTACGTGTTCGGCTGGGGTTCGTTGAAAGGCCCTGTAATCGCTATCGTCGTCGGTGCTGTTATCGGCCTCGCTGATACGTTCATCGGAGCCTGATTGATGCCGCGCCGCAATACGGTCTTTCGCGGCCTGAGCCGCCCCGCAGAATGGGGCGGCCTACCCGTGATCTATCTGCTGGTGATCCTCGGGATGACAATGCTGTCGTTCTTCATGTTCGGGATAGCGCCAGCAATCATTGCGGGTTTTGTTTTCTACACCGGGCTTCGCCTCTTTTACGAATGGGAACCGGCTTTCTTCCGCGTCCTGTCCGTAACCCTTTCCAAAACTCCGCGCACCAAAAACCGCCAGCATCATGGGGGAGATTACTATAGTGCCTAAGCCTGCTGCACAGGATTTGTGGACCCTTGCCCGCTCGTTGATCGAACCGAGCTGGCGCAAGGATGAAATGAGCCTCTTTCAGATGTTGCCGTATGGCTATGTCGTGGACGATGAGGTCATTTCCACACGCAACGGTGGCCTTATGGTGGTGGTGCGACCGGATCAGCATGTGGCGAACATCCTGCCGATCACGGAGCATGAAGAGCTGGCAGCGTTTTTTGACCACTTCATGATCGAACAAAACTAGGAAAGCGGGGCATCAGCCCCGCCTTTTCCCCGAAACGTCGCTCGGCTACTTGAGCCGCTTTGCCGCGTCCGCCGCGGATGTCCGCATATTGCGGGCGAAGAGCGTCACATCGATCTCCGTCGCGACGAAAGTAGCGCCTAAGGCGCGGCATTGCGCCTGTAACTCTTTATCCAGCGTCAGGATGCCCGCCGCCTTGCCCGCCGCGACGATCCGCTGGATTGCGTCCAGAACCCTCGCTTTGACCTCGGCCTGCCCGGGCTTGCCGATATATCCCATATCCGCGGCCAGATCGGATGGGCCGATGAACACACCGTCCAGCCCCTCGACCGCCAGAATGTCGTCCAAAGCGTCCATGCCCTTTTGGTTTTCGACCTGTGCCAGCAGGCAAATCTGCTCTCGCGCTGTGGTCAGGTAATCGCCAATCGCGGCAAAGTCCGAGGCGCGGGCAAGGGCCGACCCCACACCGCGCACGCCGTGGGGCGGATAGGTGACGGCATCGACCAGCGCCTGCGCCTGTGGGCCACTTTCGACCATGGGGATCAGCAGGGATTGGGCGCTTGCGTCCAGCAGTTGTTTGATGATCCACGTCTCGCCGATGGGTGGGCGCACCATGGCATGGCTGCCGCGTCCGGCGATCACTTGCAGCTGCGCCGTGATGGACCGAAGATCATTGGGCGCATGTTCACCGTCAATCAGCAGCCAATCAAAACCGGCCCCTGCGCTGATTTCGGCAATGTAAGGATCGGCCAGCCCAAGCCAGCAGCCCAGTTGCAGCTCTCCTTTGGCGATGGCGGCTTTGAATGGATTATGCGGTGCGGGCATTGGTGCTCCTCTCAGGCAAAGCTGATATCAACAGTGCCGAAGGGGCCGAAGTCAGCATGAATCTCGGCGCCTGATGGGCATTCTATCGGACGAATGAAACTGCCCGACAGGATGATCTGACCCGGTTCAATACTTTGGCCATATTGGGCCATACGGCGGGCCAGCCAGACAACACTTTCAACCGGATCATTCAGCACCCCTGCCCCTAGGCCGGTTTCCTCAACCTCGCCATTTCGGGACGTGATCGCGCCGACCCAGCGCAGGTCAAAGGCATCAATCGGATGACGCTCTGGCCCCAGAACGATCCCCGCATTGGCAGCATTGTCGCTGATCGTGTCATAGACAGTGCGCGTCGCCTTGGTCTGAGGGTCGATGCGCAGGATGCGCGTGTCGAGGATTTCGATGGAGGGCGCGACATAGTCTGTCGCCGCAATCACGTCGTCGCGGGTCACATCTGCGCCGCCGATGGGTGATTTCATCACAAAGGCGATTTCCGCCTCGATCCGTGGTTGGATGAAACGCCCCTTGGGCACCGTCGCGCCATGGTCAAACACCATGTCGTCGAACAGGATGCCACTGTCCGGGATGTCGATGTTCAGCGCATATTGCATGGCCTTGGACGTAAGCCCGATTTTCCACCCCACCACAGATCGCCCTTGGTCCAGCTTGGCGCGGTAGATGGCGTTTTGCACGGCATAGGCATCATCCATCCCCATCTCATGATGGCGCTTGGTCAACAGGCCGATCTGTTCGCCAGTCGCTTCGGCTTGCAAAAGGTCGGCGGCGGCTTGGGCGTGATCTTGGGGCGTCATAGCTGCTCGTCCTCAATCGTATTGCGCAATGTGCCGATGGTGTTCACCTCAACCTCGACCACGTCGCCGGGTTTCAGGAATTGCGGCGGGTCCAGTCGCGCGCCGGACCCAGTAGGCGTGCCGGTGACGATGATATCGCCGGGCTGCAGCGTCATGAAGGTCGAGATGTATTCAATCTCGCGCCGGATCGGGTGCATCATGCGGGACAGAACATCGTCTTGCCGCACCTCGCCATTGACGCGGGTAATGATGCGGGCGTCGTCCAACTGGGCCGCGTCGGTAAAGGGCACAAGCCATGGGCCAATCGCCCCCGAATTGTCCCAGTTTTTGCCTTGGGTAACATTGAATTTCGCGTGCCGGACCCAGTCACGGATCGTGCCTTCGTTGCAGATCGTCAGAGCCGCGATATGGTCATAGGCATCGGCCTGCGCAATGCGGCGGCCGCCTTTACCGATCACAATGGCCACCTCGCCTTCGTAGTCCAACTGCGGGCTTTCCGGAGGGCGGACCAGCGGGCAATCATGCCCTGTGAACCCGCTGGCAAAACGCGGAAAGAGCGACATGTATTTCGGCTGCTCGGACCCGTCTTTGTATTCCGCATTTCGGTCCGGGAAGTTCACGCCCACACACAGGATGCGGCGGGCATTGGGTAAAACCATCTCATATTGAAAATCGGTGTGGGTGACGGATTGTCCCTCTGCCGCTGCGCCAAGGTCAGCAAGGCCGCCGGCCTGCACGGCGTCAAACAATGTGGGCCACTGAGCGAAGGCATCGTTCAGGGCGATCATGCCAGCCTCGGTAACGGCGCCGTAGAATGTTTTTCCGCCGCTTGTGTATGTTGCAAATTTCATCGGATGGTCCTCCCAGTCCATTGCTTAAGCGTCCTCGATCCCACCCATGCAGATGTATTTCAGTTCAAGGAAATCATCGAGCCCGTGGCGCGATCCTTCGCGGCCCAGACCGGACATTTTGACCCCGCCAAACGGGGCCTCGGCGGTTGAAATCGGACCCGTGTTCACGCCAACCATGCCATAGTCCAGCGCCTCGGACACGCGCCAGACGCGCGCATGGTCACGGCTGTAGAAGTAAGAGGCCAAACCGAACTCGGTGTCATTGGCTGCGGCAATGACCTCTGCTTCGGTGTCAAACCGGAACAGAGGGGCCACCGGGCCAAAGGTTTCTTCGGTGGCGACGGCCATGTCGGCTGTCACATCTGTAAGGATCGTCGGCTCAAAGAAGGTCCCGCCAAGGGCATGGGGTGAGCCGCCATGGATCACCTTGGCTCCTTTGGCTGTCGCATCCGAGATGTGGTCCGTCACCTTGGTCACGGCTGCATCGTCAATGAGCGGGCCAAAGATCACGCCTTCGTCAAATCCGTTGCCCGTGGGCAAAGCCGCGACCTTGGCCGCCAGCTTGTCTGCAAAAGCGTTGTAGGTCCCCGATTGAACGTAAATTCTGTTCGCACAGACACAGGTTTGCCCGTTGTTGCGGAATTTCGCGATCACAGCACCCTCGACAGCCGCATCAAGGTCGGCGTCATCGAACACGATGAAGGGTGCGTTCCCGCCCAGTTCGAGCCCGAGCTTCTTGATCGTCGGCGCACATTGGGCATAGAGCTGCGCGCCGACCTCAGTGGACCCGGTAAAGGTCAGTTTGCGCACGACGGGGCTGTCGGTCATGGCCGACCCAATTTCGCGAGCAGAGCCGGTCAGGACCGAAAACAACCCTTCGGGCAACCCTGCTTCTTCGGCCAGCACCGCCAGTGCAATCGCTGAAAACGGCGTTTGGCCCGCAGGCTTTAGCACCATGGCGCAACCGGCGGCAAAGGCGGGTCCTGCCTTGCGCGTGATCATGGCGTTCGGGAAGTTCCATGGCGTGATCGCCGCGACAACGCCGATGGGTTGCTTGACCGACAAGATCCGTTTGTCGGGCGCATGGCCGGGCGTGATGTCGCCATAGGCGCGCCGGGCTTCTTCGGCGAACCACTCGATAAAGGATGCGCCATATGCGATTTCCCCCGCCGCTTCGGCCAGGGGTTTGCCTTGTTCCGCCGTCAGGATTTGGGCCAGATCAGACTGGTTTTCCATCATAAGATCGAACCAACGGCGCAGAACCGCGCTTCGATCCTTTGCCGTGCGCGCGGCCCACGCCTCTTGGGCGGTTTGGGCCGCTTCGATCGCCTCTTGCGTCTCTACCCGCCCCAACTTGGGGACATGGCCCAGCACATCACCGGTGGCTGGGTTGGTGACGGCGACCCCTTGACCGTCTGCGGCGATCCAGCGGGTGCCCACACGGGCGGCCTGCCGCAACAGCGACGGATTCTTTAAGGTCAGGGTCATGGCGCGATGATCGGGCTGGCGTTCAATTCAGGATCCTTGAGGTCGACGCCCACAAACTGCGTCCCGTGCTTGAACCAACTTTCCGGTGCAGCCGCGCCCCAGAGGGTTTGGCGCTGGGGGTCCTTGAGGTCCCACTTAATGGGCTCAAGATCGGGGTCAACCGTCTGATAATCCGAGCAATAAATCTCAATCCGGTGGCCATCGGGGTCAAGGATATAGAGGAAGAACGCATTGGAAATCCCATGCCGTCCGGGGCCGCGTTCGATATTGTCCACGTAGCCAGTCGTCGCCATCAGGTCCAGCAGGTCGATGATGTTCAGCGGCGTTGGCACCCAGAACGCCACATGGTGCATGCGCGGGCCGGTCCCACTGGTAAAGGCCATGTCATGCACGCCACCTTTGCGGTGCATCCATGCGGCCCAGAGTTTTTTGCTCTCTTCATCTTCGGTGTATTCGGTCACACGGAAGCCAAAGTCGGAATAGAAATCGACCGACGCATCAACATCGTGGCTAAAGCAGTTGAAATGGTCGATCCGCAGCGGTTTGACCCCGCGATAGAGCGCGTATTTTTGATGAATGGGCTCCAGCCGGTCCATCTTGTGATAAAATTCCAGCGGGATGCCCATGTTGTCTGACGTCAGTAGCGTGCGGCCCTGATACGGGCGCTCGACCCACTCGGTTGGTCGGCCTTTGGACTTGAAATAGGTCTCCGCCTTGTCGAGGTCCGCCTCGTCAAAGGTCTTGAAACCCATGACTTCTACCGTGCCCGGCTGGTCGGACTTCTGCAGGATCACGCAGTGGTGGCCCCGTTCTTCCATGGCGCGCAGATAGACGTGGCTCTCGCTTTCGTCGGTGACCTGCAGGCCAAGGATATCGGTGTAGAACTTGCGCGATGCGGCGAGGTCTTTGACGTTCAGGCAGACGTGGCTGAGCCGGATCGTGTTGAAATCGGGGTATAGGTTTGGCGCAGGTACGGGCATCAGAGTGCTCCCTTTTCTATTCGCTATCGCGTCGCTACTTGAGCGCGCCCAGTTTCGTGATTTTATGCTGACCGGTGGCAAAGCCGATGTGCTTTTGTTCCATGTAGAATTCGAACGACCAGTCCCCGCCATCGCGGCCGATGCCGCTGGCTTTGACGCCACCAAATGGAGTGGGCAGGTGGCGGACATTTTCGGAATTCACCCAGATCATCCCTGCCTCCAGCTTGTCGGTAAACCGCAAGGCGCGGGTCAGATCGTTGGTCCAGACATAACCCGTGAGGCCATAGGCGGTGTCATTGGCCATCTCCAGCGCCTCTTCTTCGGTCGAAAACCGGATTGACGTCAGAACAGGGCCAAAGATCTCTTCCTGCGCGATGCGCATCTTGTTGTGGGCCTGGGTGAACAGGGTGGGACGGACGAAGTACCCTTCATCGCCCACAACTTCGCCCCCGGCTGCAACCGTGGCGCCGTCCTGTTTGGCGATGTCGAAATAGCTGGTGACTTTGTTGAAATGTTCTTCGGTCACAAGCGGGCCGATTTCCGTTGCCGGGTCCAGCGGGTGACCCACGCGAATGTTGTTGACCCGTTCGATCAGCTTGGCTTCGAATTCCTCGCGGATGGTATCCTGCACCAAAAGCCGCGAGGACGACGTGCACCGCTCGCCGTTGATTGAATAGATCATGAAGATCGCCGCATCGAGGGCGCGGTCGAGATCTGCATCATCAAACACGATGACCGGGTTCTTGCCCCCCAGTTCAAGGTGGTTCCGCTTGAGCGTGTCGGCCCCCTGTTTGGTGATCAGGCTGCCCGTGCGGCTTTCGCCGACAAAGGCGATGGCTTTGATCTTGGGATGTTCGCACAGCGCCTTACCGGCACCTTCGCCAAAGCCGTTGACGGTGTTCAGCACGCCGGGCGGCAGGCCAGCAGCCTCAGCGATTTCCACGAGTAGTCTGGCGGTCAGCGGCGAGGCTTCGGCCGGTTTGTGAACCACCGTACAGCCTGCCGCCAAAGCTGGCGCAATCTTCCATGTGGACAGCATAAACGGTGTGTTCCACGGGGTGATGACCCCTACCGGCCCAATCGGCACACGGGTGGTGATGTTCATCAACGTTGGTGATTTCAGATGCTGACCATCGCGCGCCTGCACAACCTGATCGGCGAAATAGCGGAAGTTCTCGGCCCCACGCAGGGCGGCCTTGGACATGAACTTATAGGCCTGGCCCGTGTCCCAGCATTCGCACAGTGCGATCTCTTCGGCGCGGACTTCGATCCCTTCGGCAATACGGATGAGGATCTTCTTGCGCTCGCCCGCAGGCATATCGCGCCACGCGGCAAAGGCGTCATGCGCCGCATTCGCGGCCTGATCAATGTCGGCGGCAGCACCATGGGCCACATCGCAGATTACCGACATGTCGACCGGCGAGGTGGTTTGAAACACCCCCATTGAACCTGCCGCATCCGCGCCCGCGATGCGGTTCTGAATACCGGTCTCGCGGAACCGCGCGAGATAGCCATCAAGTTTTGCATTGTTGTCGTCAAGAACGCTCATGCGCTGTCCTCCATATGGTCGCGGACGTTTCCGAATTTGGGTGAAAGCGCGGCATCAATGTCGCGCATCTCGGCCGATAGGGCGATAGACCGTGTTTCCATCGCAGGGGCCATGAAGTCTTTGAGGGCGGCAAAGATGCAAGCGATGGCGTGTTGCTTGACCTGATCCGTCCGCCCTTCGCGCAGCCGCACGCTTAGGTCGATAAATCCGTGCTTTGCATCTCCATCCGCCATCGCAACGTGATCCACTCGGGTGGCGCGCACGCGGATACCAGCGGTTGGAAAGGTCTCAACCTCAGCCGCCGCCGCTCTGATCGCTTCGCACAGCGCGCTCATATCCACGACATCCTCAAGGTTGCCGGAATAATCGATCTGAAAGTGCGGCATGTCATTTCCTTAACATGTTAATTGTTGCCAAGTTAAGTAGCGGACATAGTGGTTGTCAATACTTCACCGTAAGAGCACATCAGGTTTCATGACCAAATCGTTCCCGCCAACCAACCGATCCCTCCCCATCGCACTCATTCGCGCCCGCGAGGGGGTGATGTCCCCTATCCGTGAAATGCTGTCGGAGACCGGTATCACAGAACAGCAGTGGCGCGTGTTGCGCGTGTTGGCCGAATTTGGCCGGATGGATACCAAGACCCTTGCGGACCGATCGAGCCTGTTGTTTCCCAGTTTGACACGGATCGCCGCGACCTTACGCGACAAAGGCTTCGTCACTCAAACCCGTGATGACAAAGACCGACGCCGACAGTTCATCGAAATCACCGCCATGGGTCAGAAAATCATCGACGACCATGCGCCGCAGGCGGCGATGATCGTGGCGGGTTTTAAGGAAACGCTGGGTGACCAAGACTATGAGACCCTTCTCGATCTGCTGACCCGGCTGGACCCGGGGGCACAGACCTAGACATTGATTGTCCCATCGGCGCGCCAGCCGTCTAAAATCTCGAGCGCCTTGTCTGCGAAGGCCGCATCGTTGATGTGACAAGGTAGGCGGTGGGTCGCTACGGTGTCAGGGACATGCGTTTCGAATTCGGCCAGAAACGCGGAAAGACCATCGGGGTTATACAAATCGGCGCCTTCGCGGTCCCACTCACCCAGCCCGTGTTCCGGAAGGATCAATGCTGTCGGTGCTGTGGCCTTTGCCAATTGTTCGCAATGCGCGCGCGCGACGCGTTTGGTTTCATCCGCTTGCAGGACAATCGAGGTGATCAAGCGGTTGTGCGCATGTTTCATATGCGCATCCCATTTGCTGTCGATGGGTTGCCATCCAACGACGTCCACCAAGTCATAGCATCCCGGCGCCACGATTTGCGGCGTCCCGCTGGCTCCGGCGTTGGTCAAACGATCCGCCCCGGCCGAGATGTTAGAGCCATGTACGTGGTTGCCCAATTCTTGCGTGCAGAAGTCAAAGACACAGGCAAAGGCCCCCTGCTCGGCGAGACTTTCATAAGCGCGCCCGCCCATGCCAGTCGCATGGAACACGGCCACTTCAAATCCACGCTCTTCCAGCGCAGGCTTCAGAGGGATCACATATTTCAAAGCCGAGGTGCCCAGCGAGGTCATCCCGATCAGCGGTTTGTCGGGATCCGGCCTTTGCACGGCTCTGGCCGCGCCCAGGACCCCGCCCGCAGCCTGCGACAGAGATGCCTTGCACACAGAATTGAGCCCATAGAGCCCGCCAGCCCAGAGGATCATTTGTGTATCAGCCGCCAGCCGTTCGGCAGGGATCAACGGAGAGAACGAAACTGTGGACACGATGTACTTCGGCACCCCAAGCGGAAGGGCAGACGCCACATCCAGCGCCAGATCGGTGCCCATCGTGCCGCCCAGCACGATAATCCCGTCATATTTGCCCTCGGCGTGTAAACGCGCGGCCAACAGGCTCGCACCCTTGGCCATGATCTGCATCGCGTGGTTTTCATCGCCACTGTCGATGGCTGCCTGGATTGAGCTTCCGCCCTCGGCGGCCACATCATGTTTGGAGTAGTCCGTGGGCTGGGATGGATCCCCGAGCACCGACACATCCATGGTCACGACCCGCCCGCCCTGATCGCGGATCACGCCGGCGAGATACCCCAACTCATCATCTTTGGTGTCATAGGTCCCGATGACCAGAATTGTTTTGGTGTCGCTCATAATTTGATCCACGCGGTCTTGAGGTTCACATATTTCTCGATGGCATGCAGGGACTTGTCAGCACCATTGCCAGACTGCCCCACGCCTCCCAGCGGCACAGTGCCATCCGCTCCGCCATAGGTGTTGATGTGCATGACCCCCGTGCGTACCGCGCGGACCATGCGGTGGGCGCGGCCTAGGTTCGCCGTCCATGCCGCCCCTGCCAGACCGTAAACAGTCGAATTGGCGAGCGAGATCGCCTCGTCTTCATTCTGAAACGCTGTCACGCCCAAAACCGGTCCGAACACTTCTTTCTGGGCCAACGTCGCATCGCGGGTCACGCCGGTGACAATTGTCGGGGCCATGTAGGTGCCACCGGTCTCCTCTAGTATGCGCGAGCCGCCGGTGACGACCTGTCCGCCCTCGGCGGTAGCGGTTTCGACAAAGCCTAGGTTCGCCTTCAACTGCACTTCGGAATTGATTGCGCCAATATGGGTGTCAACCTTGAGTGGGTCACCCACGCGCATGGCCTCTGCGGCCTTGGCGACTGCGGTGACAAAGTCATCGTGAATGGACGCCTCGACCAACAGGCGCGAGCCTGCAACGCAGACTTGCCCTGCATTGCGGAAAATTCCAGCCGCTGCGACCTTAGCGGCCTCATCAAGGTTTGGCGCATCCGCGAAAACAATATTGGGGGATTTGCCGCCCAGTTCCAGATAGACCCGTTTCATGTTGGACCGTGCCGAATACTCCATCAGCCGCCGCCCTGTGGCACCTGAGCCCGTGAACACCAACACGTCCACATCCATCGAAAGACCAAGCGTTTCACCCACCACGCGGCCTTCGCCGGTCACGGCGTTCAGCACGCCGGGTGGTAGACCCGCTTCAAGCGCCAGTTCCGCCATCCGCATCAGGGATAGGGATGCAGTTTCCGCAGGTTTCAGAACAACGGAATTGCCCATTGCCAAGGCTGGCCCCAGCTTCCATGCGCCGATCATCATTGGGAAGTTCCATGGGATGATTGCGCCGACTACGCCCACAGGTTCCTTGTGGATCATGCCCAGAATGTCGCCCGCAGTCGGGGCGATTTCGCCGTAAATCTTGTCCAGCGCCTCGGCATAGTAGCGAATTGTGGCCGCCGCCGACCCAGGCTCGGCCTTTAGGGCCATGCCGATCTCGGTCCCGTTGTCGCGCACACCCAGAACCGCCAGTTCCAAGGCATTTGCCTCGATCAGATCGGCCCATTTCATCAGCACCTTCTTGCGCGCGGCCGGCGGTTGCCCCGACCAGCGCCCATCCTCAAATGCCGCGCGGGCCGAGGCAATGGCTGCCTCCATGTCCGCAGCCGTCCCCGCAGCCGTCGTGGTCAATCCCGTGCCATCAATGGGTGAGATAATGTCCATCCGCCCGCCGTCCGATGCAGGCACATGTTTTCCATCAATCAGGTGATCGAAGGCAAGGACAGGCAAGGCGCGGAGCGCGTCGATCTTTGTTTGGTCCATCTGGCTATCTCGTCTGGGTATCGTGTAAGTCGTGATCGTCTTCGGGCTGATGCGCGCGCCATTCTTTGATGAGGGTGCGCAGATGCAGCGCCAGCACCAGAAGGATCATACAGAACAGAATGGCCGCAATGGGTCGGTCGATCACATCCAGAGGGGTCTTCAAGCGCGGCAGGGCGGAGCGCAGCTTCACCTCCATAATGCCGCCCAACACCATCCCCAGAATGATCGGCACAATCGGCAGGTTCAGCCGCTTGAGGATCAGGCCCAGCACCCCGAACCCAGCGGCGATCATGCAGTCGGTCAGCGAGTTGCGCAGGGAATAGACGCCCACAAAAGACAGCAGCAGGATCATCACCCCAAGGAACCGTGTCGGCACGCGGATGATCCTGGTCAGGAGGTTCGTTGAAAACAGCAGGAACACCATCACAATGACGTTCAAAGCGATCAGCGCAAAATAGAGGCCATAGACCAGATCAATGTTGTTCTGGAACAGTTGCGGGCCGGGGATCACGTTGTGGACATAGAAAACAGACAGCATCATCGCCGTCAGCGCCTCACCCGGAATGCCCAGCGCCAAAAGCGGGATCATCGCGGCGGCGGGCACGGCATTGTTGGCGGCCTCGGATGCGATTAACCCTTCGGGCGACCCTTTGCCGAAGTTTTCAGGCTCTTTGGATGTCTTCTGCGCGTAAGTGTAAGACATGAACTGCGCCGTGAATTCGCCCGTGCCGGGGATCATGCCAAGGATCACTCCGAACCCTGATGCGACCGTCGCCACACGTTTATGGCCCAGCAGCTCTTTGATCCCTGCGCCCATGCGGCCTGTGATGGGTTTGGCATCGGGGCTGTTGTCGGGGGCGGTCAGCAGGAAGAAGGCTTGGGACAAGGCGAACAGCCCCAGCACCACCACAATCAGGTTCACCCCAGATGACAGGAAGGAATAGCCAAACGTATAGCGCTGAGTGTAGGTCACTGCGTCCAGGCCAACGGTTTGCAGGAATATCCCGAACATCGCCAGCAACCCCGCCGCCATGATTTGCCCCCGATGGGCAAGGATCACGAGGATGATGCCCAGCAATGCAGCCAAGAAAATCTCGCGCGAGCCGAACATGGGCGCGATCAGGGCCAGGACGGGTGACAGCAGGATCAGGCACAGAATGCCGAAGATGCCACCCCAGAAGGATGCCGAATAGGCCAATGACACAGCGCGGTGCGCCTCGCCCCGCTCGGTCATCGGGTAGCCATCATAGGAGGTCAAAGCATTCACCGCCGTACCGGGCGTGTTGATCAGAACCGCCGGGATCGCGCCGCCGTACATGGACGAGCCGTAGATCCCCAAGAGCATCGTTAGCCCTACAATCGGGTCGAGCGAGAAGGTCGCAGGCAGCAAAATTGCAATCGCCACAGCTGGGCCGACGCCCGGAATTGCGCCGATGATTACACCCCCGATGGACCCCACCAGAAGCGCCAGCATCACATCCCAACGCGCGAGCATCTCAAGACCGGCAACGAGGTTTTCCATCTGAGCGGTCCTTTAGAAATACGTCAGCATGATCTGGCGCAGCCCGTCGGGCAGGCTCTCGTAGATCAGGCCCGAGGGCAGGTTAACCTTGAGGAAGGTCTTGAAAAGCAAAACGATCACGACGGCGGCGACAGCCGAAATGCCAAGTGTTGACACCTTGCGGTAGCCCGCCCTCAACGCCAGCGCGACAGCAAAAAGCACCGTTGAAGGGAGATAGCCTGCATAGGGCACAAGCAGCGCATAAGCGATGAACCAGCCCGCATATTCCAGCGATGAAATCCACAGCCAAACTTCTTGCCAGCGGCCGTAAATACGTTCGGACAGGGCAGACCCCAGCAGGTGGAAAGCCGCAAAGAGGACCATGCCGCCCAAGGATACCGCAGGCCAGAACCGTGGCTGAGCGAACAGCTTCCCGCCGTTTTTCCAAGTGGTCTGATCCATCAATTGCGACAAAAGAAATACAGACACCACCAATGCGATCCAGGCGAAGACAATGTCACCCGGTCGGCGGTAGCGCTTGAACAAGGATTGGAGCGTTTTCACACGCGACATGAGCGATGTCCGAATGTCAAAATGAAATACGGCCGGGCAACTCTGTGGGATGCCCGGCCAATTCTTAGACCTTACTCGGCCAACATGGCTTCGATACCGGCGAGGGTCTCGATATCCTGCGCGATCTGCGCCTTCACCTCGTCAGCGGACTGCCAGTAGACCAGCGCACCGGTTTCGGCGGCCAACGCCTGTGCGCGATCAGACATGACAGTCTCTTGCGCGACGGCGATGATCTTGTCCTGAACGTCCTGCGGTGTGTCGGCGTGCACAAACAGTCCGTTCCACAGGGACACATCAAGGCTTGGCGCCAGTTCGGCCACAGTCGGCGTATCAGGTGTCAGCGAAATCCGCTCGGACCCGATAGAGGCCAGCACGTTCACATCATCGAGGCAGGGCAGGATCAGTTGCAGCGTGGTGTTGATCACGTCTACGTCGCCGGAGGCCAGCGTGTTGCAATCCAGCGCATCAAACGCCGCGTCAGAGGCGTAGGAGAAACCCATTTCCTTGGCCAGGCCCAGGGTCACCTGTGTCGGCACCAGCGGTGCCCCGAAATGCCCCAGAACCACATCGTTGTCCTGAGCGTGAGCCGCCAGTTCTTCCATTGTGGAATAGCCAGCATCACCACTTGCAGCGATCACGAAGGGGTATGTCAGGAAATTGCCAAGCGGCACAAAGGGGTCAGGGTTCAGCTCGGGAATGCCGATCTGAGGGCCGACAACGGGCACTGCGATGATGAACGACCCAACCGTGTAGCCGTCAGCAGGCGCATTCGCCACTTCGATTGCACCTGGGAAGGGGCCACCACCGCCGCCGGGCTTGTTCACGACAGCTGTCGGCACGCCGTAGGCTTCCGAGAAGTCCTCGGCGATCATGCGTGTCAGCACGTCTTCCAGATCGCCGGGAGGCCACGGCACGACGAATTCCACTGGTTTTTCCGGATATTCAGCCTGTGCGGCCCCTGCGACAGCCGCCATGGCCAGCGCCATTGCCGTCACGGATTTCGAAAATTTGGACATTTCATTCTCCCTGTAAGTCGGTTCATATGTCGAACCGTTGTTATGGAAAAAAGGTTGCCTTGTTAAATATCTTCTGTCAAACTTTTTTTGTTCCCGCCAATCTGAAAGGGTTAAAATGTCCTCCGCCGCCAAAGCATTGACGCTCCTGTCCTACTTCTCTGCCGCCCGGCCAGAGATTGGGCTGTCGCAAATGTGCCGGATCGCGGGACGGGACAAAGCAACGACCTATCGGCACTTGCAGGCCCTTGAAACGGCTGGATTTGTTGAGCAAAATCCGGCGACGAAACACTATCGACTTGGCCCTGCAGTCATGCAGTTGGCACAGGTGCGTGAGGCAACCGTGCCGCGCAAAGAGGGGGCAAAGCCCGCCCTGACCGCCCTGGCAGACGTGACCGGTGAAACAGCGCATGTGACGGTTCTGTCAGGAGAGACCTTATACGGGCTTTGTGATTGCGAATCCCCTCACCATGGCATCCGAGCGGTGATTGATCTCAACATCTTTCCGTTTCATGCAACCGCGTCAGGCCTATGCGCGTTGGCGTTTGGGCCTGACGAATTGTTCGACGTCGCCGCTGCCTCGCTAGAAGGCTTCACTGAAAAAACACCGACCACCAAGGCAGATCTCGCCAGCCTCGTAGACACAATTCGTCGCAACGGGTTTGGTGTCGGCAATCAAAGCTATGCGGCCGAAACCAAAAGCCTGTCCGCTCCTTTATTTGACCAAAGCGGACACTTTGCTGGCGCCGTGGCTGTCGCCTGCGTGGCCTCTCGGTTCACGCCAGAGCTGGAACAGACAATCAAATCAGAATTGGTGATCGCCGCCCGCGAGATCACCCGCAACTGGGGCGGAACAACGCCCGCCGAAATTGAGGCCGCATGGGCCCGCTCCCTTTCACATCCGATGACAATGGAATCCACGCCATGAAAGATTCGAACTTCCTAAAGGAAAACAATGGCCGCTTTATGTGGCACCCAATGACCTCTCCTAAAGACAGCGCCGACAATCCCCCAAAGATCATTACCGGCGGCGATGGCGTGTCGATCACTGATATCGACGGTCACCGCGTTGTCGACGGGGTGGGCGGCCTGTGGAACGTCAACCTTGGCTATTCCTGCCAGCCGGTCAAAGACGCCATCGCGCAGCAGCTGGACACTTTGCCTTACTACTCGACCTTCCGGGGCACCTCGAACGATGTGTCGATTGAACTGTCTTATGAGCTGAGTGATTTCTTTGCCCCGGATGGATTGAGCCGCGCGTTCTTCACCTCTGGCGGGTCGGATTCAGTCGAAACCTCGCTGCGTTTGGCGCGGCAATTCCACAAGCTCCGGGGCGAAGCGGGGCGTACCAAATTCCTCAGCCTCAAGAAGGGGTATCACGGCACGCATATCGGCGGTGCATCGGTCAACGGCAACGCGAACTTCCGCAACGCCTATGAACCGCTTTTGCCCGGCTGCTTCCACATCCCGGCGCCCTACACCTATCGCAACCCGTTCAACGAAACAGATCCGGAGAAGCTGGCGCAACTCTGCTTGCAGGCGCTTGAGGATGAAATTGCCTTCCAGGGCGCAAACACCATCGCCGCCATGATCATGGAGCCGATTTTGGGCGCAGGCGGGGTGATCCCGCCCCACCACAGCTTTGCACCCGCCGTGCAAGACATCTGCAACCGCAACGGCATCTTGTTGGTCACCGACGAGGTCATCACGGCCTATGGGCGCACCGGCGCATGGTCGGGGGCGCGGCTTTGGGGCATCCAGCCTGATATGATGGCCACCGCCAAAGCCATAACAAACGGCTACTTCCCTTTTGGGGCGGTCATGCTGGGCGAGCAGATGATCGAGGTGTTCGAAGGCAATCCAGACGCCAAAATCGGACATGGCTATACCTACTCTGGCCACCCCGTCGGGGCAGCGGCTGCTCTGGCCTGTTTGGCCGAAACGAAACGACTGAATGTCATCGAAAACGCCGCGGCGCGAGGTACACAGCTATACGAGGGCTGCAAGGCGCTGATGGAAAAGTATGACATCATCGGCGACGTGCGCGGGGGCCACGGCCTAATGACCGCCATCGAGATGGTCAGTGACCGAAAGGCCAAGAAACCGATCGACGGTGGCACGGCCCAAACCGTACAAGAGGTCGCCTATCAGAACGGTGCCATGGTCCGAGTGTCCGGCCCCAACCTGATCCTGTCGCCGCCGCTGGTCCTGACCGAAGCCGACGCCACCACCATTCTGACCGCGCTTGATGCCGGTTTTGCCGCCATCGGAAAGGCCTGACATGTCCAATGATTACGTTGCCCTCTTGGGCACCAAGGGCGGACCCGCCGTACGCCCCGGTTCTTCTTTGCCGACCTCGAACCTCATTTCTCTGAATGAAGAGCGTATTGTTGTTGATTGCGGTCTTGGTGTCACAAAGGGCCTGATCGATCAGGGGATGCAGCTGCGGGATCTGTCGCTGATTTTCATCACCCACCTGCATTCCGATCACTTTCTCGAACTTGGTCCACTGCTGCACACGGCATGGACGGCTGGTCTGAAGACCCGCGTCGACATCTATGGCCCCGCTGGCATTGATGCCTATCTGGATGGGTTTCTTGCGTCCATGAAAGCGGACATTGATCTGAGGGTCGAGGACGAGGGCCGTCCGGACCTGCGCGACCTGATCGGCATCCATACGATCGACGCAGGTCATGTGATGGAGCGCTGCGGCATATCGGTTTCGGCCATCCGCACCGAACACCCACCGCTGATCGACACTTTCGCTCTCTCATTCAAGACAGCCGACAAACATGTGGTCTTCTCGGGAGACACCGCCCGGCTCGAAGCGCTTGAAGACTTTGCGCGCGGCGCGGACCTGCTCATTCACGAAGCGATGCTTGAATCTGCATTGCCCGCCCTAATGGCGCGGATCGGGAATGGGTCGGATAAACTGATGCACCACTGGCTGCGCGCGCATACCTTTGCCCATGATGCGGCCATGACGGCGGCTAATGCAGGTGCAAAGCGGCTGGCCTTGTCCCATCTGATCCCGTCCGATGATCCCGACTATGGCCCAAAAGACTGGCAAGAGGCCTGCGCTGACCACTACGAAGGAGACCTGATCGTCGGCCATGACGGTGTAAGGATCGAGCTATGAGCCGCCCTAACGCAGAACTCGTTGCGGACCGCGCAAGGCTCATGGGGCCCAATGTCTCGACCTTCTATGACGATCCGGTTCATGTCGTGAAAGGCGAAGGCGTTTGGCTTTGGGATGCAGATGGCCGCAAGTACCTCGATTGCTACAACAACGTGCCCCATGTGGGCCATTGCAACCCACGAGTGGTGGACGCTATTTGCAAGCAAGCCAGCACGCTGAACACCCATACCCGATATCTGCACGACGGCATCCTGTCCTATATCGAGCGGCTGACCGCGACGATGGATGCCAGCCTCAACACCGCGATCCTGACCTGCACCGGGTCCGAGGCCAACGACATTGCCCTGCGCATGGCCGAGGCAATGACAGGCAAACGCGGGATCATCGCTACCGATGCTACATACCATGGCAACACCTCGCTGGTCAGTCAGCTGAGCCAATCGAATATTCCAACGGTCGGGTTCGGCCTGGGCCAGTATTTCCGTTTTGTCGAAGCCCCCGACAGCTACCGCGACCCCGATCCGGACGGCACGGCATTTGCGGCCAAAGTGGCCGATCAGATCGCAGCACTCGAAGAGGACGGCACCGGCTTCGCCTGTCTTGTCGTCTGCCCCTATTTTCTGAACGAAGGTTTCCCCGATAATCCGGACGGCTGGCTCAAACCGGCAGCAGAAGTGGTGCGCAAGGCAGGCGGCTTGCTGATTTGTGACGAAGTGCAATCCGGGTTCGGCCGCACCGGCACCCATATGTGGGCCCATGAGAAAATGGGCGTGGTGCCGGATGTGATGGTTCTCGGCAAACCCATGGCCAACGGGCATCCGGTCGGTGGCGTGGTTGCAAACGGCGATATCGTGGCGGCCTTTCGCAAGGGCTACCGGTATTTTAACACCTTCGGCGGAAACCCCGTGTCCTGTGCGGCGGCCATGGCCGTGCTGGAGGAAATCGAGGACAAAAACCTCGTCGCCAATGCGCAAACCGTTGGCGCCTATGCCCGCGAACGGATGGACGATCTCGCGACGCGCCATGACGCAATTGGTGACGTGCGCGGCTCTGGCCTGATCTTTGGGGCAGAGATGGTCATGGACCGCGAAACCAAGGTGCCAGCATCCGACTTCACAGACCGCGTGATCAACGCCCTGCGGCGCCGCGGCATCATCCTGTCCAAACTGGGCCGCCACAAGAACACCCTCAAGATCCGCCCGCCCATGCCATTCTCGCAAGAGAATGCAGACTTACTTTTTGATACGCTGGACACGGTTCTGGCTGAAACACCGTTAATCCGATGAGTATAGCAGAACTGGCGCTCCCGTTCTGGGGGCTCGACGGCGCGACGGTCACCTTGGTCGCCACCCGCGAAAACAAGGTCTACCGTGTCGAGAACGGACCAAACCGCTTTGCCCTGCGCCTGCACCGGCAAGACTACCGAACCGACAGCGAACTCGCCGCTGAATTGGGCCTCATGGCCATGTTGGACCACGCGGACCTGTCCGTGCCCGCCCCGATCGCGGCTCTTGATGGGTCACATCTCCAAATCGTGGGCGATGTACAGGTCGATCTGCTGACATGGCTAGAGGGTGAGACGTTGGATACGGCCCTGCCTGCGATGGGCCCTGATGCCCGCAAGGCCGCGTTCGAACGGCTTGGTCGGACCATGGCGCAGATGCACGACGCGATTGATGCTTGGCCGCAAGCCGCGCGCAGCGACCGCCCGTCTTGGGATGCCGACGGTCTTTTGGGGGATACGCCGCTGTGGGATCGGTTCTGGGACAATCCCGCCCTCACGGCGGACCAAAAGGCACGAATGCTGGCCTTTCGCGAAAGGGCCGCAACCGCGCTGTCTGACCTTGCGGCAGAGCTGGACTACGGCTTAATCCATGCGGACCTCGTCCCTGCCAATGTCATGATGTCGGACAACGCCCTACACGTTATCGACTTCGACGATGGCGGGTTTGGCTTTCGTCTGTTTGAGGTGGCAACGGCGCTCTTGAAACACCGACCCGCCCCGGATTACTCCGCTTTGCAAGACGCGTTGATCGGTGGCTACACATCCCTGCGCTCTTTGGATGTCAAACAGCTCCCTCTATTCCTTGCCTTGCGTGCGGCGACCTATGTCGGCTGGAACATCACCCGCGCGGCGGAAGATGAAAGCGGCGCGCGCAATGCTCGGTTCATCGCGCAAGCCGACGACCTGATCAGGGACTACATGGCGATGGGCTGACCTACGGTTCAAATGCTGAGGCGACGATTTCGGCCTTCTTTGCCCGATACATCTGTCCGGGCCAACGGAACCACTGGCAGATGCTGATGGGTGGAACCCAGCGGATGACCGCTTCGCTCGACAGATGTTCTTCGCAATTGTCGATGTCCTGCACGAAGCGGCCATTCAGATCGAGGCTGTCAGCGGCCGTTTTGTCCGCTCACCACCCATTCCCGCGCGACCAGGTGAACGGCCCCTATCTCGGAGGGCTGCCATTCATGCCTAGCGCGGCGAAGGTTCCGAGAGAGCCCATTCCAACTTATGCTGCGGAAGGCACAAATGACGACAACACTCTGGATCGCCGCCATTCGTTGCGCTTTGTTCAACGAGCTTGTGAAGCCGCATGGCGTTCGCAGCTCTTAGAGTCCCGAGATATCCACGAAAACCCGATAGTCTGCGATCTTGCCATCACGAACGCCAAGATGTGCAGCGAACGGCACCTCATGTTCTGATTGGTCCAAACGTGTGTAATGAACCGAGCCGTCACAGATCGCGGTATCGCCGCTAGACCAAACACGGCTGATGGTGTGACGCATTGCCTTAATCGTCGTAAAGAACGCGGCGTTGCTGTCTTTGACGACCTCGCGACCCGTGATCGGCTCAAAGTTCCCGAGTTGAAACTGCACATCGTCAGTTACATGATCGACGACACCTTGGGCATTCAACGCGTCAACGGCTGTGTAGAGCGAGGTGATCAGCGGCGCGTATTCGGAGGTGTTCTTGGCTGTTAGTATCATTGGGTTTTCCTTCCTTTGAGTGAGCGGAGTGTCAGATTCAATCCGGACAGCGGCGTGCGCTGGCGGCAAACCAGGCACGTGGAGTGGACAAATGACCGTTTGTGATTGCCAAACCGGCGAAGATTAGGACGAGTGCTGCGACAAAGGCTGGCGAGATGGTTTCCCCAAAGGTGATCGCGCCAAAGAAGATGCCGGAAAGCGTCGCGAAGTACCCGACCTGAGAGAACCCAACGCCATCCGTGCGCCTCTGCACTTCGAAGGTCAGTGCGTAACTAATTGCAGTGATCAAGCCGACCCCGCCGATCGCGGCAAAGGCTCTGGGTTCAAGTGATGAACTTTCGTCCACATTCCCCGAAACCAGGAGTCCCCCACCGATCAGAACCAGTTGGAGAAAGAGCGTTCCGGCCGCGAGTGTCATTGGGTCTGCACCGCTCGGGTAGGCTCGGCTGCGGAATACATTGCCCGATGCAAGGACCAAAGGTCCGGCAAGGGCAAGAATGATCCAGACTGGTTCGAAGTTCGACGTATCCAAGCCGCGCAGGGTGGCAAGGCTGATCCCAGTGAGGCCGACCAGAATTCCTAAAAGGCGATGAACTGGCAACATTCGCCGCTCAGCTATCGCCGCAATTGCAAAGGTGAACATTGGGGAAAGCGTCACCAGCGCCGCGTAGAACCCGGTCGTTACATGTCCAAGGACAATGTATCCGATCAGGCCCGGAAGGCTAATGCCGAGCAACCCTGCGCCGAGATAGTAGACCATGAAACGCGGGGCTGTTTGCGGCGCGGTGCCTTTGGCAAGGAGCACACCAAACAAAACAGCACTGGCCACGAACACTTGCCAAAACAGCGCGACATGAGGCGGCACCCCTGCCAAGGCCACGAACTTGGACAGCGTAAAGCTCACACCGACAAGAACTCCAATGAGAATGATCAGGACAGTAGGCGGGGCGGATCGAACGAAGCTAGGCATCACGCGGCTCCTTTCATGGGGGCTGCAAGCGCATAGAGCGACATTGGTCCGATTGGGATAATCCCGCTCGGGTTGATGTGCCGATGGCTCTTGAAATAATGCGCGCGAATGTGCGGCAGATCGATGGTGTCCGCTAAGCCTGGGAGTGAAGCGATCTTAGCCAGGTAGCGAGAGAGTGCGGGATAATCGGCAATGCGGGCGCGGTCGATCTTGAAGTGGGTCACATAGACCGGATCGAAGCGCAGCAAGGTCGGGAACAGCTTGAGGTCGACCTCGGTGAGCTGATTGCCCGCCAGAAACGTTCGATCCGCAAGTAGGCGCTCCAGATCGTCCAGGGTGTCGAATACTCGAGTGACAGCATCGCAATAAGCATCCTGGCTTGTCGCGAAGCCGGCGCGATAGACGCCGTTTCGAAACGGCTCTTGGATCAGATCGGCCGCACGATCGATTTCTGGACGAAGCCCTTCGGGGTAAAGATCGGGGCCAGTTGTATCCCGGAACGCCTGGTTGAGCATCCGCATGATATCAGCGGACTCTGTGCTGACGATCTTGCCGCTGTCACGGTCGAGCAAAATGGGCACTGTGATGGCACCGGTGTAATCAGGGGCGGCGCGCTGATAGATTTCGTACAGATACCGGTCACGGGGTAAACCATGTGCCGGATCGAAAGCCTGCTGGTCGATCACCCAGCCGTTTTCGGACGAGATTGGATCCATCCAGGTGATGCTGATGGTATCCCGTAGGCCTTTGAGCGCCAGAACCAGATCGACGCCGTGACACCAAGGGCAGGCCTTAGACAAATAAAGGTGATACCGGCCTTGCTCTGCTGGAAACTCCGCATTCTTGTCGTTCTCAATCCAGCTACGGAACCGGCTCGGCTGCCGTTCGAAGCGTCCGTTTGTTTGAGTTGGCTTGTCGCGTAGAATTCCGTTGATCAGCATCTTGGCCATTGGTCTCTCCGATATCTGTCGTGTTGAACGAGAGGTAAGTGGTTTCCAGAAGCGTGATAATTGGCTATCTGGAATACATATAGGTGAGAAAAAGTTGACCAAAGGAGCCAACCATGACCGAGATTGGAGCGATACCTGTGTTTGTCGCCGTGGCTGAGAATGGTAGCTTTGCCGCCGCTGCGCGAAAGCTGGGCATCACGAAATCCGCTGTGAGCAAACGCGTTGGCGGGCTCGAGGCCCATCTCGGCGCGCAGCTCTTCCACCGCTCAACTCGCAGCATCTCTCTGACGGAAGCCGGAGAGATTTATCTGGCGCATGCCATCCAAGCGCTCGGATCAGCGCAAGAAGCCGAAGACGCGGTTGCTGCGTTGCAAGGAGACCCGATCGGGCACCTCAAAGTCAGCGCACCGATGTCATTCGGTCAACTCCATGTCGCCCCTGCGATACCGGAGTTTCTTCGCCTGCACCTTGGTATCACCTTGGAATTGTCGATGGATGACCGATTTGTTGACCTGGTAGACTCGGGCATGGACCTGGCTCTGCGCGCGGGCTCTCTGCCTGACTCCGCACTTATTGCGCGCAAACTTGCTCCTATTCACAGCGTGATTGTAGCCGCTCCCGCGTATCTGGATCGCGCCGGTGCACCTCTTCATCCCCAGGACCTCATGGATCATGACTGCTTGCACTACGCCTATTCCCGCGATCCCCTGGAATGGAAGTTCATCGGCGATGATGGTGAGATCGCGGTCCGGACCAAGGGCCGGTTTCGAGTTAACAACAGCGAGGCGCTCTGCACCACGTTGGTCGCCGGTCTCGGAATAGGCCGCCTTCCAACCTTCATCGCCGGCGCCCACTTGGCCGCGGGACGGCTTCAACGCGTGTTGCCGGACTTCTTGATGCCCGAACAGGCGCTCTACGCGGTTTTTCCTGAACGCCAGCATGTTCCGGCAAAGGTAAGGGCTTTCGTCGAGTACTTTGCCAACTATGTGGGGAAGAATACGCCTTACTGGGATAATGAGGCCGGGGTTACTTCGGAGAGCTAACCAACCCGCGCACGAACATGTCGATCGCTTCATTGCGCATGCCGTTATGACGCTTTGCAGGAATGCTGAACAACCCTTTGTGCAAGATCATTCCGTCGGTCAGAGCGGCGATAGCACGACCAAGCTGCTTGGCGTCCGCGTTCCCTCGAATTTGTTCCACTTCTTGCAGGTGCTTGATCTGACCGGTGTAGTGATCACCCAGTCTGTCGAAGAAACTCGCAACTTTTGCACTGAACGCATCAGACGCAAAACTTGGTCCAAACACCTCAAAGAACACACGAACGAACTTCGCATGGTCATCTGAAATGTTCATGGTTTGTGAGAGACCGTCCACAAAGTCTTCCAGTGTTTCTGGCATCTCCTGCCCAAAAAACCTTTCTTCCAACGCTTTGAAATGTCGTTCCACCATCGATATGGCGATAGCTTCCTTGTTCTTGAAATAAAGGTAAAGCGTTCCCTTCCCGAGCCCGGCGGCTTCGGCCACATCTGCGATGGTGGCGGCGTGATAGCCCTTTTTTGCATAGACCTGCATGGCAGCATCGAGAATCCCGTGCTGCATTTCTTCACGGTCAACGACCTTTGGCATTTTCCTACCTCAATTTCGGTTTTTTGCGGTTCTTGCATATTTATGACTGGACGTCCAGTCATTCAAGATATACATGACTGACCATCCAGTCATAAACGATTCGAGGAAGCGCAATGGAACTCACAGCTGAACGAGACACCAAGCAGGCGATGATAAGAGGCTTCAAACGGACCTGCCCGCGTTGTGGCAATAGACATTTGTTTGATGGTTATCTCTCAGTCTCAAAGGAATGCTCTTCATGCGGGCTGGACTTGACGCACCAGCGTGCAGATGATGGTCCTGCCTACCTCACAATTGTTGTTGTCGGCCACTTGCTCGTGCCTCTGCTTGTTCCCGCCTACAAGGCCTGGGATTTGCATCCGGCAGTCATGGCAGCGGTCTTCTCTGCGGTCGCAGTTGGGCTGTCCCTTTTGCTCCTCCCCCGCCTGAAAGGTGCATTGATCGGCTTTCAATGGGCCAAGCATATGCATGGCTTTTAAACACTCAATTTTGACTGAACGTCCAGTCATATATCAAATGGAACATCTTCATGAACACTCTCAGACTTACCACGCTCACAATGCTGATCCCGTTGGGTTGGGCAATCTCAGTGGACGCTTATCCGCAGACACTCGAAGGTTCGGGCGGCACGCCTAACCACCACAGATTTTGAAAGGAAAGACAGATGAAAACGACTACCGTTCTTATTGCAGGGGCCACCGGGTATCTCGGTCGCCATATCGTCAAGCAATACATGTCCATGGGCTGGACCGTCCGCGCCCTTGTTCGGGATGCAGAAGCGGCACGCGAATCAGGGCTCCACGCCACCGAACTCTTCGAAGGCGAGGCAACCAAGCCTCTCACGCTTTGTGGTGCAATGGACGACGTCGACTTGGTGATCTCCACCCTTGGCATCACGCGGCAGCGCGATGGCTTGTCCTATTGGGATGTCGACTATCAGGCGAATGCCAACCTGCTGACTGATGCGGTGTCCGCTGGTGTTGATCGTTTCGCCTAAAAAAGGGGGGCGTGGCAGGCTGATCGGACGCACCAAGGGTGGCATGAATACGAAGTTGCATGCCGTTACCGATAGTCTCGGACGCCCGATACGCTTCTTCATATCCGCAGGGCAGGTCAGCGATTACATGGGGGCCAGAGCTTTGGTGAATAGCCTTCCATCGGCTGATTGGCTACTGGGTGATCGCGGCTATGATGCGGATTGGTTCCGCGAAGCCCTTACAGACAAGGGAATAAAACCCTGCATTCCGGGTCGAAAATCGCGCGACAAACCTGTCCGGTACGACAAGCGCCGCTACAAACGCCGTAACAGGATCGAGATTATGTTCGGGCGCCTGAAGGACTGGCGCCGTGTCGCCACTCGCTATGACAGGTGCCCGAAGGTCTTCCTATCCGCAATCGCACTCGCAGCTACCGTCCTGTTCTGGCTGTAATTTAATGAGTCTGGAGCCTAACCACGGCGCTGGCGCCAATAATGAGGAGGCGTCGCAACGTCCGGTTCCCCATCTTTGAAGTGCGTCCCAGGCGCTGCTTGCCGCCAGTCGAATGCTGGAGTGGGGTTAAGCCTACCCATGCTGCAAAATCGCGGCCCCGTCTGAATGTCGAAGGGGGTGGAGCAAGTGCAGCAAGCGCTGTCGCGACAATCGGGCCAACGCCTGGTATCGCAGTCAACCTCCGGCATGTTTCATCTTCCCTGGCACGCTGTGCGATTTGCGCCTCCAGCTGTCTGATACGGCCATTCAAAGCGTCAAGCGTATCGACAAAAATGCTCAGGAGAGGGCGGGACATCTCCGGCAATTCAATGGTCCCGTCTTCGACTGCAGAAACAAGTTTACGGACGTGTGTTGGGCCTTTCGCAACCACAAAACCGAACTCGGATAGGTGGCCGCGCAAGGCATTGATGATCTGTGTGCGTTGCCGGACCAACAAGTCACGCGCTTTGAAAGCCAGGGCCGCAGCCTGATTGTCTTCGCTGCGGACCTGCACAAACCGCATCGTTGGTCGTAGGGCTGCCTCGCAAATGGCTTCAGCGTCGATCGCATCACTCTTGCTGCGTTTCACAAACGGTTTGACGTATTTGGGTGCGATCAAACGCACCGTATGTCCGAGCGCTTTAAATTCTCGCCCCCAATAGTGGCTCCCGGAGCAAGCCTCCATAGCAATGGTGCACGCCGGCAGTTCAGCAACGAACGATAGAAGTTTGTTACGTCTCAGCTGTTTGCGAAAAACCAACTCTCCTGTGGCACTGCATCCATGAAGTTGAAACACATTCTTCGCCAGATCTATGCCGACGAGGTCCAAATTCGCCATTTTGCTAACCTCCTGATGGCTTCCATCTCCAAAACCTATCAGATGAGAGATCAGGGGATGTCCATTCCATCAGAACCCTCGGCCGTCATTGCAGATCCGAAGCGATCGCGGAAAGCGAAGGATCATCGGGATTAACCGAAAGCGCACGGTCCAGTACTAGTCTTCCTGCATTAGACCCGCCTGTTGCGGTCGCCAAACGTACCCGCATCACCCAGGCGTCAACATTTTGCGGGTCGAGAAGAGTCACTTCTTCAAAAGCTTTTTGAGCGGCGGATATGTTGCGCATTGTAAGTGCTATCCCGCCAAGAACCAGATGAGTTTCTGGATAGTCTGCGCGGTTGATCAACGAGTTTCTCCATTCTGACAATGCATGTTGCAAACGCCCTTGTTCGTGACGGGACAATTGCGATCCCCTTGCAGACAACATTGCCCGCGCAGCTGCGATCCTGACGGTCCGGAACGGATCCTCCAACAAAGGCAGCATCTTGGAAATCTCGTCTTGATCTGCATCGGTCAGCAAACCCACTGCACTGGCGCGCACCATCGGATCGGAATCATCCAACTGCGTAACCGCTAAGTCTCTCACCTCCTGTCCCGCATTCTGCTGCAACAACCACAAAGCCGTTGCACGTATGATTGCAGGCTGGGCAGTGTCGCGCACCAACTGGGCAAGATCATCACTAGCCGTGCCCAGATCGGCGCGCGCCGTCGCCAATACCTGCCCGAAATGTGCACCACGTTTTACGCTTTGCGGATACCAAGCCTCTAAGGTCTGGGCGGCCCATTCGGACGTTCGATCCGTATGGCAATCGGTGCAGGTATCCGGAGCCCCTGTCTCAGCCGCGAGATCGGGCCTTGGGATGCGAAACCCGTGATCTCGGCGCCCATCAACGCCCATGTAAATCTGCTCTGGCATATGGCAGCTTTTGCACTCTGCACCTTCCGAACCCATAGGATGAAAGTGGTGGGCCGGATCGTCATAGAGCGCGCGTGTTAAGCCAGGAAACTCTTCCCGCCCTGCTGGCGAATGACACTGGGTGCATACATCATTTCCTTCGGCGATGAGCGTTGCAGAGTGTGCGTTATGGCAATTGGTGCAACTGACGCCACTTGCATACATTTTAGACTGCAGAAAAGAACCGTAGACATAGACTTCGTCCAATATTTGGCCGTCCGAATGATAAAGACCAGGTCGCAGTAGCGCGAGGTTGTAGTTGTCGTGATACGATGATCCAGGCAGCGGATTACCGTCTCCAAACGCCTCACGACGAGAATGGCACGTAGCGCATTGCTGGATCGTCGCCTCCGCGCCCGCGTTGAAATCCATAGTCAGTCCGAGCGCGTTCAATTGCCCGTTGCTATTGGTAAGTTCGCTTCCTTTGGCCCAGTCCAGATGAGCTGAGCCGGGACCATGGCAGGCTTCGCAACCAACACCGATTTCGGCTTGGGTTGATGCGTAAGTACGCGTGTTCGGATCATAGTTCTTCTCAAACCCGGTAGCATGACATTCGGCGCATCGGGCGTTCCAGTTTTTGTAAGGCCCGGTCCAATGCAATCCGTCATCCGGCGGCAGGTCCTGATCGGGATAGAGGTGATACCAGCGTTCGTTTTCCACGTCCCAGACCACGTCGAAGCTTTGCAGCCGGCCTGGCTCAGTTTCGAACAGGTATTGCTGAAGCGGAGCGATGCCCACGACGGAATGCACCGGGTATTCAGTTGTGAGATCGTCCTTTTCAGTGACGGTGGCGCGATACTGCACTCCGTCGGTACTGAAACGGACGTTCATGCCATCATGGCTGAAGGAGGTGCCATCGAAATCTGCAATCACCGTATTCGGCGCCGGAGCGCTCCATGCCAGCGCGTGATGCGAACCGCTCCACGCAGCGGCGGCTTCGGTATGGCACTTGGTGCATTGCGAAGAGCCTACATATTCAAGCTCTTGCGCGGATGATACGGTGGGAAGCCCCAGAAAGGTTGTTCCAGCAATGGCAACCCATCTGATCAGGGGCGCTGATAAAAGAATGGCTATCTTTATATCCTTCCCGCTACTGGTTCACACCGGTGTAGACGCGCGACCAATCGCTGGCCATATCGACGATGAGCCAGCCCAGATCGGGACCGCTTTCCAGCCCATCGCACAGCCGACCAATATGGCTGTCGCAAGCATAGGCCACTTCGCGTTCACCATCCGTATGATGCACGATCAGGCCCAGCCGAAGTCCGTCGCCCGCCGTGGTCCATTCAATCATCGCATAGTCGCCGTCCGAGTTTCCACCAGCAATGATCGGTCGTTTCCCGATGATCCGGTCGATATTGATTGGCTTACCTTCTTTATCGTCAACAAAACCGATCGCCGGTTGTTTGATGATGGTAGGAACACCGTCGATCACCTCATAGGTGGTTTCGGTATAGGTGCCGATGACCTGTTCGGTCGGGATGCCATAGGCGGCCTCGGCAAAGACCCGCATGAAATGAATCCCACCACCAGAGACGATATATGTCTTGAACCCTTCGTCACGCAGATAACGCAACAACTCCACCATCGGCTGGTAAGTCATCTGGTCGTAACGCAGACCCGTAACCGGGTGAGTTGCGGTGGCAATCCAGTCGCTCACACTTGCCTGAAAATCGTCTACACTCAGACCACTATGGGTCGCCTCTAGAACTTCGATCACGGCTTTTTCGCCACCCTCAGACAGAGCCTTGTAATCACCTGCAGCAGCAGCCTTGAGCGCATCAGACTTGACCACTTCAGGGTCATCCTGCGCCATCTTCTGAAACGCTTCGACCGCATAGATCAGTTGGAAATATACCGGCTGCTCACCCCATAGCGTGCCGTCATTGTCAAAGACCGCAATACGATCGGTCGGCGTAACATAACCATCGGAATTGGGGTCGGTGACGCTTTCAACAAACGAGACGATCCGCGCCTTACTGTCTGTTTCATTCCAGGATGGCAAAGGGTCTGCAAATACGACCGAAGTGATGGAAAACAGCGAAAGTAACAGAAAATACCTGAGCATGAATTGGCACCTTAGCAGGGTCAAAGAAGACAGGCCGCCACGATTGTGGCGGCCCGGATCGGTTCATTATTCAGGATCAATCGCCTACAGGCGCGGTCATCTTTTCCATCACCTGTTCCAGATTGAAGCTGGCGGCTTTCTGGCGTGGTGGGAATTCCTGGAATGTCGCCAGGAAATTGCCCACATATTGCTGTGCTGGGACAAGGAAATAGGCCCTATTAAGCAGCCAGTCATAATAGGTGTTCGAAGTCCGGTAGGCGCGCTCATAGGGGTCACGTCGCAGATTGATGATCAGGGGGATGCGCAGCTCGGTCCATGGTTCCATCCAGGCGCGCAGGGTGCCCCATGCTTTCTGCTCAAGGAAAATCAGCTTCCAGTCGTCATACCGCAGCGCCGTTAGATCACCGTCATCCGAGAAATAGAAAATCTCTTTGCGCGGTCCCTCTTCCACCTCGCCCTTGAAATAGGGCAGGAAGTTATAACCATCCAGATGCACCTTGTATTCACGTCCGATGGCTTGAACACCGCCCTGAATCAGCTCCTCCTTGATATTGTCACGACCCGCAGCGGCCAGATAAGTCGGCAGCCAGTCCATATGGTGCATAATTTCGTTCGAGACTGAGCCAGGCTCAATCAAACCAGGCCAGCGCACCATCGAGGGCACCCGCCAGCCACCTTCCCAGTTGGTGTTCTTTTCACCCCAGAACGGAGTCATCGCAGCATCCGGCCAGGTGTTCATATGCGGGCCATTGTCGGTTGAATAGTGAACGATGGTATTGTCGGCGATACCCAACTCATCCAGCAGGTCCAGCAGTTGACCAACATGCATGTCATGTTCCAGCATCCCGTCGGTATATTCGTCGTTGCCCGGGTTACGCCGGTCATCAGCCACATGAGTGCGGAAGTGCATCCGCGTACCATTCCACCAGACATAGAATGGTTGCCCCTGCTCATGCGAGCGCTTGATGAAGTCGATAGCCGCGGCAACAGTTTCGTCATCGACTGTTTCCATGCGTTTCTTGGTTAGCGGGCCCGTATCCTCGATCGTGCCATCGGCCTTGGACTTGATCACGCCACGCGGGCCATAGGCTTCGCGGAAAGTGCGACCATCAGTCAGTACCTGATCGCCGGGATAGTCTTCGTTCTCGGGCTCTTCTTCGGCGTTCAGATGGTAGAGATTGCCAAAAAACTCATCGAAACCATGGTTGGACGGCAGATGCTCATCCTTGTCGCCCAGATGATTTTTGCCGAACTGACCAGTAACATAGCCTTCGGCTTTGAGCAGCCCCGCGATTGTCGGGTCTTCCTCTTGCATCCCGAGATCGGCGCCCGGCAGGCCCACTTTGGACAAACCGGTCCGAAACACCGACTGCCCCATGATGTATGAAGACCGTCCAGCCGTGCAGGATTGCTCGCCGTAATAGTCGGTAAAGATCATGCCATCATCGGCGATTCGGTCGATATTCGGCGTGTGATACCCCATTAGACCCATCGTGTAGGCCGAGATGTTGGACTGGCCAACATCGTCACCCCAGATGACAAGAATATTGGGCTTTTGCTCTTGCGCAGTGGCGGAAACGGCCAGAAAAATCGCGCAGGTGAAAGTTGTTAATGGCCGGATGATGCGCCGAGGCTCAAAGGCTGCAAACATGTTTTCAAACCTTTTTTATGAGTAGTAGGGAACCCGTACAGCTTACACGTAAATTTGAGTCTTTGTGTTAAAAAATTGATTTATGGAATTGCTCAAATTAGTCTGGATCGCGTTCGGGGTTCAACTCCGGTCATATTCTGGATGGTTTGAAAGCGGATTTAATTCAATGTTTTAACCAGAGGAGTGTGTTTTTCGAATGCTCTCAAAGATTGAGTGGAAGTGCGTCTCCTTCTGCTTCGAGTGTAAAATTGGTTCAGGGTAATGACGGAGTATTCCCATGTCCGCACATGATCAGATCCTCGACCTCAAAGCCAGGATGGGTCGGTCTATCATCGGTCAGACCGAGGTGGTCGAGCGCTTGCTGATCGGCTTGCTGGCCAATGGCAACCTGCTTATCGAAGGGTTGCCTGGATTGGCCAAGACACGCGCCGTCAAAGCGATGGCAAAAAATCTGGACGCACAGTTCAGCCGCATCCAATTCACGCCTGATTTACTGCCATCGGATGTCACCGGTACCGAGGTATACGTCCAGGCCAGCAGTACGTCCGAATTCCGGTTCGAGCCGGGGCCGATCTTTGCAAATATCGTGCTGGCCGATGAAATCAATCGCGCACCCGCCAAGGTGCAGGCCGCCCTGCTGGAGGCGATGGAGGAACGCCAGGTCACGGTGTCGGGAACGACACATAAGATGGAACCCCTTTTTATCGTCATGGCTACGCAGAACCCTATCGAACAGGAAGGCACCTATCCCCTACCCGAAGCACAAATGGACCGGTTCCTAATGCACGTGAATATCATCTACCCCCCGGTTGAGGACGAGGTTGAGGTCATCCGACTGGTCCGGGGCGAGGAACAGTCAACCAATCAGCCCAAAAAATCCAGCGCGTCCAAGCCTTCCGCCATTCGGCAGCAGGCCATCTTTGATGCGCGCGCGGAAATCTCCGGCATTCACGTCGCGGATGCGATGGAGCGTTACTTTGCCGATCTGGTGTACGCTACTCGAACCCCCGCAACCCTGAGTGGAGAACTGGCCAGCTGGATCGAGGTCGGTGCCAGCCCGCGCGCCTCGATCGCCCTGGACAAATGCAGCCGCGCGCACGCTTGGCTGGCCGGGCGAGACTATGTCGATCCGCTCGATGTCAGAGCCATTGCCCATGACGTATTCCGCCATCGCATCACATTGAGCTATGAGGCGCAGGGCGCTGGTCTGTCGCAGGATAATGTGACCGACGAGATCATCAAACTGGTTGCCCTACCATGATGACAGGCCTTCGGCCGAGGATGTTATGCCAATGAAGCAAACGGCAACGATTACAGAGCTTGGGCATGATCCCCGTATTCATGTCGACCTGCACCAGTTGGTCGCGCTCAGACGACGGGCCTCGCGACTGACCTTTCTGCCTCGGCAACCTGCGAATTCCGTTCTGAACGGTCGCCATGCCTCGAAACTGCGCGGCCGGGGGCTGAATTTCGAAGAACTGCGCACCTATCTGCCTGGAGATGATATCCGCACTCTGGACTGGAAAGTAACAGCACGCACGGGCACGCCCCATGTCCGGGTCTATACCGAAGAACGCGACCGCCCAACGCTGCTGCTGGTAGACCAACGCATATCGATGTTTTTTGGTAGCCAAGTCTACATGAAATCCGTCATCGCTGCCGAGGCCGCCGCCATTGCTGCGCATCTTTTGTTGGCGCAAGGCGATCGGGTCGGCGGGTTGGTCTTCTCGGACGACACCGTAGCCGAACACCGGCCCGTGCGCTCGGCCCTGTCCTTGCGACAGATGCTAGCCTCGATCGCTGACGCCAACGGTCGGTTATCAGCCCGGGGTCAGACCCGGCCCAACGTATTCAACCAGATGCTGCGCTCCGCGGTCCGAACTGCCAAGACAAACTATCTGATACTGATCTTCTCCGATTTCGACGGTGTTGATGCCGCGTCCGAGTCTTTGATCCGCGCCCTCGCCCGGCACAACAACGTGCTGCTGTTCAACATCGCCGACCCGATGGCAGCGCACATTCCGACTAATACACGCCTCGCCATATCAGATGGTGCCTTGCAGGCAGAGATCGACACCACTTCGACCGAGACCCGCAAACAAATAGAAGCCTTTGCGCAGGACCGGCTGGCGGTGATCCGGGGCTGGGCACAGAAATACCAACTGCCCTTACTACCGCTGTCGACGCAATCCCCTGCTCTGGATCAAATCTCTCATCTGTTGGGGGTGTCATGAACCCGGATCTGCAAGGCCTCAACCTTGTCGAGCTGATCGACCTCTTGGAGCCCGCGCCGGAACCTGCGCCAATCTCAATGATGCCGCAAACTGTTGGGTGGGTTTGGCTTGGGTTGGCACTTGCGCTGCTGGCCGGATGGCTGATCCGGTGGGCCACAAAACATCGCCAAGCCAACGCCTATCGCCGTGCAGCCTTGGACGCGCTGGACAAAGCCGCGGATGATCCGGCTTGCATCGCCGATATCCTCCGCCGCACTGCATTAAGCGGATTTCCACGCGGCGAGGTCGCAGGACTGACCGGCAAGGATTGGCTACACTTTCTCGATCAGACCATGGGAGGTGACCGGTTCTCGAATGGCCCTGGACGCATTGTCACGCAGGCCCCCTATTGCCCGGCCCCGGCATCTCCAGAGCTAACCCGCTTGGCACACGACTGGATCGTGACGCACAAGCAGCCAAAGCAAGAGGTCTGAAGTGATCACCTTAGTGTATCCCTGGCTCTTGCTCCTTTTGCCGGTACCCTGGCTGATGTGGCGGGTTCTGCCGCCGCACCGCGAGGAGGTCACGGCAATCCGAACCCCCTTTTTCCGACAGCTGACAGAGGCAGCGGGTGCCACACCGCAGGCGGGTGCGACAGTGCTGCGCCGGAGCAGAATTCAGATCATCACTGCACTATTAGTCTGGACAATGATCGTGATCGGTCTGGCAAACCCTCAACGGCTAGGCGATCCTATAGAAATCGAAAAATCCGCCCGCGACGTTGTGCTTGCCGTTGACATCTCAGGCTCCATGGACCAGCGGGATTTCATTGGTGAAAGTGGACAAAGGATGCAGCGTTTGGACGCTGTCCGCGATGTTATCGGGACCTTTATCACCGAGCGCGACGGTGATCGAATGGCCCTGATCGTCTTTGGTACGCGGGCCTTTGTGCAGGCCCCTTTCACAGAAGATCTGCAAAGCTTGGAGGAATTCCTTGATCAGACACAAGTGGGTATGGCCGGGCCGAACACAGCTATCGGAGATGCCATCGGCCTGGCGATCCGTATGTTTGACAGCAACGATGTCGAGAACCGCCTGATCATCTTGCTAAGCGATGGTGCAGACACCAACAGCCGGGTTTCTCCGGTCAACGCCGCCGAGATCGCCGCTGACAAGGGCGTTGTCATTCAGACCATCGGCGTCGGCGACCCTGAAGGGACAGGCGAAGATAGGGTAGATCTGACAGCATTGGAGGATATCGCTGACCGCACCGGTGGCGCATTCTTTTATGCCAATGACAGCTCCGCTTTGTCGCAAGTCTATGAGCAGATTGACGCCATGGCACCTCGGATCGTCGAAGAAACCAGCTATCGACCGACCTATTCGCTCGTTTGGGTGGCCAGCCTGCTAGCCGCCTTGCTGGGGATAGCAACGCTTGTTGCTCTGCTCGCTTCACGGACTTGGAGGCGGGCATGATCAATTTTCTTGATGCTTTCCACTTCCTTCGCCCTGTCTGGTTGATGCTTTTGCCCTGTATTGGGCTGCTTTGGTACATTGCAAGGCGTCGTCCCTGGAAGGAAAGACATGACGCCAGGCATTTCGCCCCGCATCTCGCGGTGGCACTTCAGGTCGGTTCAAACACCCGGCGGCGTATTCAACCAGTTGACAGCGTCATGCTCTGTCTCAGTCTGCTGGCACTCTCGGCAGCTGGTCCTTCATGGAGCCGTATCCCCAACCCGCTGATCACGGAAACCGCTCCACTCGTGGTGGCGCTCAAGGTGACACCTTCGATGGAGAACACCGATCTGGCGCCCTTTCGGCTGGATCGCGCAAGGTTCAAAATCCTTGACTTGATCGCCGCGCGGGCTGGCGGGCGCACAGCGCTTGTGGCCTATGCAGGCACCGCGCATCGGGTCGCACCACTAACCGAAGACCCAAATATACTGCGCCCGCTATTGCAAGGGTTGAATCCCAAGGTGATGCCGGTTGAAGGGAATGATGCCACTGCCGCACTGGAATTGGCACGCGAAATTCTGAAGGTCGCAGAAACGCCCGGCGCGATCCTCTTTGTACTGGATGATCTAGATCCGGCGACGGTTGCTGCGCTCACGAAGGACGACCTCGAACAACCACCGGTGGCGATGTTGGTCGCTGTGCCTTCCGGGAAAATCCCTGCCCAGATTAAGGGGCTCACAGGCGTTTCGGCTTTTGAATTAACCGCCGATAACCGTGACATCACGCAGATCGAACGGCAGCTAACCTCGGTGCAACAAGCGGCGCAGCTGAACGATGAGCGTCTTGATTGGGATGATCGCGGCTGGTTGCTGTTGTGGCCTGCGGCATTCATTGCGTTGCTGTGGTTCCGCCGGGGCTGGACCATGCGTTGGGGCGCCGCCCTCGTTATTGTCACCACGCTTCAGATGCCGGGCAGTGCACATGCTGAAGGATGGAAAGATTGGTTTCTGACGCCTGATCAACAAGGACAGATTGCCTTTCGAAACAAAGAGTTCGTACGAGCCGCGGACTTGTTTTCTGCCCCGATGTGGAAAGCTCACACATTGTTGCGCGCCGGCCGCTACGAAGAGGCCGCAGAAGTATTTGCCGGGTTGAGCAGTGCCGAGGCAGCCTTTTCCGAAGGTCTGGCGCGGATCGGCAACCGCGAATACCGCGCAGGTGCGCAGGCCTTTGAAACCGCTTTGGACCGCCAGCCAGATTTTCCTGCTGCTGCCAAAAACGCCGAAATCGCTTGGGCCATTGTCGAACAGGTCGAAACCACTCGCGAGCAATCCGACACTGGCGAGGAAAGTGGCATCGGGGCAGATGACATGACATTCGACAACGAAGCTCAACGCGGTGTGACCTCACAGGTCGATGCACCTATGGACGAGGCAACGGCGCCGTCTCCCGACCAATGGATCGACAGCATCGACACCGAGATGGGGGATTTCCTGCGCAGTCGGTTCCTCTACGACAATAGCGAGAAGGGCACATGATCCGCACTATGATCGCGATATCGTTCCTGTGCATTGGTGCCGGCATCGCCACCGCACAAGACCCGCGCGTTACGGCCGATTTGGAAAGCGACAGCACAATCGTCGGTCAGCCGCTGATGCTGCGCATTTCGATACTTGTGCCGACATGGATGCCGGAACCGCCGGTCTTTCCGGCTGTCGAACTTCCGTCACTTCTGGTTCGCCAGCCCGATCGTTCCTCGGGGCCGATCAGCAAAAATATCGATGGTGAAACCTGGTCGGGGGTGCGCCGCAGCTATCGCCTCTACCCGCTCGCGGGCGGCAGCTATACTTTGCCGACGGGCGACGTAACGATAACCTATGCCAACCCAAACACAAGTGAGCCTGTGACATTCGCTGCATCTCTTCCTGAACTGACCTTCGTCGCCACCATCCCAGAAGGGGCATTTGGGCTGGATCCGCTGATCATCGCCAGGCGGTTCGAACTTCAACAACAGATTGACGGAGATTCCAGCCTAGATGTCGGCGGAGCCATGACGAGGACTATTACAGCAAATATCACCGGCACCTCTCCAATTATGATCCCTCGCCTAACTCCTACATCTGACGGAGAAAGCCTGCGTGCCTATCCAAAGGAACCCCAAATCGACGAGAAAGTGGACCGCGGTCAGATGCTAGGGACGCGCACCGAAACAACTGCTTATGTTGCCCAAAACGAAGGGACCGCCGCATTGCCGGGGTTGTCGCTCGATTGGTTCAACATCGAGACTGGACAGCGGGAAACCGCGACAGTTCCCGCTATTGATGTGTCCATTCACAGTGCAGTTTCTGGCAGTGGAGACGAGTCAAAAACATGGCACTTGTCCAAAGTGTTTTGGCTTGTGCTGAGTCTGGGCTCGCTCACTGCAATAGCGATCTGGGCGTTTTCAGCGCGAGTAACATCGTTGCTGGCGGTCTTGAAAGCTCGCGCTTTCCAAACAGAATGGTACGCCGCGCACAAGTTTAGCAAAGCCATCTCACGCCGTGATTTGACGGCTGTGACAACCGCGTTTTCCGAGTGGAAGAAATATTATCCCGACGTACCAGAACAAAGCTTCTTGGTGCTGCTCAACGGGATGACCTCAATCGGCAAGGCTCGGTTTGGGGCGAAGACCGACGAGACCACCACGAACTGGCGCGCCTTACGCTTAGGGTTCTCAGCCACGCGCCACCGTTTGAGGAGCAAATACCGCCCCTCGCGCCGCAGCCCACAACTACACAACCTAAATCCGATGTGGTCCGGTAGTTCGACCCGCTCTCCAATCAAAGCAGCCTTCACCGAGGCGGACTAACGCGACGAGAGTCAGCCCAGCCATAGCCACATAAGGCATTCGGATCACGGGAATCTTATCCTGTGCCATGTCGTGCATTTTGCACCCGGTCTTACCGGTGTTATGGCGATGGCCAATGGTGGACTCCAATCAAACCGGAAGACAGTGTGGTCGCTGAATGGTAAATCTAGCGGATAGAGTGATGAAGCGGGCTGCACAGATCGGCGTCAGCGCCAATCAAACCGGTAACACTGTATACACCGCATCCGATTTCATGCGCCTGGCTTCGTGATATTTTGCCATTTCTCTGGGCTGGCCATTTCGAACCTGGAGATTAAAGGCACTTAGTTGCCTGCCTCCCGTCCAGAATAGAGCATCTGCTTAAACTCGATCCCTTCCGCATTGAATGTCCTGTGTGGATGGCTCCTGCATAGCAAGACATTTTTTGAGCTGATACGAGCGTCTGTCAGATGCAGTCGTGTGTCCGGCCTGTTTGCGCAGCGCACGCGGCTGCTGGCCCTCCTGATGGTTTCCGCTGACCGAGTCCCAAACCGCTTCGCGGACAACGATGTGTCCCTGACATTCGACGGGATGTCTTGGTTGGCGGGCTGACATTGCTCCATCATCTCAATGGTCTTGCGTCTCTGATGTTCTTTTTGGCGTTCATGCTGTGTGAGGCCGATACCTTTCGTTGCGCGTCAACACCGCCCAGATGATGCGGGCCGTTTTGTTGGCCATGGCGACGGTAGCCACGCGCGGAGATTTTCGTTCTCGCAATGACATCGCCCACGGGTCGACGCGGTCAGGATTGACCTTCATCTGGTTCAATCGGGCAGTCATGCCAGTGACCAGAAGTCGCCTTAGGTATCGATCTCCCATCTTGGAGATGCGCCCGAGGCGTTCTTTGCCGCCGCTTGATCGGTTGATGGGCGTCAGCCCTAGCCAGGCAGCAAACTCTCTTCCATTGCGGAACTGATGGCCGTCGCCAGCGGTCGCGACGATAGCCGACGCAGTGACCGGACCAACGCCGGGAATGGTTCTCAGCAGCATAACCTGGGGATTTCTTCGACCCTCAAGCAGGATGCGTTTGTCGTACCAGAGGATCCGCAGGTGCAAAGCGACCATCTGGTTGCACAGGTTCTTCAGGACATCGTTGGCGACTTCAGGAATGCTCGGAAGATCTCCGTCCAGCACGGCCTTAG
>NZ_JBXWNG010000017.1:0-40315 GCF_059610245.1 Ruegeria sp. YTSA075 | reverse complement strand
GTACCGATAAAAGGCAACCGCATAGGGAGCGAGACCCTGATCGGTGAGCCCACGGCTAAAGTAGGGTACAAGGCCAATATGGGAAGAAGAATATGAGCGACGCGCTCAGAAAGCGAAACTGTCAAACCCACAAGAAAAACTGTCAAACCCACAAGAAAAACTGTCAAACCCAGGCAAGGATAACCAGCCGCATGACTAGAAAACTAATATTTTTCATATGTTTAAATGGTGCCCGGGGGCGGAATCGAACCACCGACACGAGGATTTTCAATCCACTGCTCTACCCCTGAGCTACCCGGGCACGGGTACGGCGCTTGCCGTTGGGTGGAGGCGTTCTATGACTTGCGTCAGGGACTGTCCAGAGGCTTTTTTACATTTTTTCAGTGTGGTCGCTGCCCGATCTCGTCTTGGCCCGGATCGTCCGTATCAACATCCTCTTCCCGTTGCGATGGCACGGCATAGGAGCCGTTCAGCCATTTGGCAAGATCGATATCTGCACAGCGCTTTGAACAGAATGGGCGAAACTTGACGACCGTGTCTTCCCCGCAGATTGGACAGCTCATTTCAGAACCTCTTTCAAGGGGATACGCCCACGTTTGCGTTGCAACTCGAAATGGCCCAACGGCGTCCAGCCAGCCAGTGTTGTTTCCACCGGGTCATGCCGGAAAGCGGTGCGCAGGACTTGTTCAAAACCCCGACGATCTTTTTTGGGCATTGGGGCAAGGTCCAGCGTTATCTGTCCACCCAGACCCCGTACTCGCAATGCGCGGGCCAACTGTTTGGCGCAGGCAAAGTTTGCCTTCGTGCCAGCCGCCAGCGATGTGTCCGCACCCGTATTGACGTCTACCGCGACCAAAGCCCGTGTCGGTTCGATAAAAAGGTAACCTCCGCCTGCTAACGGCTCCTGAATGCCCCGCGCGAGGTCGAGCGCATCGAGAACGCCGTGGGTTTCAAAGCCTCCGGGTTCGGTGAAAACGTCCGCCGGGTCGGTCCAATCCCGCCAAGCCAGCACATGGGGGCTGTCCCCTTCGCTGAGAGTTTCGGGGGCAGTGCCCGGATCATCCAGAATCTGCTCAGCCTGCGCCAGCATCGCGTTAATGTCCTCAACGATCTCCTCTGCCTGCGCCCCAGCACAACAGGAACGCAGGATCAGGCCGTAAGGGCTGTCACCCATTTCCCCATGGGCGATTTCCAGCAGCCGGTCCCGCTCGTCTTCATCGCGAATGCTGCGCGAGATGTTCAAGCCCGGCGCATCCGGTGTGACAATCGCATATCGGCTTTTGAACAAAACCCGATCGGTAACCGGAAGCGCCTTGCCTTCTTCCGCATATCCCGTGACCTGAGCCAGCAGCAAAGCGCCCGGGGCCAGCCCTTTTGCCTGTCGTAGAAAAGCAGGGCCATCGGGGGTCGTCAGGAACATACCACCCTGCCCTTTGACAGGGCGATCCGCTCTGGCCCGGTAGATCGTACCGGGTGGTGGGACATCCCCTGCGATCAGAAAGTCATCCAGCTTACCATCCACCATCAAGGCCGCAGCTTCGCGGCCTTCGATATGGTCCAGAACAATCGTGCGACCCTTCATGGCGTTCCTCGATAAAGCGGATATCCGATAGCTTGCAACATGCCCGACGTCTCTGCCAGAGGCAGGCCGACGATGCCGGTGAACGAGCCGGAAATCCACGGGATGAATGCACCTGCAGGCCCCTGAATGGCATACGCGCCAGCTTTGCCTTGCCAATCGCCGGTCTCAAGATAGGCGTTGACCTCGACATCTGACAGTCGTTTCAGGCAAACCTGCGAAACCACGTCGCGCTGCAGAATGCGATCCCCGCGCCGTACTGCAACTGACGTGACCACACGGTGGCGTCGACCGGACAGGGCATATAAAAACGCCGCCGCCTCGCCGGCGTCCTCGGGCTTGCCCAAGATGCGGCGGCCCAAAGCAACGGTGGTATCCGCGCACAGCACGATATCATCATCGCCCGCCTCAACAGCGTTGACCTTTTCCCGAGCGATGCGATTGCAATAGGGAACGGGCAACTCCCCCTTATGCGGCGCTTCATCGATATCCGGGGGCCGGACAGCATCGGGCTGCACGCCAAGCTGCGCCAGCAGGTCCAGCCGCCTTGGGCTGCCCGATCCAAGAATAAACGCCATTGGGGAAGGCGTTACTTGAAGCGATAGTTGATCCGACCCTTGGTCAGATCATAAGGGGTCATCTCGACCTGTACCTTGTCGCCGGCCAGAACACGGATGCGGTTCTTGCGCATCTTGCCTGCCGTGTGTGCGATGATCTCATGGCCGTTTTCCAGCTCGACCCGAAACGTCGCATTAGGCAGGAGTTCCTTCACGACACCGGGAAATTCGAGCGTATCTTCCTTGGCCATGTTGTCTCCACATTTAAGTTGCACTCGCAGAATCTGCGAGGATGTGCGCTTAAATGAGCCTATTTTGGCCTTATTTCAAGGCCAGAATCACTAAAGCGCAGAGATTGTGACAGTTTCGACTCTTGCGCCTTGCTCGTCCCAATGCGTGCGATTCAAGACATGCCCGTCAGCGCGGACATTGGCAATTGCGGTCAGATCAATGTCGGCATAAGTCCAGCTCGGCTGGTTCAACGCACCCTCTGCCAAAACACCAGTCTGTGGGAAACCCTTGTCAGGAGGGCCGAAGACACCTCCTGTACCTGTGTTCATATCCACTGCTTCGGACCAGTCGTTGCTGCCGACCAGTGAGGACATCACGGTCACGCACTGGTTTTCCAACGCGCGCGACATCGCTCCGATGCGAACCCGCCAATAGCCAGAAAGCGCCTCGGTACAGGATGGGACCAGGATGATATCCGCTTCGTTCAGGGCGCGACCCAGCAAAGGAAACTCACTGTCATAGCAGATCAGAATGCCGATCTTGCCAAGCGCGGTATCGAATAGTTTGAGCGGTCCACCAGGGGCGATGTCCCAGTCTTCGCGCTCAAAGCGGGTCATGATTTGCTTGTCCTGATGATCCTGCCGACCGTTTGGCGCATAAAGAACCGCGCGATTCACGGGGCGGCCCGCATCACTCCAAACCGGAGCTGATGCGCCCAGTATATACGTATTGTACGCCTGAGAGAGACGTTGATGCAGGGCTTGCACATCTTGCATCCGGTCCGAGACCGCCTGGATTGACCGTTCAAGATCACCGGCCACGTCCGCGCCATCCAAGGTGGATAGTTCCATCGCCCCATATTCTGGAAAAACCAGAAGTTCTGCGCCCTGCCCTGCGGCCTCCGATATCCAGCGGTCCAGCTTATCCTCGTATTGCGCCCAGCTATCGAGCCATTCAAGGTTATAGGCGGCGGTCGCGACTTTCATTTCAAATTTCCCCGAATTAGTTTGGCAGAACCCTAAATGAGGAGGTTGCTTACTGTACAGATCATCTGTTTTGCCCGCTGTGCGGCATCTGCAAAAGCTTTCAATCGGAAAAGCCCGGGCTTTCCGGACACGCGACGCATTTCACCCGGCTGCCGTCGCATACCAAGTTGACGTAGTCAGCTTGCGTAACAAGTGTTCCTGAGCAGGTTCAGCCAAGGAAGTCCGCAAAATGAATGCAAAACAAGAGCTTACAGATGTTCTCGTCATTGGTGGCGGAACCGCTGGCTTTGGGGCAGCCGTCGCTGCAGGGCGTCAAGGGCTGCGGGTTACCCTCTTGGAAGCCACCACCAAGATCGGTGGCGTCATGGCATTTTGTCCCGGCATGCCTTGGGGTGGCGGTTATCCGATGGATCAAATCATCGGCGGCCTGATCGAAGAATTGACCTGTCGCCTTGTGGAAATGGACCCACCGGCCGCCGAAAAACGCGCATGTACCTTGGAAAACTTCGGCCCTGAAATTGTGTATGACCACGACCTGGCGACCCTCACCATGTTTGAGATGCTTGAAGAGGCGGGTGTACAAATCAGGCTGGGTGCCATTGCCATTAAACCCAATATGGAAGGTGACAGAATAACCTCGGTCGAGTGCTGCGATAGAAACGGACCCTTCACGGTCAACACAAAGATTGCAATCGACTGCTCGGGCGATGGCGACATATCGGCCAAGGCGGGCGTGCCGTTCGATCTGGGCGATGCATCGGGCAACATGATGGCGGTGACGATTTCCTTCTTCATGATGGGCGTCGACTGGGCCCGCGTCTTTGCTGATCCTGACCCTTATTTTCGGAAATACGCCGAACGTGGCGTTGCCGAAGGTCGACTGCATCCCGATCTTGCCAAGCTGTACCTGATGCGCGGTTTCCATGAGGGATCGGTATTCTGCAATTCAGTACATGTGCGCGACGTCGATGGCACCGATCCGGTCGCGGTCGGAGCCGCTACACAAGAGGGGCGCAGGCGTTGCCATCAGCTTGCTCAATTCTTGCAAAGCGATGTGCCGGGGTTTGAGAGCGCTCATATGTCAATGCTATCCCCTACTGTCGGTGTGCGCGAGACACGCAAACTGCACGGTGTCTACCGCCTTAAGGGCGAAGACCTTGCGCGAGCGACCAAGTTCAATGATGGGATCGTTGCCTGTGACAACCCGATTGATGACGTGATGCGCGCCGAAGGGGATATGACGCATGATGCCGCGATCATGGCTGGCGAATACTACACGATCCCGTTCCGGTCTTTGATCCCCGCAAAGATCAGCAACCTGATGTTTGCCGGAAGAATTCTGTCTGCAGATCCATCAGCCTTTGCCTCGGTACGCGGCATGCCCCAGTGCATTGCCATGGGGCAGGCAACGGGGACTGCCGCAGCGATTGCGGTGCGCGATGGGATCGCCGTTCAGGAGGTCCCCAACGATCTCCTTACAAAGTCGCTCACCGAACAGGGTATCAACCGGCTGGCCCACAGCGCCTAGGTGCCGGTTTTTTCTGGTTCGCAAACTTTGGCCCGGGTTTTCCGGGTGGCTCTTTGCCGGATCAACAGAAGGGTTAAAAATCCCGCATCCAGAACTGCAGCGGCTTCAGCGTTTCGCCCTCTTGCCCGATATCCTTCCAAGAAAACTGCGCGATGACGCCCGGAACAGGTACGTATCCTCGTGCATACCAGAAAGCATCCAGCGGTCGATAATGCACCGGTTGCATGGGGTGATCTGCCGGGCGTTGAACCCCACAAAAGGCGGATTTGGTGAAAGCCAGGCCACGGGCGTGGGCTTCGCGCAAGTCAAAGAACTTATGGCCGACGCCCTGCCCGCGATAGTCCGCGAGAAGCACAGATTCCGCGCAATAAAAGATCTGCGACAGGTCCAGCCCCGTCCCCTCGAAGGCCGCCGCAAAATCGCCGGCGTGGTCCTCAAGTGGCGCACCGGTCGAAGCCCCGATCAGACGATCACCATCAAACGCGCCAACTACGATAGCCTTGGCGCTATCGCGGTATGACTGCAGATACGACCGCTCGTACTCCAAATCGCCGTCATACAGATAAGGCCATGCCCGAAATACCTCGATCCGCAGACACGCCACATCGTCCAAAGCAGCCTCCAGCGCTGCTCCGGTCAGGGCGCGAACCGCAGTGACCTTAGCCATTCGAAACCTGTTTGGTCCAATCTGCGAGGTTATAGAACGTGGTCACTCGGGTGATTTTCCCGTCTTTCAGATCAAAGAACGACCCGGCGGGCAGGCGGTAGGTCTGACCATGAGCATCCGGCAACCCCTCGTCAGTTTCCAGATAAGTGCCATTGACGATGAACTCCGCCGCCGCTCGGGTGCCGCCTTCAGCCTCGAACACCACGATGTCGGTCAGGTTTTCCTTGTAGCAGCGATTCATATGGGCGCAGAAGGCAGCAAACTTTTCTTTTCCCACACGGATTTGGCCTTCGTTCACGTGATGGGCCACATCATCGGACAGGCAAGTCAGCATGCCATCGACATCACCGGCGTTGAACGCTTCAAAATAGGTTTTGACGGTCTGGTTCATGGGTCACTCCGTAGGTTCGCCCCAGCGGTCCTTCAGATGTTTGATGATCTGGTCGCGGGTCTGTCGGTAGTGGTGTAGCTTGGTTTCGCGCGTCTCACCCATCCCGGTAGGGTCCATTATTGGCCAATAATCGACATCCAGATGAAAAACCCGCGTCAGTTCCAGCGCTTTGCGCTGGCTTGCGGGCGACAGCGCGACAATCAGATCAAATGAACTGAGGTCATCACCCCACTCCTGCATCTCATCAAATGAACGCGAGCGATGGCGCGATAGCTCAACATCGATCTCATGGCAAACCGAGATGCAGAACCCGTCGATTTCCAGATCATTGTAGACCCCAGCGGATTGCACGTATGTGCCGGTGCCATAAAATTTCTTCATGATGCCTTCGGCCATCGGAGACCGAACCGAGTTGTGGTCGCAACAGAACAGGACCGACTGCGGCAGAGGCTTCACGCGTTACCCCCCGAAATGCAGCACGCAGATCAGCGTGAACAGGCGTCGGGCGGTATCGGTGTCCACATCGGCCTTACCCTCAAGCCGTTCCTGCAAGACGCGGCTGCCTTCGTTGTGGATGCCCCGGCGCGCCATGTCGATGGTTTCGATCTGGCTGGGTGGCAAGGTCTTCACCGCGTTGAAATAGCTTTCGCAAATCTGAAAATAGTCTTTGACCACCTGTCGAAAGGGCCCAAGCGACAAATGGAATTCGGCTGCTTTCTCGCTGCTTTCAGTGGCTATATCAAAAACCAACCGCTTATCGCGGATCGACAATTGCAGATGGTAAGGCCCATCTGGAACTGTACGGTCATCGCGCGCGGGCAACGCAAAGCTGTTGTCTTCCAGCAGATCGTAGATGGCAACCTTGCGCTCCTGCTCGATCTCTGGGGTCGGCGGGGGCAGGTTACGGTCATCCAGTTCGATATGCGAAATGCGGGTCATCTTTACGGTCACAATCCTTGTCGTCTGCCCAGACCTATAACAAGCCTTATCGTTCGGCAACGCATCGAAGCTATGCTTTCAATGCGCCTTTGCGTCACCTCATCCATTCAATCGGTTCAGACGCGCGCTGACAGATAGCCCATGCGCCTCAAGGCTTTCCGATTGGGCAAGCTGTTCAGCCGCCGGGCCGATGGCGCGCAAGGCTGCGGGCGTCATCTGGCTGAGCGTGGTGCGTTTGAGAAAGTCCATCACGCTCAGGCCCGACGAGAACCGCGCTGAGCGTGCTGTGGGCAGAACATGGTTGGGCCCACCAACATAGTCGCCAATGGCTTCGGGCGTGTATTGCCCCAGAAAAATTGCGCCGGCATGGATGGTCTTTTCACTCAATGCCGCTGGGTCTGTCACGCAAAGCTCAAGGTGTTCCGGCGCAATGCGGTTTGACAGGGCCGCAGCCTCATTCAAATCGCGTACGGTAATGACAGCCCCAAAATCCCGCCAACTGGCCCCCGCGATCTCACGCCGCTGCAAGGTTTCCAGTCGTTTTTTAACCGCCTGAGCGACGGCCTGACCAAAGGCGGCATCATCCGTGATCAGGATCGACTGAGCGCTTTCGTCATGTTCCGCCTGGCTGAGCAGATCGAGGGCGATCCAGTCCGGATCGTTGTCCTTATCTGCGATCACCAAAATCTCTGAAGGTCCCGCAATCATATCGATGCCAACCTTGCCGAACACGCGCCGTTTGGCCGCTGCAACAAAGGCGTTGCCTGGGCCCGTGACCTTATCCACCGCTGCTATGGTCTGTGTCCCGTAGGCCAGCGCGGCGATGGCCTGGGCCCCACCGATCCGGTAGATTTCATCGACACCGGACAATTGCGCAGCCAGCAGGACAAGCGGATTGACCTGCCCATCTGGCGTGGGCACCGTGATCGCCAACCGCTCCACACCGGCCACCTTGGCCGGAATCGCGTTCATCAGCACGGATGACGGGTAAGATGCCAAACCACCGGGTACATATAGCCCGGCCGCGGAAACCGCGGACCAACGCCAACCCAGCGTTGCACCGCTTTCATCCGTCCAGCTTTGATCCACCGGCATCTGCCTTTCGTGATAGGCCCGTATACGCGCAGCAGCCAGTTCCAATGCAGTTCGATCTACGGCAGAAACCTGTTCTACCGCATGCGCGATCTCAGCAGTGCTGAACGCCATCGTATCTGGGGTCAAGTTCAACCGATCGAACTTAGCCGTCAGTTCAATGACCGCTGCATCACCACGCGCCCGCACATCATTGATGATTTCGGCCACTACAGCGTCCACATCGGGGCTGTCTTCGCGTTTGGCCGACAGCAGAGTTTGAAAGGCGGCTTCAAACTCGGGCGATGTGGTATCGAGGAATACGGGCATGATCTGGCACTCCGAAACGTTCCAAGTGGACATATCGTCGGGGCCAGCAGGTCTCAACCCTTCTTGGCGGGGTGCAACGATTTGCGCATGGGGAATTGGGTCATCCCATGCCATTCTTCAGGCTCGCCAGCCTGCGCCCAGCCATATCGCAGATAAAACGCGCGGGCGGTATGCGTGGCCTCCAAGGATGCCTGAACGCACCCCTGATCTTCCAGTTCCTGCTCCAACCGCGCGAGCAAAGCGCGCCCAATGCCGCGCCGGATGTAATCCGGATCGACATAAAGAAGAGAAATCTTGGTCCCGATCCGAACACCACCAACAGCCGCGATCTGCCCAGCCAGTTCCGCCACCCAAAGCTCGGACCCGGATTGTATCCAGCCCCGAATGCTCTGCGGGTCTTTGTTGGCCGTCCAGAGCGACAGAAGCTGCGGGTCTTTTCCGTGGTCCGCATCGCACAGGTGAGTAATTGATCGGATCAACACCCGGCTCATCCGGAACACGTCGAACACGGTCGCACGGCGCAGCACCAGTTTTTGGGCGGGGTTCGTGAAGGCCTGCGATATGCCGCGTTTATTCTGGATGGTGCGGAGCCTGACCAGAGGGCGCCTGATAAGGACGCGTTACGTCTTTGAGCGTGGCGTCAACCGCCTCAACTTTCAGCCGGATTGCGCCATCCCCCGCCAATGTCAGCAGGATCAGCCCGGACCCATCCTCTCCGGGCTCAAAATCAACGGACAGCAGCGACAAAATCATATCTTTGTCATTGCGATCGATGCCCTGGCTGGAAACGGACAGCACTGAATCAAAAACAAGTACAGACTGAACACGCTCGAACGGGCGGTCGCGGCGGGTGGCTGCGTCCTTATCTTCCCAGCGGAATCGGTTCAGCAAAAGCCCGAAACGCCGTTGCGACGGCTGCCATGTTATTTCGGTCACCGGGAACACGGCGTCTTGCGACAGGGTTGAGATGACCTGCAGATCATCCGCATCCTCGGCCCCCAGGTTCAGCGGGGCCTCGCGCCCGTCTTCGAAACTTGCGTCAGTCATTCGCCCTTGATCCGTTCGATTTTGGCACCCACACCTTCCAGCTTGCGCACCACATGTTCATAGCCACGATCCAGATGGTAGACACGGCTTACCGTGGTCTCACCCTCGGCGGCAAGCCCTGCCAGGATCAGCGAAACCGATGCGCGCAGGTCTGTCGCCATAACGGGCGCGCCCTTCAAACGCTCAACGCCCGTCACGGTCGCCGTTCCACCATGCACTTCAATCTGAGCCCCCATGCGGACCAGTTCGGGCGCATGCATAAAGCGGTTCTCGAAGATACGTTCTTCCAGCACCGAGGTTCCGTCGGCAGTGCACATCAGCGCCATCATCTGTGCCTGAAGGTCCGTCGGGAAGCCCGGGAAGGGTTCGGTAACCACATCCACGGCCGTTACGCGCCCGTTCTTACGCGCAACTTTCAGACCCTTATCTGTTTCTTCAACGCTTACACCCGCCGCGTCCAGTTTGGCCGCGAATGATTCGACCAGCGACATACGCCCGCCCAGCAATTCAACCTCGCCACCACAGATGGCCGGGGCCAGCATATATGTACCCAGTTCGATCCGGTCAGTCACAACCTGATGGGTCGCACCGTGCAACCGATCTACGCCCTGAATTTCGATGGTCGACGTCCCCTCACCCGCAATCTGCGCGCCCATTTTGCGCAGGCATTCGACCAGATCGACAATCTCGGGCTCGCGCGCTGCGTTCTTCAGAACAGTGGTGCCTTTGGCCAGTGTTGCCGCCATGACGATGTTCTCGGTCGCCCCGACCGAGGCAAAGCGCATCTCATGCACCGCGCCTTTCAGCCCGCCCGGGGCCTTGGCGTGTAAATAGCCGTCTTTCAGCTCAATCTCAGCGCCCAGCGCCTCAAGCCCTTCGATATGCAGATCCATAGGGCGCGCACCAATCGCGCATCCGCCCGGCAGGGACACAACCGCTTGTCCAAACCGCGCCAAAAGCGGGCCCAGCACCAGATTGGACGCGCGCATCTTGCGCACGATGTCATAGTCGGCTGTCTGGCTGGTCAGGCTGTGGCTCGACATCGCGATCACCTGCCCGTCCTGCAACGAAGACACCTCGGCCCCCAGTGATTGCAGAAGGGCGGTCATGGTCTTTATATCGCTCAGCCGCGGCGCATTGGTCAGCGTCAGCGGTTCTTCGCTGAGAAGCGTGGCCGGCATCAGCGTCAGACACGCATTTTTCGCCCCCGCGATCGGGATTTGCCCATTCAGCGGGCCGTTGCCCGTTACCAGAATCGAATCCATCTGCTCTTATCCCTCGTCTTTGTCGGCTTTGTTTCCGGAAGCGGCCCGCGCCTTAGCCTGCGCCTTACGCCGCGCCATGTTTGCCTTTAGCGCAGCCTTCAGGCGTTCTTCACGCGCATTCCCGGATTTGCCGTGATTTTTTTGTGCATTTTTCTCTGCCATGGTCTTTCTCTACAGGAGGCGAAAAAAACCGTCCAGATACCCTTGCGCCGCGTTTCGTTTGAGTCTAATCACCCGCCCACGATGCTGCTGTAGCTCAGAGGTAGAGCACTCCCTTGGTAAGGGAGAGGTCGAGAGTTCAATTCTCTCCAGCAGCACCAGATTTTCCTTATATATCAATAGCCCTTAGACTAGTTCAACATTTCGCATTCCGCAGAACGCCGCAAGAACATGCGTATCGATGCGGCAAGAAATTGGCAATGTTTGTTCACGAGGCGTTCACGATTCTATAGTGACGATATGCTAAACACCCAGATTCTACCCATCCCGATAGCCGACTATGGCGACGAGTATTCGATATACGTCTGCTGTGATGACTTCCGGTGTGTGCATGGGAAATCGTTCAGACCGTCTGAGCTGCTAGACCGCTTGGGGGCAGATGCTACGTTTCACACCATCCTCAGTAAGGCGGTGTGTTCCAGATGCGGACGCAGGCCAACCAAGGTTAGCACGTCTTGGATTTCACCGGACCAGCGGGGCTATGAGGTATAGGGTGGGGTTCTATGGCTCAGGGTTGTGGAACCTTTCAAATTAGCCATTCCATGGAAGAATTGCACTATCTGAACTTGAAAAAGTGTTGCGATTCCTGCGCTTGGCAGATAGGATACTGCCATGTTCACGAAGCGATCATACAGTCTCTAACTCACAAGGTGAGTAAACCAGCCGGGGGCTGGAGGCGACTGCTAATCGTTCTGTTCTTTCTCTTAGAATGTGGATCGAGACCACTGCTCACCGCCAAGGGTAGTTAACCTGTTGGGAACAGGAACCGCTTTGAAAGCGAATTGACGAGCAATCGTTGGGGATCGTGCCCTCAGCTACCCGCCAAGGTAAGTTATCCGGGAAGGTCCCGGCGTTCGTTGGAAGCGAAATGGCACCGAAAGGTGTGGGGTTCGATACCTCAGCTTACCGCCACGGAAGGTGATATCGCGCGGTCGCGGTCACTGTTTCGAAAACAGCGGGTTCCGACAGGAATGGGGTTCAACTCCTCCGCCTTCCGCCATACCCCTAAAACGCAAAAAAGAACGCCCCAGCCGAAGCCGGGGCAAGTTACGAGGGGTTGGTTATTGGGGGTATCGAAGCCAGTCGTTAATCTCGTGAATAAGCTGGTGCGCCACTTCTTTTGTTAGCTGAATAGACACCACGCTTTCAGATTGGCCGTTGTAGACTTTCAGTTCGCCGTCATGGACCTTGATGGTGCCCGTTGTGGTTCTTGTTGTCCTGAAGTTCATGCTGCGACTTTCACCCTCCCGATTTCGCCTTTGGATTTGTGGTACGTCACGGCCTGTAGCTGAGCGCGAGCACAGTAAGCGTGACTCTGTGCGTAGGCGTCCCGAGACGTCAGGGCGCGCAACTGTTCCCATTGCACCCCGCCTATATCGGCGCTCTTGTGGTGGTGAAGGTGGCCAGTCCACAGAAAACGATGCTTTGTCTTACCCCACATCTCCGGGTATTCGTCAGCCAGGAACAGAACCATCCGCTCGGCCTTGCCCTTGTCCCCGTGGTGAGCGCAAATCATGTTGACGCCAAACTTGTGCGCAAAGAACTCACCCGGCTCTTTCTGAACCTCTACGCGCGGCTCATTTCTGAAATGCTCAGCCAGAGCGAACAGAATGGCCATGTATGAGGTCATGTTGTGGTTGCCGGGAAGAATGCGGACAATCACTCGCTTGTGCTTTTTCAGCGCCAATTTTGTGGCTGAGACAAGAGCCGAGATTGTCACGTCCAATGTTCGGAAGTGTCGGGTATCGACATCCAGTACGTGCTTAGAGCGAGGCGTCTGGTTTGTCTGGTCGTCTGCATGCGTCAGATCCCCGACATCAAGGATAACCGCTGTCTCAGAAGGTGGAGACGCCTCAACCGCTTGTCCTAGCCACGACACAAGCCGCTTTGTGGCTGTGTTGGTGTCATAGTCCCCACCCGTTTCCTCACCCCATGCCAACATACCGATATGGGCGTCTGCGATAGGGTACAGGGTGAGAAGGTCTTTGGCTTTGTACGGCGGTTCAGGGGTTGGCGTAGTCGCAGGCAAACCCTCAAATGCCGCTCTAATATCATCAAGCAGTGTCTCACTTTCGAAAACCCTGCGTGTCTTTACCCACTGACTTGTGATTTCCCCGCCTGAGTCAACGAGAACAGAAACACCCTTGATTTCGTGTCCCGTAGGGACAGCGAACTTTCCGTCTCGCTGGTAGCTTGTATCGCCATAGCCAATGTTGGCGACAGCGTCTTCATAGCAGTCAAACTGGCTGACCCAATTGACGGCTTTGTGGTAATGGGCGTTGACGCCGCTGTAGGCCCTGTTAAGTGCCCGTGCGGCTGCCCTTATGCTGCCGTGCTCTTGAACGGCGTCATAAACCTCTTTTTGGAATGGGGTCATTGATTATACGTTCGGACTCAACGCAACGCGCTTGAAATCAACGCCAGAGTCAAAAACGCAGGTGATATCACCACGGGTGCCGGTGACGGTCCATGACCCTGTTTCAATGTTGCCCCACATCTGCACAACAGTACCGTCAGGGCGCTTGCCCTCTGCAACGACTCCCTCACCATACTTCTGTGTGAGTTCGGAAGTGACTTGCTCCGATGGGTAGCACTTGGGCTGCGCATAAGCGGGACATGCCAAAAGTACCGCCAGAGCGGATGATGCGATAAGTTTCATGGAAGTTTCCCCTTCGGGTTGGGCCAGCGTTTTGCCAGTGCGGGCCAGAGCTGGTTAAGGCTTGAGAGTGAGGTTGTTCTTTGCCTTAAAGCGGCCAATCGCAGCCCAAATAAGGCCAGCCACACTAACAAGCTGCAAAACAAGGTCGTTCAGTTCTGAGGCGTCCTGATCTGTGAAGTCAAAGCCAAACAGCAAGGCAAGCTGTGGCAGCGCCGCAATAATCAGACCCCAAATGGTCTTGGACTTCGCAAAGAACTTATCTTCCATTAACCCAACTCCAGCAGGTCGCAGGTAAATTCGATAGCCTCAAACTCATCAGGCGCGAACACTGGGCCAAGGCGGCAAGCACTGCTCAGAACCGCGCGCTGCGCGTCGGTCAGTTCGGGTGCGGCCAGTTCGCCGTCAGACAGTTCATCTGCAAGGAATACAGCCTCAGCCATCAAGGCTTCACGCTGAGGGGCGGTCAGGTCGCCGGAACATGCAGACACAAAAAAAGCCGCTCCAATGGCGGCGGGAAGTGCGAGTTTCATTGTGATTTTCCTTTGGTTGTTGAATTGACTCATAGGTCGCCGCTAAAGGCTTTTTCTTTGTTGAGGCCCCACGTCTGCCCGGACCTGACCCCGGTCAGGTATTCATCTAACCACGCCCGAAATCTGCCCATGGCTAAGCTTCATTGGTGGTTGTGGGGATGCCATTGGGTGTCAGGTGGACCGGCGAGCCCGTAATCTCCTGGCCAATGGGCCAGCGGGACGTGATAAGCCGGGTTTTTGCGATTCTGGAAACGGTGACAGCGTTTGACTGGTTGCCGCCCAAAACGTGAAAGTGGGCTTTGTCTTCACCGTAGTAGAACCCAACATGCCCCTTCCATCCGTGGGGAGAGCCCCGCCAGAACACGAGGCAGGCACCAAGAACAGGGTGTGTCGGCTTCCCAAACTCACGCCAGTTTCGCGCGCCTAAGGGATTATCAGGAATTTCAATATTGCTGTCCCACTTGCGATAGCAGGTTGCGACAAATGCCCCACACCAAGCGATTTCACGCGGGTCTATCCATGATACAGACTTGTCGAACCACTTTCGAAGGGTTGCAACGTTCCGCTGTTCGTGAAGCCCCTTTACGTTCATAGCCTCAGACATCCACGGGATACTGGTCTTGTCCGGGGCTGGCTCAAGTGCTTTCAGAGTTAGGGGGCCAATGAATGGGCGGGCACGAAAGCCAATGGAGCGCTTAAACTCAACCACAGCCGCATCGGTCAAAGGACCGCGCACACCATCTACCGGCCCCGGATTGAACCCAAGGGCACGCAGCCGGGTTTGTACCCAGCGATAGTCAACTGTCATGAAATTAGTCCTTGTTGCGAAGGGCTTTTTCTATACCGTCCAGCTTCTTGATGATTTCACGCTGCTGCTCTTTGTGAACGGCAGCCATGGCTTGGAGTACGGCAATATCCGTCGCATGCTTGCTTTGCTTGTTATGCAAAAGCCCGAGCCACGCGAGAGCGGGAAACACCACGAAATTAAGGAAGTCAGCCAACCAGGAGGGCATTACGTTCTCACCCCCCGAATGCGGTATTTCAGATCCTTGATGTTGTTGCCTGAGACGGCAACCAGACGTAGGAGCGTTCGGGTCGCTGTGGTTTCCTCGGCGCCACCATAGTCGACTTTCTGACGCGCGGGGGTCGTGTTGGTTGAATAGCTCGTGCCGTTGTAGGCGAAGAGTCCGGAGGTATTGAAGCCTCTGAGGGTTGCACCCCCGGACTGGGCAAAGCCGCCTGCCGAATTGCTCGCGCCCGTAAGTAGCAAATAGGTCGCGGCACCTTCAACCACGCTCAATACACCCGCTGTACTAGCTATAGATGTCTGGACGTAGGTTGTTTGCCAAGTAGGAGACCCTAAGGTGCCCGTGCCAACTTGGAAGCCTAGAGCGTCCCCATCGGTAACCGGGACAAACCCGAAGGTGTCAATTTCGACCCTTTCGAAGTATGTCGGGATTTCGACGGCAACCTCAGTGACTGAACCGCCTGAAATCTCACCTTCGGCAATGATGTCAGTGATTTCGGCATCATCAATTTGAAACAGCGTAACGAAAAAGGTTGTCCCGTCAGTTATGATGCGCGCGCCCTGCCCCTGCCGGATTGTCTCGACATTGAAGCCCTCGGCAAAACTGTCCAAGAGCGTTACGTCACCGCCGCGCGCCATGATGTAAACTGAAAATCCATTTCCCAGCGAAACAGCGGGCTGAAATGATGCCTGTAGAGCTGTGGAGCAGTTAAATGTCGTCCCTATGTCGCTGCCGGTAATATTGAATGCGCCCGCTTTCTCAACAACAGGCTTAGTAGTCGACAAGTTCAATATGGCATCCTGAACGTTTGTTGCCGGGTTTCCGGTCGACGGTTCAATGCTGATGTTTGCCGCTGTAGTCGCGCTGGATGTCATCGGACAAGGGTCTAAGGGGGACCAGTCAATATCCACGTCGCTTGCATCGGTGATGACGATTTTGACGCCATGGTCCCCGGCATGCCAAATCGGAGGGAAGTTCCCGCCAGCATCTGACACAAGGGGGTTCGGGTGCGCCGTGGTTAGCCCATTGTCGGTATAAATGGTTTCCGCCGTGGTTGTCCCCTCAATAAACGCAGTCAGCTTTGCGCCGCTGATAGGGTCCCCGTTCGCGTCCAGGACGGCGCGGGGCAGGATTAACTGCTCTGCCATGATTTTCTCTCGTGATGGTTGAGTTTTTTGTCGGCAGGCGTCATCTTGAATTGAGTTCATCAATTCAGAGGACTTTATGAAACGCCTTATTTTCGCTTGTTTTGTTCTGCTTGCGGGCTGCGCTACCGCTGTTTTGGAAAGCTATGTCGGCAAATCTATAACCGAACCCATTTTAGACTATGGTCCGCCTGTGAACGCAGTTGACTTGCCGGACGGACGCAGAGCCTTTCAGTGGTCTGTAAACAGCACTGGAGTTATTCCGGTTACGTCCACCAACTCAGCAACCGTTTGGGGCGGCGGCACTTCCGCCTTAGTAACGGGGACAACAACGAACTATATTCCGACGTCCAGCCAGTGTGTTTACACCCTTTATGCTAGACCGCAGGATGATGATTGGATTGTTACCGGATATCGTGAACCAAATTTCAACTGCCTTTAGGGCGCTACCATCGCTTCGGGTGGAGCATTCTCATTGTCGAACGGAATTACTGAGGCGGCGTCTGCCGCTGCGAGGCGCAGAATCGTCTGTGCATCCTGAGCAACGGGCGAACCGCCTTTAGCGATAGCCCGCATAGCTTTGTAGTCGCCTCGCGCGGCCCGGTTTGCAGCCGTAAGGAAGCGTTGAGAAGTCATAGCCCTTGCTGATAGGTTTGCGGCCCCAACAGCCGCCGCAGTGGCCCCTACGTCCACTCCAGCCCCGAACACAATGGCAAGCCATGTCTCTACCGTTCCGGTGTTCGAGAAATTGCGTTCAGCATTAGCCTTCTTGACGCCCTCAGAGACCTTAGCCAGCTTGTCTAGCTGATTGCGGGCTTTCGGGTCTAGAAGAATGGACTTAGCCTCTCCGCTCATCTTGTTCCATTCGGTTAGGAATTTGCTGGGCGAAAACACGTCACCCGCCGCGCTTTGCTGTCCTGCTGGGGCTTTCCCCAGACGGTCAACAATACTCGCTGAAACAGTATCCCAATCCTCTTTGGGCATTGACTTCTTAATGGTCCGCATGCGTCGGACATCGGAAGTTGCTCGGTCTGCCTTAGTCATATTTACAAAGGCTTCGAATGCGCGCTCTGGGCTGTCTGCTTTGATTGTCTTGTCTAGCGCGCCCTGAATACGTTCTGCACCTTTCTTGTAATGCGTGTTTGCGCGCTTCCACGCTGCCTCTGCCTGTGGTCCAGCTTGTTTAGCCGCTGCCTCCATATCTGCGGTCAATTGGCCGTACATCTGGCGAAGCTGCGCCTTATCCAAGCCTTCCAGGGGTCCCGAATTACTGCCAATTGCGCGCCCAATGCTGGAACGCAAGTCCTTCATCGCTTTCCATGAAAGACCGTCCTGCATATCGCCAGCAAGGCTGGCAAACTTATTCAAACCGAGTTGGCGCATCATGTCCGGCTTATCGGCGAACTCTGAGGTTAGCTCAGTTATCAGGTTCAGTGTGTTGGGCGCATCGACTCGCATATCCCTTGGAATGAAGCCGTCCACTCGGTCATACATTTTACGTGAAGTCGCCTCGAACCGCTCAACGAACTTGCCGACGCCGCCTTGAAGTGCTTCACCCGCCCCGGCTGCATCTTGAGCCTGACCAATCCCACGCCGAATCTGGTTAAACGCGCCCTCAACGTCATCAACAAAACGGGCCGCGTCGCGCTCTAATACTTTCCCAACGCCAGGAACTTTTTCCAGCGCTGCGGCCATTTGCCCATGGGTTTTCCCGGTCGCGCCAAGACTTGGGGTTATGTTCAGGTCATCTGCCGCGCGGGCAATCTCTTGACGCGGTGTCGGAGGCTTGCTCAATTCCTGTGCAGCGCGGTTGACCCTGCCAGCGGCGCGAGCGCCACCAGTAACACCCGCTAATTCTGGCGCGGCCACTTCACCCATCATCATCAAATCGCGGGCAAGCTTTTTCTCGTTGGTTGGGCTGCCGCCTAGAGTTTCGCCGACCAGTCCTGCACCAAAAGCGTAGGTTGTTCCAGCCGCTGACAGAGCTGTTTTACCTGCCGCAAGCACGCGCTCTCCCAAACTATTGTCTGGGTCCATAGTTTCGCCTGCGTAGTGCTTTGTAGCCGCCGCAGGGGCTCTTGTCGCGGCGCGGATCGTATCGCCAAACCGGTCAACACGTGGTGTGGCAACATTCTGAGAAGAATCGTAGGCGCTAGGGGCCAGGTCGCCTGTGCCTGCTATGTCTTGACTGTTGTCAATCGGGGAAGGTGAAGTTCCCCCACCCATCAATGACTGAGCCATTAGGACGAGTTGCCGAGCGCCATCTGTATCTCCGGCACTCTCGGCTCTTTCCGCCGCGCTCATCAGTTCTTGAAAGTTGGCCATACTGCCCCCATTCTCAGGGTATGATTTTCAAATGGACGCCGCACAAAACGGCAATCTGCATTGCCCTTGCCCTTCTGGGCGCTTGGTGCGGGATAGCGATTTACACAATGGGCGCTGATTGGTGGATACCAAGCGTCTGGCCAATAGCCTTTGTCGCATATGTGGTGTTCATTATCCTCCGCTGGGAGCGGAATACTTTTCGAACAGAAGGCGCTGCCGGTCGTTCTGAAACTGGTATTGAGGCGCAGAATCTTGACCGCCCGCCTCGGTAGCTCCGCCACTCTTCCTAGACATTCCCAAAACGAGCAATTCGCGAAGTTCATTCAAGGCGGTGCGATAGTCCTCCGGGCTTTGCGCGGTATCGAGACGCCCAATCGCCTGCGTGGCTTTCTGCCCCTCAACCTCGGTAATTTGCCCACCACCCTTCAAGCTTTCGAATGCCTGCAAGAATGCCTGACCCTCGATTTGTTTGGCTCTCGCACCAAAACGCTTGGATCCCGTTCCGGGGATGTTTTGCGTCCACTCCAGCCAACCAGTTGCGAAATCAAGCGCCGGATCGTTCAGGATGCCGTCAATGCTTGATATCATGGCTGCCGGGCTGGTTGGGTTAGTCACATCGGTTTGGTCCGCGCTGCCCCCAATAGACACAATCGGATTTCCTGTCGTTGGGTCATAGACAACAGTCCCTTTGCCCTTCTTGGCCTGCGCATAGTCAATGCGGCTAAGCGGCTCCCTGCCAGCTTCGCGTTCTTCCTGGGCATACCGGCCATATTCATCGGCGGGCTTCTGCCCCCCTGTCACGCTCTGAACCGTTTTCAATGCATCTAAAGCATCCCCATACACAGCAGCTACTGCCGGGAACTGCTCAAGGCTCTGCAAAGGCTGCTCACCAACACTTTGAAGCAACTGATTAAGTCCATTCAAATCGCCAGATTGATAAAAGCCAATCGCACGGGTTACGCCCTGTTCAATCTTCGCCGCCTCTGCTGCCGCCTGCTCCTTGCTGAGCGATTCAGCGTAAGCCTGCATTTGCATTCTCATCGACTGTGAACGCTGGTTTTGCACTTGATGTTTCCCGCGAATATCCAGTGCCTGCCCCGGATCAATAGCGGCAAGAGCGTTAAGGGCGTTTTGATCCCCAGACAGGATGTTTGCCCCTTGTGTTTGATACAGATTGCGCAGCGCGTTCTGATTTTGGAATTCATTCTCCTGAGCGCGCACCGCCTGACCACGGGCCAGCGCCCCGAAAGCATCTACGGGCTGTGCGCCCAGTATTAATCCAGCATTCATGCGTGACATGTCTTACCTCAACCGAATGTGAGCTTTTGGCCGGGGCCACGAGCAACCATAAAGGCTGACGGGTCCATAGCGGCGATTTGGGGGCGCAGGGCATTGGCTGGCTGCTGCTGGGGGGCTTCTCCAGATAGGGCATTCTGCTGCTGCGGGGCGCTATACTCGCCCAACAGTGCCAGGGCGTTCTTGCGATGCCCGGCCATTTGCTGTGTGACTTTATCCCGAACATTTCCGGGTGCCCCGCCGTTGTTTGCGTCCGAAGCATTATAGCGCCCTACTCCGCCTGCGTTGATCGCTGAATAGACGTCCAAAAGCCCCATACCGGGACGCACCCCTGTGTCGCGCAGATAGTCAACAACAGCCCCGTCCGGGCCAAGCTGAGACCCGAGAGGATCGGACCAATCAACGCCATATTGACGGGCTTGCGGCTCACCGAACTGAATTAACCCGCGATGCTGACCCCATTGCGTTGTGGGTCCGGCTTGGTTCGGGTCGAATGTTCCGCCTGTCTCGTAACTGATAGCCGTGGCGAGGTCTAAGGGATCAATCCCCAGCGCATTGGCTGAGGAAATGATGCCTTCACGAAGCGCATTCATCAGAACACGGACCCAACCGCATTGCTAAATCCGTTCGAAATAGCGGCGGGGTTCAACGATTTATTTTGGTTCATGTAACCAAAGGCGCTGATGCCGTTGTTAATGATGCTATTGAAGGCATTAGCCTGCCCAATGTAGCCTGCGGCTTGGGCGTTTCCTCTGTTGGCGAGGGCATTCCCTGCACCAGACGCGAAGTTCGCCCCTGCATTTGCCATATTGCCCGCTGCTGCCTGTCCACCCGATGCGCCCGCTGACAACCAGTTCAGATGCTGATTGTGGTCTTGCTGGGCCAGTTCAGTGCCAAATTCTTGTTGGGCTTTCAGTGTGGCCCCGGAGAACAAGCCGCCCCGAGAGGCAGCACTTCCGTCAATGGCTTCGATGCCACCCGCTAGGGCGTTCTTGTAGGCCGTGGAGGCTTCATATCCGCCATACTCTTGGCCGCCGGCGGCATTCTCCGTTGCGTACTGCTCAGCAGCATCGCGCGAACCGAATGTCTGATCCCCGACACGGTATTCCGTTATTCTTTGGTCAGGTGCTCCACCCCCGAACCGCAGCCTGTTCCACTTGTCTAACGCTATCCTGTCACGTTCCCTGTCACCGGTCTTTTGGGGTTTGTCTGGAATTGTTCCGGGGATGACCCGCACATCTTCAATGATATCAAGCGGCGTGCCACCAAACACTGGACGGTCGCCGCCCAGAATCTCGTAGCGTAGAGCGTTGTGATAGTCCAAGCCCGAGTCATAGAACGGGGCAAATCGCTCAACGGTTTCGTTATAGATTTCCCGTTCGAGCGCAGTTTGTTCGTTTGCTGCCTGCTGCTGCGCTTTTGACGCCTTGCCCGATGCGCTTGCACTCGCAGCACCAGAAAGCGCCGCGCCGCCAAGGATGGCTGCGCCTGTACCAATAGCCATCAGATCACCTTCCTGTATGAAATCTCAACCGGGCCGTACTCAAGCCGCCTCAACAGCCCGTCCGCCCGTTCCAACGACGCCAGAGAGGTCATTCGAACCTCAGATGCGCCCTTTTGCTCTGCCCAGCCCTCAAAGGCTCTCAGCAGCTTCACGCCGCCTTTCTCTGCCCACCAAAACAACTCAACAGCCATAACCCATTCCGGGGCGCAGTAGGCGGGGGCTAAAACCCCCCCAATCATCCCGCGGTCACTCATGAAAATTACGGCATTCTCATTGGTGATGAGGTTTCGAACGAACTGTTCCGCCGCTTCTTCTTGATAGGGAAACGGCTGCTTCGCCTGGGCGTGGAACTTGGTCCCGTACTCGATGATACGGGGTAAATCTTCCAACACTGCGGGGCGGATCACGGCTCCAGAGCCTCTATTCTAGCCTCAAGCGCGTTGATGTAGGTCGCAAGCTTTGCCAGGAAGATAAGAAGCTCAATCGACGGCATTCCCGAGGGATCGGACACCTGTTGCGTGTTGTTAAACTCTGGCGCGCTCATGCGACTCTCAGCCTCGCATCGGAGAAAATCGGAACTTCGTAGCCGTGTGTGATGTCCAGTCGGGCTGTGAACTCACGGAACTGCCCAAGGGACCGAAACAACGTTCTGGTGCGATAGTCGCCAAGGCTGCCCAAGCTTAGGTTGCGCTGAGAACTCCAGGTCTTCCCCCGGTCGCCCGAATAGGCAAACATCAACTCAAGCGCATCATCGGGACCAACCCGGCCATAATCGGCATAGAACTCAAGTTCAGGGACACGAAAGCGCGCACTATCTTGTCGAAGCGTCCGAGATATGGCCCGGCGATACAGCGCCCCGCCCTTGTCTGTAGGCGTGTTGTCCAACCTTGAAACAGAGCCAAGTTCACCAACAACAATCCAGTCACCTGCGGTTGTCTTTGCTGCCCCCACGGCATCCCACGGGCCATGCCGGACGCCCTCGGAGCGTTCAAACCATTCGTTCGTGGAGAAATTGAAAACCCAAGCCGGTTTGTCTGAAAAACGAATGACGCACATCTTGTGGCCTTCGTGCTCAAAGTAGAAACAGTGCGTCGGGTTCTTTTCCCGAATATCCCTCGCAACAGGCTGAGTGCTGACAGGTTGCAATCCTGACCCTGTGGTCACATAGGCAATTCCATCACTGCCAACAAAGAACAGCCCGCCCCGTATTTTGGTGATGAGGTTGAAGGACTTTAGCCCCGTGGTAATCACCCCACCGGAAACACGAGCAAAGGCTGATGCCTCATCGCCCGCACCAGTTTCGTACCAAATTTCAATGCTGCGCTCTTTAAACACCCAAGCGTTGCCGTTTAAGGCGATAACGCGGATATTAAGATCCTCACCCGATTCAGTCGTGGCGAAACTCAGGCCGTCCAGTGTGCTAGGGTCAGCAACCGCAGACCACTGAATTCTACGCCCGCCTAGTTCAGTAAACACGAGCCGCTGCCCGATGGCCTCTACCGACCCAAAAGAATTGAATGCGCCAGAAGATGGTTCGACAATGGTCGCGCCATCCCAAAGATAATAGCCGCCACCCGCAACAACAGCGATTTTGCCAAGGTTGCCGGATATAGTCGTGTCCTCAAAGTCTGAGACAGAGCCTAGCTGAACAGGGACACCATCCTCACTTAGTCGGTTAAGTTTTCCACCCGACACCGTGTATGTATTTCGGTCGACCCATGCGATAGCGCGCTGGAATTGGTTTGCGGGCGAGTGAACAAGTGTCTGCCCCGGCACGGGTCGCAGAATGTAGCGCGTCAGGTCTGGTTCCGTGACGGGTTCACGATAGAGGTTCAGCAGGCGAGACGTGCCAGCGCCGGGCGCTGTCTGTGTCTGCGCTGATTGCCCGACGAACTCAACGGTGGGCATTAGTAGAACTGAGCCCGCTTATCGGCTTCAATCTCTGCCTCTGAGACTGTGCCATCCTCGTCCAGGTCGCGCCGGTCCTCTCTATCGTCAGAGATTAGCGCCGCCCGAAGCCGCCCCATCGCGTTCGCGTAGCTTGTTGGAGCTGGAACCGTGAAATGGTCCGCCACCTCGACCGCAAGTAAACGGGAAAGCGGTAGAAAGGCGTTGTCCGGTGTCTCATCCAAGGCCCATGTGATAGTGATCCCCTGCGTATTCTGAATTTCCTCAAAGAGAGTATCTAAAGAATCCCCGGTGTAAGCCTCGTCGTCAGCACTCGCGTTTGTGTCGCTTGCGATTACGTTTAGGTGCCGCAGGGCTTTTTGAATCACGTCCAGCCTTGTTTTTGGCATTGGCCCTCACTTCCTGCCAGTCAGGCAGGTTTTTCAGCTTGTTTCCGATGTCTTGAGAAACGACGGTTGTCTTGCCGGGAATGAAAACAGCCCCGCGAAACTGGCGGGGCTGCTCTCCTGTGTATTTAAGGCGCATTACGCGTCAGCGACTGCCGCGAAGTGGCCGGTCAGAACGCCGTGATCTTTGTCGTTGAAAACCATCTTCTCAACACCCAGACATTCCTCAATGCCGCGACCTGCTGCAAAGTTGTAGTCATCTTCCTTCTTGCGGGTCATCTTGGGCTCTTGACCCCAAGCAATACCCAGCGCCTGAGCGCCACAGAAGAAAACTTGCCCAACGTCGATGCTCGACGTGCCAACACCGCTCAGAACCGGCATTTCCGGGATTTCACGGATGATAACGCCGTCATAAACTAGGTCGCCATCCTGGAAGATGGGGTTCTTGGCTACGTCACGAGGACGCGCTTCACGGTTGGCCTGCTGCATCACCGAATCTTCCTTCAGGTCGCGGAACGGCAAAGAGCCAGCGAACAGAATGAAGTGCTCACGGCCCGCGCTTGCCGAGTGGCGAACCGGGCGAATGTGAGGATCAGCAGTTTTTGCCATCCGCTTCATCAGCGAGACCGACGCAGCAGTCAGCTTGTCGTTGGTCGCGTCAACGTTTGCAAGCGAACCCGAGTGGTCATAGGTTGCGCCGCCAGCCGGTGCGGTTGTTGACAGGTTGCCAACAGCGTTGCCGAACAGAACACGGTCGGTGTTGTCGTCAATCCATGCGTCTTTCTGGGCCTCGGTAGCCGAGCCATAAGCAACGCCCTGGATGGACTGGAACGCCGCAATGATGTCATCACGCAGCTTCTCAGCCGACCAGACTTTCAGCATGTCACCAGCAGCGCGCAACAGGTCCATTTCGGTCCAATGACGCTCAGGTTTCTTGATTTCTACAGCATTCCGACGCCAATCAACGGTAATCGGGAAGTTGTAGTTGTTCAGCGCTTCCTCGTTGCCAACGAGAGTGCTTGAGCCAGTGACGCCAGCGCCGGTCAGGCGGGTAATCAAGGGTAGGTTGACGGTTTTGCCGCCCGAGGTCAGCTCGTACTTGACGCAAATCGGCATATTGACCGATTTACCCATGTAGGGCTTGAAGCCGGAGTCACGCACGTATTCCGAGAAATACATGGACTCCCACTTGCTGACCTGGGAGGCCGTGGCGAGTGTGGTAGTAGCCATTATAAAGCTCCATCTAAGGGAAAAGGCGACGCCTCACGGCGGGCCAAGTTGAGTTAGGAGAACATCGTATCGAAGGTGTTCCCCGGCGTGGTCGTGTCCCGTCCCGTCGAAGGCGCTGTGGCCATGGACGGTGGCGGGGCTTTGGGTTTGGACGGCTGGGCGTTCGTCATTTCCGCCATAACTTCCTGGCGGATTTGTTCGCGCAGACTATCCTTGTAGGCGTCGGGGTTTTCTCCGACTTCTGTCAGGAACTTCTGCTTTTGATAGAACTCAACAGCCGCATGAAACGGCGATGGTTCATTTACGAACTGATGCGATAGCTGCGGGTTCTGGTCAAAGTAAGCAATAGCCTCGTTAACCACGTCGTTTCCGAACTCACGCGATGCAAAGAACTTGGATTGCTCCAAGCGCTGTGCTTGCATTTGTTGCTGGATCGTCTGCGCTTGATAGCTTGCAGCCGCTTGCGGGTCCATATCCCAGTCAGGGGCTTGTTTTTGCGCCTGCTGTGCTTGGATACGTGCCTGCATTTCGGCCAATTGCCGGGCGGCTTCTTCCGCTTTGCGCTCGGCTAACTGTCGCTTTTCCCGTTCGTCCAATAGAGCTGTAACGGGGATGGCTTGTGGTTTCTCTTCAACCTCGGCAACCGGCGGCGCTGCCTCTTCTTCGCCCGTGTCAGTGGCTTCCTCGACCACAGGGAGTTCAGGCTCTTCTGCCTTCACCTCTTGCGACTCTTCTGCCGTTGGCTCTTCCACCTCAACCTCGGGGGTCTCGGCTACTTCCTCTGACGTCTCGTCAAGAAATCCCAGCTTGTCATCACTCATTTTGCTCTCTCCAATATCGCTGTGAGACACGAAAACGCCCGAAAAATCCCGGCGGCGGATTCTATTTTCGCATAGATGCGGTTCGCCCGATAACCTTCGGCGGCAAGGTCTTTACTAACCCCGGCGGCAGTGTTAAATTGCTGCTATGGTTAGACAAATAACGAAAACACCAGAGCACATATCATGGCGTTCAATGAGGGATCGCTGTAGAAATAAGAAACGCCACAACTACCACCGTTACGGCGGTCGGGGCATTCATGTCTGCGAACGATGGGAGAAGTTTGAAAACTTCCTCGAAGATATGGGGCCTCGTCCAGATGGGCACACGCTGGACCGGATTGATAATGACGCCGATTATTCACCGGAGAACTGCAAGTGGTCCTCTGCCAAACAACAGAGCGAAAATCGCAGCGACTTCATTCGCGGCAAGAGCACCCGACGAAAGGACAGGACAGGGCAGAAGCACAACCGCCTCACTCTTACCGAGTTTTCCCGCAGCGATGGCAAGCGAACCTATTGGATGGCCGAATGTGAATGCGGCACCGTTCTTGAGGTTGATGTCAACTCCGTTAGTCGTGGACACACTAAAAGTTGTGGCTGCTTGCAGCGAGAAAACCAGAAGCGAGGTGGTCGTTAGCGCAGTCCTGCGGCCATCTGGGCCGTCTCAACCTGCGTTTTCTGTGCGGTCGCGCCATCCTTGGCGGCTGCGGCCATGTTCTTCTGTGCTGTGGTTTCAACTTCAATCTGACGAAGCTGACCCTCTTGCTGTGCCTGCGCCTGTTGCGCCTGCGCGGCCATTGCGCGCTGTTCCTCCAGGAGTTGTAGAATCTCCTGCTTATCCTTGAGCGCAGAGGCTTTGATAATCATTTCCGGCGGTATCGGAATGCCCTGCGCGGCCATCTGCGAAAGCTGCTCAAACTGCTCATGCTGCAAGGTCACGTGGTCCGGCGTGTCTTCAATGATGATATCCACATCCATTTCTGCCAGCACGTTCTGCATTTCAGGTTGCAGCATTGGCTCGCCCGTCTCAGGGTTCATAACCTGGACATATCCGCCGGTTGGGACGTTTACCCCGATCCAATCATTCCCGCCTGTCGTCTGGTCTGTAACGCGAATCCAGCGCTCATCAGTCCAGAATTGGCGAATGCGCTCCCACATCGCCCGGTAGACGCGCAAATCCCAGTCTCTAAGGCTATCGTACAGCGGGGCAAGCTCCGCCATGCCTGCCTGTTGCTGCGCCATGATGGCACGGCCTGAGGCGTCGCCCTCTGTCTGCCCAATCAATGACGGGTTTGGCCCAATCATATCAATCTCAGACTTGGATTCTTGCAACAGCGAGAACTGCCCGGCAATCTGGTCATTCTGTGGAACCACATCGAATGGCTTCATCCCAACGCGGGCCGCATCCTCGAATGCCGCAATGTTTACGTCCACATGACCATCAGGAGCCGCAAGTTCCCGCTTCATGCCAGCTACGCTGTCAACCGCACCCTTAACGCCTACCGTCTGGCGACTGTTGAGTTGGTGCAGCAGTTTAGAGCGGCGCTTGTTGATTTCATCCTGCTGAGAAATCATCGACCGGACCATGCCGTAGCGGCGGTTTTCTCGGTCAATGTATCCCGTCATCAAGACAATCGGGCAAATCGGGTTCCCATCTTCGCACAGGTAGGGTGAAACATCGTGGTAAATCGTGCCGCCCGAAACAAAAGTGACAAGGCGCCATGTGCCCTTGTTCTTGTAGTACATGCTTGCCACACGAACGCGACGCTGTCGCTTATCGGCCCACCGAAATGAGTTATGCTCGTAAGGACGGTCCTCGTATGTCTCACCCGTCTCTGCGCTACTCATTGACGTCATCAGCAGCTCTTGCAACTCTTCCTCTGAGCCATCCCAAGAGCCTGACAGGGTGCTTATGGCCGCGTCTACGTCCATCCACTTTTGAGTACCGATGTAGGCCGCATCCGAAAAGTCTTTCTCACGGCTGTGAGGATCGAAAAACAACTCTTCCCAACGCAAGCGATTAACGGCGATTTCCAGCTTGTCGCGCTTTTGCTCTACAACTACCTCGGCACCGCCATAGCCTTCAATAATCATGTTTTCAAATGACAAAGAGCGCTTGTTTTCCAGTCGTACATTATCGTCAACGAACACCAGCGCCTTGGTGGCAATATCTGCTACTTGTTCGTCATTAGGGTTGCGCGGGTACGCCTTGGGATCGCTGCGCATCCGCTGCTCAAGCCCAACCATCGCATCCACTTTGCGCTTAATGCGGTTAATTGTGATAACAGGCTGCTTACGGCGTTTCAGCGTTGCGATTTCTTCCGCTGTCCACTGGTGCTCGTCGTAATAGTCCCGGTCGCGTTCGGACGCATCGCGGGCGTCTTGTGTCAGGTCGGCGGCATTCTGCACCATCATTTTGAGCTTTTGCAATTCAAGCATCATGCCACTTTCCATGAATCAGCCTCTTCACCCTGGCTGCTATAAGCATCCGTTGGGCGGCGAAGCCTGTTGTCATCGTCTTCTTCCGGTGGATTAACTAACGCCGGGTGGGCCTTATCGATAGCCATTCCCAAGAGCGCCCAGACGTCTACCTTGTCGTCATATTTCCCCATCGGGAACGACACCATTTGCTCAATAGAAGCCTTGCCCGCCTCAGTATTACTGATCGAAACCATGCCATTTTCTGCCCTGGCTTGTATCGCTCGCGCCATGGCTGTTTTGTCACTGGTTCGCGGTAGCCACACCAGACGACAAGTTACCTTGCGTTCTCTCATCCGGCGGCGAAGAATTGGCTCTATCGCCCTTCGGATGACGCCGCTTTCACCAAAGAAGGCATACGGCTTGTGACGCTCCATTAGGTCGATTGCGGCTTCTATCCACGCCGACGCAGTTTCTTGCCCCGACCACCACTCGCAATCATACGCCCGCATGTCCTTATCCAGGCCAATCACCCCAAGTTCAGTGTAATCGCCTGCATCTTCAGTCACAGCAAAGTCACTGAAGATGTACTTGCGTAGATTCTTCGGTGGCGTACCGTGCCGCGCAAACCACTCTCGCAGGAAATAGGTGCCATCCTCGGGCGTTGGCTCTTGCTGGTACAGTGAAGCCCACTCACGCGCGGTTAGCTGCTTCTTGATGCGACTTAGACGCTCTGCGGTGTATTTTTCGGGCCATAACGCCTCGGTTCCCTGCAAGGCGGGCAGACTGAGTACTTCCCATTGGTCAGCCCCCCTATCCATATCCGCCAACAGCCGTCCCGCTAAATCATCCTCGTGCCAACGTGTCTGGATAAGCACTACAGCGCCCTCGAACGCCTCACCCTTTTCCTGAGCCTCATCGAGGTCACGCCAGAGCGGATCGCGGTCAGGCTCAACCAATGTGCCCTCTAGGCGAGTGTACGCAGTCGAGAGATACCAGCGATAAGTTTTCTCCCTGATAACCTCACTGTCGGCGCTTTCCCTGTCCTTGACTGGATCATCAATCAGGAAGATGTGAGCGCCACGGCCAGTAACAGCCGTCCCTACGCCTGCCGCCGCGTATCCCCCACCCCCCGATGTGTGCCAACGGTTCTGCGCCTTACTATCAGCAGCAAGTGATGACTCAGGGAACAAGGTCTTGTGCTCTTGCCCTGCAACTATGTTTCGAACTTCTCGCCCAAAATCTCCAGCTAAATCACTGTTGTAGCTTGCCGCAATAATGGACCGGTCAGCGTTCCGCCCCATAAACCATGCAGGGAAGCGACGCGATGCCAGCTCAGATTTACCATGCCGAGGCGGCATAAATATCATTAGGCGCTTAACCTCACCTCGACCCACGGCCTCTAGCTTCTTCGCGATCAACTCGTGATGATCGGCAGGCCTGTATGCCCTATTTGTGTATCTTGCGTAGTCTATGAGATTATCGCGCGCCCTTCGGCGGCGAGCCAGCTCAACTGCGGCCTGCTGCAATGATGGCTGCAAGCTCTTCATCCGTTAGGTCTTCCGCTGTTAATTTTGTTAGTGACCCAGAATGCTCTACGCGTTGAGTGTCAGTCCAATTCTGCCTGCGACGATTACCAAGCCATTGCTTCATGGCGGCTGTGTCTGGCGGCTCGTAAACAGACAACTTTACAACCTCGGATCGACCCTCAGCATTCTTGCGTAAGCGCTCTACTTCGTAAGTGATGCCTGTGGCCTTTTTATACAGGCTGTGTGCAACCTCAGCGTCGGCTGCGTCTTTCCCCGCATGAACCGCCTCAAAAAACGGCTGGTGTTCTTTTTGCCAATTGTAAAACGTTTGTGCGCTGACGCCGAAGAATGTAGCCATTTCTTCGTCTGTCATTCCCAATAGAGCCAGCTTAGTTACCTGCTCACACATTGAGGGGTCGTACTTGCTTGCTGTGCCGAACTGATTTCCCTGTTCGAACTGTCCGACTTCGTTTCGTCCCTCAGTCATGGTTGCCTCACGAGTCGTTTATGACCGCAGCCTTTTCACCAGCCTGCAAGCCGCCGAAGTCACGGATCTTGCCTGATGGCACAAAGTGGCCGGTGCCCACTGCTGCAACTGGGCTTGCGCCAAATGTGACCCAGATGTCCTCTACGTCGTTATTGATTACCGTAGCAAAGTCACCCTTAGATGCTTCGATAGTGGTGGCTGATGAGGATGTGCTTGCGTTTAGTTCTTCTGTCTTGGCGTGAGTGCTTGCGATAACTCCAACGCCCTTGAATTCGGCGCGACCCATTTCGATAACAACTTGACCCATTTTCTATTCCTATAGCTTCATGCCTAAGCTTAGACGCTTGCGATCCTCAACAGATTGGAGGGCTTGCTTGTTAATCGTCGGCTTACCTATATTCACCGCCGCTGCGATGCTTACTGGTGAGAGGTTGTGTATCTGTCCTAGCTCTGGCGTTCCGATTGTCGGTTGAGCCGTTAGTCCAGATGTAGACAATGTGTGGATTTGACCGACTGTTGGGCTTCCGATTGAGGGCTGAGCAACAATGCTTAGAGGTGCGATTGCGCTTAGCTGCTCTACTGTTGGGCTGCCAACGCTCGCGAGCGCTACTATGCTACTTGGTGATGTCGCGTCAGTGCCTGGGCCTGTTGCGGTTGGATTGCCAGCCGATGTAAGTGAAACAATGCTGCTTGGCTGTACTGCATGGACCTGACCAACTGTCGGCACTCCGATAGATGGCTGCGATGTGATGCTGTCTGGCGTCAGGCCGCTTACTACGCCCGCTGTGGGTTGCCCGATGCTTGGTTGGGACGTGATGTTGCTTGGCGCTAGTGCGTGAACCTGCCCGATAGCGGGCTGTCCAACTGATGCCAAAGCGGTGATGTCGCTTGGGTCTGTGTCGTCTGTGCTGCTGCCTGCCGCGTGAGTTATGACCAGCTTAGGGTCTTGAGACGTGCCGCCCTGCCCATAACTGTAGAAGTTGACAGAGTCGTATGTGTTCGACGATCCGGGCCAAGAACTGGATTCTGTGCGGCTTGACCAAACTATCAGCCGGAACGAGCTCGCCTTGCTGTTTACCGCTGTTGCCAGAGCCGCGCTTGTGAAGGTGTTATATCCAGATGCATTGAAGCTGGACGTGTTTATGCTTGCGAGGTCGGTTAGCGCGGCGAGGTCTGATCCTGTTTGCCAGTCCGATGAATCCCAGGGCGGTGCGGAGGCAAATTCCGCAATGATGATGTCAAAGTCTGTGTTCGACTGGTCTTGCTGCCCGTAAAGCTGCAACTCAGCCGCTGAAACCGTGTCCCCGGATGGGATGCCGGATAGGTCGAACTCAAGCACCATGTAACCAATGTTGGCGCGGTTGTTTGAGTGCCAGAAGTTACCAACTGTATGCCGCCATTGGCCATCTGACCAGCTTTCGGACCCAGCCCCCGATAGACAGCCGTCGAAGTCTCCGTTGTTCTTGTTAGCGCTTAGCCCGCCGGTCTCTGCCGTGCAGTAAACCGTTGTGACTGTCATTAGGTGGCGTCGGCTATGCCGATTTCAAAGGCTGTGGTGGTGAAGGTGTTGCCGCTCGTAACAGACTGCGATGCTGAAAGTGCGCCGGTTGGCTTCAACAGGCTCAAACTATCGTCAGTCAGCGCCCAATGGGTTGCTGTGCCTGTGGCGTCAACTGTTCCGTCTGTGATAGCCGCAACGGTTCGCTGACGACCTCCGCCAGTGCGGTTCGCCGCCGCGCCAATAGACGGGCTGGCCTTGGTGGCAAGCTTGTAAGTTGAACTTGCCTCTGTGAACGTGGATGGCTCCTGGCTGCACAGATACAGGTTTTCAACATTGTTGCAGGCGTCATCAAGAGCCGCATCATACGAAGAGTCGGGCATATATGCCATTTTACTGCTCCTTGATTAGTTTTTTCGCCCACTCGATAGCGTCGGACTCAGACAGGTCCGCTTCCGCAATGGGCGCAAAGTAGTCCTCGCCCGTCTCTGGGTGGGAGCGAGTCACATAGAACTTCCATACCGTTGGAAAGGCGCGTTGCCAGAAATGCAGCCGCACACCTGTTTGAATGGGCGTGTGGTGCGAGTCCTTCATTTCCAAGAGGTAGTTCAGCTTGACACCGTTTTCCTGCATCATGCGCTTCATCATGTCGGTGGTTTGCTGTGGTGTGTCGCCCTCTTCGAAGGTCAGAGCCACCTTGGTCGGCCCTTTCTCCAAACGGTACTTGTCGCCGTCCAGTGAGATATAACTGCCCACGTGCTCAACAGAGACAGATTTGCCGAAAAGGCGCTTCAATAAGCTCATGTCTGCCCCCTACACACCCGCTCAAGCCATTCCTGGGCCTGAATTGCGGCTGCTATGTTGTCATCGAATTGCTTGCCCTGAATCCGCCAGCCTCTCGTGGCCTCGGATACAGCGCACCAGGTTATGCGGTGGTCTAGGTTGTTTTGTATTGCTTCGAGAAAACCGCCGACCGTGTAGTCTTCATTTGTCGGGGTCATCGCCCGGCCAATCCCACTCCAGACCGTCGTACACGTCACGCGGCTCGACTTCGAATGTGTGGGCAATGTCCAAAATCATCTCGTGGTCCAGCCCGCCCATGCGGTTGTATGTCAGGCACTCGCCCACTGCGGCGTCTAAGTCGCTCATTGTATCGGAACTCCCAACTCTATCCGCGCCTCAAGGACCGTTATCACCTTGCGGATATCGTCGTTTGATACGTCGCTCTGTGCTATTGTCAGGCCGCTATCTGAGAATATGCATTGAATGAGACCAGTGATTTCTTCGTCGTCTTCCTCGAAGTACTGGTCCACTTCCATTAGCCGCCGTAGCCTTCTGACATGACGCACCTCCGTGTTGGTTGCCGATATTCGCCTCTCACGCGGGCTGGCGTCGGCAATGCGCTACGTACAAGAAAACCCGCCAACCGAAGCTGACGGGCTATCCCAATCCGCGAACAGAAAGGGTGGAATGTGTGAGCGCGGGACCGGCAGAGTCTTTGCGCATTTTCTCGCCACTGAAACAGCTAGCTAGCCTGAACAGCTTTGAGCCGGTGACGTTCGCAACAACGCCGCGCTCAGGTGACAGCACCAACCTGCAGGGTTCGACCCGGGCTTGCCCAGGCCTAATGCTGTCACCAAAGGGCGGTTAACCAATCCGACAAGCCGTCCATTTCCCGTCAATCAGGACAACAGACGCGCTGCCGTGCTCCAGTACTATCCTCCGTGCCTCAGAACTAGCAAAGGAATGTTCGCGAGCCTCTTGCGCCGAGACCTCTCTGGGTGATCTCGCTCTACCAAGAAAGCTTGCCGCGATATCAAGGAGCATTGTGAACCTTTCGGAATCAAAATGACCCACCTGCTATTAGGCGAGCCATTCCGTTGGAATAATAATAGCCGTTCGGTCATTGACGGTCAACAATTTCTTTAAGGCACCCCAGCGATTCAAGGAACTTATACCCGGATTGGTTAAGTTTTCCTTGTGTGACTGGCTCTTTTCGCCCTCTCAAAACGTCCATGATTGCCCTGTGGTCTTCTGAAGACAGGCAACCAAGCGCACCCTTCCAGCGCATCCATGCATTTACTGCGGCCCTGTGCTTTTCGCCCTCGGTTCTCTCATCTGGCGGTTCGTCCGAACGGGCCTCGAACGCCTCGGGCAGAAACTCCACCTTCGCCACCTTGGCATTGATGCTTATCCCAAGAACAACGGTCGCATAGCGCGCCTCAGCCTGTGTAAGCCCGCTGTAGACGTCCCAGAGGGCGTTTGCGTCGTCTGGCCTACTACCTAGCCATATCGCCTGTCCTGCTGGCTCTGAGAGCATGACATGCTTCATTTGAGCTAACCCCTTCTTGTCTGGCTTCACTCCGACATGGCGGGCACGGACTAGCAGCCGTTCCTCGTGGCTGTTTTCCTCGGCCTCTCGCTCTGCCGCCTGTAACTCCTGCATGCGCTTCCAGCCCCGTGCCTTCTTGCGTGGTGCCGGTGCTAGGTCCAGTCCGATGCTTTTACGGTTACGCTTATCGCCCCTACCCATCACCCCTGCCCTCCAAATACATACTCAGCAAATTCCTCTGCGGTGGGCTTGCGTCCCGTCTCCCGCTCAAGTCTGAACTCCAGCCATGCTATGTGGCGGTCCTTGCGCTCCATCTGCCTGTCCTTCGCCAGTAGCTCGCGGTTCTTGCGGTCTATGGTGCGCTCCTGGGTGTCTACCTGGGTGGATAGCTGGGCGATTTGGGCTTGGAGTTGTTCGCGGGTCATGCGGCCCTCATGTCAGCAATGCACCACTCCAAAACCTCAATGGCACCACCCCATGTGTCAGCCAACATCGGGCTGTTTACGCTCCTGCAAACGTCCTGCGGTGACATCCCACGAGACCGGCACCAATTTGCATGCTCCAAAGCCTCGTCAAACGGGGTCATGCCGATTAGCGCTTCCTCGGGGATTGCCGATACAGGCTTTGGCTCCGGCTTGGGGCGCGGACGGGGCGGTAGCTCGGCGGGATACAGAGTGCTTCCACCTGTCTGCCATTTTTGACGAGCCGCTGCGTTTTCCTGTGCCGCGAGTTGCTGCATAGCGTTCATTGCGCACCGTCCCAATCGTAGGCTTTGACTTTCTGGGGCTGGGGAACTGGCGGGGTTTTCCCGGCTGGTTGCCTGTCGTCGCGTTCTACCGACTCGTGCAGCACAATCGCCTCGGCCTCTTTTTGACGGGCGTATTCATCGCCGTACTGGCTTTTGAGGGTGAAGTACCAAGCTGAACGATACCGACGCAAAACGTCTCGCGTGACATGCCCACCTGCCAACAAATCCAGAGCCACCCGGCCATACAGACACCCCTGTGGAACGGCTTCGTTCGCCTCCATGCGCTTACCGAAAACTTCAAGCGGGCTGATTTCGTCGCCCTGCGCCGGACGCTTCGAACCAGCACCCTGAATGGCCGTTGCCGCCGCCTTGATTTCAAAAGCTGTGGGCCAGGCACGTGTCTTGGCGTCTTCGTCCAGCCGCTGTGCAAACTTGGGCCACCAATCCTCGTAATCACCCCTCGGGGCGTACTTGCCGATTGTGATAGCCAGGGATTTCATTTCCTCAGCCTGCGCCCGATTGTTCTCAGCCAATTGACGGGGCATGGAACGCCGCGCCAGTAAATCCTTGAGTCGCGTTTTCAGGAAGTTCTCTCGGTAGTTCATCCGTGGCCTCCAAAGCTTACGTCCGCCAAGAGCGCGTCAAGGTCGGGTTGGGTTGAGGGTTTGCTGAGAATTTTGGTGATGTACGGAACGGGGTCGCCGGTGCGCGCGGCCTTGGCTTCGTTCATTGCAGCCCTGACGTCCTCGGCTGAGCCGCTGTCCCTGAGCCACTTGCCAATCATTTGCCCGGCCTTGTCGAAAGAGACGCCTTTGGAAACGAGCCAATCTCTACCTTTGGACCAAACGACATCGACGGCATCGCCGTCAGTTCCGTTAGGAACTGTATTATCTGGATATGGTTCTGGTTCTGGTATGGTTTCGTTTGGGTTATCCGAAACCGAACCGTTCGCTTTATCTAAGTCTTTGTTTTCGCTTGTTCTGGGCCTTCCACCTTTGGCCCCATTTGAGCGGTTCTTTTGAATTTTTTCTTGAGTGTTTTTCCAAATTTTTAGGAGGTTTTTTTGCGTAATCTCGCCATTTTCAAACGTAAGGAAACCAGAAATACGCTCCTTTATCTTTCTCCATTTGGATGGTGTTATGCCAAGAATCCGCGCATTATCCTTGTCATTGTCAGGCACCCAACCGTTGCGCCGCCACATAGCCGCCAACAGCAAAAGGTATGCGCCATGCTCCTCGACCGTCAGATGCGTTGTGTCCGCAATGTAGGCGTCCCAATACATGGGCATTGATGGGGCTTGGCTCACGAAATCACCCCCCGAAGCTCGACCTCAACAACTGGCGGGATGATGTGAAACACCACGTCTGCGGGCTTTCTGGTGCCTGCAAAGACGGTGGGGAAGTCCACCTTGAACGCCTTGTCATCGCACCCCATGGCATCCGCGATCCCGTCAATGTACGCCTTCATTGCTGTGGGGCAGTTCTGGGGGTCTCCACGCCGTGTGGGTGGATAATACTCAAGCAGGATGGTCGCCGAGGGCCAGCTGCCAACACCAGCCCTCTGAGCCATCAGGCGAGCGTCTGTACGAGCTTTTTTGGTTGCCCGATGCTTCGCCATGTGATGCGCACGAGAATTGCTGTGCAGGTCCTTGTGCGGCCATGGGAGTGTGATTGTGATGCGGGTCATATGTCCCCCGCTGGCGGCTGACCATCGGATTCCCTTGGCAACCTCGCCTCAAGGTCGTCAAAGTGGTGCGCCAGCCGCCGCAGTTGTGTTCCCATGCCCTTCTCTATGTGGCCGGTGAACAGTGGTTTCTTTTCTCCACCCTCAACGTCTGGGTAGAGCGCAAATGTCTTGCCGTTCTCGCGGTGATCCGTTGTGCGGACGATTACATGGCCGAGACGATAGAATTGCTGGTCGAGAATCTTCGGACGCTTACCCATTCACACGCCCTCCGCTGGATGGAATCCGGTCATTGACTCTCCCCCTTCTTTTTCGAAGGCTGGGAAACAGCGTAGTTTTTTGCATTTTGAGAGGAATTACCGTGAGTGAAGCCCCGTTTATCTACTTTGATATTGTGTCCGATGTTGGCTGGGTTCCGAACGTGGTTCAGGTCGGCGTGTCCGCTCTGGTTCGCGTTCAAACGCCTGGGGAGGGCGCTGAAATGCGCCAAGTCCCGGTTGGTCATCTGAGGTGCAACGCTGTGGTCGCGCGAGAACTTATTGACGCACTTGAAGCAGCCATAGAGGGAGCGAATAGCCCGCCACAGGTGCCCGAAGGCCCGCCGAATTAACGTTCTCATGATCGCCCCCCTTTGCTGGGGGAGGGATTGGAAAAACTTCCGGTATTCCTCACGTTGCCTTGAATGGAGCGATTGGCGTTGCTATTTTTTTTAGCAGACGCCTTCCAATTGAACGCATCTTGAGGACAGGGAATGCCATTATCAACACACATCTTGCTTAGAGGGCCGTACCAGCTTGCGGTGAAAACCCCGGCAGTCCGCGCGTATCGAATGGAGTGTTTATTAACCCCTAGCTCGGAGCAAATCGCGTCCGGCGTTAGGGTGTCAATTATCTGATGGACGGCGCTCTTATTCATAACACCGCCCATAATGCTAAATCATTTAGCTTTCGTCAAGCTAAGCAATCATCGTTGCGCCAAATTTCTCAGCAATGCAGAATTTTGGCCATGGATAAAGACAAGCCAAGACCCTTTGCCGACATCGCGGAGCGCCTAAAATGGCACCGCGAAATGGTCGTCGACATGAAGCAGCAGGAGTATGCTGACAGCATAGGCGTCAAACGGAGTGCCTTATCCCTCTGGGAAGCTGGTACTCACCGCCTTTCGCTGGATGGCGCACTGGCCCTTCGCAACAAGTACCAATTGTCTTTGGACTTCATGTATGAAGGCATGGCAGATGCGTTGCCTATGACCCTTCGTAATGCTTGGTTGGAAAGGCCCTGAGTGAGTGCCTCTAAAAAGTCTATCGTAAAACCTGACTTTGTTGCCCCATCAATCAAAATCTCTACCCGATCCATTGATCCTCCTCGAATCCCCAATTGGACAAAACGAGAACAAATAACTACCCTAACCCACCAAATATGGGAAGCCACTAGCCCTAGTTTAGAGTGATACCGACTAATCAAGAGTGTCGGCAAATACCTGAAATCTAGTATCTTTCTGATAGTACGCGGTCGTTCACGTTCCCGTCAAATTAACGATTTTTCTAGGTGGAAAAAAATCTCCACCCTTAAATACCTGAAAATTAAGTTAAAAAATATTGAGGTCGTTTTGGAAACAAATTGTTGCCGCTTCTGGGTCAACGACAGGAATTGGTAACTCTCTGAAATGCCGAATCAATTCTTCCGAGTAGCCCGCCTGTTCCCCCATGGCTATTTTACATGTCTCACCATGAACCCAATGAAGCAGTTCAGATCCCCTGTTTGAGACGCTTATGCGATTTTGCTTGTCTCGCTGCATGTGCCCGCCTAATACGTTGCGGTCTACTATGGCCCGCACAGTGGGCCGGGAGCGCCCGAACCGCTCGGACAGCTTAGATACGTTCCATTCTATGTCTGTATCGAACATTAATGTTCGGAATATCTGACGGGCCAATGGGTTTACGCCTAGAAGGCGTGTTGCCTCTTCGTATCTCCACAGAAATTTCTCGAAGTCACGACTCGGCCCGTGAAAACCGTTCAGTTTTTACCCCCTATGGCGCACCAGCACCACTCGTTACCATATATCCATTATAGAATATGTCTTGAGGAAGTCAGTGTCTTGGTGAGACCTTAGTGCGTTTCAACTCTTCGTTGCAGAATCTCACGTCCTGTGGTCGGCTGTAGTCCATCCTGAATTTGGAGGTTGAAATGAATAAGGTTTATGAGCTTCCTGACAAGGATAGGATTGAGCGGCTGGAGAAGGCTGTGAAGCAACTTGAGCATCAAGCTCAGCTCGATAGAATAAATTTAAGTTCCGTTATTGACGGCACGCTTCTGCTCTTCATTCCGACGACTAGGATCTCACTCGCTATTGGCGCAGGGCAATATGATGAGGTTCAAGAACACCTTGATACGCTCTTCAAACAATTGGAGAAGTTACAACAGTCCTGCAGTGAATTTGGGGCGCTGAAATGAGTAATGTTGCTGACCACCCAAGCCGCCAAAAGATTCAGGAAGACCTAGCCCGCTTGAAAAATAGCGACGGAGGTGGCACATTCGATGGCATGGAAGCGCGCGTAGCCAGACTTGAAACAAAAATGGACAAAGTTGAGGACCGCCTCAACTCCATTGAGGTTTTGCTCGCAAGAATCGATGCGAAGCTTGACTCCAAGATAGACTACAAGTGGCTCACTGTTTACGTGCTTGGCATCATTGCGGTTGTAATGCGCAATGAGATTGCTGCATGGATCGCATCCAACACAGCACCCTAATCTCTCCTGAAATTCTGAACGCTTGGCCCCGTTCCGGCGGGGTTTTTCTTTGCCTTCTGACTGGGCGCTAGATTTCTAGCTAAATCATGAAGCCAAATTTTTTAGCTTTTTATTCTTGCATTGCTAATTCATTTAGCTTACTTCCCTTCTACAGATACGGAAGGAAACGACATGCAAATCAGCAAAATCATAGAGGCGGCACAGGTCCAGCGCGGGATTATCCCCCAGACCTTTGTTTGCGGTTGTTGTGGTTCTGAACTGGACCGTGACGACCATATGCGCGGCCACTTCCTCCCTGAGTTTGAAGAGGCTGTTGTCAACCTTCTCGGCCCCAACGTCTGCTTTGGCTGCGCTGATGAAATGGACAAGAGCGAAACGGACGAGGACGACCCCAAATACGGCTCTGACGACGAATACGACATTCGGAAAGAGGAGTGCGTGTGATGCACCAAGCTGAGCAAATCATGCGTATTCACTTACAGGACAAGCAATCAACTGTTGCTTCTGTGGGTGCCCTCTATGGCCTGTTAATCGCCGCAGACAGCGCGACAAGCAGTATCGATTGGTCGGGCGTTCACGAAGCGATGAAAGAACGGTTTCAGCCAGAGAAAAATCTCGACTGGCTCAAGAAAATGGACCGCATCAAGGTCCACGGCTGGCGGCTGTACGACGCAGTATGTGAGGCGTAGTCATGACCCGCGAGTTCACCACTCCCTTAGCCCCAGACCATGAGTTTGCCCAAGGCGATTTCCGAGAGGAAGGAAAAAGCATGACCAAGATTATCGCATACAAAGGCTTTAACGCCGACTGGACCTGCCGAGGCTTTCAGTTCGAAGTTGGCAAAACCTACGAACACGAGGGTGACGTTGAGGTCTGTGGTGCAGGATTCCATGCCTGCACTCACCCACTTGATGCCTTTAACTACTACGGGCCGAACAAATCCAGGTACGCGCTGGTTGCACTGTCCGGTGAAACTGACAGAGAGCAAGGTGGAGATACCAAGCTTGCCGCCGCTCGCATTGAAATAAAGGCGGAACTTCACCTTGGAGAACTAATTGAAGCCGCTGTAAAGCATGTGTTTGACGCAGCGAAATGGGTTAAGGGCAGCGCCGTAAAGAAAGATCAGGGTGCAGCCTCAGCCACAGGCGATCAGGGCGCAGCCTCAGCCACAGGCTATCGGGGCGCAGCCTCAGCCACAGGCGATCAGGGCGCAGCCTCAGCCACAGGCG
>NZ_JBXWNG010000016.1:0-44439 GCF_059610245.1 Ruegeria sp. YTSA075 | reverse complement strand
CGAAGGTCTTCCTATCCGCAATCGCACTCGCAGCTACCGTCCTGTTCTGGCTGTAATTTAATGAGTCTGGAGCCTAGTCCGGGGGAAGTCTTGGTTTGGTTCGAGTATTCCGCAAACTGGTAAAGATTTATTTAGTGCCTCACGTCAAAAGAATAGTACTTCCTAGCGCTTTATTCCATCACTGCTCAAGAAGGTTTGCAAACCCATCTTGAACGGCCCTGCGAATAGCGGCCGTGTCCTCGCACGCGCCGGTAGCAACAGCACCGCTACGAGCGAGCTGATAGATATTCTCGGGCTTACAATAGGACCGTACACCCTGACGGTAAGCAGCGAAATACGCTTCCCTATCAGGCGTTTTTGATCGGCGTGCACAAAGCTGTTCGTAGACGCGGAAATAGCTCGGCTCTATTCCTATTTTTCCGTCGGACATCCCGACCTCGAACCAATCTATCTTACCAATACAAGATTCAGGCGAGAACCAATTCGAAAAAAATCCATCGAACCTATCACTCGCTGATGCCGGACCACTGGCACAGAGAACCAACACCATAGAGCCAACATACAACTTTGACTTCATCCATTGTTTGCTCAAAAAACCAATCTGCTCACCGTTCATCATAAGCTTGACCATCGCTCTCGTCCCTTTTTTGAAGAGGTTGGCGCACATAAGGCGCGATGTTTTCAGGAGAATAAGAAACGGCGCTTAACAAAATCCTAAGGTGGAAATTCAGAAAGGAAATTCGAGAGATAGAACTCCTATTGTTTGACTTTCGACCTGTGAAGCGAATTCTTTGCTAAGATAGGTAAGCCCGACAAATGTTGAGACCTTGCCTATCGCCACTTGAACTCCTGCCCGCGCCCGAATGCGCGAGTTGGTCATTTCGACATCTGACCAATCCGGGAAGAAATCGCTGTGTGTGATGTACGTGTAGTCGATCCCCAAAAGAAACGACATGTCGTCCATCCTCGACGCCCGCTCAGGAGAAGATGGCTGCAAGAAACCGGAAACTGGGTCACGAACGTAGCGTTGGGCGTTAGCATAACCGTCAACAAGAAGGTCGACACCAATTCGCCCGAAGGTTTCGTATCCGGCCTGAACTCCTACAAACGGCCTAACAGAAAAGCTGTCAGATATTTTGTAAGGTCTTGCGAGTTCGGCTGCGATCATACCTGTGACGCTATCGCCCACATGTTCATGGGGCATATCTTCAGGTAGGTAACCGGCAATCCCTGTTAGTTCATGAAAGCCCTGCTGAAAATCGGCGATGTTCGTTTGATCTCCAGTAAGGAGCACTTCGAGGCCCGCGTTGTATTGCAGTGCGCCATAACTATCATTGGCGAATATCCCAAACCCCAACAATCCCACGTAGGGTCGGTCGCTATTATTTGGCTGGTCTCTCGCGCCCCAGGGGGAAATGATCTCTGCTCTCGCCCGAATGTCGTGTGGGATTCCGTTTGTCTTTTCACCTTCGAAACCTTGGAAAAGTGTGTAACTAGCGGACCTCCATCGGTCGTGACCATCTCCAATGAAATCGTTTGTAAAGAAACTGGACTTTACTGGATCTGCTGAAGCGCTGGTAAAGAGCAAAATTGCAACGAATGCAAAAGATACAGCTTTCATTAAAAACACTCCAGAACTGTTGAAAATCGGAAAGTCTTCCGAATCTCTAGCCAGGAGGAATTAACGTGGACCTAACATTCATGACTTTCCGAGCGGTGCCGTCTAATTACGTCGCTTCCAGAAAGTTCGGTATGTTAAGCCACTGTTATGATTCTATCGTTCAATCTGGGGTTGTGGGAAGAATTAGGATTGAGAATTGTTTTGCACGACGACGACCCCTTTTGCATTTCAGGATGTAGCTTTGGTGCTTGGAAAACCCCTTGATCAGGTCCAAAATTCCTGGCTTGTCCTTCGCCCGTTTTTTGGAACGCGATTAACTTTTGCGTTTGGCAGAGTTACTCCAGCACCCAACTTATTCGATGTTGTTGCAATGGGTGTTCTAATTGAGCTGGTCGCCACGCCGTATGACTTAAGGCAGTTGATCGCGAGTTCGGTATGGGTTGCAGAAGAAATTGCGATTTCTCTGGACTCAGACGAATCTCTACAATTTCTAGGAGAAGAGCAAAGACTTAGTATCATCGGGCAGTTGATTGAAGAGTTTTCTTCCACACCGCCGACTGACCACTTCCAACTTCTTTCGCAGAGATGGTCTGGTGTCCTTGCGGTCGTCACCAAAATATTGGAGAGGCTTCACGATTTCTTTGCTCAAAGTCATTGTCGCATGCAGATTTGCTGCCAGAACCCGCCTCACTTTCTGGGCGAAGTAGCATAGATTAGGGGACGGCTACTCAAGCAGCACGTCCTTAAACTCAAATTGTGCCATTGCACAAAAAGACACGGCTCAAACGGAGCTCAAATCTAGTTCGAGAAACTCACCTCACGGGTGAGTTCTGTGTTTTCATCTATCAATCGCTGAACGAAAGCCCTGTCGTCATCCGTTAGTGAGGCTTCTTCCAAAAATATCTCAAAAGCAGTTCTCAAGCCGCATAGTGTGTTTTTTGAACCTTCCTCTTCCGCGCATTTCTTCAATTCGAAGATTGCGTCTACGAACCAGTGATTATTGCTCATCATGCCTCTCATTTATTGTTTAGAACACAATCGAGCGAGACTAGTTAACGCATAGTTAAACCTGTTTTGGTTTCTGCAGTTTTCGGGCCAATCGTATTCATTTTTAGGTGTGTGTGATCCGCAACATACGCGTTGACGACCTGTCGTATGGCCTCGGCAGTCAGAAACATGTGTTCGGCTTCAAGCCTTAGCTCAATTTCAGCAGCGCGTTCCAAGAACTCTCTGTCCATTCGATTGCTCCCATCCACATAGTTTCGCCCAAATTGAAACGATTCTCTTAAGGAATGGTAAATTGTTCCAATTCCTAGCACTGCTGTATGCGAAAACGAGCTTCGAGGCACAAAATGTGCCAATACTTTTAAACCCTTAAGACTAGTACAGAGCTTTGTTTCCAATTCGCACGCAATGAGATGAGCAGCGATGATGCGTCTTCTGTGGTTTCATCGAGCACTTCCGAGGCGTAAAGACTGTGGATTATCGCTTCTGCGACTCGTCGTGCTTTGCTTTGAGCAATTCAACCAACTCTCCTGCAGCCTTACTTCGGTTCTTAGTGGGCCAGGACCAAGATGGTTCTCCTTTGTTTTGAAGTGATCCTCGCAGTAACTGGAGACGCGCGTCGTCGCGCGGGGTTTGCAGTGGCGCGAACCTCCGACCTACTTCGGTCTCAATTGAATCACTGCACAGATGACCGTAGGTTCTGCTGACGGTGTCAGTATTGCTGTGACCCAGCTGTTTGGCGACTACCGTGAGGGGAGTACCTGCTTGTACCAACTGACTTGCATAGGTGTGCCTGAGGCCATGAAACACAAACTGTTCTGGCAGTCTCGCGCGACGTACCGCAACCTTGAACAAGTACTTGTGACATCCAGTCCAGGGTTTGCCAGACTCCATTCGAAATACCAGATCCTCATCGTCCAAGCCGTCAACCTGGTCCAAAAAAAATGACATACCCTCATCTGGCAGGATCACATAGCGTCCGCGATAACTCTTCAAAGGCGCAACGTATATACCAAAAACATGACCGCCAACGTCCCGAGCCTTCAGGATTGCAAGTTCCGATACCCGACAACCAGTGTACAATGCCGCTTGCACTAATAGTGCAAGGTCAGGACGGCAGGACGCAATCAAACGCTTGGCTTGCGCCCTCGTCAAAAACAACTGTCGCGGCGTGTCTGCATGAGGCACGCGTCGCAGCTTTCGCCAAGCACGCTCGTTCTCAATATCGCCGTTCTCCCAAGCCATCTCAATTCCTGCTCGCAGCAGCCCGATTACCGTGTTGAGCGTCTTCTTTTGTTTTCTGAGCTGCTCGTGATCCAAAGACTCAATGCTAGTTTTTCTGACTTTGGCACCTTTTCCCCTTTTAGGCGTTGTCTCAAGGATATCGAGACAGAATTGAGTGAAAGCGGGTTGGCTAAGCTCCTCTACAGGCAAATCACCTAACCTCGGGATAATGTGATGGTTGATTATGGAGAGAGTTGTTTCAAAATAGGTTTTTGCGGCAGCGATACGTTTCCATTCAACAAATCCTCGCATTGCATCACCCACTGTGAATTTGTTGTTTGATTTCTTATAGATAAGCTTCGTGTTCACTCCAATTGGGTATGGGTTCGAAGCAATGTTGCGTATGTCAGCTTGATTGAACCATTCGTTTGCAAAAACCAATGCCTGTGCATAGTCTATGCCGTCTTCGTGGAATGAAGAAACTTTGCCGATTTTTATTTGGCTGTACCTTCCGTCTTTACGGCGAATTCGTGCCAACCAATTGCAACTTCCTGACGGCAATTTCGCCAAACCGATGTGACGGCAGTACTCCAAGATATTCCAATATGGGCTGGCACGAACTGGTAAGCTCTTGACGTTCTCCATGCACGACAAAGACGGCGCGTGTTTTGCTTTGGTCATTGTACAGCTCCTCAACAAATGTCACTGGAGCATAGAGCGGCGGTTATATACCTTGAGCTATGAAAGTGGTCGGCTCTCAAAAACGTAGCTAAGTCGACCTTTCCCAGATCAGCCTCTCCTTAGAGATCCAAAGATGATCCGGCTTTCGAATAACTTTGGCGTCTTGAATACCGGCAATTGCTAACGCCTCATTTGCCGTATGAGCGAGCGCCCAGCCATTGGCTGCCTCTCTGGCATCTGGTATTGGCTGCACTTCTATTTTCCAAACTTGTAGCATGGGCACTTATTGCCACCATCTTGGTTAATGAATGGTTCACAGGAGCCACTAAATTGAATCCTAAGACTGGAACCCGGACTCAGCCGGTCGGCACACCACATGAATAGGTCGATACAGAACGTTTGGATCGCGTCGCTCTCGGCTTCGTTGAAGGTTTTGATTTAGGCTTGGTGGGCAGAGCTGTATGCCCTTGAGAACTGGATTGTGAATGGTGTTCCAATCCCGACTAAGCGCGGCTCCAAACGGATAGAAGCACCTGTTGCGCCCGCGACGATCATTCATCACCATGCTGTTATGCAGCGCGTAATGATTATTGGACAACCTGGGGCTGGGAAGTCGACCCTCGCAAGGCGTTTAGGGGCTTTGACCTTTTTGCCAGTTGTCCACATGGACCACATCCACTGGAAATCTGGCTGGAATGAGAGAGACCGGGCGGAAAAGTCGAAGATGACGCTGGAAGTCATAAGAGACCCTCAGTGGATATTTGAAGGGGGTCATAGTGCTACATGGCCCGAGCGCTTAGACCGAGCAGACACCCTAGTCTGGCTTGATATTCCCTTGCGCTTGCGGGCGTGGCGCGTTTTGCGGCGCACCTTACTCTATTATGGTCGAACCCGTCCGGATCTTCCCGATGGATGCCCAGAAAAACTCAGCTTGGAGTTCTGGTCCTATATCTGGCGAACCCGCCACTCAGCACGCCAGAAAATGCAGGCGCTATATGAAGATTCACCATCTGATAAGGCCACTTACCACCTCACCTCAACACGAGAAGTAGGTGTATTCCTTGCTAACCTCAGCGAAGCGTTGGCGATTGGTAATTTGGGTATTCCACATCGCTGAGGATGCCCTGCTATTAAACCAAATCTACAACGGTTTTCGAAAGTAGACCACTCGGTCCGTTTCTTCGAAGCCCAACGCACGGTGAAACGCATGACTTGCCACATTCTCGAGGTCCGCGTCAGACGCTAATTCCGAGACCCCTCGTTCGACGGCCCACGATTGTACGGCCCTTAGCAACTGCCTGCCAATGCCGGACCCTTGGTCTTCGGGACACACAAATATACCCTCAAGGAAAGCAACAGGCGTGGTATTGCACCCATTCACATAATCATGTCGCAACGATGCCTCTGCGAATGCACGAACACCAAAGCCTTCGACGACGTCCAAGAATACAACGCATTCGCTAGGGGATTTGGCAAGCATCGCTTCAGCCTCGTTCCTATGCTGATCTAACGAGGTTTCTTTCCAGAGCTGGGCACGGAGTTCGACCCAAGCTGGGGTGTCCGAATGAGTAGCGATCCGAATTGGCATTCTTGATACGTAAGCCAGTTTCTCAAAAGTCCGCAACCATGGTCAGAACGGAAGTCGGACCAGTTATCGTCGACATGTGTCAAGGCGTCACGGGTACGCCGACCGATATCCGAACCAGTTCACCATCCGGGCAAAGCTGCCCACAGGTGCGGAGACCGAGCTATCCAAGATTGTAAACGGTCATGGGGATTGGATGTTCTACGGCCATGCAGGGCCAGACGGGCACTCGATCCTAAACTGGTGGTTGCTTGACCTACGAGCGTTCAGAGCGGCGCTGATCCGACACAAGACCACGGGGGCGCACCTGCTTATGGGCGACAAACGGAACGCGGATGGCACGTGTTTCAAATGGTTCGACATCAGGTCGTTTCCGAAGGAGCCGCCTTTGGTGGTGGCGAAGTCTCCCAGGTAACGAATTGCTAGGGGATTCACACGAGAATCGAAGCATGTTACTTTGATTCGTACGTTTACGGGAGTTTGAAAATGACTGGTTTAGCGCAGGAACTAGAAGAGCTTTTACGGGAACATGATGCGCCAAAGTCACAAGTTATAGGCTTGGCCGCACATGTGTATCAAAATGATGCTTCAGTGGCTTATCCTGTGATGGCTCCAAGTCATACTGAGTACCACACAGGATTACCAAAGAATGCCGAATTGGCAGACGATTCAAAACGAGATTAACGCAAATCAGAGCGAGTTTAGCTCAATTGCACAAAACTCAGTTAAGTCCGTAAGACAGAAATACCTTGCTGAGCTTCACCGACATACTGGTCGAAATGTAATTGGATATTATTCTGGGTTTTTGTCGAAGGGCGGGGTCGCGGGCTCAGAAGTGACGGCTGACGACAAAAATGGCTTTATGTTGGCTATTCATGAACTTGATCGCACTAAGGGCCTTGATCTCATTATTCACTCCCAAGGTGGTAGCATCGGTGCTGCTGAGAGTATCGTCGATTATCTCAGGAAGATGTTCGGTAACGATATCCGCGCTTTAGTTCCTGGCGTAGCAATGTCTGCTGGCACAATGATTGCACTATGTTGTAAAGAAGTATTCTTAGCAAAGCACTCCAATCTCGGACCGATTGACCCTCAAATCAACGGGGTCCCTGCATTGGGAGTGATTGAAGGCTTTAGCCGTGCATTTGAAGAAATCAAAGAAGATCAGTTGAAAGCTCATATATGGGCACCAATTCTCGCGAAGTACTCCCCGAGCTACCTTTCTGATTGCGAGAATGCGGTTAAGTGGTCAAAGGAGTTCGTTGAAAGAGAGCTGCGAAATTGCATGTTTGAGGGCGACGAGGATGCAAGGACACACTCGAAAGCTATAGTTGACGCGCTTAGCGATTATGGCCGAAACAAGCGCCATGAGCGCCCTATTCACATCGAAGAGTGCAAGTCATTGGGGATTGTTGTCTCGGAAGTAGAAGCAGACGAGGTCTTTCAAGACCTTCTGCTATCGGTACATCATTGTTACATGCACGCTCTTGCCAATACTGCAGCTTTCAAGATCATCGAAAACCACAAAGCCGTTGGATTTACGAAGACCCAAGCCTAGCACCTGAACTGCGCAGCACTCAGTGGGGGTAAGGTGGTTTCCAGGGTGGATAACAATCAAGCGATAACGGTTATCTGATTGATAATAATAAATTTTAATGAGAAATTTGGTGCCCAGGAGAGGACTCGAACCTCCACGTCCATACGGACACTAGCACCTGAAGCTAGCGCGTCTACCAATTCCGCCACCTGGGCAGGTGTCGTGAAGGGGCGTTTAAGCCCAGCGACGGGGGGCGTCAACCGGATTCGGGAAGATTCTTGAAAGTTTTTTGAACCCGCTGATCCGGGCCTTGGGTCCGGCAAAAGGCAATGGTGTTGCGTGGCGATTTAGCGCCTTGTTCCGAGGCTGTGTGGGCGTTAGGTCTATGGCGTACACTTCCAACAGGAGGCCTCTCATGTCCAAACTGGTCACGATCTATGGCGGGTCAGGTTTTGTCGGTCGCTACATCGCGCGGCGCATGGCGGGTGAGGGGTGGCGCGTCCGGGTTGCAGTACGGCGCCCGAACGAAGCGATGTTCGTCAAACCCTATGGTGTCGTTGGTCAGGTCGAGCCGGTCTTGTGCAACATTCGCGATGACGCGTCAGTGGCGCAGGCGATGCAGGGTGCGGATGCGGTTGTGAACTGCGTGGGCGTTCTGAACGAATTGGGCAAGAACGAATTCCCTGCGGTTCAGGCCGAAGGCGCAGAACGGATCGCACGCTTGGCTGCCGCGCAGGGTATTTCCCGGATGGTGCATCTTTCCTCGATTGGGGCAGATGCGGATGCCCAAAGCGAATACTCCCGCACCAAAGCGCAGGGCGAAGCTGGTGTGCTTCAGCATATGCCCGGCGCCGTGATTCTGCGGCCATCGATCATCTTTGGTACCGAAGATCAGTTCTTTAACCGCTTTGCCAGCATGGCGCGTATGGGTCCGTTCCTACCGCTGGTCGGCGCAGAGACGCGGTTCCAACCGGTCTACGTGGATGATGTGGCTCAGGCTGCGGTTAAGGGCGTTTTGGGGCAGGCAACGGCTGGTGTCTATGAGCTTGGCGGGCCCGAGGTGAAAACCTTCCGCGCTTTGATGCAGCAGATGCTTGGGGTGATCCACCGTCATCGGATCATTCTGGGTGTGCCCTTCTTTGTGGCGAAGATCATGGCCAGCGTACTGGACATTGTGAAATTTGTCAGCTTTCAGCTATTCCCCAACAATATCCTGACCCGCGACCAGCTCAAGAGCTTGCGTCACGACAATGTAGTCTCGGATAGGGCTATGTCCTTCAAGGAGTTAGGCATCGAGCCAACAACGCTCGCGTCAGTATTGCCTGAGTACCTTTGGAAATTCCGTCCCTCGGGTCAGTATGACGACATTCAGAATTCAGCCAACAATTTGCGGACCTGATCAGCTGTAGGCGATGGCCAGGAGGATGATGCCCAGAACAACGCGGTAGATTACGTAAGGCGTGAAACTGACACTGCGCAACAGGCGCATCATCAGGCTTAAGGCCAGCAGCGCCGAGACAAAGGCGAAGGCCGCAGCGATTGCTCCGTCTTTTGCAAGCTGTGCATCCGCCTGCTGGACAACATCTACCGACAGCAAAACCCCCGAGGCGATGATGGTCGGGATCGACATCAGCATAGCAATCCGAGCACCGTCCTCGCGAGTATACCCAAGCTGACGTGCGCCGGTGATTGTGATACCCGAACGCGAAGTGCCGGGGATCAGGGCGACGGCCTGCCACAGGCCCATGACTATTGCATCCCGCAGGCCCCAATCCTTTGCTGTTTTGGTTTGCGTTCCCTTCTGATCCATCCAGTAAAGTAGCAGACCAAATAAAAGCATGGTCCAGCCTATGACTGCGATAGAACGCAATGCCTCGGTCAGTCCCGTTAGATAGAGGATCAGCCCAGCAATCACAGTTGGGATCGTTGCGATGATAAGCCCAAGTGCCAGCCGCGATTGCGGAGTATCCGTACGACCCAACAGGGCACGTGGTAAGCCGAAGATGGCGTCTTTCACATCGCTCCAGAAATACAAAACGACCGCGCCCAGCGTGCCGACATGAACAGCGACATCGATAGTTTGGCCCTGATCCTGCATCCCTGTCAGGTTTGGAAGCAGGATCAGGTGACCGGATGAAGATATTGGCAGAAACTCTGTAAGTCCCTGAATGACCGCCACCAGAATCAAGTGAAAGAGACTCATTTAACCTGCCGCACCGCTACCGTTTTGTGTTCGCGGTTCATGGGTATTCCGGCGTCCGGAAAAAGGAAAGCAGGTTGATAGGTCCGAACCGGAACTAAAATTGACGCGAAATGTCGCCAAAACATCTTCGTGTGAGCATTTTTTGTAAATTAGGTCAGTATATTTGACTTTTCATCTGAAATCACATCTCGTAAAGAATGCCCACCAAGCCAATTCATGGAGTCTGACCCGTGGCCAAGCAACCGATGCTGAAATTTGTGCAGATCGACCGTGCCATGCCCGAAAAGCGTGCCGCCGATGACCGCAAAGAAGACTTTTCCGAAATCTACGCGGAATACGCGGCGGAAAAAGCGGCAGAGCAAGCCAGCCGGTGCAGCCAGTGTGGCGTGCCCTATTGCCAATCCCATTGTCCGTTGCATAACAACATTCCGGATTGGCTAAACTTGACGGCAACCGGTCGTCTGGAAGAGGCCTATCACACCAGTCAGGCCACCAACACCTTCCCCGAGATCTGCGGCCGTATCTGTCCGCAAGATCGTCTTTGCGAAGGCAATTGCGTGATCGAACAGTCAGGCCATGGAACCGTGACAATCGGTGCCATTGAAAAATACATCACCGACACAGCTTGGGACAAAGGTTGGGTTCAGCCCGTTGTGCCAGGGACCGAACGCAGTGAAAGCGTCGGTATCATAGGGGGTGGCCCCGGTGGTTTGGCCGCTGCCGATATGCTGCGTCGCGCGGGTGTTCAGGTGACGGTCTATGACCGTTATGACCGCGCGGGCGGGTTGATGATGTACGGAATTCCGGGCTTTAAGTTGGAAAAAGATGTTGTGCAGCGCCGCAATGAGCTGTTGGCCGATGGCGGAGTCGAGTTTGTTCTGAACTGTGACGTTGATGCGGCCAGGTTTGATGAAATACGTGCCAAACATGACGCGGTCATCATCGCAACCGGCGTCTACAAATCGCGTGATCTGTCCATGCCCAGCAGCGGTCTGGGCGGGATCGAAAAGGCCATCGACTTCCTGACTGCCTCGAACCGCAAAAGCTATGGTGACGCGGTCGAAGAGTTTGACAATGGCCGCTTGAATGCCGCAGGCAAGAAGGTTGTTGTGATCGGTGGTGGAGACACCGCGATGGATTGCGTACGCACCTCGATCCGACAGGGTGCAACCTCGGTTAAGTGTCTCTATCGCCGTGACCGCGCGAACATGCCCGGTTCGCAGCGCGAGACGCAGAATGCCGAGGAAGAAGGCGTTGTTTTCGAATGGCTTAGCGCGCCAAAGGGCTTTACCGGCGATGACAAGGTCACCGGAGTGATGGTGCAGAAAATGCGCCTGGGCCAACCCGATGCGTCTGGTCGTCAAGCGCCTGAGATTATCGAAGGTGCGGATTATGTCGAAGACGCCGACCTAGTGATCAAGGCGCTGGGCTTTGAGCCCGAAGACCTGCCCACCCTGTTTGGCCAGCCCGACCTGCCCGTGACCCGCTGGGGGACCGTCAAGGCGGCGTTCCAGACTGGTGAGACCGAGATGGACGGCGTCTATGCGATCGGAGACATCGTGCGGGGTGCCTCTTTGGTCGTTTGGGCCATCCGCGATGGGCGCGACTGTGCAGATGCGATTATCGAGCGTTTCAATGCCGAGGCCGCTATTGCAGCCGAGTAACCAACGCCCAGCGACAGGAGGGTTTGATGTCTGAATTGCAAGGCCAATGTATGTGCGGTGCGGTCACGGTCAGCGCCACCCCGGCAAAGGATTCGCTTGGCGCGTGCCATTGCGACCAATGTCGCCGCTGGACCAGTTCGATGTTGGTGACATTTCCGGCTGAACCCGGATATGCCGCTTTGGGACCGGTCAAGACATTCACATCGTCCGATTGGGCCGAACGGGCGTTTTGTGCCGAGTGTGGCTCGGCGCTCTGGTACCGGATCACTCTGCCGGGCGAGATGCACGGACACACTCAGATGGCGGCGGGCCTGTTCCCAGACACAGGTAATGCGCTGCAACTGGAACTTTATATAGATAAAAAGCCCGACGGGTATGAGTTCGCAGGTGAACGCCGGCAGATGACCAAAGCAGAGGTCGAAGCCATGTATGCCTTGCCGGAAGAAGGAGACAGCCAGTGACCAAATATGATGCCGATTGGGTCCGAGCCGAAGAAGCCAAACGTCAGTGGATGGCGGAAAACGGTCTTTACTCCGAGGCAGAGGAACATTCGTCCTGCGGTGTGGGTCTAGTTGTGTCCGTCGACGGTAAGCCATCACGCAAGGTGGTGGATGCCGGGATCAATGCGCTCAAGGCGATCTGGCACCGCGGCGCTGTCGATGCGGATGGCAAGACCGGCGATGGGGCAGGCATCCATGTGCAAATCCCGGTGCCTTTCTTCTATGACCAGATCCGTCGCACCGGGCACGAACCTAATCTGGATGAATTGATTGCCGTTGGTCAGGTCTTTCTGCCGCGCACCGACTTTGGTGCGCAGGAACAATGCCGGACAATCGTGGAAACCGAAGTTCTGCGGATGGGCTATTACATTTATGGCTGGCGCCATGTGCCGGTCGATGTGACCTGCCTGGGTGAAAAGGCCAACGCGACCCGGCCCGAGATCGAACAGATCCTGATCTCGAACTCCAAGGGCGTTGATGAAGAGACGTTCGAGCGCGAGCTATATGTCATCCGCCGCCGGATCGAAAAGGCCGCTGCGTCTGCAGGGATTTCCGGCCTCTATCTGGCGTCGCTGTCCTGCCGGTCGATTATCTACAAGGGTATGATGCTGGCGGAACAGGTGGCCGTGTTCTACCCCGATCTGATGGACGAACGCTTTGAATCTGCGTTTGCGATCTATCACCAGCGCTATTCGACCAACACCTTCCCCCAATGGTGGCTGGCGCAGCCGTTCCGCATGCTGGCTCATAATGGTGAGATCAATACGCTGAAGGGCAACGTCAACTGGATGAAAAGCCATGAAATCCGCATGGCCAGCGGAACCTTTGGCGACTATGCCGAGGATATTAAACCGATCATCGCAGGCGGATCGTCAGATTCGGCCGCATTAGACTCGGTTTTTGAGGTTCTGGTGCGCGCCGGCCGCTCTGCCCCCATGGCGAAAACCATGTTGGTGCCGGAAAGCTGGTCCAAGCAGGCGGTTGAGCTGCCACAGGCGTGGCGCGACATGTATTCCTACTGCAATTCGGTGATGGAGCCATGGGACGGACCTGCCGCTCTGGCCATGACGGATGGTCGCTGGGTTTGCGCCGGTCTGGACCGGAATGGCCTGCGCCCGATGCGCTATGTGGTTACCGGTGATGGCTTGGTTATCGCGGGGTCCGAGGCCGGGATGGTGCCGATTGATGAGGCCAGCGTGACGGAAAAAGGCGCGCTGGGACCGGGTCAAATGCTGGCTGTCGACATGAAGAAGGGCAAGCTGTTCCGCGACAAGCAGATCAAAGACAAACTGGCGCGTGCGTTGCCCTTTGGTGAATGGGTCGGCAAGATCAATGATGTTGATGAATCGCTTGCCGGAGTGACCGAGACGCCGATCTTTTCGGGCGAAGAACTGCGCAAACGCCAGATCGCAGCGGGTTATTCTGTCGAAGAGTTGGAGCAAATCCTGGCCCCTATGGCCGAGGATGGCAAAGAATCTTTGGCCTCAATGGGGGATGACACGCCATCAGCGGTTCTGTCCACGCAATACCGCCCGCTGAGTCATTTCTTCCGCCAGAACTTCAGCCAGGTGACGAACCCGCCCATCGACAGTTTACGCGAATACCGTGTGATGTCGTTGAAAACGCGGTTCGGGAATCTGAAGAACGTGTTGGACGAAGACAGTAGCCAGACTGAGATCATCGTGCTGGAAAGTCCCTTTGTCGGCAACGCGCAGTGGGACAAGCTGGTCGGGAATTTCAACGCTCCGCTGGCTGAAATCGACTGTAGCTTTGAACCTGGGCGTGGTGCTTTGAATGCCGCATTGGCCCGTGTTAGAGCCGAAGCGGAAGAGGCAGTGCGTTCGGGCGCGGGGCATCTGGTCTTGACTGATCTGAACTCGGATCATGGTCGTGTGGCGATGCCGATGATCCTGGCCACAAGCGCGGTGCATTCGCATCTGACTCGCCAGGGGTTGCGCACTTTCTGTTCCCTGAATGTACGCTCGGCGGAATGCGTCGATCCGCATTATTTCGCAGTTCTGATCGGTTGCGGTGCAACCGTCGTGAACGCCTATCTGGCCGAAGATTCGCTGGCCGACCGCATTGATCGCGGGCTGCTGGACGGCTCTCTGACCGAGAACGTGGCTCGTTACCGCGAAGCCATTGACCAAGGTCTGCTCAAGATCATGGCCAAGATGGGCATTTCGGTGATTTCCTCGTATCGCGGCGGTCTGAACTTTGAAGCCGTGGGTCTCAGCCGCGCTATGGTGGCCGAGTATTTCCCAGGCATGACAAGCCGCATCTCTGGCATCGGTGTGACCGGTATTCAGGCCAAGGCCGAGGAAATCCACGCCAAGGGCTGGGCCCGCGGTCTGGATGTACTGCCCATTGGTGGGTTCTACAAAGCGCGGAAATCGGGTGAGACCCATGCGTGGGAAGCAACCTCGATGCATATGATGCAGATGGCCTGTAATCGCGCATCCTACGAGCTGTGGAAGCAGTATTCGGCCAAGATGCAATCGAACCCGCCGATCCATCTGCGCGATCTGATGGATTTCAAACCACTAGGCAAGCCGGTGCCGATTGAAGAGGTCGAGTCGATCACCTCAATCCGCAAGCGGTTCGTCACGCCGGGCATGTCGCTGGGCGCGCTGTCGCCCGAGGCGCATAAGACGTTGAACGTGGCGATGAACCGGATCGGGGCGAAATCCGACAGTGGCGAGGGTGGAGAGGACCCGGCACATTTCGTGCCCGAGCCGAATGGCGACAACCCGTCTGCCAAGATCAAACAGGTGGCCTCGGGCCGATTTGGTGTCACCGCCGAGTACCTGAACCAGTGTGAAGAGCTTGAAATCAAGGTCGCTCAGGGTGCGAAACCCGGTGAGGGTGGTCAGCTGCCGGGCATGAAGGTCACCGACCTGATCGCGCGTTTGCGGCACTCGACCAAAGGCGTGACGCTCATTTCACCGCCGCCGCACCACGACATCTACTCGATCGAGGACCTGGCGCAGCTAATCTATGATCTGAAACAGATCAATCCGCGCTGTAAGGTGACGGTGAAACTAGTGGCGTCCTCGGGTGTTGGCACGATTGCTGCCGGTGTGGCCAAGGCGAAAGCGGATATCATCCTGATTTCGGGCCACAATGGTGGCACCGGCGCCTCGCCCGCAACGTCGATCAAATATGCCGGTCTTCCGTGGGAGATGGGCCTGACCGAGGCGCATCAGGTTCTTGCGATGAACAACCTGCGTGACCGGGTGACTCTGCGCACCGATGGCGGCCTGCGGACCGGTCGTGACATCGTCATGGCTGCGATGATGGGGGCCGAGGAATATGGCATCGGCACCGCAGCGCTTATTGCGATGGGCTGTATCATGGTGCGTCAATGCCAGTCGAATACCTGCCCAGTTGGTGTGTGTACACAGGACGAATCCTTGCGCGCCAAGTTCACCGGCAACGCGGACAAAGTCGTCAACCTGATTACCTTCTACGCACAGGAAGTACGCGAGTTGTTGGCAAGCCTCGGCGCGCGTTCGATTGATGAGATCATCGGCCGGGCTGATTTGCTAGCGCAGGTCAGCCGGGGTTCGGCCCATCTGGATGATCTGGATCTGAATCCGCTGCTGATCACTGTCGATGGCGCGCATGATATCGTCTACAACCGCGATCGGGATCGCAACGCGGTCTCGGATACGCTGGATGCTGAAATTGTCCGTGATGCTGCACGGTTCCTGAAAGACGGTGAGAAGATGCAGCTATCCTATGCGGTGCAGAACACGCACCGAACCGTGGGAACGCGGGTGTCCAGCCATATCGTTCAGAATTTCGGTATGCGGAACACGTTCCAGGACGACCACCTGCATGTGAAACTTCAAGGCTCTGCCGGTCAGTCGCTGGGGGCCTTTGCGGCGCCGGGTCTGAAACTGGAGGTATCTGGGGATGCCAACGACTATGTTGGCAAAGGTCTGTCGGGCGGTATGATCGTCGTGCGTCCGCCACAGGTCAGCCCGTTGAAGGCAGATGGCAACACAATCATTGGCAACACCGTTCTATACGGCGCCACCGATGGCCATCTGTTCGCGGCTGGCCGCGCGGGTGAGCGGTTTGCCGTACGAAACTCGGGTGCCAAAGTGGTGATTGAGGGCTGCGGCTCGAACGGGTGCGAATACATGACGGGCGGTGTCGCCGTCATTCTGGGTGATATCGGCGCCAACTTTGGCGCAGGCATGACCGGAGGCATGGCCTATCTGTATGATCCCAACGGCAAAGCCGAACTGCTTATGAACATGGAAACGCTGGTGAGCTGCCCGGTGACGGTTGACCACTGGGAAGATCAGCTGAAATCGCTGATCGAACGTCACGCCAGGGAAACCTCAAGCCGCAAGGCTGCGGATATCCTGCAACATTGGGATGTGGAAAAGGCTCATTTTCTTCAGGTCTGCCCCAAAGAGATGTTGAACAAGCTTAGTCATCCGCTGAGTATCGAAGCGACCGCAGTTCCGGCCGAATAGTTTTTTGATCTATGACGGGTAAGGTCCCCGCATGTGCGTTGCCCATGTGGGGACCTTGTCAATCAGCGCCTTTTGCCACAATTTTGCCACATTTGCATAAACCAAATATAAATTTTGCCATAGTTTGATCCGGAATTTCTGGCATACTGCGCATTATACACCTGAGCACTCCGGAGGCATCGAATGCCAACGACCTATCTTGATCAGTTTTATTCATTCGACCCTGCGAATCCGCCTCCGGGCGGTACGGCGGTTGTTGTGGACAAGTTCAATCTGATCGATGTGGATGACGACGGCGAAATCGACGCGCCTAGCGGGGATACCGTCAATGGTCTGGACGTCACAGATTCGTGGCCGGGTGATACCGTAACGATCAATGTGACGGGTGTTGGCAACGTCACCTATACCGGTACGACCTTTTATCTGTCTGATGGATCCCGGGTCTTTACGCCGACCGATGGTCAGGTGCTGCAACCTGGTACGTTTGTCTCGTCGACATTTGTAAACACGCAAGGGCCATTGAATGTCGGTACCTTGGGCCCGCCCTGTTTCACGCCCGGAACCATGATCGCAACGCCGGAAGGCGAATGCCCGGTGGAAAGCCTGAAGGTCGGTGATCTTGTGATGACCGTGGATCATGGCCCGCAGCCTTTGATCTGGGTTGGTGAAACAAAGGTCGATGCGCAGGGAAAGCTTGCGCCGATCCGGTTTGAGGCCGGTGTGTTGGGTTTGGAACGCCCTTTGCTGGTTTCTCCTCAGCACCGGATGCTGATTGATGATTGGCGGGCGGACTACATGTTTGGCTATAGCGAGGCGCTTGTTGCCGCGCATACTTTGGTCAATGGCGATACGGTGACACGTGTCGAAGGTGGCGAAGTTGTCTATTTCCATCTGCTGTTCAAGCAGCATGAAATTGTCATTGCCAATGGGGCCAAAAGCGAAAGCTATTACCCCGGCCATGCGCTGACGGCGTCGGAGCGTGACACCCAGGCCGAAATCCTGCGGCTGTTCCCCGAATTGAATGCGCGGGATGCAAAATTGCCTGATACGGCCCGGCCTGTGGTTCCACCCCGCGAGGCGCGTGCAATCGTGATATAGGCCGTTCCAAAGCGGCGGCGCGCGTCGTATAGCTGTGGTATGGCAAAGAAAGCAGTCCGCAAATCAAGCGGCAAGAAAAGCAAGGCACGCAAAAAGACAACGCCATTGGGTGAGAGACTGCGCCGCTGGGTAACGCGCGCGGTTCTGGGTGTTGTGTGTTTCTTTTTGGCGATTGTGCTGCTCTATTCCGTGGTGAACCCACCAATCACTCATACGATCTGGTCCGAATGGCGGCGGTTGGGCAAGGTCGAACGGGATTGGGTACCCATCGAGGAGATCAATCCAATCATGGCGCGTTCGGTCGTTGCGGCAGAGGATGCGAATTTCTGCCTGCATTGGGGGTTTGATGTCGCGGCGATCCGTGATGCGTTGGAGGGTGGCGGCAACCGTGGTGCCTCGACCATTACGCAGCAGGTGGTAAAGAATGTGTTCCTGTGGCAGGGCCGCAGCTGGGTGCGCAAGGCGATGGAAACCTCGCTTACGCCGGTGGTCGAGATTTTCTGGAGCAAACAGCGCATACTCGAAGTCTATCTGAACGTCGCCGAAACCGGCACAGGTGTGTTTGGGGTTGAGGCTGCGGCGCAGCGCAATTTCGGTGTCAGCGCGGCGAACATGACGTCGACACAGGCAGCGCGGATCGCGGCGATCCTGCCGTCACCGCGCAAACGCTCGGTCACGGATCCGTCAGTTTTCACCCGCAGACGCGCGGCGGCGATCCTTGAAGGGGCGGCCACCATCCGCGCAGATGGTCGCGCGGATTGTTTCGAGGATTGAAACTTATCGCCTCTCGGGGCTAAAGCTGAGATGTACTCACTGGTTCGATTGGAAGTCCATGGCGCGTCTGTTTCACGTTCCCCTGTCCCCCTACTGCCGCAAGGTGCGGCTGTCGCTGGCAGAAAAGAAAATCGAGGTCGAACTGGTTGAAGAGAAATACTGGGAGCAGGACCCGGATTTCCTGCGCCGCAACCCGGCGGGCAAAGTGCCCGTGTTACGGCTGGACGGACAGATCATGTCAGAAAGCGCGGCGATCTGTGAATATATCGAAGAAACACGACCCGAACCATCGCTGATGCCAAAAACGCCTGAGGCACGGTTTGAAGTGCGCCGTTTGGTGGCGTGGTTTGATGACAAGTTTCACCATGAGGTGACCTCGAAACTTCTGTATGAGAGGGTCAACAAGAAGATGACCGGACAGGGCTATCCGGACAGCAAAAACGTCAAAGAAGGCGCGCGGGCAATCAAGTATCATCTGGACTATATGGCATGGTTGCTGGATCATCGCCGCTGGTTGGCCGGGGATCAGATGACGCTGGCCGATTTCGCGGCGGCGGCGCATTTATCGGCGCTGGATTATATTTCGGACGTGGATTGGAATCGCAGTGCGGCGGTGAAGGACTGGTATGCCAAGATCAAGTCGCGCCCTGCGTTCCGGTCGATTCTGGCGGATCAGGTGCCGGGGTTTCGGCCTCCGCCCCATTACGCCGATCTGGATTTCTGATAGGGTGGCTGTCTGCCTCCACCGCGCCTGGGGTGCGATACCCCCCGAAGGTGTTTTTTGGCCAGATGAAGAATGAATCGGTTCTAAAAAGCAAGCTGGTCGCGCAGGCGTTGGCCGAGGGGTTCGTATCCTGTCGGGTGTGTCGGCCGTGGGATGTGCCCCATGTGCCTGAGCGGTTAGAGGCGTTTCTTGAGGCAGGCTATCACGGGCAGATGGGTTGGATGGCGGAACGGACCCATTGGCGGGGTGATCCGGCGGCTTTGTGGCCCGAGGCGCGTTCGGTGATCATGTTGGCCGAGAGTTACACGCCTGAACATGACCCAACCGAGGTCTTGGCGCATCCCGAGCACGGGGCGATTTCCGTTTATGCGCAGAACAAGGACTATCATGACCTGGTCAAAAAGCGCCTGAAGCGATTGGCGCGGTGGTTGATTGCCGAATCCGGCGGCGAAGTGAAGGTGTTCGTCGATACGGCTCCGGTGCCCGAGAAAGCCTTGGGGTACGCGGCGGGGTTGGGTTGGCAAGGCAAACACACCAATCTGGTCAGTCGGGATTGGGGTAATTGGGCCTTTATAGGGTCTGTTTTTACCACGTTGGAGCTGCCGTCGGATGCGGCAGAAGTCGATCACTGTGGATCATGTCGTGCATGTTTGGACAGCTGTCCGACAGATGCGTTCCCGGCCCCGTACAAATTGGATGCGCGGCGTTGCATTTCCTACCTGACCATCGAGCATAAAGGTCCCGTCGACGAGGAATTGCGTGGAAAGCTGGGCAATCGGATTTACGGCTGTGATGATTGTCTGGCGGCTTGCCCGTGGAACAAGTTTGCAGTTGCCGCCAGTGACATCCGATATGCAGCCCGCGATGATCTGAAGGCGCCTGCGCTGGCGGAATTGGCGGGTCTGGATGATGCTGCCTTCCGGGCGAAGTTCTCTGGCTCTCCGATCAAGCGGATCGGGCGGGATCGGTTTGTGCGCAATGTGCTGTACGCTATTGGAAACTCCGGGAAGCAGGCTTTGCGCCCGGTTGCTGAAGCGTTGACCGAGGATCCCGATCCAACGGTGGCTGATGCGGCGCGCTGGGCGGTGCAACGATTGGCCTGAATGCCGCAAACAGGCTGGACGTGTCGGTCCAAACCGCTACACCCATCCAAAGCGAACGAATGGAGGACCCGATGGCGCTGGCTTTGGGGGTGGATACAGGCGGAACCTATACTGATGCGGTGTTGATCCGAGATGAGGTCGAAGTGATCGCCTCGGCCAAATCGCTGACCACGCGGGCTGATCTGGCGATTGGTGTGGGTCAGGCGATTTCGGCTGTGTTGGATCAGGCGCGAGTCACCCCCGATCAGGTCTCCATGGCGTCTCTTTCGACGACCTTGGCGACGAATGCGCTGGTCGAGGGACAAGGTGGCCGTGTCGCTCTGATCTATATCGGATTCAAGGAAAGTGATCTTGAGAAGCATGGGTTAAGGGACGCGTTGAAAGACGACCCAGCGCTGGTTGTGGCCGGTGGACATAGTCATGCAGGTGGCGAGGTTCAGCCGTTGGATATCGAGGCTTTGGAGGGTTTTTTAGACTCTCACAAAGGCGTTTCGGGCTTTGCGGTTGCCGCTCAGTTTGCGACACGCAATCCGGCGCATGAATTGGAAGCAGCGCGGATCATTGCAGAAAGGACCGGTGCGCCGGTCACGTGTTCCCATCATCTGTCGGCCAAGCTAAACGGGCCCAAACGCGCTGTGACGGCGGTGTTGAACGCGCGTCTGATCGGGATGATCGACCGGTTGATCGGGCGGGCACAGGATCAGTTGCTGGCGTTGGGCATTACCGCCCCGATGATGGTGGTGCGCGGTGACGGCGCGTTGATGAGCGCTGAACAGGCACGTGAGAGGCCAATCGAGACGATCCTCAGCGGTCCTGCTGCGTCGATTGTCGGGGCGCGCTGGTTGACGTGGGTCGAGAATGCTTTGGTCTCCGATATTGGCGGGACGACGACCGATGTTGCGTTGATCCGCGATGGGAAACCCGCGATTGATCCGGCGGGGGCGCAGGTTGGCGGGTTTCGCACTATGGTTGAAGCCGTGGCCATGCGGACCCACGGTCTGGGGGGCGACAGCCAGGTTCATGTGGTGACCGAAGGGCTGGGTGGCGGCGTCTTTCTGGGGCCGCGCCGGGTTTTGCCCGTCTCGCTGATCGCATCAGAAGCACCCGGGGTGGTTCATGCGGTGCTGGATGAGCAACTGCGCGCAACAACGATCGGAGAGCATGATACCCGGTTCGCCCGTCGTGTACCTGGGATTCACGCGGATGGCGTTGGCGCGCGGGAAGAGGTTTTGTTGGATCGGCTCGGCGATCAGGTTCTGCCGCTTAGCGATTTGTTGCGGACGCGGATGGAGAACGGGGCGCTCACCCGTTTGGTGGATCGCGGGATCGTGCAGGTCTCAGGCATTACACCATCGGATGCCAGCCATGTGCTGGGGCGGGTTGACGCCTGGGATGCAGATGCAGCGCGCAAAGCATTGGAACTGGTGGCGCGCAAGCGGGTTGGGTCGGGTGATATGCTGGCCAAATCGCCTGAGCAACTGGCGCAGATGATTATCGATCAGTTGACCGAACAAACCAGTTTAACCTTGTTAGAGACTGCTTTTGCCGAAGAAGCTGATGATTTCGGCCTGCCCGCCAAAGACCTTGCCCGCCATGTTCTAACCCAGCGGGGCCTGGCACAACACCGGGGTTTACTGGCTTTGGATGCAGCGTTGAATGTGGATGTGGTCGGGCTGGGTGCGTCTGCCCCCAGCTACTATCCTGCCGTAGGAGAGCGATTGCACTGTCGGATGGTGCTGCCGGAACACGCAGGCGTTGCCAATGCCATCGGCGCGGTGGTCGGGCGGTTGACCTTGCGGCGGTCGGGCACCGTCACATCGCCCTCCGAAGGACGATACCGCGTTCATTTGGAAGATGGGCCGCAGGATTTTGGTGCATCAGATGAGGCGCTGGCGCTGTTGGAACAGGTCTTGCGCGCCGAAGCCGAAGGTGCGGTGCGGGAAGCCGGGGCCGATGACATTCGGGTGGTCGTCGACCGCGACATCCGAACGGCCCGTATCGAAGAACGGGATGTGTTTGTCGAGGCGATGCTGACTGTTGAGGTCAGCGGGCGGCCACGCGTGGCGACGGGATAGCCCCCCTCACGCTTCTGAGAGGGGTCTATACTTACTCTGCCGCGTCGCGTTTGGGCAAGACCCAATCGGGGCGCGGGAAGTGGCAGGTGTAACCGTTGGGAATGCGCTCCAGATAGTCTTGATGCTCGGGCTCTGCGTCCCAAAAATCACCCACGGGTTCAAGTTCGGTCACGACTTTGCCGGGCCACAGGCCGCTGGCATCCACATCGGCAATTGTGTCCAGCGCCACCTGTTTCTGTGCTTCGTCGACGTAGTAAATGGCCGAGCGATAGCTCATCCCGCGGTCATTGCCCTGACGGTTCAGGGTGGTCGGGTCGTGGATCTGGAAGAAGAACTCCAGTAGTTCCCGATAGGTGATGCCTGCCGGGTCAAACCAGATTTCGATCCCTTCGGCATGGGTGCCGTGGTTGCGATAGGTGGCGTTGGGGACATCGCCGCCAGTATATCCGACGCGGGTGCGCGATACACCGGGCAGTTTGCGGATCAGGTCCTGCATACCCCAAAAGCAGCCCCCGGCCAGAACAGCGCGTTCAATGGTCATCAGATTTCCTCCACATGATTCAGGTAATCGCCGTAGCCCTCGGCCTCCATCTCGTCGCGATGGATGAACCGCAGGGCGGCTGAGTTGATGCAATAGCGCAGCCCACCCTGATCACGCGGGCCATCAGTGAACACGTGCCCCAGATGGCTGTCACCGTGTTTCGAGCGGACCTCGGTTCGGATCATGCCATGGGTGGTGTCGCGAAACTCTTCCACATGTTCGTGGATGATGGGTTTGGTAAAACTGGGCCAACCACAGCCGGATTCATATTTGTGGGTCGAAGCAAACAGAGGTTCGCCCGAGACGACATCAACGTAAATGCCGGGTTCCTTGTTGCCCAGATGTTTTCCGGTTCCAGGGCGTTCGGTGCCATTGCGCTGAGTTACATGGAACTCTTCAGGGGAAAGAGCGGCGATGGCCTCGGGGTCTTTGGTATAGCGGGTCATGGCGTCTCCTTTTCTCGGCGTTTGCCCAATATTTGGGGTCTGAGCGCGGGAAAGCAAAGTCATATTTCAGAGGCCTCTCGCCTTCGTGCAAGTGATCTGTGGGCCCGTTTCGGACGTAGAAGTCTTAAAAGGAGGATGGTCAATGTTGAGACTACTGCTTTTGACGGCTTTGATATTGGTGGGACGCGTTGTTCAGGCGGCCCCGCTGGTGGGTGAGTTTGAGTCGATAGATGGCGGCACGCTGTCGATCGAAGACTGGCGCGGGCAACCTGTTCTCGTTGTAAACACGGCGTCGCAATGCGGGTTCACAGGGCAATACGCGGCGCTACAAGATGTGTATGAAACCTACGCGGACCGAGGCCTTGTGGTTCTCGCTGTTCCGTCGGATTCCTTCAATCAGGAACTGGACTCAGCGGAAGAGGTCAAACAATTCTGCGAAATGAATTATGGTTTGACCCTTCCTATGACGGCTATCACACCGGTCACAGGCCAAAACGCGCACCCGTTCTATCAGGCAGTCGCCAGCCAGACAGGCTTTGTGCCCAACTGGAATTTTAACAAGATCCTGATCGACTCCATGGGTGAGGTTGCGGCGACCTTCGGATCGAATGTCAGGCCCAATTCGCGCAAACTTCTGTCTCAGGTCGAAGCGCTGCTGCGCTGAGCGGGTTGCCGGGACATCTGCACGGCCAAGATGCCAAGGGTTGTGACGGCAACGCCCAACAGGTCCAATGGTCCAAGTTTCTCTCCGAGTATGATCGCTGCGACGGCCACGCCAAAGACCGGGTTCAGAAAGTGGAATGTGGCCGCACGGGTGGCGCCGATCCGGTCGAGCAGAAGGAACCAGATCAACGTCGCCAGAAGGCCGGGGAACAGGGTCGTGTAGATGAACGCCAGCGCCAGAGGGACGGTTGGGTTGATGTAGATGCTCTCGAACACAGGGGCGGCAACGAACAGAACCGCCGACCCCACCAGCATTTGAAGACCAACAACCATCATGAAGTTCCCACCCGAGGTCGCACCCCGCACCGCAAGCGTGGCAAAGGTCAGTGCCAGGGCACCAATGCCGCACAGCATCACGCCGAATAAATCAATCCCGGCGGTGATGCGGCTGCTCATGATCAGGGCGACCCCGGCGAATCCGGCCAGAAGGCCGAGTACCCCCAGAGGCCGGAGTTTATCCTCAAGGAACAACCAAGCGGCCAGTGCTACCAGCAGGGGCATGGTCGAAGCGATGATGGCCGCAACAGAAGCTTCGATCGTTTGCATGGCATAGAAGTTCAGACCCAAATACAGGGCATTCTGGCATATACCGAACAGAATAGTCGCCCGCCACTGCGCCCGCGTCAGCGCCCAGCTTTGCCCCATGGCGCGTGCGATGGCGACGCCGATCAGACCAGAAATCAGAAACCGCAGGGCAAGGGAGAACAGAGGTGACGCATCGGCCACAATGATCCGTGCCGAGGTGAAGGCCGATGACCAGATAAAGGCAAATGCCAGCCCCATGGCAATGGCGCGAATGTCCATGGTGATCCCTTGTTAATCTGCCGGGACTGTTTCTGAATTTTAGCAGGTAAGCAAGCTGTCGGTTTTTTGGATCGGTTAGCGTGCTTCGATAAGATGAATGTGGCGTTCTGAGAGTTGGTGACCTTGTTGTCAGCTTTGCGGGACGAAGTGTGAATTCGCTGCGGTTGCGCGAATGTCGGCTACGGTGCTTTTTACCGTCGAAAGATGGCAACTGCGTCAGCAACGAGAGCCGTGTTTGATGCCGCAGTGGACTGATCTTCAAGCAAGCATCCGTCCTCAAGGCCAACGCGGGTAGACCATCGCCTTGCGCGTGCTTCTCGCACAAAATGCCAGACGGTTGCATCAAAGCCGTGCAGTAGAACTGGACGTCGAACGCCTTCCGCCTCCAGAATCGCTTGAATACCTTCCAGCGTGATTTGTGCCTTGCTGAGGTCCTGTTCCTCGATTTCGAACAACACGCGAAAGACCCTGTTTCGTTGGGGCAGGGTAATAAAACGCTCGGCATCTTGAACAGTCGCTATCCCGGCTTCGATTCCAACTCCCTTTGTTTCGAGGAGCGAAAAGATCGCCGGCGCGTCTGCTTCCGATAGATTCACTGAAGCATAGTCCGGGATAATGGACCAGTCGTTGATGCGCTCTCTGGTCAAAGCGACGTCTTTTTCGATCCAAGCCCCCGTTGACACTCCAACCAAAGTACCAGGGCAAGCGCTTCGGATGTCGCGAACAAGCTCGTCAACGTGCGAGAGGCTTTCTTTTCCGTCTGCGTCGCGGGGGTGGATGTGTAACTCTCCTGCCCCAGCAGAAATACTCTCCGCAGCGGCGGTCACTATCGCTTCTTTCGTCAGAGGTAAGGCCGGATGGTAATGTTCGGGGCGTGCACCATTTAAGCAAGCTTGAATAATCATTGCAATTCGATCACCTTTCGTTCTACAGATGCCCGCTAAGCGGGCTGGAGAGCAGACTTTCGTCGCTTAATTGCAAATGCCTTCTGTGTTGGAAGCGTCTGTCGAGCGAGCCAAAGCCTAGGCACAGCCTTCTAGCCAAACATCACTTTGAGTTTCCGGTCTGCAATCGCCAGAGGCGAGTCTAGTAATCCGAGCAGCGCGCTCGTCCAGTTCTACGTCATCTTCAAGAAGATGGAACTGGCCTGGAGCGATGAGCACGGCCAATAGACGATAATACTCTTGGTTGGTGAGCTCAAAGGGGGCTCGGCCGTAGATACTTTCGCTTGCCTCGAAGAAACCTGTCATCCACCCGTCAGGACCGCGTCCCATCTCAACGGTATCAAGCCAGAGTGCGAGTATCTGGTCTTTTGTGAGTTGGCGTTCGAGACCCATCGCAAAGCCTGTCTGGCGTATCTTGCCAATTCCCGGGCGAAACTCGTCGAAACCTAGCCTCTTGGCCAAGGATTGAGGGATTGTAGTTAGACCAGCTCCCGCCGTGGAGAGATCAACGCCAGCATGGGCAAGGAAACCAGGATCTTGCACCAAGATAAGTTGCTTGAGCTGTTCGATGCCCAGATCATCCGGCCCCCGACCGTCAGCGATCAAAGCATCGGCACGTGCTGCGTGCGCATCTGCCTGACGTACAGCATCCCAGTATCCAAGAGCGCCGTAGCCGAACAATCCTGCCAGAACGAGGAACAGCACGCTCAATGCAATCTTGCAGATCCGTCGCATGTCTTCACACCACCCTCGATTAAACTAGTCCTTAACTGACTACTGAAGTCGCGGAAAAATCGAAAGGTCGAAACTGAATTCAACTGCCCTTCGTGCTTTGCGCAGCATCGGTGGTCTGAGCTTCCAGCAGACACCGAAAAGAAAACTGATGCATTCATCCAGATGCAACCTCTTCACGTCCCCAAAAGAAAAAGGGCCCCCAAAACGGCGGCCCTCAATCTGTTCGCTATGAAGGCTAAGATCAGCCGTTCACGCTGTCCTTCAGAGCCTTCGCAATGGTCATTTTGACCACCTTGTCGGCCTCTTTCTTGAACTGCTCGCCAGTGGCGGGGTTGCGCACCATGCGCTCGGGGCGCTCGCGGCAGTAGATTTTGCCGACGCCGGGCAGGGTCACTGCACCGCCCGCCGAAACTTCGCGGGTGATCAGGCCGGTGATGGCCTCCAGTGCGGTGTTCGCAGATTTCTTGTCAGTCCCCATTTCCTCAGCGAGAGCAGCAACCAGCTGAGTCTTTGTCATAGGCTTTGCCATTTCTTGGTCTCCTTAACGTGCCCGATAAATTGGGCCTCACCGCGTAACTGTAACGGGATATTGTGGGTGAACACAACGAATAGTAGCGCCAAAACCCCTAAAAATATGGGGGTTTCGTTGCTTTTTTACGTCACAGAAAGGCTGTTTCGTCGAAAGAGCGCAATTTCCGACTGTGCAGACGCTCCAACGGCATGCCCCGCAGGTGTTCCATCGCCCGTATTCCGATCGCCAGATGGCGGCTGACCTGGGTGGTATAAAACGATGATGCCATACCGGGAAGCTTTAATTCGCCGTGCAGCGGTTTGTCTGACACGCAAAGCAATGTGCCGTATGGCACCCGGAAACGATACCCGTTTGCAGCAATCGTGGCGCTTTCCATATCCAGCGCAATCGCGCGGGATTGGCTGAGCCGCTGCACCGGACCAGACTGATCGCGCAGCTCCCAGTTCCGGTTGTCGACCGATGCCACGGTGCCTGTGCGCATGATGCGCTTGAGTTCGTAGCCTTGCAGCTCGGTCACCTCGGCAACCGCATGTTCCAGCGCAACCTGAACCTCAGCCAGTGGAGGGATCGGCACCCAGACGGGCAGATCGTCGTCCAGCACCTTGTCTTCGCGCAGATAGGCATGGGCCAGAACGAAATCCCCCAGCGCCTGCGTGTTGCGCAGCCCGGCGCAGTGTCCGACCATCAGCCAGGCATGCGGTCGCAAGACGGCGATATGGTCGGTTGCGGTTTTGGCGTTCGATGGACCGACCCCGATATTGACCAGAGTGATCCCTGACCCATCCGCACGTTTCAAATGGTAGGTCGGCATCTGCGGTAGTTTCAGGGGCTGTTCCAGATCTGCATCGGCGGTCGTGATCTCAACATTTCCGGTCGAAACAAAACTGGTGTAGCCGCTTTCGGGGTTGGCCAGTTGTTCACGCGCGTATTTCTCGAACTCCGAGACATAGAACTGGTAGTTGGTGAACAATACGTGGTTCTGAAAATGCCCGGCATCTGTTGCCGTATAATGCGCCAGTCGCGCCAGCGAATAATCCACGCGCTGCGCGGTGAACAAGGCCAGCGGGCCGACCGTATCATGATCGAGCACACCGTTGACGATGTCATCATTGGTTGTGTTCAGATCGGGCACATCGAAGACATCGCGCAGGGTGAAACCGGCGGCGCCCTGTTGCGGCACCATCAGATCCGGATTGTTGGCAACTGCGAAGTGGACAGGGATCGGCGTATCAGATGCGCTGATGGTCACGGGTTGACCATGGTTTTTGATCAGCAGGGCGATCTGTTGCACCAGATAGGATCGGAACAGGTCGGGCCGGGTGACGGTGGTTGCATGAATGCCGGGTTCGGACACGTGGCCAAAGCTCAACCGGCTGTCGACCTGCGCGTAAGACGTTGTTTTAATGCGAATTTCCGGATAGTAGGCTCTGATCCGTTCCTCTGGCGCGCCGTCTTGCAGGGCCGAGGCGAAGTTGTCGCACAGAAACTCGGTGGCTTGTTTGTACAGCAGTTCCAGCCGGGCTACGGCTGCTTTGGGGTCTGTGAATTGTTCCGGTGCGATTGCATCAGGTGTTTTTATTTTTGTCATGCCAGTGGTTCCAGAAGTTCAATCTTTTCAAATGTGCGCACATCTACAAGCCCAAGGTCCGAGATCCGCAGTTCCGGGATCACAACCAGCGCCAGAAGAGAGTGCTGCATATAGGCGTTGTTCAGTGTACAGCCGCAGGCTTGCATAGCCTCAACCATGTTATCGGCCTTGGCTGCAACCTCGGCGGCCGGACTGTCGGACATCAAACCGGCGATGGGCAGTTCGACCATCGCAAGCTCTTGCCCATCGCGGAACAGGGTGATCCCGCCGCCCACGTTGGCCAGCCGGTTGGCCGCCAGGGCCATCTGTTCCCGGTCGGTGCCGACCACGATCATGTGGTGACTGTCATGCGCTACGGTTGAGGCCATGGCCATCTTGCCCTGATAGCCAAAGCCCGAAACAAAGGCATTCGTCACCCCGCCTGTCGCCTGGTGACGTTCCACCAACGCGATTTGGCAGACATCATCTTCGCCCTCGACCAGCCCGCCAATGATCGGCAACTCGGCCTTGAGTGCTTTGGTCGGGGCCTGGTTTTCGACAACTCCGATGACGTTGGCCTGCACCCGGTTGGCCCCCGCTGGGGGTTTAATCTCAAAATCGCCCGCGCTGAGCACGTGGCCCAGATGCACTGTATTGCGGGCGTTGTCGGGCCAGTTCAGATGTGGGCAGTCAACTGTAATTCTACCATTCTCCGCGACCATCTGCCCGCGCGCAATTACAGTCTCAATCGGCAACTTGGATAGGTCGGAACTGAGAATGATATCCGCCCGGCGCCCCGGAGTGACTGAACCGATCTCACGCTCTAACCCGAAATGGGTGGCGGTGTTGATCGTAGCCATCTGCAACGCAATCAGCGGATCGCAGCCGCAGGCAATCGCGTGACGCACAACCCGGTTCATATGCCCTTCGTTCACCAAAGTGCCCGAGTGGCAATCATCGGTGCACAGGATAAAGTTGCGCGGGTCCAGGCCCTGTTCGGTGATGGCGGTGATCTGACTTTCCACGTCATACCAGGCCGAGCCCAGCCGCATCATCGACCGCATCCCCTGCCGCACGCGGGCAATGGCATCGGCCTCACACGTACCTTCGTGGTCATCTGCGGGCCCGCCCGCGACATAGGCAGCGAAATCAGGTCCTAAATCAGGCGAAGCATAATGCCCGCCTACCGTTTTCCCGGCGCGTTGGGTGGCGGCAATCTCGGCCAGCATCTTAGGATCGCCGTGGATCACACCGGGAAAGTTCATCATCTCGCCCAACCCGATAATGCCCGGCCAGTTCATCGCTTCTCGGACATCTTCGGCCGTGATCTCGTAACCCGTCGTCTCCAATCCCGGGGCCGACGGCGCGCAGGAGGGCATCTGGGTGAAGACATTCACCGGCTGCATCATCGCTTCGTCATGCATCATGCGCACGCCATTCAGGCCCAACACATTCGCTATCTCATGCGGATCGGTGAACATTGACGTGGTGCCATGCGGGATCACGGCCCGCGCAAATTCGGCGGGTGTCAGCATGCCGGATTCGATATGCATGTGGCCGTCGCATAGACCGGGCAGGATATAGCGCCCGTCAGCTTCGATGATCTGCGTCTCAGGGCCGATGCAATGCGAAGCATCCGGACCAACAAAGGCAATCCGCCCGTCTGCAATGGCAACCGAGTGGTCTGGCAACAGTTCGCGGCTATGTACATTGACCCATATTCCGCCGCGAATAACCATATCGGCGGCATCGCGTCCGGCAGCAACGGCAATCAAACGAGGGGCGACATCGGGCCAGCTTGGGAAAGGTGTGTATTCCATGGCTCAATTTTCATGAAGTCGCGGTCGGGTGCAACCCCGGTAATTTTGGGTCATCAAATCATCATAAAACCCGTCCGCAGCGCGCCAGCGCTGCCCGGCCCAACCAGAGGAGATGTCCCGCAAGGGGCAGCGACGATGGGCGGGAGCTACCCGATCTCGCGCCTGATCCAATTGGCAAAAGCAACCGCGCCCGGGGTATCCTCAGCCTGAGGGGAAAGCAGCAAATAATAGGCCTCGGGCATTGGGGCGCGATGGTCGAACGGGGCGACCAGCTGCCCTTGTTCGATCAGATGCTCCGCAATGGCGTCATGGGCCAGACAAAGCCCACCCCCCGCCATCACCGCCGACAAACAGACCAGATACGTCGTCGCATAGGTTATCGCAGGTTTTTCCCAATTTAGACCCTGTTCTTCAGCCCAGCTTGCCCAGTTTGACAGCAGGTTCGAACAATCAAACAGCGGCTGTTCTTGAAGGCTGTCCAGGGTGACCGAAAAGCCCGGTGCGCAAACTGGGTAGTAGTATTCTTGCCGCAACAACTCGGTTCGAACGGTATCGGCAGGACGCAGTGAGAATCGGATTTCAACCGCTGCGCCTTCAGCCATTTCTCGGGGCTCCCACAATTCGGTGAAGATGTTCAGATGTACGTCCGGATGTTCGGCTTGAAACGCTGGTAGGCGAGGGGCCAGCCAGTTCACGGCGAAGCTGATGTTGCACTGAACCTGTACAGCATTCTGCTGCGCCCCTGTCACAGCCTGTGTACCACGCACCAGCGTACGAAAAGCCTCGCGCACAACGGGCAGATAGGTGATTCCGGCCTCGGTCAATTCAAGCGCCTTGGGGCGACGCAGGAACAAAGGCTGACCCAGATGTCCCTCCAGCGATTTGATCTGCTGGCTGACAGCGCTTTGGGTCATATTCAGATCACGCGCTGCTCCGGTGAACGAGAGATTGCGCGCCGCTGCTTCGAAAGTGCGCAGCCAGCCCAGAGGTGGAAGAGTGTTCTGCATGTCATAACCTCAGCATAAGTTTTACTAATGAGATAGGTGCGATTTTTTCGTTGGTCAAATTTCCCGGCGCGAGGCAGGTTTTAAATAGTTTAGCTGCCACGGAGCCATGCCATGAGTGTTGCCAATCTTCACCCCAATATCGACCATTGGCCTCAGCGTGTGGATATGGCCGCGACGTTTCGCTGGACTGAACGTCTGATCATGCATGAAGGCGTGGCCAATCATTTCAGTCTGGCTGTGAACGAAGATGGCACGCAGTTCCTGATGAACCCCAATCAGATCTATTTCGGGCGCATTCGGGCCTCGGACCTTTTGCTGTTAGATGCGAATGATCCCGACGTGATGACACAACCCGGCGCGCCGGATCCAACGGCTTGGGGGCTTCACGGCTCGATCCACCGTCACTGTCCCCACGCACGTTGCGTGATGCATGTGCATTCGATCTTTGCGACTGTGCTGGCTTCATTGGCAGACAGCAATCTACCGCCCATCGATCAGAATACGGCCACGTTCTATAACCGCTATGTCATTGACGAGGAATTCGGAGGGCTCGCGTTTGAAAGCGAAGGAGAACGCTGCGCTTCGATGCTGTCGGACCCGAAGAAAAAGGTCATGATCATGGGCAACCATGGCGTTCTGATCATCGGAAGTGACCCGGCAGATGCCTTTAATAGGCTCTATTATTTCGAACGCGCTGCCGAAACCTACATCCGCGCGCTACAAACCGGACAGCCTTTGCGCGTGCTCCCGGACGAGATCGCCGAAAAGACCGCTCAGGAGCTGGATGACTACCCCGATCAGGCCGAGGCGCATCTGCGAGAAATCAAAGCGATGTTGGATACCGAAGGCTCGGATTACGCAACTTGATCTCATACTCGGAGTGACTGCCATGACCGACATCGCTCAGGACGCCGAAGCCGCCCGCTGGAATTACCACCCCGAAGGCCCGGTGGGATTGAACCCGCTGTTTAGCTGGCCGCCGCAACCGGTTGCTGTGCTGAAGTGGTATAGCAGTGCGTGGTTGCAGATCACGGCGCTGACCCTTTGCATGGGCTTGGCCATTGTAGCCTATGCGCTGTTTTTCCCTGGTTTAGAAACGATGACGACCTTTTCGGCCGGTTGGATGTTCCGCATCTGGCTGCTGAACATGGTGCCTCAAATCCTGGTCGCGGGCGGCTTACACTGGTGGCTGTACATGCGCAAAGGGCAGGGCATGTACAAAAAATTCGACCGCCGTGATCTGACCCGCGACAACGGTAATTTCACCTTCCGCAATCAGGTTCTGGACAATATCTGGTGGACGTTGGGCAGCGCGATGACTGTGGCGACCGTCTATCAATGGGTGATCTATTGGGCGATGGCCAACGGCTATGTCCCGACTGTGACCTGGGCCACCGCGCCGATTTGGTTCGTTCTATGGATGTTGTTCATTCCGATGTGGTCGGGCCTGCATTTCTATTGGGTGCATCGGCTGGAACATCACCCGAAGCTGTATAAACACGTCCACGCGGTGCATCATCGCAATGTGAATATCGGGCCGTGGTCCGGGATTTCGAACCATTGGTATGAAAATATTCTCTATTTCACCACCTATTTCATCCACCTGATCATCCCGTCACACCCGTTGCATCTGCTGTTCCACACGTATTTCCAGCAGATCAGCCCGGTCCTGTCGCATTCCGGGTTCGAAAAGCTTAAGGCCGGTGACACCGACGCCGCGCGGGCCGGGGATTTCTTTCACCAGCTGCATCACCGGTATTTCGAGTGCAATTATGGTACCTCGGAGATCCCCTTCGACAAGTGGTTTGGTACCTATCACGACGGGTCGGCTGAGGCGACAACCCGCACGCGGGCTTACAAAAAACAGATGTATACCTAACCCGCTCGCAAGGTGCGTGGGGCCATTCCGAATTCACTCTTGAACGCGCGGGTCAGTGCGCTGGGGTCTTCGTACCCGGCGCGCAACGCGATTTCGGCAATGGTCAGGTCGGTCTCGGATACCAATTTGCGGGCCAGATTTAACCGCAACCGCCGATAAACCTGTGCAGGCCCTGCACCTAACTCGGATTGCATCCGCTGGGAAAGCGCCTTTTGAGACCGACCAACGCGCCGGGCGATCTCGGATATCGGAAGAGGTGTTTCAAGATGTTCCTGCATCAGCGCCAGCGCTTTGTTCACGTATCCACTGGTCGCACCCGCGCCGCCTGTATGGGATCGGGCGGAATCGCGGGTCATGAACAGCTGGGCCACTTCCAGCGCCAACGCCTGCCCCTGATCCCGGCCAATCAGATGCAAAATCAGATCGAACGCTGCCATCGCACCAGAACAGGTGATGCGGTTCCGATCAATCACGAATCTTTCGCGCACCACATCAACATCCGGGAAACGCTCAGTAAATCCTGTCAGTTCTTCCCAGTGAATGGTGGCGCGATGCCCATCCAGAAGGCCTGCCAAAGCCAGCAACCAGCTGCCTGTATCCAAACCGGCCAGAGTTTCATAGCGAGATGCGGCCGATCTGAGACCCGAAAGGGTTTGCCAGCCGCTATGGGCCTGAAACCCGTAGGATGGCATCACCATCAACATGTCACCGCTTGCGTTTTGCAGCCGTTCATGTGGTGCGACCTGCAGGCCCGATGACGATGTCACGGGACCATCCGTCAAAGACAGGAACGTCCAGTGATACAGGTCTCGCCCTGACAGCATATTTGCGGCCCGCAGCGGCTCTACCGTATTGGCCAGGCAGTGGTTCGAAAATCCTTCGAACAGAAGTACACCGATTTGCTGCGGTGCAGCGAAGGATTTAGTCCAGAATCGCATGATAAATGGCTATCTCTGCATGATTAAATTCTCAACCCCGGTCACGATGCGCGTAGGTCCAGATGTGGAGAATTCAGATGCAATATGGTCTGTCCGACGAACAGGAGATGATCGCCTCGACCGTGCGCAGCTTTGTCGAGAACGAGATTTACCCGCATGAAGAGCTGGTCGAACGCACCGGCGAAGTCCCCCAAGAGATCGCGGATGACATCAAGCGCAAGACGATCGAACTGGGCTTTTATGCCTGTAACTTTCCCGAAAGCGTCGGCTGTGCGGGTCTTAACCATCTTGAATTCGCTTTGGTCGAGCGGGAATTGGGCCGTGGGTCGATGGCGCTGAATCATTTTTTCGGACGTCCGCAGAACATCCTGATGGCTTGTGAAGGCGAACAGGTCGAGCGTTACCTGATGCCTGCCGTGCGGGGTGAGCGGATGGATGCGCTGGCCATGACGGAACCCGGCGCAGGTTCGGACGTGCGCGGCATGAAATGCGCTGCCGTGCGCGATGGCGGCGATTGGGTGGTCAACGGGACCAAGCATTTCATCTCGGGCGCTGAGCATGCGGATTTCATTATCGTCTTCATCGCCACGGGTGAGGATCAGACACCCAAGGGACCTAAGAAGCGGATCACCGCCTTTCTGGTGGATCTTGGCACGCCCGGTTTCACGATCCGGGACGGGTATAAGTCGGTCAGCCATCGTGGATACAAGAACATGGTTCTGGATTTTGACGATTGCCGCTTGCCGGACAGCCAGGTTCTGGGCGAGGTCGATGGTGGGTTCGAGGTGATGAACACCTGGCTTTACGCCACCCGGATCACCGTGGCCGCCATGTCGGTCGGGCGCGCGCGCCGAGCCTTTGACTATGCTCTGGATTATGCCGCCACGCGCGAGCAGTTCGGTCAGAAGATCGGCAAGTTTCAGGGCGTATCCTTCCAGATTGCCGACATGATCACCGAAATCGACGCGGCGGACTTGTTGACCCTGGCGGCGGCGGATCGGTTGGACAAAGGCCTGCCCGCGAACCGCGAGATTGCCTCGGCCAAGCTCTACGCCTCTGAAATGCTGGCACGGGTGACGGATGTGGCGATCCAGGTGCATGGTGGGATGGGATTGATGGATGACTATCCGCTGGAACGGTTCTGGCGGGATGCACGGGTTGAGCGTATCTGGGACGGCACCAGCGAAATTCAGCGCCATATCATCAGCCGGGACTTGCTGAGGGCGTTGGGCGCATGAGGCCCCTGGGGCGTGTTTTGAACCCGTCATCGATGGCCGTGATCGGAGGCGGCGCCTGGTGTGCAGACGTCATCACTCAGGCCCGGAAGTTCGGGTTCACCGGCGACATCTGGCCTGTTCATCCCAAGGCGGATCAGGTCTCGGGTGAGTGCGCAGTGCCCTCGATTGCGGATTTGCCGCGCCCGCCAGATGTGGCCTTTATTGGCATCAATCGCCATGCCACGATCCCTGTGGTTTCAGAACTTTCGGCTGCGGGTGCGGGCGGTGCGGTTTGCTTTGCCTCCGGGTTTACCGAAGCCAAGGCCGAAGATGATCAGGGTGCTGATCTTCAGGCCCATTTGGTTGCTGCGGCAGCGGACATGCCGATCCTTGGGCCGAACTGCTATGGCTTCGTCAACGGGTTGGAACGTGCCGCAATCTGGCCGGATCAACACGGAATGCGCCCGGTTGATCGGGGTGTGGCGATCCTGACGCAAAGCTCGAACATCGCCATCAACATGACGATGCAGCAACGCGCGCTGCCGCTGGCCTTCATGCTGACCTGCGGGAACCAAGCGCAGACACATCAAGCCGATATCGCCTCGGCCCTTTTGGATGATGACCGGATCACCGCGATTGGTGTCCATATCGAAGGGTTCGGTGATCTGCGGAAATGGGAGGCTTTGGCCGCAATAGCGCAAGAACGGGGCGTGCCCATCATTGCGTTGAAGATGGGCCGGTCGCAGCACGCGCAGGCGGCGACGATCTCGCACACGGCCTCTTTGGCGGGCGGCGATGCTGGGGCGCAGGCGTTTCTGGATCGTCTGGGCATTGCGCGGCTGGATGATATCCCCAGTTTTCTGGAATGCCTCAAGCTGTTGCATGTTGCGGGACGGTTGGACGGAAACGGTTTGGGCATGATCAGCTGTTCGGGGGGCGAGGCCAGCTTGGCCGCTGACATGGCCGAAGGGCGAGACCTGCATTTTCCACCCCTGACAGCTCAACAACGAACGGACCTACGCGCCGCTCTGGGTCCGATGGTGGCGTTGGCAAATCCGCTGGATTATCACACCTATATTTGGCGGGATACCGAGGCGATGACCCGCGCCTGGTCGGGGATGACTGGGCCGGACAAAGCCATGACCATGGCCATCGTTGATTACCCACATACGGACGCGACAGATTGGGTGTGTGCCACGCAGGCCGCGTTGAACTGCGTTGTACAAACAGGTCGACCATTCGCGGTGACAGCAACCTTGCCGGAGCTGATGCCTGAACACGTAGCGCAGCAGTTATCAGATGGTCGGGTCGTGCCCTTTGCCGGGCTGCATGAGGCATTGTCTGCCGTTGAGGCCGCGGCGCGACCTTTGCCGCCCGCCTCTGATCCGGTGTTGCTGCCCTCGGATACACCTGCAGATCAGGTTCTGAGCGAGGCAGAGGCGAAATCGGCCCTCGCGGGGTTTGGTCTACGCATCCCGCGCAGTTGTGAGATTGCAGCGCAAGGCGCAACGCAGATTCCAGACGACCTGCAAGAGCCGTTTGCCGTGAAAGGCGTCGGACTGGCGCATAAGACCGATCATGGCGCGGTTCGGCTGGGTGTTATGCGATCTGATCTGGTCGAAACCGCCAGATCGATTGGCACCGATACGGTGTTGATCGAAGAAATGGCAACCGGATCAGTCGCCGAGTTGTTGATCGGTGTGACCCGCGATCCGGCGCATGGCTATGTTCTGACCCTCGGGGCCGGAGGGGTGCTGACGGAAATCCTGCATGACACGGTTTCGGTACTGATCCCGTCCTCTCGGGCCGTAGTTCGGGCGGCGCTGGACAAGCTGGCCTGTGCACCCCTCTTGACGGGGTATCGTGGCAAAGCTGCCGCCGATATGGCCGCGATTCTGGAAGCAGTCGAGGCTGTTCAGAACTATGTCATTGCCAATGCGGCAACAGTCGAAGAAGTTGAGATTAACCCGCTGATCTGCACCGCCGATGGCGCGGTTGCAGTGGATGCGCTAATCCGAAAGGCACGCCAATGAGTCCGATCAAAACCCGCCGTGATGGCGCCATCCTCGAAGTTACTTTGGACCGTCCCAAAGCCAATGCGATTGATCTGGCCACGAGCCGGATCATGGGCGAAGCGTTTCAGGAATTTCGGGACGATCCCGAGCTGCGCGTGGCGATTCTGACGGGTGGAGGAGAGAAGTTCTTTTGCCCCGGCTGGGATTTGAAAGCAGCCGCTGATGGGGATGCGGTGGACGGTGACTATGGCGTCGGTGGGTTTGGAGGGTTGCAGGAGCTGCGCGGCCTGAACAAGCCTGTGATCGCGGCAGTGAATGGTATCGCCTGCGGTGGCGGGCTGGAACTGGCGCTGAGCGCTGACATGATCATCGCAGCAGATCACGCCAGTTTTGCCCTGCCCGAGATACGGTCAGGGACGGTTGCAGACGCGGCCAGCGTCAAGTTGCCCAAACGCATCCCGTATCACATTGCGATGGAGCTGTTGCTGACCGGACGCTGGTTCGACGCGGATGAGGCGCATCGTTGGGGGCTGGTCAACGAAATCGTGCCCGGCGATCAACTGATGGATCGCACCTGGGAACTTGCGCGGTTGTTGGCCAGCGGCCCACCTCTGGTCTATGCCGCGATCAAGGAGATCGTGCGCGATGCCGAGGATGCGAAGTTTCAGGATGCAATGAATCGGATCACGAAGCGACAGCTGCCCAGCGTGGATGTTCTCTATGGGTCCGAGGACAATCTGGAGGGCGCGCGCGCCTTTGCTGAAAAGCGCGATCCTGTTTGGAAAGGGCGGTAGGGGGCTCCGCCTCCGGCGCGGCAAGCCGCACCTCCCCCAAGGTGTTTTTGGCCAGATGAAGTTCGGATCAGCTGCGCTCGAACAGTGCGATCAATGCAGTGTCGTCTTTGTTGGGGCCGGCGGCGAGATCGCCGTAGATTTTGACTTTGGGCAGGGAGAGGTTTCGAATCCGACCCTGTTCCAACTGGCGGAACGCATCGGCAAAGCCCAGTTTTTCGAAATGCTTCGTGTTGATCGACAGCGCGAATTGAGCGCCGGGACGTGCGACGCGCAGCAAGCTGGGCAGTACCTCGGGACCGAGGTGCCCGTGGGTGAAAGTGCCTGAGGATACGATGCCGGAATAGCTGTGGCGCGGCACAGGGATACCGGTGTTGAGGTCGGCTTCGATCGCATCACGGTAGATATCCTTGCGCATGGCCTGTCCCAGCATTTCCGCGCTTATATCGGTGGCGTCTATCGGGCCTACGCCTAAGCGGGTCAGAACTGCTCCGCAAAGGCCGGTGCCTGCGCCCACGTCCAATACTGGGCCCTGCCCAAAGGCGCTTACAAAGGCGCGCGCGGTGTGGATATGCAGCTGATAATCCTCGCGCGCGGCAAAACCGTCATCATAGTCGCCTGCCCATTCGGCATAGAGACGTTTGTTATCCTCGGGCGAGGTCAGCGCATAGGCGGCGTGCAGGTCGGGTGTTTTCTGGGCCATGCTTTTATGAAAGGCGCAGGAGGGGATTCGAATCAAGTCGTCCATGAGGTGCTTGCATCCCGGTTCCGTCCAGATCATCTAGGGGGGATGACACGAACGCTTTTCTCTTTTGGCCATGGCTATTCGGCGCAGGCTTTGTCACGCCGGTTGGCTCCGGATGGGTGGCACATCATCGGAACCACCCGCAGCGCCGATGGCATGGCTGCGATCCGAGCGTCTGGTGCCGTGCCCTTGGTCTGGCCTGGTGAGATACCGGATCTGAACGGTGTAACACATGTTTTGATTTCCACTGCGCCGACCGAAGAGGGTGATCCTGTTCTGGCCGCGCTGAGGGATGAGATCGCAGCGCGGGCTGCTCAGTTCACTTGGGTGGGGTATTTGTCGACCACGGCGATCTATGGCGATCATCAAGGCGATTGGGTGGATGAGGCGACCCCGCCTGCGCCAACGGCGAAGCGGGGACGCTGGCGCTTGATTGCCGAGGAGCAATGGGCTGCCATTCCAGGGCTGCCTGTCCATATCTTCCGTCTGGCGGGAATCTATGGGCCGGGGCGGGGGCCGTTTTCCAAGCTCAAACGCGGTGGGTTGCGGCGGATCATCAAGCCGGGGCAGGTGTTTTCACGCATCCATGTCGACGATATCGCGCAGGTTCTGGTGGCCTCTATGACAGCGCCCAATCCGGGGGCAGTGTACAATGTGTGCGATGACGAACCGGTGCCGCCGCAGGATGTGATCGGCTATGCAGCCGAGCTACAGAGACTGCCCCTACCGCCAGCCGTGCCCTATGACCAAGCTGATCTGACCCCCATGGCACGCAGTTTTTACGATGAGAACAAACGCGTTCGGAATGATCGGATCAAGGATGAGCTTGGGGTACAGTTGCTGTACCCCAACTATCGTGTTGGCCTTGAGGCGTTGCTGAAAGGGCAATAGCCCGGTTCATCGCGCTGCCGCCTTGATCATGTCTGCCGCTTTTTCAGCAATCATTATTGTGGGTGCGTTGGTATTGCCTGATACCAGTGTCGGCATGATCGAGGCATCGACAACCCTTAGCCCGTCGATCCCGCGTACTTTGAGTTCGGGGTCGACCACGGCCATATCATCCTGGCCCATTTTGCAGGTCCCGACGGGGTGATAGATCGTATCGGCGCGGGCGCGAATATGCTGTTCCCAATCCGCATCCGTGGTTGCAGTGTCGGTTCCGAACATTTCGGATTGCCGGAACGGGGCCAAAGCGGGGGCTTGCATGATCTCGCGCATCATGCGGGCGCCTTTGATCATGGTTTCAAGATCGCGGTCATCGGACAGGAATCCGGGATCAATGGCGGGGGCGGCAAACGGGTCGGCGCTGTGCAGCCCCACCGAACCACGGCTGTGCGGGCGCAGTTTGCAGACATGGCAGCTGTAGCCGTAGCCATAATGCAGTTTTCTGGCGTGATCATCGACCAGCGCGATGGCGAAATGCAGCTGGATATCGGGGCGGTCGAGACCCGGCGAGGTCTTTAGAAATGCGCCCCCTTCGGCAAAGGGTGTTGCCGCCATCGACGCGCCGGTTTTGCGCCAACGCCAGAGGTGGCCCAACAGGCGTGCCGCACCGATGAGACCTAGGCCGAAATTATCCGTGTCCTTGCTTTTGTAAGCCAGAATGAAATCCAGATGGTCCTGCAGGTTCTTGCCTACACCGGGCAGCGCGTGCCGGACGGGTATTCCGTGCCGCTGCAACTCATCCGCTGCGCCGATCCCAGACAGCTGCAGCAGTTGCGGCGATTGAAGCGCCCCGGCGCAGATCAGCACTTCTAGTCTGGCAGATACACTGAGGTCGGGGCCTTTCGCCTTTCGTTTGTAGACCACTCCGGAGGCGCGTTTACCTTCAAAGGTCAGTTCCTTCGCGTGAGCATAGGTGATCACTTTCAGGTTCGGACGATCCATCACCGGGTGAACATAAGCGGCTGCGGTGGAACAGCGTTCGCCATTTCTGTCCGGGTCATGAAACTGGGTCACCTGATACAGGCCCACGCCCTCATTATTGCCGCGATTGAAATCTTCGGTGCGTCTATGTTGCAGTTGTTCTGCCGCCTCTACAAAGGCATGGGTCACTGGGCGCGGTTCTTTTTGATGTGACACCTGCAGCGGGCCTTTGTCGCCATGCAAATCATCGCCGCCCTGTTCGTTGTTTTCGGACTTTTTGAAATAGGGCAAGACGCTGTCCCAATCCCAACCGATGCACCCTTGATCGGCCCAGCCATCATAGTCCTGTCGCTGCCCACGTACATAGAGCATCGCGTTGATGGCGCTTGATCCGCCTAGTGCTTTGCCACGCGGCTGATAGCCTTTGCGCCCGTTCAAACCGGGTTGAGGAACTGTCTCGAACGCCCAGTTGCTGATCTTTGGGCGCCCCGGTAACGCGGCGACGATGGCGGCGGGCATTCTTATGATGAGGTGATCGCCCGGCCCCCCGGCTTCGAGCAAGCAAACCGTTTTTTGCGGATCTTCGCTCAGGCGGTTGGCAAGGACAGATCCCGCCGATCCGCCACCGACAATGACATAGTCAAATTCCATTCAAGTGCCTTTAACATTTTGGGGGCGCCGCGTGATGTAGGGGTCAGGGGAACGGCGCGTGGTAATAGCGCCGACTGTGCCCGAGCGGGATGTGAAAATACAATCGCCAATTTCAGTCAGGACACAGGGTCATTGTGTCGGTATCGTCAGGGTGGCTGGAATCACACTATGATCAATAACAAAAAACTATCAAAACAATCCAAAAAGAAAACTTATTCTCATGGTTTTGCTTTGATATACGAGGCGCGACGCAAGAGATCAGAGAAGAAACCGCACCAGCGTTCTGGGCTTAGGCTTGAAAACGATATCGGTGACATCTTTCTGTGATCTTGTTGATTGCAAGTTTTACTGCGCAAAGCCGCAAGTCCTTAGCCAGCATTGGAGATCGATATGGATGGAAGTGATAACCCCAAAACGGGCGTATGCCCCGTGATGCACGGTGCCGGGACACGATCAAATCGTGACTGGTGGCCCAATCAACTGAACCTGTCGATCTTGCATCAGCATGCGCCAGCTTCGAACCCGATGGATGCTGACTTCGACTATGCCGAAGAATTCCAGAAACTGGATATGAAGGCGCTGAAAGACGACCTTTATGCGCTAATGACGGATTCACAGGACTGGTGGCCCGCAGACTACGGGCACTATGGTGGTTTCTTCATCCGGATGGCCTGGCATAGCGCGGGAACCTATCGGACGGCGGATGGCCGCGGCGGGGCTTCGACCGGCAACCAGCGGTTTGCGCCGATCAACAGTTGGCCGGACAATGGCAACCTGGACAAGGCGCGCCGCCTGCTGTGGCCGATAAAGCAGAAATACGGTAACCAGATTTCCTGGGCTGACTTGATGATCCTGGCTGGTAACTGCGCCATCGAGTCGATGGGCGGCAAGACCTTTGGCTTTGCCGGTGGTCGCGTGGATATCTGGGCGCCCGAGGAAGACATCTATTGGGGGTCCGAGACCGAGTGGCTTGCGCCGACCGACAATCCCAATAGTCGTTATTCAGGTGAGCGGGATTTGGAAAACCCACTGGCCGCGGTGCAGATGGGTCTGATCTATGTGAACCCCGAAGGTCCGGATGGTGAACCGAACATTCTGGCCTCGGGTCGCGATATCCGCGACACCTTTGGACGGATGGCGATGAATGACGAGGAAACCGTCGCTCTGGTCGCAGGTGGCCACACCTTTGGTAAAGCGCATGGCGCAGGTGACCCCGACCTGGTTGGTCCGGACCCTGAATCCGCCCCGATTGAGGACATGGGCTTTGGCTGGATCAATAAGTTCGGGTCCGGCAAGGGCGACGACACCACCACCAGTGGTATCGAAGGTGCATGGACCGCCAACCCGATCAAATGGGATAACGGCTTTTTCGATCTGCTGTTCGGATATGACTGGAACCTGACCAAAAGCCCCTCGGGCGCATATATATGGGAGCCGGTCGGCGTCAAAGAAGAAGACATGGCCCCAGCGGCGCATGATCCGTCGAAAAAGGTCAAAACCATGATGACCACCGCCGACATGGCGATGCGCATGGATCCGATCTATGGCCCGATCTCGAAACGCTTCCATGAGAACCCGGACGAGTTCGCCGATGCCTTCGCCCGCGCATGGTTTAAGCTGACTCACCGCGACATGGGCCCACGCGCGGCCTATATCGGTCCGGAGGCCCCGACCGAGGAGCTGTTGTGGCAAGACAACGTTCCCGACGTCGATCACGATCTGGTCGATGATGCGGATGTGGCTGATCTCAAAGCCAAGATCGCCGCAACCGGCTTGTCGGTGTCCGAGCTGGTCTCGACCGCCTGGGCTTCGGCATCGACCTTCCGTGGGTCGGACAAGCGTGGGGGGGCTAATGGAGCCCGCATCCGTCTTGCGCCGCAGAAAGACTGGGATGTGAACGAGCCGATGAAGCTGTCCAAGGCGCTGGGCGCGTTGGAAGGTGTTCAGGCTGCGTTCAACGATGCGCAGTCCGGGGGCAAGAAAGTGTCGCTGGCCGATGTGATCGTTCTGGCCGGTGCTGTAGGTGTCGAACAGGCAGCGAAAGCGGGTGGTCAGGATGTCGAGGTTCCGTTCACGCCGGGCCGCACTGATGCGACGCAAGAGCAGACGGATGTGGACAGTTTCGCAGTGATGGAGCCCGCCGCTGACGGATTCCGGAACTATCAGAAGGCTGACTATACCGTTTCACCTGAAGAACTGCTGGTAGACCGTGCACAGCTGCTGACCCTGTCAGCACCCGAAATGACCGTGCTTGTGGGCGGTCTGCGTGTTCTTGGCGCCAACTTTGGTGACAGCAAACATGGCGTGTTCACAGATCGCGTCGGAACGCTCAGCACGGATTTCTTCACCAACATTCTGGACATGAGCACAGAATGGAAGCCGTCTGGCAAAGGCGTATATGAAGGCCGCGACCGCACAAGTGGCGAGGTCAAGTGGACCGGTACCCGCGTCGATCTGGTTTTTGGCTCGAACTCGCAATTGCGAGCGCTGGCCGAGGTCTACGGTCAGGCCGGTGCCGAGGGTAAATTCGTATGTGACTTTGTCTCGGCCTGGAACAAGGTGATGAATGCGGACCGCTTCGATCTGAAGTAATCCCGCTTTGATTGCAGGAATATCGCCGCCCGAGGAGACTCGGGCGGCGTTTTTTGTTGGTCCGACTCTCGGGCGCATACCAAGCATTGGGTACGATTCCACCAGATGGTTGGCTTTTGCCGTAACTACAGCACAGGATCGGCAGGAATTCGGTATGGTTCATGTATCTAACCTATTGTTATTATTGTCATTAGTAAGTTTTCGCCGAGAAATGTGAAGTTTTTTCAAAATGGGGGTTGCAGGTGTCAGACCTAATCCGTAAATACCCCTTCACCGGCGGCGCTGAGGTTGTTGTTGGGACGCTGGCGACGGCGGAGACTGGCCGGAGAGACGGTTGAGACG
>NZ_JBXWNG010000015.1:0-53247 GCF_059610245.1 Ruegeria sp. YTSA075 | reverse complement strand
GCCACGAACCGCATTGTGGGGCGCGTCACAGCTTCACAGATTGCTTCGGCATCAATGGCGTCAGACTTGCCGCGTTTGACGTAGGCCTTCACATACATTGCAGGCATTAGCCGGACTTCATGGCCCAGCTTTTGAAACTGCCGCGCCCAATGGTGACCTGATCCACACGCCTCCATGCCGATGAGACAAGGCTCAAGCTTCTCGAAAAATTGTAAGAGTTGCGCCCGCCTGAGAGACTTGTTGAACGCAACGCTTCCATCCTCTGTGATCCCGTGCACCTGAAAGATGTTCTTGGCCAGATCTAGGCCGACTGTAGTAACCTGCATTGGGTGGCTCCTTCCTAGCAGTGATAGACAACTGCATTATGGCGCATTGCGACGCCGGTGGAGCAGGAGCCATCCACCCCATCCGCTATGGTGACGCTGCATTGCAGAGCTTTAAGTGCGGAGAAAAGTCCGCAAAGGGCCGCCCTCGTTATGCGAAATCATTCTCCAGGCCCATATGCCGCATCAGCACCAGCGGCGGCGGTGAGCCCCTTACTACCTGTTTTCTGTAGTGCAGCGAATGTCGGCTACTTAGAGGGTTTGCTAAAGGGATCAAATATCTGGCTGTGGATTTGTCAATTTAACAAACGAACGTTAACTTGCTCCCGTTTCTTTCATCGCCATTGGGGGCCCTGGAAACAGCGGTGGGTCGACGAGCGTTGTAATCTCGACGCCAAGTGGTTATGTAGCAGGTACTAGAGTTCTGGTTTTCTGCGGCTTGGGCATACTGTCTGCTGGAGTGAGCTACGTTCTTCCATCATGACAATTCAGCTGTCACGTCCTCCAATTGGGATCTGATGTTGGGGAAGGTTGCCGATGTTATCGCGCACGACCAACTCGATTGTGACACCAGTTGATCCGCTTGTGATGGAAAGACTCCAAACAGTGAGGCGGCGCTTTCTCCGCCAAAGGATCCAAAAATGACTTTTCCAGAATGGACGAAACCAGGCATCTACGGTGCCTTGGGTGGTGCGGTTGCAATCTCTATCATTGGCTTTACTTGGGGCGGCTGGACAACCAGTGGCAGCGCTCAAGAAATGGCAAAGGATCTTGCAAGCACAGAAGTGACGCTCGCGATGGTGCCGGTTTGCCTGAACAGGTCAGCAGCTGACCCCAATCGCGAAGAAATTCTGGTTAACCTTCAAGAGGCCTCTGGATTCACCCGCCGCAAGGCTCTGATGGATACGGGTTGGGCTACGTTACCGGGGTCAGACACACCCAGCCGCGACCTAGCAGACGCCTGTATCGCGGGACTTGAGCTGGATGGGTCATAGCTCACAGGCAACGCCGCAGCTGCGTCGGATGATCTGGGGATCACATTTGTCACCTGGCATTCAGATGATTGCCGCGCTGATCGTGTTCCCAATCTGTGCTCTGCTCGTATTTCCATTGCCTGCACTTGCGCAATCCGCATCGCAATCGATGCCTGAGAACGCCTCCGCCAAGAGCTACGGTGACGGGTGGAAATGTGACGTCGGATATAGACTGAGTGGTGACGTCTGCAAAGCCGTCGTAGTGCCGGATAATGCGTATCAAACCAACCGTAGCTATGGACGCGGTTGGGAATGTCTCCATGGTTTTCGCAAGAACGACGATACAGCCTGTGTTGCTGTGATTGTGCCTGATGGCGGGTTCCTTGATTCATCAGGTGAGCGCTGGAACTGTTCGCGCGGTTTTCTCAAAGTCGACGACACCTGCCAAGAAATTGTTGTACCCGAAAACGCGTACATGGCAGCTACTAGCTACGGGCCGGCGTGGGAATGCAACCGTGGGTTTGAGCCATCAGGTGATCTTTGCGTCGCCATTGTAGTACCCGCCAACGCTTATCTGAATTCAAAAGGATATGGCCGACCTTGGACATGCGAACGTGGGTTCTTTGAACAGGATGGCCTTTGCGCGGCGGTTGTGATCCCTGACCATGCATACTTTGACGATGCAACTTACGGCACGGGATGGAAGTGCGAACGGGGATACGCAAACTCGGATGCGAGCTGTAAGAAAATAGAAATCCCTGCAAATGCCCATCTGGACAGATCCGGAAACCGTTGGGAATGCAATAAGAATTTCAAGTTGGCTAAAGATCTGTGCGTTCTCGATAACTGAGGGCACGGCAGTTTCGACTGGAATATTCGATGGTGACAACAGCGTTGCCGTCGGCGTCGACCATACAAAGGAAACATCATGAAAACCGACTTTAGCGCGGCAAACACTATCCGTCGTCCCGTCAGCGGTGCTCAAGCGCCACCGTTGACAGATGACAAACAGTCAAGATCAACAGCCACCACTCAGATCGTCGTGCCGCCATCTGCGATTGTTTATTGTCAGGGCAACTTCGCCAAAATCGATGGCAAAACTGCAAATGGTCTCGTCCGCCATTCAGAGGCATACAAGATTCTGTCTGTCATCGACAGCGACCACAGCGGCAAAGACAGCGGGCTGGTTCTTGACGATACAGCAAATCACATTCCGGTCTTCGGTAATCTGGACGCTGCCGTCTTCCATGAAACAGAGATTCCCAATACCCTGATTTACGGGATGGCACCATCCAGCGGGCGACTCTCATCGGCAGATCGCGGCGTTGTTCTGGATGCGATATCCCTTGGTATGAACATCGTCAGTGGATTGCATGAATATCTGAGCGATGACATTGAGATCGCGTCCTTTGCTTCTGAACGCAATGTCACCATTCGCGATGTTCGAAAACCTAAACCCAGCAAAGATATGCGCCTGTTCGATGGCAGTATCGCCGGCGTGGACGCCTTGCGCATCGCGGTTCTTGGGACCGATTGCGCCATTGGAAAGCGGACAACAGCGACCGTATTGGCCCGCGCTTTGAACGCAAAAGGAATCAAAACTGTTCTTGTTGGTACGGGTCAGACGGGTTTGATGCAGGGCGCAAAATACGGTGTGGCAATGGATGCCGTGCCGCCGCAGTTCTGCTGCGGTGAGCTGGAAGGTGCGATAGTTGCGGCGTCAGAATCTGAACAGCCCGATGTCATATTGATCGAAGGTCAAGGGGCGTTAAGTCATCCGGCGTTTTGCACGTCCGCCTTTATCCTGCGGGGCAGCCAGCCGGACGCCGTTATCCTTCAGCACGCACCAAAACGCGCGCATCGCTGTGATTTTCCCGAAATGCCAATGCCCAAACCTGCCAATGAAATTGCCCTTATAGAGGCGTTTGCCGACACAAAAGTTATCGGCGTCACACTCAATCACGAGGGGATGTCTGAGGCCGAAGTTACAGAAACTATTGCCGCACAATCACAAATACTCGGGCTGCCTGTAACGGATGTACTCAGTCGACCGGCGTCGCATTTGCTTACCATGGTGCTTGCAGCTTATCCCGGCTTACGCCAACCAACGTCTTTGACTGCGATATGAGCACCCCCCGCATTGAGGTGCATCTAGGCAAGATACGCCACAATACACAGACTGTAGTTGAGCGCCTCGCGACACGTGGCATCAGTGTTACTGGTGTGACCAAAGCAGTGTGCGGGCATCCAGCCATCGGTCGGGCTATGCTGGACGGTGGCGCCGTGGGACTTGCAGAAGCGCGCCTTAGTAACGTTCGGAAGTTACGAAATGCGGGCATAAAATGCCCGATCACTTTGATCCGCACGCCAATGCTGAGCCAGGTCGAACAGGTCGTTCAATTCTGTGAGGCAAGTTATAACACAGAGATAACTGTGATCGCAGGCTTGGCGGGCGCGGCGATACGGAAAGACAGGGTGCACGGAGTTATCCTGATGGTCGAGATGGGTGATTTGCGTGAAGGGATTATGCCGAAGGACCTCGGCTCAATTGCGCAGAAAGTAGTGGACATGCCCGGTGTCGCGCTGAAAGGAATCGGAGCGAACTTTGCATGCCTGAGCGGGAGTGCTCCGGAGGCTGCCGAAATGGAGGCATTATCTGTCCTCGCGAATGACACTGAAGGCCAGTGTGGCCCATTCTTTCAGACAGTATCCGGTGGTAACTCTGCCAACTTACCTTGGGCCTTCGGTGGACACCCAATTGGTCGCATCAACGATCTAAGGTTGGGGGAAGCAATACTTCTAGGTGTTGACCCTGTTTCCGGAGAACAGATAGGCGGGATGTACACGGATGCCTTTAAGCTTGTCGCCGAGATAATTGAATCAGGGTCCAAACCTGTAACTCACCCTCAGAGCATCTGCGATCCGGTGTTCAAAAAGCTTCACCTTGTCTCTAACAGCGCCCAGAACGCGCAACTGATTTTGGCTGTTGGGCATCAAGATACTGACGTTTTTGGGCTTTCTATGCCCCTAGGAAACAGACTAATTGGCGCAACAAGTGATCATCTTGTCATCGGAACCTGCCAATCTGCGTTGAGCGTGGGATCGGAAATGCGGTTTCAATTGAACTACAGCGCGTTGATGAATGCCATGTCCTCTCCAGACGTCAAAACAAAGATGATCCGCGGCCATCCTTCGCGACGTGCGCGGGGTTCTCACTTAGCATCAGTTTGAAAATTCTCATTCGCAGAAGCGCCGTTAATGTATTCAGGAGAATAGCCATGGCTAAACTAAGGAAAACTACCGTTTTCAAACCGCAGGTTTCCAAAGCGGAAACACCGATGGACAAAACAACGCGGATCGTTAGAAAAATGATCGACGAAGACGCTGAGCAAAGAAAAATCAAGAACGACCGGCTTCGCATCGCCCGGCTTGAAAGAGAAGCGAACACATCCGTTGCATCCCGCGCGCCAAAACCCGTCAAAAAGTGACGAACGCATCTTTGGGCCCTTAGCGGCTATCTTCGCCCGGCGATCAAGCGTGGAACGGCCTGTTTTGCGCAGAAGAAACGAGTTTCCAACTCACCTGAGGAAGGACGTCGGCCTTCCGCCGGAGGTTGAACACCCGCCTCCTTCGCACTATCGGTTCCCATTCTAAAGAATCGACCATGCAAGGGCAGCTTGCTGCCCTTGCTCTCAACGATCGTTCCGTGTCCGGAGTGATGCGTTAACAAGAAAGAATAGCGCACCATTCGGATCGTAAAAAACTGGGTGGAGTGTGCGATCCGGATCATTCGTGTCGATCTTGGCCAGTTTTCCACCCAATCGTTCTGTGTCCCGACAGGCGGCGGTGGCGTCTTCAACTTTGATGCTCGGAATCCAGCAGGCATATTTTTGTTCCTGAGGCAACCCGCGCAACTGCTCGGCAATTTCATAGCCGGACGGTAGTGAAATGATAGTATTTCGTAGCAGTTCGCTGTCGTACCCGGAAACCCATCCAAACAACTCCGAATAAAACTCACCAGGGAAATCTGCTGAACACGATAGATACCCGTCTACTCCAAATTGCCGCTCCTGCACCGGATGGGAGTGTCGGGACCGGCAGATACCGACCAAGGCTCCTAAAGGGTCCCTCAAAAGACAGTTGCGACCAACGCCCGGCACCTCGAATGGAGGTCTCACAACGGTTCCACCGAGTCTCTCAACTGCCGACGCGGATTGATCTACATCTTCGACCTCCACATAGGCGATCCATCCGTCGTCATAGTGTTGCGGTGTCTCTACAAAGCCTGCGCCAACCTCTTCTTGTGCTAAGGCGAGCACAAATTCCTTCTCACCGCCGCCCCAGGCAAAATCCATCGTGTGCTCGGTCAAAAAGCTCCAGGAGGCAAGGTCTCTATAGAAGTCCATTGAGCGTGATCGGTCGCCCGTGAAGAGATCATGCCAAACGAATCGGCCGACCTTGTTACATGTCATAGCGGTGAACTCCCATTATCCCCGCAATTTATACAATACTGGCCTGCGGTCGACTTGACCCAGGTCAACAGCCATGATCGCGTTTGCTGAAACCCATGCTACCAATGAAAAAGCCGCCATTCACTGCGGCCTGACTTTCTGTCGGATTGAACCCTCTACAGACCTTCGCAGTTTTGTGCTTCTCTTGTTGCTCGCGACCCGATCCAAGCCTAATATTTCGTGCTTTGCAGTTCCAGCTTTTAGGGTTGAAGTTGGCCTTTGGACAATGACCGCTAAAGCTGCTCTCAAAAAAGGAATGTTCGATGGAGCCGAGTCTGATATTCGCAGACTTAGGCGGAGCGAATTGCGATTGGTGAAAAAGCCAGAACGGCCCAAAAGAGACATCTGGCTAACCTTCGCTTCGCTGCGGCGCCGCCCGTCATTCCCGACTTTCGCGGCAAGCGCGAAATCGAAGGCTACCCGAACTCGCGAAACGCGGGACAAAGCGGGTATTCGCTGCGGATTAATCCAATGTCTGGGTCGATGAGGCTCGTACTTGATACGTGTTCATGAATCCAGCAAAACCATTAGAATTCTGCAACTATATTTCAGTGGACTGTTCGGAATGTTTTCCCCAATAGATAGTTATGAAGAAACGCCTCATTGATATTGTCTCCCTTGACGCATTAAGGGTCTTTGCATGCGCGGCCCGTCTGATGAGCTTTTCGGCAGCGGCACAGGAGTTGTCGGTCACACAGGCCGCTGTCAGCCGGCGTATCAAACATCTTGAGCAGGTTTTGGGATTTAGTCTGTTCTATCGCAATGGACGACAGCTGTCGCTGACTGTCAAGGGTCAGCGACTGTTTCTGCGCGCGGGGGCGTCGTTGGAGTACCTCGGCGTGGAACTTGACGATCTTACTGCGCAAACAGCAACCTCTACGGTGTCGGTCGCGGCTTCCGCCGCCGTGTCCCAACTTTGGCTGTCGCCGCGACTGCGCCGGTTTATTGATCGTTATCCCGAGGTCTCTGTTCAGCTGACAACGACCGACAATCTCAGCGAATTGGGGTTGGCTGACAGTCAGCTTGCGCTCATATATTCAAGGGGTACGCATCCAGATTGGACCTTGACCTTGCTGTTTGAGGAAGTGCTGATACCAGTCGCCTCGCCCGCCTATTTAGAAGCCACAGGGCGCACCGGGCAGCCGTCAGACCTATCCCCAGAGGATGTGGGTAGTATGGATCTGTACGACTATCATCGAGCGGGCGTGCACACGATGACCCTGCGAGATTGGTTTGAGCAGAAAGCGGCAGATGCGCAGGGAAATGAGCCGAGAGTTGTTTTTCCAACCTACATGATGGCGGTCGATGCGGCGCTGCGCAGTGAAGGGGTTGTCCTAGGCAGCCGGGCCTTGGTTCAACCCTATTTGGACAGTGGGTATCTGGTGGAACTGACCGGGGAGGTCATGATCACGGACTTTGGCTATTACCTGGGCGTGCCACGTCGATCACCCATGAACGAAGCCGAGAACAACCTTGCAGGTTTCCTGCTGTCAGAGCGGGTATCATAACTTTGAGTGCAGGCTAACGCCTGAGAATTTCTGAGATTTGGATCAAGCCAGCGGGATGCTATGCCTGAGCCATGTCGACGGTCTGTCATCATGAATTGAATGAAATCATCGCGCTGAAAGGCGGGCGGTTTCGAATGGGCGCCAAGCGAAGTTGCCAAAAGGATGATGGAGAGGAGCCGGTGCGCACCATTTCCGTGTCGGCCTTTCGCTTGACCGCATCAGCCATCACCAACCAACAGTTCCGCCACTTTGTTGAGGACACAAACCATGCCACCACCGCAGAGAGTTCTGGCTGGTCCTTTATGTTTGATCCGGCAGGCGCAAGCCTGGAAGAACCCGGATCCTGGTGGCGTAGGACAGAAGGTGCATGTTGGCATGCGCCGACCGGGCCCGGTTCGAATGTCGACGCGTTAGGAGATCATCCGGTTGTCCATGTTTCCTGGCATGACGCTGTGGCATTCGCCGACTGGGTTGGCGGGCGTCTGCCAACCGAAGCGGAGTGGGAGTATGCGGGTCGCGGCGGCCTGGATCAGAAACGCTATCCCTGGGGGGATGCCTCGCCCACCGACAGCTACCGCTGCAATATCTGGCGCGGCAAGTTTCCTCAGGAAAACACCGCGGCTGGCGGGTTTGCCAACACTTGCCCAGTAACGGCCTTCAAGCCCAACCGCTTTGGCTTCTATAACATGGTCGGTAACACCTGGGAATGGACGGCCGATTGGTTCAGCCGCGACTTCCACGTTCTGAGCCGCATCACAGACGACCCCCAAGGCCCGCCATTTGGGGAAGGCAAAGTGCTGAAAGGCGGCTCGCACCTTTGCCACAAATCCTATTGCGCCCGCTACCGCCTGTCTGCACGCAGCGCATCTGCCCCTGACATGACAACCGGGCATATCGGATTCCGCGTTGCATTCGATTCAAAGGAGACCACCCCATGAAAGCCATCGTTGTGATGTTCGACACGCTCAGCCGTCACTTTCTTCCAAGCTACGGCAATGATTGGGTACATGCGCCAAATTTCAAACGCCTATCTGATCGGGCGGTGACCTTTGATACCTCTTATGTCTGTTCCATGCCCTGCATGCCCGCGCGCCGGGACTGGCATACGGGTAGGCCCAACTTTTTGCACCGCAGCTGGGGGCCGCTGGAACCGTTTGATGACAGCATGCCCAAGATGCTAAGCGATGCCAGCGTGCACACCCATCTGACCACGGATCACAATCACTATTTCGAAGACGGCGGGTTGAACTACCACACCCATTACACCACCTGGCAGTATTGGCGTGGTCAGGAAGGCGACCCGTGGATCGGCGACCTGAATGAGCCGGAAATTCCCAAAGGCGCCTTTGGGAAAAACGGCATCTACTCGGAACCCGAGGTGTTCGACGCCTATCGCAAGGCGTTCCCCGAGGAAAGCCAAGCGTCGATGCAGCGGCTGCGCTATCTGACCCGGCAGGATTGGGTCAATCGCGGCTTTATGAATATCGAAGAAAACCAGCCGCAGGCGCGGACATTCAAGGCGGGTCTCGACTTCATCGACAAGAATGCGGACCACGACAACTGGATGCTTCATATCGAAACCTTCGACCCGCACGAACCGTTTTACACGCTTGACCGCTACAAAGAACTCTACAAAGAGCATTATGACGCCTATGATGGCCCGTTCTTTGACTGGCCGATGTATGCGCGGACAACTTATCATCCTGAAGAGAACAAGCATCTGCGCGTTGAGTACGCGGCTCTTGTCAGTATGTGCGACGAATATCTTGGCCAGGTCATGGACATGATGGACGCCAAGGGGCTGTGGGATGACACCATGCTGATCGTCTGGACAGATCATGGCTTCCTACTGGGCGAACATGACTGGTGGGGCAAAATGTCGATGCCCATGTATCAGGAAATCGCCCACACGCCGTTTTTCATCTGGGATCCGCGTGCCAAAGCCTCGGGCGAGCGGCGCAACGCACTCGTGCAACCCTCGATCGACCTTGCGCCGACGCTGCTCAACTTCTTTGGACTAGAACCGTCCAAAGATATGATTGGCAAAGATTTGGCCCAGGTTATCGCAGATGACACACCCGTGCGAGATGCCGCGATCTTTGGGATGCACGGAGCCCATGTGAATGTTACGGACGGTCGCTATGTTTATATGAGGTCGCCACAAAATCCAGACAACAAGCCGCTCTATCAATACACCCTGATGCCAACCCATATGCGGTCGCATTTCGCGGTTGAGGATTTCGAGAACCTGCAGGTTGCAGAACCGTTTTCTTTCCAGAAGGGCGCGATGACGATGAAAATCGAGAACGTCACCTGGGTCGCCCGTGACAAGCAGTTCGCGACGATGCTTTGGGATACCAAGGTCGACCCTGCACAAACCAGTCCGCTGGCTGATCCGGAGGTAGAAGAGCGCCTTAAATCCCAAATGATCACGCTGATGCATGAGGCGGACTGCCCAAAGGAGCAATACGTAAGGCTTCAACTGGAGCCAAGCTGAAGCCGCTGCCTGATCTAAAAAGAGAGCAACAGCAGACGTTGGGAATTTTTGTAGAACCCTGCACTATGGGGCTCACAACAGCCGTTGGTTACACTTCGCACGAATGTCGGCTTGCGACATTCAGATCAAGTTTGTTTGGCCCGCTCCCCCTATCCTCTTCATTGTTAGTCGTAAGAAATCCCCTGATCATCAGAGAAAGATTCCCTATTAATCGATCTAGGGAAAATCCACGCAAGCCACTGTTTTTAAGAACAAATTAGAGCTCCAAACCACCGAAAATGGCCCAAATCTATGAGTTTTTCCTGTAAATTCCCTGTTAATAGGGAATTCTGCGCGAGACTGGATAGCTCGAGACTGCGTGCACAGCCACACATGTCCCTGTTTTCAGACGCTGAAAGCTTATCGCGCAATTGTCGCGTGATTTCGGGCGCTTGGCAGGCTGGGATTTCTGCAGAGACGCAATCCAGAGCAAGATCCGGGCCGATTTCATGCCGTAGTCTCTGTTTGCGATTCCGGCGGTACGAGTTTGCAGATTTCAGGGTGTTTTGTTTCAGAGCGATGCGAACTGTGCGTGCTGCTCTGACCAGACAGCAGAGAACCGCGTCTTGATAAGGTAATCCGTGGTGAGGCAATCGGGTTGTTCGCCGGCAGCGATGCGGTCAAGAACTTCAGGCGCGAGCAATGCCAGGGTTGGTCACGTCCTGAACACGGCGCTTCGACACTCCTTCGGAGTCGGCGATCTCAGAGAAGGTTTTGCCTGCGATGACCATTGCCAGCCAGCTACGCCCCTTCGCGCAGGCCTCGCCTTTACGACCTTTGCTTTCGCGACTTTGGTTTTCTGTGCGGATTCCGTCACCATTTCTCTCCACTCATTTGCGAAGGCCAATCTTTCGTCCGGTACTGAGTGGAGCTCGGCGACCCCGGGCGATGTTTCGTAACGACAGTACCGCTCTCAAATGCCTGGAAGTCCAGTGACTTGTTAGAGAAGGGGGCGGGAACCGGAAGTTCGCCGCATGTGCGAATAACCAACAACGCACACCTTAGAGCAGACATTGATATATCGATGGCGATTGTGATGTTTCCTTGATCGCAAGCGTCTGGGCTTCGGTGCTCGCTGTAGCATTTTATTCCAAGGGTGGGTCACTATAGGTGGTTTCAATTTCCAGTTTTTGCTCAGTTTGAAGTACCGAAATCACCAACTGGCCGAGATATACTGAGTTTCCATGAATTCCAGCATACCCTCGTGGCCGCCTTCGCGTCCGAGGCCTGATTGTTTAACACCGCCAAACGGTGCTGCCGGATCGCTTACCAGTCCTCGGTTCAGGCCAACCATGCCGTATTCCAGTCGTTCACACACCTGTAATGCGCGTTTGAAGTCATCCGAAAACACATAGGCCACAAGGCCGTATTCCGTGTTGTTTGCCCGGCGGATCACATCCTCTTGGTTAGTGAAGGTCTGTATGGCGGCGACTGGCCCGAAAATCTCATCATGCACGCAATCGGCGCTTTCCGGCACGTTGGAGAGGACGGTCGGCGGGTAAAAGAACCCGGTCCCGTCAGGCGTGGCACCACCACATTCAACACGGGCCCCTTTTGCGACCGCATCGACGACAAACCCGGCCACCTTGTCAAGCGTGTCAGAGTTGACCAATGGGCCGACATCAACGGACGGGTCGGTGCCATCGCCGACTTTCAAGGCGGACATTTCATCAGATAGGCGCTTCGTAAACTCCTCGGCGCGGGAGACGTGGACATAAATGCGGTTGGCGGCCGTGCATGCCTCACCCAGATTGCGCATCTTGGCCAACATCGTGCCTTCGATTGCAGTTTCCATGTCGGCATCTTCCAGAACGATGACCGGGGCGTTGCCGCCAAGCTCCATCGCGGGTTTCAGCACCTGATCTGCCGCGCCTTTCAAAAGCTTTCGGCCCACACCAGTAGAGCCGGTAAAACTCACAACGCGCACGCGCGGATCATGCATCATGTGATCCACCAAGGCACCGGTGCGCCGTGATGGTAGCACATTGACCAAACCGGGTGGAACGCCGGCCTCTTCCAACAAAGGCATCAATGCCAGCATGGTCAGCGGGGTTTCAGAGGCGGGTTTGATAATGACGGCACAACCGGCCGCTAGGGCCGGGGCGATCTTGCGCGTGCCCATGGCGGCGGGATAATTCCAGGGCGTCACCAACACAGCCAAGCCTGCGGGCTTATGCTGCACCATGATCCGCGCACCCGAACTGGGCGCGTGAGTAATCATGCCGTCCGAGCGCACCGCTTCCTCGGCAAACCAGCGAAAGAATTCTGCGGCATAAGTTGCTTCACCCACTGCGTCCGCGCGTGCCTTGCCGTTTTCCAAAGTGATCAAATGGGCAAACTCTTCCAGGCGATCTGTCATCAGCTCCCAAGCTTTGCGCAATACCTCAGAGCGTTCGCGCGGCGTTCGCGCGGCCCAATCTGCCATTGCCGCTTCGGCAGCATCCAACGCGGTATCTGCATCTGCGATTTCGGCTGACGCGACCGATGCAATCACCTCTTCGGTTGCGGGATTGATGACGTCAAATCGTTGACCTTCCGCGCCGGCGTGCCAATGGCCATTGATATATAGATTGGTATTTTTCATGGTGAGTCCGTTCAGGTCAGAGCAAATAGTGCAATGGGTCGGCCAGTCTTTCGGCAAAACCTGATATCAGCGCGATAGCGTCCGCGTCCTCCAACTGGTCCGACGTGAATTCAAGGCTGAGACGCAGCATGTCCCTTTCGCTTGCGACGCTCAGAACCGGAGTGTCAGGGGGACCTAGTCGCAACCCGGTGATGGGGCTGTCTGTCATGTCTCTCAATACCAGATCCGGGTGGTTATCCGGCACTTCGATCTGATAGAGCAGGCGCGTTTTGTCTGGGTTCTTCAGAACTGTGGTTACGCCGGTCAGATTTGAGAGAGCTATTATCAGGTCCACTTTGTCAGACGTCACAGAACGCAGTGCTCCAGAGGCGAAACTGGCCCACAGCGCGATGGGTGAAATAGTTATTCCACCGTCTTCTAGCATCCAGTTGAGGAAGTCATCCGTGCCGGTTCGTGACACACATGCTGTGATCTGAGAAAGATGGGCCGAAGTGGCTGCGTTGCTGCCGGTTTTGGGTAACGTTCGAAGCACCTCAATGTCGGCAACATGATAAGGCTGTGGATGCCCGGCCAATACCAGCCGGTTCAGGTCCAACCCTGCCTCATGGGCAAGGCGGCGCGCTTTGGGCGAGGCGAGAATGCGTTCGTTCTCTGCGACCGGTGCGACGGCGATGTTTGTGTTTTGACGCGACCCAATGGGTGGATCAGTGACCATGGGCATCGGAATTGCAGTTGCGGGTTCTGCGTCCTGCTTGTGCACGACTTGGGTGTTACTGTCGTCCTGCGTCTGACCTTCTCCCTCGGCAGTGTCCGAAATCAGGGCGATGATCTGACCCACGGGTACTTCTGCACCTGCTTCGGCTTTCAGGTCGGTCAAAAACCCATCCGCAGGTGCCTCTACTTCCATAGTCGATTTGTCGGTTTCCACTTCGAACAGCGGATCACCCAAGCTTACGGCCTCGCCCGGTGCTTTCAGCCAATTGACCAAAAGACCCGTGTCCTGCGCCATGCCGAGCGCCGGCATGATCACCTCATGCGGCATGGAACATGTCCCCCGCCATAAGCCTGCGGGCGTTCTCAGCAACACCTTCCGGAGTTGGAACCGTCATGTCCTCCAATGCGGGCGAGAACGGGATGGGCACGTCCATGGCCCCCATCCTCAGCACCGGTGCGTCAAGGTGGTAGAACGCCTTTTCATTGATGCGGCTGGCAATTTCGCCCGTCACACCATAGCTCTGGTGCCCTTCATCCACCACAATCACCCGGCTCGTCTTGCGGGCAGAGGCAAGCAGCGTTTCCTCGTCCAGCGGAACAATTGTGCGTGGGTCGATTACCTCGGCCGAAATCTCTTCGGCCGATAAAATCTCAGCGGCTTTCTCACAAACCTGAACCATCGAAGATGTGCCGATCAACGTAATGTCGGTGCCGCGGCGTTTGACATTGGCCTCACCAAAGGGAATGAGGAACTCTTCTTCGGGGACCGGTGCCTTGTCGTTGTACATCAGCTTGTCTTCGAAAATCACAACCGGGTTGTCGTCGCGGATTGCTGTTTTGAGCAGCCCCTTGGCCTCGTAGGCCGAGGACGGTAGCGCCACTTTCAAACCCGGAATATGGGCGACAAGCGCATGCAAGGATTGGGAGTGTTGCGCAGCGGATCGTCGGGTCGCTCCCAGATTTGTGCGCAGAACCAATGGCGCGTTCATTTTGCCACCGGACATATAGTGAATCTTGGCGGCCTGATTGCAGAGTTGGTCCATGACCAGAAAGATGAAATCGCCAAACATCAGATCAACGATGGGACGGGTGCCTGTCATGGAGGCGCCGACCGCAAGCCCCATGAACCCCGGTTCCGCAATTGGCGTGTCGACCACGCGATCGGTGCCAAATTCTTCGACCAGACCGGAAAGGATCTTAAAAGGTGTTCCGGCTTCGGCCACATCCTCACCGATGATGAATGTGGTGGGATCGCGCCGCATTTCTTCGGCAAGCGCTTCGTTGACGGCCTGAGACAGAGTAATTTCTCGCATATTCCGCTCCTCAAGCCAGCGCGTGTTTGACGTCGGTGAAAACATGCATGTCGACTTCGGCACCATCCGGATAGTCTGCGTTCAGGGCGTATTCGACAGCGGCGGTTGCTTCGGATTTGATTTCAGCGTTCATGGCCTCAATCTCGTCTTCCGTGGCGATACCTTCTGCGACCAGCCAGGACCGGAACCGCGTGATCGGATCGCGGTTTTCCTTCCAGTGCTTTTCCTCCTCTTTCGACCGGTAATATTCGCGATTGATATCGCCTACGTGGTGGCCGTGATAGCGATAGGTTATCAGTTCAATGAAGAACGGACCCTCGCCCTTGCGCGTGCGCCCGACCAACTTCTCGGTCAGCTCATTCACGGCCAGCACATCCTGCCCGTCGACCTGATGGGCCTCGATGCCAAAGGCTTCGGCGCGTGCCGTGATGGCGCCTGCCGCGATTTCATCCGTTCGGGTATATTCCGAATACCCGTTGTTTTCGCAGGCATAGATCACCGGCAATTTCCACAAAGCGGCCATGTTCATGACCTCGTACATCAGCCCCTGAGCGGTGGCCCCATCGCCAAAGAAACAGACAGTGACGTCATCCTTGCCCAACAGTTTAGCTGAAAAGGCAGCTCCTGTTGCGATACCCATCGACCCGCCAACAATCGCGTTCGCGCCAAGATTCCCATTGGACTGATCCGCGATATGCATGGATCCGCCTTTGCCGCGGCAATAGCCTTCTTCCTTGCCCAGCAACTCGCAGAACATTTCCTTGAAATCGGCGCCTTTGGCTACGCAATGGCCGTGGCCACGGTGGGTCGAGGTAATTTTGTCGGTGACCCGCAAAGCTTCGCAAATACCAACTGCCACGGCCTCTTCACCGGAATACATATGGGTCAGCCCCGGCATCTTGGCCGACAGGTACAACTGATTTGCATTGTCTTCGAATGTTCGGATGCGAACCATCTGGGCGTACATTCGCAGATAGTCCTCAGTGTTGGTCTTTGCGGCGCTCATGATAAACTTTCCTAAGAAGTGACACCGGCCCTAAAGGACCGGTTGGATAAGCGTCAGTAGCGGTTGGCGATTGGCAGGTCTTCGGCCGGGAAAAGGCTGATCACTTCGCAACCGGTTTCGGTGACCACAACCTCTTCCTCGATCCTCGCGGCAGAGTATCCGTCGGTCGCCGGGCAATAGGTTTCTAGCGCGAAGACCATTCCCGTCTTGATCTCCATTGGATGATCAAGGCTGACAGCCCGGCTGATGATCGGCCGTTCATGCAACGCCAGACCCAGCCCGTGACCAAATTGAAGGCCAAAGGCAGACGCTTCGTCGGGAAAGCCGAACTCCTCGGCTTTTGGCCAAACTTCCGCCACCTTGTCGGTGCTGACCCCCGGTTTGATCATCGAAATCGATGCGTCGATCCATTCGCGCGCCTTCACATAGGCGTCGTTTTGGGACGGCGTGGACCGGCCGATGTTGAAAGTCCGATAGTAACAGGTGCGATACCCCTGATAGGACTGCAGAATATCAAAGAATGCCTGATCACCAGGACGGAACAGCCTGTCGGTGAAGTTGTGCGGGTGCGGGTTGCAGCGTTCGCCGGAAATAGCGTTGATCGCCTCAACATCGTCGCTGCCCATCTCATAAAGCATCTTGTTGGAAAGCGCGACGATGTCGTTTTCACGCACACCCGGTTTCAACTCTTCGTAAATCATGTGATAGACGCCATCGACCATCGAGGCGGCTTGCGTCAGCAGCTGGATTTCATCCCAGTTCTTAATCTCGCGTGCTGCCAACATGATTTGTTGGCCGTCGACGACATTGATGCCCTCAGCCTTGAGCGCTTCGAACATCGCGGTTTCGGCATAGTCCACGCCAACCGGCATGTCCCCCATCCCCGCGTCGCGGATAAGCCCGGCGATTTCCTTGGCATATTTGCGCATCAACCCAAACTCGGGCGGGATGGTGCCCCGCATGCCGACGACACCTGCACGGCAATGATCCGGCACCAGCCAATCCGAGTATTTCTTGTGGTGCATCGCAGCGGACCCGAAATCCCAGACATAGGGCGCGTCGTCGCCGGTCAGCAGGCAGAACCGGCACATCTTGTCGCGTTCCCATTCGCCGATCTTGGTGGCCGAGACATAGCGAATGTTGTTCACATCAAAGAGCAGGAGCGTGCCCGCATTCGACGCTTTCAGCGCCTGACGCGTGCGTGCCAGCCGATAGCGGCGCAGGCGGTCATGATCAATTCGACGCTCAAAGTCGACGGATGTATGACCCCATGCGGGCAATCGTCCTTCCCATTGCCAGTTGGGTTCAAGATCCTGCGGGGTCAGCAGGTTGGGCATGAGTGCTCGGGACATGACGGCTCCTTCAGGTGGTCGAACCACCGATATATTGTGTAGGGTCTGCGCAGTGGTGCGGTGTTACTGAATGCACCAGCCGCCATCGATGTGGATCATCTGGCCGGTCATATAATCGCTGTCATCGCTGGCCAGGAACGACGCGGTGCCGACGATGTCATTGGGGTAAGAAACCCGTTTGACCTGAAGCGCATCGCGGACGATGTCTTCATAGGCCTGGCCCTCGCGTTCCTTGAAACCGATATCGACCAGATCCTTGTCGAGCTGTTCCCAGAGTGGGGTGACCACGACGCCGGGCGCATAACCGTTGACCGTGATGTTATGTTCGGCCAGGGCAACGGCACCGCAATGGGTCAGGGCCAGACAGCCATATTTCGAGGTGCAATACACCGTCACATCCACAAGCGGTTTGCGCGAAGCGATTGAACCGACGTTGATGATCTTATAGGGATGTCCCTCCATCGGGCCTTGCTTGATCATCTGACGTGCAGTTTCCTGCATCCCCAACCACATCGCCTTGGTGTTGACGTTCATGATCATGTCCCAGTTGTCTTCATCGATATCCATGAAGAACCGGGGTTTGTTCAGGCCCGCGTTGAACAGACCCACGTTGATACTGCCAAAGGCGTCGACGGTCGCAGCAACAGCCGCCGCATTGTCTTCGCGCTTGGTCACGTCCATTTTGACCGCGATCGCGCTGCCGTTGCCTTTGGCATTGATGCCATCCGCGACTTTCTGCGCTTCTGCGTGATCAACATCCCCAATGCAGATATTTGCACCCTGAGACGCAAAGCTCTCGGCATTCGCCTGTCCCATGCCGCGAGCGGCACCAGTAATCAGAATGTTCTTACCTTTCAGGCGATTGGGGTCCATGATCTTCTCCTTGGGGTTCTATCTTCGGCGCTTGCCACTTAGCATTTCATCAGCGCGGTTCTGCGCACGGCGCAGGGCCTCTTTCGGGGGTATGATCCCACGCAGCATGTCGTGGAGTTCCTCTCCGCAGATACGAATGACATCACTGATTTCGGGTACGGGTGGGCGTGGCCAGAATTGCAGTTCATCGCGCCAGGACATCGCGTCGACTGCTTCGAAGATCGGCGAGGATCGTCGTACCTCAGGGTCGGCACCAACTGAATAGCGTGGGTTGGTCCGGCTGCCGTTCTGGACGTACAGCTTCTGAGCCTCGGGGGACGTGAAGACCCTTAAAGCTTCTGCTGCTGCGGCACGACGCTCGACCGGCAGATTGGAGGGGATGCCCATCACATAACCGCCGACCGGTGCGACCTGAGTGGCGCCACGTCCTGCAGGATGTGGAAGGAAACCGGTCTGACCGTGTGCGGGCGAAGACGGATCGCTTTCGAAATAAGGCGCCAACAGCGTGTAGCCGTATGCCATCGCGACCTTGCCTGCGGCAAAGGGACGGATACGTTCGTACCACGACATAGACAAAATGTCGGGCGGTGAGTAGTTGAGCAGCTCCATCAGATACTCGGCAGCACTTAGCCCCACGGCCGTGTCGATAGTGAATTGATAGGCATCTTGATGCAGGTCTTCGGTGTCAAAACCGCCGGCGATCTCATTTAAATCAACGATCGGCTGCCCGAAATCCGAAAGCGTCGTTAGGAATGTATGTCCAAGCGCTGTCCCACGCGCCGCGTTCCACGCTATGCCATACCGCCCATGTTGCGGATCGTGGAGAGCCTGTGCCGCAGTCAGAAGTTCGTCCGTTGTCGCAGGCGGTTCAAGCCCCGCATCGGCAAACTGATCGCGCCGATAGAACAAAAGCTCTGGTGTGGTTTGCGCCGGGACACCATAGGCCTTGCCGCCCCAATGTGCCGCTTTCCAGCCTGCGGTATGGAAATCGGCCGGATCCAGCACTGCCAAATCCATCACGCCCTCTAACGGCAGCAACACGCCTTTTTCGACAAACTCTCCGATCCAGGGAAGATCTACTGCGATAATGTCATATCGGCTGGTTGGGCGTTCTGCGTTTTTGAGCGCTTCTTCCCGCAAGCGATCAATTGAAAAGGCGCGTTGCTGGATCGGTGATCCGATCACTTGTTCAAATTGCCGCTTGAGCGTTTCCATCACCATAAAGGTCGGGTCACCATGCACCAGAACGCGAACCCCACCAGCCAGTTTCAGGGGTTCACCCAGAACTTGCAGCGGTGGTATCGATTTGGTCGCCATGTAAGATCCGCCAAAATAATAGTCGGTGGACTCTGCCCGCTCTTCGCTTGTTCCAAATTCGATTTCGGCCAGGCGCCGTATGCGAGTGGACAGCTGCATCCATCCCTCAAGAAGATGTTCGCTGGGATGAAGCGAGAAGCTTTTGCCGGAACTGGTGCGCGGGCGCTGTTCGATCAGGCCTGTTTCGATCATTTCCTTCACGCGGCGCGACGCAGTGGCATATGGAATGTGCGACGCCGATATGAGAGACGTCGGGGTGACGGTTTTACCCTCAATGTGATTTCGGATCAGGAAAAGGGACATCAGGAAAAACGGGTTCGGGGCAAAGACCTCGATCACATCTTCCAGCTCTTCGCAAAAGCTTTCCAGAAACGAAACAACCTGAAGCATTTCGGTCTTGTCCTGATAAAAACCTTGCTGAAATGTCGAAGCTGAGCCGTCCATGGGTTTGTACCGCTTTGCACCCTGATCATAAGGTTGGGCCGAGTCTGGCGCTGGATTGTTCGATTTGGACAAATTCGATTCGCTCATATTGCCCTCCCTCTCAAAATGTTCAGAATGATCTTGGTGCAGTATCGCTTAGATATCCGTTCTGGATACCACGATTCTCAATTTGGATATTTTCGGGGGGTCTTAGCGCGGAAGTTTTCGCGAACCTGTCAGGGCTAATCCGATCTACGGATGATGATTCCCGCGGAGGAAAAACGGGAGTTGGCAAGACCAAGAATTTACCCGGGAGGAAACCGAATGAATATCCGCAAAACTCTTGTGGCGACCACTGCCCTGGCCCTGACGGCTTTCGGTGGGGCAGCTATGGCTGATACAATGACTATTGGCATTACACAGAACAATGTCGGCGTCGACAGCTATCAGACCACATATGAAAAAGCCTTTATCGCAGCCGCCGAGGCGAACAGCGATGTCGATGTTGTCGTTCTGGATGCAGGAGGTGACGTAGCCCGTCAGATTGCCCAGATGGAGGACCTGATCCAACAGGAAGTGGATGCCATCATCATCTGGCCAACCAATGGCGAGGCCGTGATCCCGGCGGTACGCAAAGCGCACAAGGCCGGTATCCCCGTTATTGTCACCAACTCAAACATTGCCGAAGCGGGTTTCCCGTTCGTCGCCTCCTTCTCTGGCCCAGACAACATCACACAAGGTTCGCGTTCAGCGGAAATCATGTGCGATAAGTTCAAGGACATGGGCATCGAAAATGAAGCACGCGTCGTCCAGATCTCGGGGCAGCCGGGGTACACCACGGCCATCGAACGCCAAAAGGGTTTTGATGATCGCCTGCCGGAAGTATGTCCCAACGTGACGCTGGTTGAAACCCAACCTGGCGACTGGAACCGTGAGAAATCCCAGAAGGTCATGGAAGCTTTCCTTGTGAAATATGATGACATCGATGGGGTCTATTCCGGCGATGACAATATGGGCGTGGGCGCATTGAACGCTGCAAAAGCCGCTGGTCGTGAAGGCATCATCTTTGTTGGGGCCACAAACTTCGCTGTTGGCTACGAAGCTATGGAACGTGGTGAATACTGGGGCTCGATCTACCAGTCACCCGTTGACGATGCCAAGGCTGCATTGAAAACAGCGATCGAAACGCTGGAAGGGAAGGAACTGCCGTTCCTGAACTACTTCGACACACCGAAGATCACACAGGACAACCAAGGCGAGTTTACCAAGCCGGTTTTCTAAGTCTCTCCCCAGAAGCGCGGAGCCCATTGGGCTCTGCGCAGTTTCATCAATTCAAATGAACAGGGAGAAACCCATGGGGCGAGTCTCTGGACGTTCCTGTATTGTCACGGGGGCAGCTCAAGGCATCGGCCGCGCCATTGGCGAGGCGCTGCTGGAACAAGGCGCGGATGTCTGTTTCGCTGACATAAACGGCGACAAGGTGGCAACGGTTGCCGCCGAAAACAGACAGAGAGCCAACAGCCATGGCGGTCAGGTCACCCATGCCGCCGTCGATGTGACCAATCGCGAACAGGTCCGCGCCATGATCGACCATACGGTGGGCCTGTTTGGAAAACTGGATGTGAAATTCAACAATGCCGGCGTGAACAAGCCGATGAATTTCCTCGATGTGACAGATGAGAACTGGCATTTCATCATGGGCGTCAACGGGTTGGGATGCATGATCGGCATGCAGGAGGCCGCACGTCAGATGATTGCTCAGGGAACTGGTGGCAAAATCATCAATACCGCATCAATTGCCAGCCGACAGGGATTCGACAATGTCGCGCCCTATTGTGCCTCAAAATGGGCTGTTGTTTCGCTGACCCAGTCAGGCGCGCGCGATTTGGCAAAGCATGATATCACGGTGACGGGCTTCGCCCCCGGAGTGGTCGCGACGGAAATGTGGGAAGAGGTCGACCGCGACCTGATGGAGATCGGCGCCGCCGAGCGCCCTGGGCAAGCGATGGAGGAGTTTTCGGCTGAAATATTGCGCGGACGTGTTGCCCAGCCTGAGGACATCACCGGAACGACGACATTCCTTGCGTCGCGGGACAGCGACTACATGACCGGTCAGATCGTGATGATTGATGGCGGCATGACACTGGTATGAATGCGCGGCGCTCGGTGAGTGCTGTAGTAAGACTAAACCTCCGGCTTGCCGGAGACGGGGAGAACAGGATGGCGCAACTGAAGAAATCCGACATTGGGGGAATACTGGCTCGGCAGGGGATCCTGGTTGCTTTTGTCGTGTTCATTATCGGATTTACGTTGGCGAACCCCAGATTTCTGGATCCGGACAACATTATGGGCGTGATCCGCTCATCTGCCATTCTGGGTGTCATGGCGCTGGGAGTGACCTTTGTTGTGATCAGCGGTAATCTTGATCTGTCCGTTGGCTCAATGATGTCCTTTTCAACTATTGTTGTCCTGGACCTTCACGACAAGATTGGGCCAACGCTGGCGATTCCTTCGATGTTTGCCATGACAATGTGCCTGGGCGCCCTGATCGGGTTTCTTGTTGGTTACCTGAAACTCAACTCGCTGATTGTGACGCTTGGAATGCTGTCGGCCATCCACGGGCTGACGCTAACCTATTCTGGCGGCAAGAACATGGATATCGCCGACAAGGAAGGTACCTGGTTCAGCGTTTTCGGCCAGGGTGACGCGTTGGGTGTTCCCGTCCCAATTCTGTTGTTTGTTCTGTTGGCCGCTTTTCTGGGTATCGTGCTGGCCAAAACCCCGTTTGGCCGCAAGGTCTACGCAGTGGGGGGCAACGGCGTAGCTGCAACCTTCTCGGGCATTCGGCGCGCGCGCGTTGTTTTCGCCTGCTATCTTGCGTCTTCCTTTTGTGTCGCAACGGCCGGTCTTATTCAGGCGAGCCGTTCGATGGGCAGCCAGAACACCGTGGGGCAAGGTCTGGAGCTTGAAGTGCTGGCTGCTGTCATCCTCGGAGGCGCGTCTTTGTTGGGCGGGTCCGGAACAATCTTCAAGACGGTTATTGGCGTCCTGATGCTTGGGTTCATCCAGAACGGGTTACTGCTGGTCGGTCTGCAATTCTATGTCCAATACGTCGTGACCTGGGTGATCATTATCCTGGCGGTATGGCTCGATATCGCGGCCAAGCGCGGCAAACTCTGGTCACAGATCGCGTAAGGGAAACGGATACATGCAAGCTGGTACTCTGAGCACTTTCCTGAAGCGAGGCGCCATCTGGGGTTTCATCGTCTTCGAGCTGATCTTCTTCAGCGTTGCGGGAGAATATTTATCACTCAGTGACAAGGCCTTCATGGATCTCGACAACATGCTGCTGTTGTTTAAACAGTCTGCTCCAATCGGGATCATCGCGATGGGTATGACCATCGTCATGATCAATGGCAATATTGACCTAAGCGTCGGAGCGACCTTTGCACTCTGCGCAATTGTCTTGCTGGACAGTCTGACATGGCCTGTTTTTGCAGATCTCGGGGATTGGGTCATTCCAATCTCGTGGAGTCTGGCGTTGCTGACCGGCATCGTGCTGGGCGCCATCAACGGATTGATCGTCTGGAAAACAGGGGTCGATGCATTCATTGTGACGCTTGGTTCGATGCTTGGCTATCGTGGTCTGGTGTTCATGTACAATGGCGAGCAACCGACAAGCCATCTGAACTGGACATTGGTTGATTTCGCTGAGGCTCAGTTTCTTGGCCTGCACACGGCCACCTGGTTCCTTCTGGCGGTGACCGTGGTGATCTGGTTCGTGATGAACCGCACCATCCACGGACGCAATGCCTATGCCATTGGCGACAACCGCGAGGCGGCGGTGAATGCGGGTATCAGGGTCGGCCCACACATGATGCTCAATTTCATGATCATCGGGTTTCTGGCGGCCCTATCGGCCGTGGTGTTTTATTCGGAAAGTGGATCCGTGAACCCGAACGATGGTGAGCTGTACGAGTTGTGGATTATCACCGCGGTGGTTCTGGGGGGCACCAAGCTGACCGGTGGTGCTGGCTCGGTGATCTCAACCTTTGGGGGCGTGCTGGCGATCCAGCTTTTGCGCAAAGGCTTGGGGCATATCGGCGCAGACACCTCAACCGTCAATCTGGTGATTGGTCTAATCCTGATTGCAGTTCTCTATCTCGACAAGCAACTGAACCGCAAAGGTGCAGAGGAGCTCAAGACATGACCGAACGCACACCCGCCCTGCGTCTTGAAGGGATCGTGAAGACATTCCCCGGTGTTCGCGCGCTTGACGGCGTTTCCTTTGCGGTCATGCCCGGCGAAGTGCATGCGTTGATGGGGGAAAACGGCGCCGGGAAATCAACATTGATGAAGGTTCTGGGGGGGATTTATCAACCCGATGAAGGTCAAATTCTGATCGAAGAGACTCCCACCGCCATGACCTCACCTCTGGAAGCCAAGGCCAAGGGTGTTGTGTTCATTCACCAGGAGCTCAGCCTCGCAGACGAATTGTCCGTGGCCGAGAATGTCTATCTCGGTGAGTTGCCGCGCAAGTCTTACGGGCGGGTCGATTGGGACAAGCTTTATGCCGATACAGCAAACATTCTGGATCGGCTGAAGGTTGGCTTTACGCCCAAGACCCTCGTCGGGGATCTGTCCATCGCCAACAAGCAAATGGTCGAGATCGCCCGCGCCCTGACCGTAGACGCCAAAGCGGTGATTTTTGACGAACCCACCGCATCACTGACGGACACGGAAAAAGATGTTCTGTTCGACGTGATCGCCGATCTGAAAGCGCGTGACGTGGGCATCATTTACATCTCACACCGGATGGAAGAGATCTTTCGCATTACCGACCGAGTCAGTGTGCTTCGGGACGGACAGCACACGGGCACCGCAATCACAGCAGAAACGGATGAAGAATCCGTCACCCAGATGATGATCGGGCGCAAGTTGGACCTGTCCCGCAACGTCTCGCACCACGAATTGGGGGACGTGGCTTTGGAGGTGCGAAATCTGAGTTGCGGCGATCTGTACCAAAACGTCAGTTTCAAGATCAGACGCGGCGAAGTGGTTGGATTCTATGGGTTGGTCGGCGCAGGGCGTACCGAGATTGCCGAAACCTTGTTTGGATTGCGCGATCCATCTGCCGGACAAATCCTGCTTGATGGGCAAGAGATACGCATCCACTCACCGTCAGACGCGATTGAGCGGGGTATCTCGCTGGTCCCAGAAGACCGCAAAGGTCAGGGGTTGGTCTTGGGCATGAACTGCAGGGACAACATGACCCTGCCTCAGGTGGATGATCTCAAGGCTGGTCCGTTTGTGGCCGAAGGGGCCGAGGTTTCGATCTTTGATCAATACCGCGACCGGCTGGACATCCGAACGCCCGGTTGGCGGCAACTTGTCGGGAACCTGTCCGGTGGCAACCAGCAAAAGATCGTCATCGGCAAATGGCTGTCCATGCACCCGAACGTGCTGATTGTTGATGAACCGACACGCGGGATCGATGTCGGTAGCAAAGCCGAGATTCACAACCTGATCCGGGATCTTGCCGCGCAAGGATATGCGGTGATCGTCATCAGTTCGGAGATGCCTGAAGTGTTGCACGTCGCGGACCGGATCTACGCTATGTTCCAGGGGCAGATCACACAGGAATTCACGTCTGAAGATGTGACCGAAGATAGTCTGGTTCGGGCTATCTCGGGCCTCTCTGACAACGGCACGACGCAGGTCGCGTGATGCGGGTTGGTTTTGCAGGATTGGGTCGCATGGGGCGCCGGATGGCAGCCAACTGTGCCCGGGCAGGGCATGACGTCACGGTCTGGAACCGCAGCACCGGTCCTGCGCAGGATTTTTCACAGAGTGTTGGCGGCGGAATTGCCAACACTCCTGCAGAATTGTCCCGAGTTTCTGATGTCACGGTCTCGATGCTCGCAGACGATGCAGCCGCACGGGCAGTCTATTTCGGAGATGCAGGTCTGATCTCGGCACCGGGCGCGCAAATATTGATTGAGATGGGCACAATGAGCCCGGCTTTGGTTTCCGAGATTGCAGAGGCTGCCGAGACTACCGGAAAACGCTTTGTTGATGCGCCGGTTTCCGGGGCGACCAACGCCGCCGAAGAGGCCACGCTTCTGATTATGGCAGGCGCTCATGCTTCGCTCGCTCAGACGCTGTCACCCCTTTTTGACGCGATGGGGCGCAAGACCATCTGGTTGGGACAGGTCGGCGCTGGCGCGGCCATGAAACTTGCGGTGAATTTGTTGATCCACGGTATGAACCAGACGGTCTCTGAGGCGCTCTGCCTTGCCGAGCGCGCTGGCATTGCCACCGATCTCGCATTTGATGTGATCGAAAACTCTGCCGCTGCGGCGCCGATGTTGAAGTTTCGCCGCCCAATTTATCTGAACGAAGCAAGTCAGGCTGTAACGTTCACAGTTGCGCTGGCACGCAAGGATGTCGGGCTCGCTCTGGATCTGGCGCAGGATGTCGGTGTGCCGATGCCACAGGCCAAGACTACGTTTGAGGTGCTAAAAAACGCCGAAGTACAGGGCTTCGATGCGCGCGACATGGCGTCCATCTTCAACTACATGCGAGGACAATCGGGATGAAAGCCGCACTTTTTGTTGGAGGCTGGAAAGGTCACGCCCCCAAGCAATTCAGCGATTGGTACGAGGCGCTTCTGAAGGACAACGGGTTCGACGTGGATGTCTACGACACGTTGGAGCCTCTGGAAAACCCGGATGAACTGGCCGATCTGGATCTGATCACACCGATCTGGTCATCCGCCAGATCGGGCCACAAAGACAAATACGGGAACATGACCAAACCGCAGGAAGACGGGCTTTTGAAGCTGATCGGGGATGGATGCGGGTTGGCAGGGTGGCATGGCCATATGGGCGACGCGTTCCGCGACCGACCAACCTACCACTTTCTGATCGGAGGTCAGTTTGTTGCTCACCCGCCGGGATGGCCTGACAACCTTCAACCGCGCGAGGATTACATCGATTATGATGTGACCATCTGCAAACCCGATGACCCAATCGTTGAAGGGATCAGAAGCTTTCGACTGACAACCGAGCAGTATTACATGCTGGTTGATCCCTCTAATGACGTGCTGGCGACGACAACCTTTTCCGGGGATCATCTGTGGTGGATCGAGGGGACAGTCATCCCGGTGATTTGGAAGCGCCGATGGGATAAGGGTCGCGTTTTCTATTGCTCAATCGGGCATGAGTTGGACGACTTGAAACAGCCTCAGGTCACCGAGATTATTCGCCGGGGTGCAATTTGGGCCGCTGACGGAAAACGATAGTGCCGCAATCAGGCTTGTTTGCTAAGCCAAGTCGGCGGCTGCTATTTCAATCTAACGGTTTTCCGTTTCCGAGATGCCTCGACTTTGCCCTTCGACCAACGACCGTTTTGGGGATATGCTGCAGTGCTTAGATGGACCGGCATGCTATAGTCAGCTCTGGGCCGTCCACATCGCCACGGTCTGGGTCGTCCAAAAACGATGCTGTGTTTGCTCCGATGGCGGAAAAGAGCCCAACCTGTGAATTCGAGTTTTATGCCGCGTGCGCGCGCCGCGTAGAAATCGCTGCAACTGCGTCAATCTCGATGCTGCTGTGCGGCGGGAACACCGGCCATTCATACAAACCGCAGCGGACACCACGCACTCAAGGATCCAGTTGCGGGACTTTGCCGACATTGACGTTTGGCCACTTTGCTGACGCAGCATTCATTGGTATGCGCTGCAGTCTTTATGCTGCATTGCAGCCTAACTCACTATAGCTGTCATTGCTGAGAGGAACCGCGGGGTCCCGGGGATGCCATACCCCGCCCGTCGTTAGGCGGGCTGAAAGCAGAATAGGGTGTTACGGTCGATTGGGTACTGGATTGTTATCAGCCGGAGCCGACTCCTTGTTTAAGCTGTTGGATATCTGCACCTGCAGTATCGATAGAAATTAGTCTATTCGTGATTGCTTTTGCGAAACGATCCGGGCTTCCAGGTGCAAACTGTAAGCTAAGGGAAGGTTCTGATATCTCCAGTTCAAGAACAACAGGAGCACCGTTTTGGTCCTCGACTAAATCAACGCGAGCATAAAGTAGCGGTGAATCCAATCCGAAGATCTTGGTCACTGCCTTTAGCGCACTAATTCCTACTTCCCGTTCATCTGGAGAAGCTGCCCGCGCTGAGCGCATGTCAGTGCTTGGAACATTTACTGTGCCGTCGGGCATTAAAAGTGCCGCTTTTCGGATAGCATGACTGTAGTGGCCGTCGAAAAAGATCATGTCCGTTTCGCCGAGCTCATCAATCGACGTGAGGTATGGTTGAATGATGACGCTGTGGCCGGTTGCGAAAAGCGTTTCGGCATGCCGTATGGCAGCTTCGATATTTTGGCGCGAGAAGCGACCAACGTTCTGGGAATAAGCGCCAACTGTTGGCTTTATGACAAGTTCATTGCATTCCGGGTGATCTTCCAGGAAGGATTGGAGGCGGTCACCGATCTTCGCATTTGGAGGCAAGATTTCTGTCGGCACTATAGGGACATCGAGCGCTTCGAGGTCTTTCAAGTACGTTTTGTCCAAACCCCAACTGATTACTGCCAGAGGATTAATGAGATGAGTCTGCGCATCTACATGAGCGCACCAATCTCGAAATCTCTTGAGATGTTTGGTGTAGCTCCAAGGCGAGCGTAGCAGAACGGCATCATACTTTCCCCAGGGAACGCTGGGATCAGTCCATTCAACTATTTCGGGCTGTACTCCTTGAGCAACGCAGGCATCAATCAGCAAGTCCATATCGAAGTCGATTGGCAAACTTTCTGAATCGGTGACGAGAGCAACATGCTTCATTTTTTCAAACCTTATTGACTGAGAATGCGGGGGGTGTTCACCACGGAATAATCCGGTCGAGATGGACATATGATCCGGAAGGTCCATCCGATCCAAGCAGCGCCATTTGGACGCTAGTACGGGCTCCTTCGGGTATCTCCAGATCACCTAGCCCATCGTTCATGTCGGTTTTTGTGTAACCTGGGTGAACGGCATTCACTTTGATCGGCGTATCCCGCAGCTCGTATGCAAGATGCGCGGTCCAGGAATTGACCCCGCATTTCGACGCACTGTAAGCAGGCAATGACTTGAACATGTCACTATAGGCATAAGAGCTGCGATCGCTATGGGTTCCAACTGAACCTAATAGGCTAGACACATTGACAATGCGCCCTGCTTCGCTGTTTCGGATCAGTGAGAGCAGAGCTTGTGTAACTTCAACTACGCCGAAGAGGTTAGTTTCGAACGTCTCCCGCCACTTCCACATGGGTTGTACAGATGGCGCGATACCATAGTCCTCAATTCTTATGGCTGCGTTGTTGACCAATATATCGAGCCGACCAAAGGTGCTGGCAATCCATTCCGCTGCGTGACTAACCGATTCTGGGTCGGTCACGTCCAACTGGATTGGAGTGGCAATCAGTTTTTCGCCGCAAAGCATATGAGCCGCAATATTGGCGTGCTCAAAGCTTCTACCGGACAGCAGAACGTGAGCACCTGATTGTGCGATCTGACGCGCTATTTCGAATCCTATTCCACGGTTGGCTCCGGTCACCAGAGCAATCTTTCCAGCATCTTTTTTCATAGGACGAATTCCTCCCTTGCTGCCACAATTGGTGCTGCGCGAACGACCGGAGGCTTTCGCCCGAGATCGGAAAGGAAGCTAGCGATTGGTACCCCGAATGATGGAATATCGACGAGGAAGGCGTCGTGGCCCTGATGGCTATCCAATTCAGTAAATTGGGTTCTTGCGTCAGCGGCGCGTAAGCCATCGGCGATCTGGCGTTGTTGATACAATGGAAATAGAATATCTGTATCCGTGCCCAGGACCAAAGCGCGTTCCAGTGTGAGTTGTGACAAAGCTCTGTCGGCACACCCGTTCGCTTGGTCTGCAATATCAAACAGATCAATGCACTGGCTCAAGTACAGATAGGAATTCGGATCAAACCCCCGCAGGAATCTCCTTGCATGGAATTCAAGATAACTCTCGACGGCGAACTCTGGGCGACATTGCATTCCGCCTCGTTGGCTGGCCGAACCACTTGCGGTCACATTTCGGCCAAATCGCGCTTGCCACTCAGTCGCAGACCGATAGGTGATAAGCCCAAGTTTTCGAGCAATCGACATGCCCGCAAGCGGGTAACTCTCGTTGCTGTACTGTCCAGACCGCCAGTTTGGATCGTCTTGGATAGCCTGTCGCTGGAGCGAACGCACGGCTAACGCGAACGGAGATGCATGCGCGGCGCTCGAAACACTAATATGAGTACGAGCGAGACCCGGATGACGAGAAATCAGAGATAGTGCACTCATCCCGCCCATTGAACAACCAATCACACATGCCAAGGTCTCGATTTCAAGGGCGCGCACGGCAAACGCTGCCGCATCTGCAATGTCTTCGATGCTGAGTTGAGGGAAATCAAGTCTGTACGTGCGAGTATTGTCGGGAACAAGAGATGCTGGACCGGTAGAGCCCTTACAACTTCCCAACGAGTTGACACAGATTACAAACCATGTGTCGGTGTCGATGGCTTTGCCAGGACCAACCATACGTTCCCACCAGCCGGCTTCCCGGTTCGTCGGCGAAGAGGCGGCGTGCGCATCCGGTGACAATCCCGTCAGTATGAGAATTGCGTTGTCGCGCCCCCGCGAAAGTGTCCCCCAAGTTTCATAGGCTAGGATACCTCCCATGAGACACCCTCCGCGTCTCATGGGAAACTCCTCAGGTAACGACAAGAAGCGACTGCCAGGCGGGATAAATTCACGACTGGAATGGGTGGGTAGCTTGGTCAATGGCTGTTCCAGCATTGCATATGTCCTCCTTCTCTGACGAGAACGCGTGAGCGTGAGGTGTATAGATCAGGCTGTTTCCAACTCGCGGTCCAGTGAATCAAGCCACTCGTCATCCGACCCTTCGCTCACATCTTCCATGAGGAATGTGGATAGATAACGTTCACCTGTATCCGGCAGCATGGCCAACAAAACAGAACCACGCGGAGCGGTATGGGCGACCTCAAGAGCCGTCGCGAGCGTTGCCCCAGCTGAAATGCCAACAAAGATGCCTTCTTCAGCAGCCAGCCGACGAGCTGTGTCGCGTCCGACTGTTTCGTTTATGGGTTGAAGGTGGTCGATGACGGTCTGGTCCATGACGCTTGGTACGAAGTTTGGCGCCCACCCTTGAATTTCATGCAGATTCCACGACTTTCCAGCCAGAACCGCGGCGTTCTCTGGTTCCGCGCAAACTACTTGCACATCTGGTCGAGCACGTTTCATCATTTGACCAACACCGGTCAATGTTCCGCTGGTACCAAAGCCGGTTACGAAATAATCGAGACGCTTTCCTGCGAAATCACTCAGAATTTCGGTTGCGGTCGTTTCACGATGGTAGGCTGGATTTGCAGGGTTATCGAATTGCCGTGCCCGGAACCACCCGTGCTTGTCCGCCAGGTCATCAGCGATTTTGTTGCCTCCACTGCTGCCCAATTCACCAGGAAAAAGCAGCACCTTGCCGCCGTATGCTCTGATCAGCTTGCGCCTTTCGAGTGAATAGGTATTCGACATTACAGCGACGAATTTGTAGCCACGAGCTGCCGCCACCATAGCCAGCGCTATGCCCACGTTGCCGGACGTGCATTCGACGATTGTGTCGCCTGGTTTCAGTAGACCTTTTGATTCAGCATCGAGGACTACGGCGAGCGCAAGCCGGTCTTTCACCGAACCGCCTGGATTGAAAGACTCCACCTTGACGTAGATGTCTACATGCTCTGGTGGGATTCGGTGCAGCTTTACAATCGGCGTCCGGCCAATGGTATCTAGAATGCTATCAAATAGTGGCATAAGCGAATTCTCCTTCAAAAACAAAGGCTGCAGGGCCTGTCATTGTGATTGGTGCCTGATGATTGTCAGGCCAAGATATCTGAAGCGTCCCACCAGGCATCGAAACTGAGACATCTCGACCGACCCGGCCTTGCTGCATCAGGTACGACGCAGCAGCGCAGGCACCGCTTCCACATGCGAGGGTTTCCCCTGCGCCAAATTCGAAGACACGCAACCGCAAGTGATCTGGATCAACAATTTCTACGAAACCGACACAGATGGTTTCTGGCAGTTCAGGTATCTTCTGAAGCAGCCGTCCGACTGTTTTGACGGGTGCACCCTTTATGTCCTGAACCTCGATCACGGCATGTGGATTGCCCATGGACACTGTGCCAAAGCGAATGACATTGCCCTCAGGTGTTTCGAGTGAATAGGGAGGGCTTTGTTTCTTAAAGCCGTGAAGGGGTAGTACGTCCGGATCGAAAGACGGCGGTGCCAACTTGACAGAGTATGTATCGCGACCGAGCGACATGATTTCGAGTGGCCCGGACGGGCTATCAAGTTCGAAAGCATCAGAAGCGGTGAGCCCGGTCCTTTGAGCCCATGCAGCGATGCATCTGGCACCATTTCCGCATTGCTGTGAGGTTTGCCCGTCAGAGGTCCAGATACGGAACGAGACCAATGCGCGAGGTGAACGTGGCGGCTCAATCCCTAGCACGAGGTCGCACCCGATCCCGGTGTTTCGATCGGACATTGCCGCACATAATTCGGGCGTTGGCTCCGAACGTCCCCGCAGATCAAGAACGACAAAGTCGTTGCCGGCACCGTGCATCTTGGTGAATGGGATGTGCTCAAGCCCGGTCAAACGACTACCTCCGGCTCAAGCAAAGGCTCGATTATGCTCAGGATGTGCTTCAACGGTGCGCGACTCTCGGATTCCGAAAGCGGTGCGTGGAACTCTGCAAGTTCCAAGCCGACAAGTTGACCAGAGGGAATCGCCTGGAAAATCTCGCGCAATTGTTTCGGCAGAAACCCGTGCGGTACACTGTAATCGGCAGGTATGTGGCCGGGCTCCATTACATCCCAATCAACATGAATCCAGACTGGTGCTTTTCCCACGGCCTCGCGTACGGCGTCAGGCGTCGCCTCTTCGGGCGGCAAAATTCGGACACCGGACCTACGCAGATGCGCGAGCTCTTCGGGGTCGATGTCGCGTGCGCCGACCAAAATCACCTGATCAGGGCGTAGCCCTTTTCCGTGCCCACTGTCCCAAAGACCACAAGCCCCGGCCAGCACCATACCACCCAAATATCCAGAGCCTGTCGTATCCGGCGTGTTGAAATCGCCGTGTGCATCGACCCAAAGCAGTATGGCTTCCGGATATCGCTCAGCAAGGGTTGGCAGCGAGCCAAGACTGGCCGAGCAAGTATTGGCGACCATGATAGGTGTTCGGCTTGCTTCGATGCTGTCCGCGATGGCGGCCTGCAGGCAGACCAAAGTCTGTTCTGCCTCTGGAAGGCTGAGCGTCCAGTCGTCAGTTTTCGCAGGCTCAGGCGTTCCGAAATACTTCCCTTTGAGTCCAAGGGCTTCTTCCAGCATTCTCGCGGTCTGCAATGCGCCCTCGATTGTGCGTTCTTTGCGATCTGCTATTCTTCCTTGGGAAACTATGAGTTCGAACATATCTAGTGTGTCCTTTTGGGATCAGGTTGGAATTTCTGAATCAGGCGAGTTCAATCGACGTTAGGTTGTTTCAGTTCCTTTCTCTCCAGCTCGTCCAGGGGCCAAATGTTCACCGGTATGTGGGCATTTCTGGGTGATGCTGGGCGATCGGGTCGATTTGAAGGGGCATCTATCTGTACGGATCTCGTTTTTGTCGGTGAGGCTGTACTGCCACCACTCGAGGCTATCTTCCCCATAGGACCCAAGTTGAGGACAGTGTGGCTGACCATCGTAAGTAAGAATTCGTTCGCGGATGTTCGCCCGGGCTCTTCGACCGGCAGGGGTATCGCCTGCAACTTTGTCAAACCGCTCGCGCGGATTAATGACCAATTTGAAATGTTTCCCTAAATTTCGGCTCGCCCGCCTTTGGTGAGCTGGATTGCTCATATTGCAAAAAATTGGCATCCCGCTAAAGCACATCGACCAAGCCGTCGAGCCGGGGTCAGACGGTACATCCTGGGGCCAAGGTTGATTGTCCAATGAATGAAGGCGTAGGAGCGTTCGCCATCCAAAGGCGTGATATTCTTCGACGCTGCGGGCCGAGATAGCGTTTTCTGAAAACGCAACGACCAGTGGATAGGCCGTGTTTAACTCGCCATTCCAATCTGAACTCACCTCGACAAAGGCCATGAGCCCCTTTGCCAAACGTTTCATATCTTCCAGGCCATTTCCTTCGACAAAGATAAACTTCAGCAGGCCCTTACGGATCGCGTTCTTTGAAAACACACACGGAAATCCGTTTTCGTTGGCCAGGCGGTCGTAAACGTCGTCGTAGGCTTCCCTGTGCCATCCCTGCGCAGTTGCCGCAACGTAAGGTTGCGATTGCAATACTGTGACACTCGTTGTGACACGCTGTTCAGTGCTCAATAAATCATTAACATCTGTTGTCATGGCTTCAAATTTTCCCTTGATGAAATGGGTGCGATTTACCCTGACCTGCGACAACGTATTCGCGGCTTTAGCCTGATTTGACCGCCGGTGCCGACTCGCCGCGGAATGTTGGCTCTTCGGTTAGGTTTGCGGGTTCGGTACGGCCGGTCGATCTGCCTAACCATCCAACCGCAATTGTTACGGCGACGAGCAGCGAGGCAAAAACCGACATTGCTGTGAGAAGGCCAAACTTATCGGCCATGGCGCCACTTGCAATCGTTGGCAGCGAAAACCCAACATACGCATAGACAAACAACCCGGCAGCGGCGCGTGCGCGGTTTTCCGGCGCGCGGATTGCAAACTCCGATAGGCTCGACAGATATGTAAATCCATAGCTAGCCGAACTTGTGATCGCCGTTCCTGCAAGAACCAGCCAGATTTCCTGGAGCCCGACGCCAACCAACACCATGAGAAAGCCGAGCGGCACGAGAACAAATCCAACTCGCAATGCGCTTATGTTCGTCAACCTACGGGCCAGCGGCTGCGACAGAAACCCAACGAAGATGGCCAGGAATATGACCAACCCAGTATATGCCCCGAGTCCCTGCGTATGAAGTTGCAGCGGAACAACTGCAATGGTCATACCGGTGGTAGACCAGGCAAGCGCCAGCGCCATTCCGTATTGCCATGTTCTTTCAGGAAAGACAGGCAAACGCAGCATGGCCACTTTTTGCGGGTTGTCTGCTTTGGGTAGAGCAAGCACTACCAGCGCCAAAATTGGGGCAACAAGGAATAGAGCGACAAAGCTGACAGGCATAATGCTTGGACCCCACTGGGCGAGGCTGAGACCAGTTGCCAGCGCGCCGCCCCCAAAACCCAATGAGGTGGCGGACGTTACCAGCAATGTGGCTTGTCTCGTACGATCTTGACTGAATAGCTCAGCCATGTATGCCGTCCCGGCTGTGGTAGCGAATCCTGTGGAAACCCCCAGAACAAAACGGGCAAATACCAAGGAGGGCCACGTAGGAGCGACAACCAACAGTGCCGTTCCGCCGACGCCCAAGGCTAGCGCCATCGCCACTGGTAACCTGCGACCAATTCGGTCTGACATGCCGCCGAGCAAGATCAGCGTGGGCATCAAACCTGCTACATACGCGGCGAAGCCAATCGTGACCGCGGTTGCCCCAACACCGCTGTTCTCCGCATATACAGAATACAGCGGAGCTTGCAGATTTACTGCATAGGTTGTGGTAAACAACGCGAACGCGAGAATCGCGTGGCTAATGGTCTCTCGCATGGTGACATCCTTCAGAAAACTAAACCTGAGGTTGACACGGAACCGCCGTTATCACAATTATTGCATTGTACTAAGGACAGCGGAAAAGTGCTGAGGCCAAACATGGTTTATCTGGACCTAGCAGAAAAATTGGTAGCGCAGATCAAATCCGGTGAAATCCCCCCTGGAACGCGCCTGCCAACACACAGGGCCTTTGCAGAGCAAAACGGAGTGGCTTTAGCGACAGCAACGCGTGCGTACAAAACACTGAAGCAAAGGGGCTTCATTGTAGGGGAAGGCGGACGTGGCATGTTCGTCAGAAACCCGGAATTACCGCTCACCCTTGGAATCGAACAGTTTGAGGATGCGCCGCCGATTGACCTGGTGTTCAACATGCCAGCCGATCCCGGTGACGGGGACGTCCTGCGGTCCGGTTTGCGTTGGCTCGCCAGACGCGGAGACCTAAATTCTGTTCTGCGCTATCAACCACATGGCGGGGTGTTGAGTGAGCGGCGGACCATCGCTGCTTATCTCTCAAACAGAGTTGGAGAGATCGATGCAGAGAACTTGTTCATCACATCCGGCGCCCAACACGGACTTTCGATTGTCGCCCTGGGTCTCCTAAAGCGAGGCGACATCGTTGCAACTGACCAGCTAACTTATCCGGGGTTTCGCGCAGTAGTCGGTTTACGGGACCTTTCGCTACACTCAGTTGCTGAGAGCGAAGGAAGCATGAATCCGGAATCCTTGCTTCGTCTTTGCAAAACCAAATCAGTCCGCGCGGTCTATCTCACCCCTACCGTTCACAATCCACTAGGATCGGTGATGGACGAGAAAACGCGCCGGGAAATTGTCGCTGTCGCCCGACACTTTGACTTATTGGTAATAGAAGACGGAGCCTACGATTTTCTTGAAACTGACCCGCCGCCAAGTTTTCTTCAACTTGCGCCGGAGCGGTCCGTTTACATTGGCGGTGTGTCCAAGGTTTTGGCGACGGGCCTGCGACTCGGGTACATAGTGGTGCCTCCGGACTTGGCTGGAGCTGTGACGATGGCGATCCGGGCAACAACTTGGAACACACCCGCTGTTATTACCGCATTGGTTACGCACTGGATCGAAGATGGCTCAATCTTGGAATTTGAGAACAGGCGTAGGGAGGCCGGTGCCAGAGGGCAGCGGCTTTGCCATGAGTATTTGAACGGATACGGTATCTGTTCACATCGAAACGCTAGCTTCACTTGGGTGCGTTTACCGAAACGAAAGCGGGCTGATCCGATCGTATCTATGCTGGCGGAAAGGGGTGTCGCAGTTTCCTCGGCAGAGCCATATGCAGTGCCACCCGGCACGGATAATGCACTACGTCTGGCCTTTGGGGGAATCAGCGAGGAAGGTCTAACGCTAAGTTTAGAGAGTATCTGCAGAGTTGTAGACATGGCTTAGTTCCATAGTGAACTTTGGCTCAGTCGGGTAACAATTGAACATCACAACATCAAACCTTCCGCCTGTCGCTCGGTAGCCCAATAATCGGACGCTGGCGCGACCGCGGTAATAGTTCACTAAGTACCGCGCTTTACTCATTGCCTGATGAAAATTCGCTGCGCCCGGCACGAATGGCCGCTCGCTACGCCGCATTACCGTGCTCAAATTGATGCGCACGCGGCAAAATCTGCGCTGTTTGCACTTGCAACGAGAAAATCAAATTCACAGTGAGGGCTCTCTTCCAACCTTCTCTGCATGCAGGATCAATGACCGCTAGCAGGTGAATTGAAGCAGTGGACGTTGGTCTCGATGATTAGCAGACCACTTAACCAGATATCGCTTCACATTGTGCCGCTTCAGCGATCTTCGCGGAAGGTTATCGTGAGGCATTTCAGCCAAAAGCTGTCTGCGCGTGCCTCTGTGTTGGGAAGCACGCGCAGACTTTCGAGAATCCTGCCGGGCGTCTGGCCCGGCCTGATGGGCTCCGACGGGTTCGTCGTCCTCCCCATCGCCGCGCTTGATCCGCCCCACCGTGCGGCGTCTCCTGCGGTCTCCGCGCTTGATGGGTCCGGGTCCCCAAAAACAATTCCAATCAGTCGTGAGGGTTCAGGAAGTGAAGGCCTCGTTTTCTGTGATCTTTTCAAACGCGGGTAAGAATGCGTCATGGTGCAGCGACAAGTAGCGTGTGATCGGCTCGCTGCGCATCAGTTTCGCGATGTAACCGCGTGTCAGGACGAGATCGAGATGATCCGCGCCGTAGCTGTCTTCGACGAGGCGGACCTCCCGTTCCAGGTTTGCTGACTCACGCTCCATTAGCGCCAGCTGCTCGCGTGAAATGCCCTTGATCTTTTTCGGCGTTTCCGCTGACACCAACTGGCTCTCGGGTGTCGCGGCCAGAAGCGATCGGGCGTAGTTGATAGTGAACTTGTTCATGGCGACCATCAGTTGCGCCGCTTCAATCTGCCGGATCGGCTTCATTTTCTTCAGAATCTGAAACCCGGTCAAAGCCACTTGCTTATCTTTTAACAGTTCCGCCGCCTCATCGCAGATACCATCCAGAAGCTGGCGTTTCTGCTTCAGGGTCTTGATGTTGACATTAAGAGCGCTCGCCAAACGGGCCTCCGGTACGCCAAGAGTGAGGGCTCTCAGGATCATCTTGTGCTCTTGAATCGTCGCGAGACGAGAGATGCGTTTGTTGTAGGTGAAGGCTTCGTCGTCCGTGGAGACAAGACATCGCGCATGTGTCTGACCCTGGTCTTTCAAAATCTCGAAGCGCAGATGCCCATCAAGCAGAGTGTATTGACCAGCGTTGTATGGGTCGCGGGACACAACAATAGGTTCAACAAGGCCAATTTCCTGAACTGATGCGGCGATCTGTTTGAATTTGATGCTGGCCTTCTTTTGCGGCGTGACCACATAGAGCGGCGCGATATTCTCGAATGAGAGTGTCACCAGCTCCTGTTCAAAAGCAGCTACAACCGTCCGTTCTTTCCTGGTCACCGTCATGCGGACACCTCCTCGGATTGCGCCAACCGGTCTGCAACCTGCTTTGGCAGATTGGTTAGCCCTTCGGCGCGAAGCAAAGTGACGAAGTTTTCGTCAGCCATCAGGGTCTTGAGCGCTTGCGTCAGAAAGAGCAGTTCGCTTCGCGTCGCACTTGCTTTTCTCAGTAAAACCTTCTTTTTCTCGACATCGTTTTCATAAGTCTTGAGCAGACTTTCGACCGACAGGCTTTTACGCGGTCGTTCGCCAGTGCTCGCGCGGCCCTTGCCATGCTTCTGACGCGCCTCAACCAGACGTTTGGCCGCCAGGAGTCTGCCGCCGCGCAGAAGCTTTTTCTCATAAGCTTGCCTCAGAACACGTTGCACGCCGACGTCATCCGCGTCCGCAATGTCAACGGCAACACTGACCGGAATCTTACCGCTTTCCACTGCACGCAGAAGGCGGTGTTCATGACTTTCCAGAAGCTTTATCACGCCATGGACATACTTTTTGGACAGCTGGGTCTTGGCGGCGATTTCAGTTTCAGAGTAACCCCTTTCTTTGAGGCGCCCAATGTCTCTGAGCAAGTCCAGCGAATGGTGGTGCCTGCGCGCGAGGTTTTCCACCAGGCTCATAACAAGGCAATCTTCGCTGCTGGCATCTATGACGATCGCCGGTATTTCAGATTGGCCAAGAATCTTGAATGCCTCAAGACGGCCCTGGCCGCAGACCAATTCGTATGCTGGCTCACTTCCGTCCTCAGTCTCACGCGCAGCAACCGTTATGGGTCTTTTCAACCCAAGCTCCGCGATGTTCGCGGTAATCTCGTCGAAAACCTTTTTGTTCCTGAGCCTTGGGTTTACGACGGTAATTGCATCGACAGGAACAAGAACAGTGTGTCCGACCGGCGCATGGTCCATCACGCTGCCTCCAGTATTGGCGTACGTGCGGCCATGTCGAAGAAATGCGCCAGGTTATCGAAGCGGAATGCATCAAGGGACAAACCGTTGTTTTCCGCCAAGCGCAGCTTTGATTTGGTCATGTCAAAGGTAGGCAGCAAATAGTAGTCGAGCGGCGTTCTGTTTGACTGCCCCATCCTGACGACGATGGACATGTCGGGGAGCTGGCCGGTGTTCAGTCGAATGTTCCAGCGATACGCACCTGCGCCTGTTTGCATGCAGCGCGCAATGGCAACGGAAACGGTGAACTCGTCATTGATGATGAGAGTATCTGTATTGGGGTCATGAGCGACATCTCCGCCAACGGCTTCGACTCCGGCGATGATGTCCCGGATGATGTCGGAATGCAGGCTGCGCAATCGTCTGTTGATTTCAATGTACCGGTAATCTCTGTCAGGCTTGAAGCCGACGAGCCTGTAAGCGCGCAACAGGCTACCAAATCTGTTCTGATAGGCCCCGCTGGATGGAAGCTTTGACGCTTCATTGATGACAAAGCCCGAGAGATACCCGTTTTTCTCCAAAACCTCCTTTAGCCGATCTAGCATTTCTTCGTCGGACAACACATGGGAGCGGGCTGCAATAATTGCTCCGGCAGCGTCGAACAGGTTGGCGTCAACGATTGCTTCAAAGGCACCAACAGCGCGGACCCAATTTTCCGGATCGTTCCGGACATGGCGTTTCTTGAGTTTGAAGGAATTGCGGTTCCAGAGATTATTCCCGATGTATTTTTCGTTGGTCAGAATTTGACGCACAACCGCTGGTGACCAATCCAGATCCAGATCGGTTCGAATTTCGCGCTGGTTCAGGTCTGACGCAATCTCAGCTTCAGACCAACCGTCGTTCACAAACCTCAAGAAGATCTGGTTCACTATTGCGATTTCATCGGCCGGACCCGGAACAAGTGTTACTCGGTCGGTCTGAATACTTTTGTGTTCACCTCGCGAAAGAATGCCCTTGGTACGTCCTGCTTCATCAATCAGCATCCGCCGCAACCCGAACCCAGCTGCGCCGCCTTGTCGATAGCCCAACTCGATCAGCCGCTGCTGCCCCGCAAAGACCTTTTGCGAAAGCTCGCGACTGTATTCGCCTGCCATTGCCCGCTTTAAACCTTTGACTACGGTGGACATTGGGCTGCCATCATTCTCGAACTGTTCCGCGCAGTACTCGACCGAAATGCCCGCCCGTTTGCAGATATACTCGTAGTAGGCGCTTTCATCGGCGTCCTGGAAGCGCCCCCAACGGCTGACATCGTAAACGAGAACAGTTCCGAATTCGGTCTGGCCAGTTTCGATGTCGTCGATCAATTGCGATAGGCCCGCGCGGCCTTGAATTCTCAATCCGCTTTTACCTGCATCAGAATATGTTCGGATAATTTTGTAGCCGCGTTCATCGGCATAGCGCTGGATGGCATCGGCCTGGTTTTCGGTCGAGTAGCGCTGATGCTCTGTCGACATGCGAACGTACTTTGCGGCGTTCCGGCGGTTTTCCCTGTCTGTCTTGTTCTTCGGCCAACTCAATGCTGCGGCTCCCACCACTCAAATTTGCAAACCTGTACGGGAACTCTGCGATTCCTTTCTCAATCCTAAAGGGAGAGGTCCAGAAACATGCTTCATAAAAAGGGCAACACGTTTCATCGAAAGTGCGACGAGCGCGTTTCGGCGTCAGACTACAGGGAGGCGATCAGCGACGCTCTTTCTCAAGAACTGGGTGGGGCTGGGCGAGCTACAAAATCAACGATGCGGTGGACTGGAGCAAGTGAACGAACGGCTAAGAACTGGATATCTGGCTCACACGGACCAACAGGCGAAAACCTGATCGCATTGATGAAGCATTCAGACACAGTTTTTGCGGTTGTACTCGAATTGGCGGGACGGAGCGAAGCGATATCGATAGCACGGCTAAAGCTTGTCAGAGAAGAACTGGCCGGAATTTTGAGTGATTTAGATACGATTTGCACCGATGAGGGCGATCAAAAACCAGAATAGACTCTTTCGGTTGCTCCAACGTGATGGAAAGCCTTTGAGTCGCAAATGGCAAAACTATGTGTCGCCCGACATGCTTTGTGAGGCGACACACAGTTCTGCCACCAGCGACAGAACATTTCCTTTTTTGACCTAATATCTTTCATCCAGCACCCAGACCGATTTCGTTGATCCTGACTTCTTTTGGGAAAAATCAGGGCTGATTTGCAGATCAGACGCCGAAGCTCTGTTCGGCCAATGCTGAATACGGCCGAACAGGTTCAGAGCGCTCTTCGCTGCCAATGGCCCTTTACGGCATGAGGACCGCCTACGATGAGATCATCACAACGGCGGTCATCCAAAGCCAAATGTTGCCCGAACGCCGATGCCCGCAAGATCACCCGTTAGGAGCACGAAGACGCCCGTCAGGTCGCGCGCGACATTGCCAAGACCCCTCGGTACGAGATCTCAATGAAGCTCAGAAAGAAGGTCGAAATGCTCTTTGCCCGCCTCAAACGCATCCTGGGCCTCGGACGGCTCCGATTACGCGGACCATGTGGTGCCAATGACGAATTCCTCCTCGCCGCCACCGCCCAGAACCTCCGCAAACTGGCGAAGATCTTTACCGCACCGCAGCAAATGAGAAAAGCCTGATCAGAAAGGCACTCGCGCCCAGCTCAGGCGACCTCTTTCTGCGCCAGCAACACGTTGTTTTTCAACAGAATCTGTGGGAATCGGACATTGGCTAAGAACCTTCATCGCTGCATTGCGGCCCGTCGAACCGGCCGTTCGCTGCGAGTGCAAAATCAAAGGCTGCCTGAACTTGCGAAATGCGGACAACTTTGCCATTTCCCGCAAATGCATCAATGACCGCTTTCACACACATATATATCGAAAACAGTTCTCGGATTGCAGGGATGCCAACGGCGGTTCACCTTGTTTCTATCGGCCGCTCACCGTGCAATCCAGTGTCAACTTGTATATGTCTCATACTAGCGCTCGGGGGCTACGCATCCCGAATGGCTTTTCGGTTTCCGGGTCACGGGAGTAACCCGGAGCACCTTGGGTTCAACACCCAGCCCCATTGCAGTGTGGTCTGAAAGTGCTATAGCGCCACGAAACACTTAGTCGTTCTGACTTACCCAATACCGGGCAGCGTACGCTGCATTTTTGACGCCAAACTGAGTCCCAATCGGTATTTCGGTCGGGTTGTCTTGCCATTGTTTGAATTTCAAATCTTCACCCGCGGAGAAACCAATCGTGTCTATATATTCAACCGCGGGCAGCTGCTGAAGCTTCTGCAATACATCCTGCGATCTCTCAGACTGGCCGGTTTGAGACCTGAGATGAGCCTTGCCGCGTAAGTTGTCAGCCGGTCCTGCCAGGACCGATCCTGCGGTCAGTGCCATCACCAGTGCTGGTGCGACAATGAGTTTGTTGATTGTGTTGAAGCGTTTCATTTTCGAACTCCTCGTGTTGCTGTTACATCTCCAACCTAGGAGCGTGATCGCTTTGAGTATTGTTCGCAAAGCTCAGTGCTTTGTGATTTTCCATCAAGTCGCCCTGATGCCGCTTGGCATGAGGGTGACAGATCTACATGCAAAGGAACCAGGGCAATTCTGATGATCGAATTTGGAACGTCCCGGGTTTGCGATCACACGCAGATCCATTTATTTGCGAGGGATCGTAAACCCGAAACGGATGAAGGCACTACATCGAGCAGCAGTTTCACTGCCACTAACGAAGAATTTCTTTATATGCTTCTTTAACTTCCTGCAGCTGTTTGCCTGATCGGGTGGTTGTAACAACAATAATTGTATCTTTGTCGACTTCCGGCAAGCTGGAGGAAACCTTTGGCTCCAGGAAATCAGTTTGGGCGTTTTGTTGCGACCCGACGTGATCATGTTGGGCGACGGGTTTGGAGTGATTCCCTGACCCAAAATGTTGACCTGGCCCTGCCATGGCGGCTCCGGCTGACAGAGCAATGATCAAAGCCGGTGCGACGATGAGATTTTTAAGAGTGTTAAAGCGTTCCATTTTTGGATCTCCTTGTGTGTTTGTTACATCTCCAATCTAGGGTCGCGTCGGCTTTGGGTATTGCGAGTGGCGCTCAGCTTTTTGATATTTTCGGTCAAGTCGCGCCGATACTGCTTGGCTTGGCGCTCGCGCCTTGTTTATTCTTAACTTCAACAGAAAAAGGCCCAACTCGATAGGGCTCTTCAGCCTCTGGAATAAGGTCAGCATGACTGCAAACAATGTGAGCTCCGATAGCCAATCCTGGAATGTTCCAGGCTTTGGCGTTCACCACATCGCCAAGCTGCTGGAGCACCGTGGTTCAGATATCGTGGCACTTTTGAGGTCAGCCAACCTGCCCATCGATATTCACGAAACCCCGCCAAGCTTTGTGGATGTCCGGAATGAGATGAGGCTCTTGGAGTTGGCTATCCAAGAAACCGATGATCCTTTGTTTGCGATTTCAGCTGGACAAACATTCAACCCGAGAAAAACAACCCTGATCAGCTATGTCGTTCTGAACTCTCCAACGGTTGGAGAAGCCATTGAAAAGGCTGTCGACTACGCCCGCCTGGCACGTGGGTTTGCCAAGCTTTCCTTCTATGAGGAACGCGATGGCATGTTTTTGGAAGTAGATTCCATATCCCAGCTGGTGCGCGCCGATGGCGCACATAATGAGTTTCGAATTTCCGCTTTTCTGACCAGTCTTCAACTTGCCGCTGAAACGCCGTTACCCGTCATTGAGATACGTCTTCCGCATGAGTTGAATGAAGAAACGCAAACGCAAATCTCTGATGCTTTGTCAGTCAACGTCAAACAGAGTCAACGGGTTCCAGGCATCCTGTTTGACAAGGCCATTGTGGATATTCCGATCAGAGACGCCGACCCGGCATTGCTTTTGCACCTTGAAACACATGTGCAAACTCTGATGAAGGATCTCGCGCCGGTCATCGGTGAAACAAGCTCTTTGGTCCAAGGCGAAATAAGCTCGCGACTGTCTTTTAGTGCCCCCACGCAAGACGACATTGCGAAGACGCTGGGGATGAGCATCAGTACACTTGGACGCAAACTTGCCAAGGAAGGTACAACCTACAAACAGCTACTGGTGGACATTCGAAAACGGCTGGCAGAACAGTATCTTGATGATCCCAAACTCAGTCTTTCCGAGATCGCTTTTGCGCTTGGATACTCTGATCAGGCTGCGTTCACCAATGCCTACAAAAGCTGGACGGGCCACTCTCCGGGAAGTGTTCGAGCTTGTTAGGGCGCCCCTAGGTCTACAAAGCCGCCCAAACTGTAAACTTGGTGACTCCCCTAGCCGATTTCCGGCCAATGTCTCTGCACACGTCTCATAGACACGTTGGACTTTGTAGAAGTCTCAGGGGATCCGTATCTAGGTGATTGATGCCAGCAAAACAAATCACAGCGCATTAAATGCGGCGGTGAAACCTGACAGTGACACCGGCACTTCAAGCGTTTGACGGTCCTCTAAGGTATAAAGCGAGACCTGCACCGTGTTGCTTTGCTTCATTTGATCCACAATGCCCGCCCCAAGGGTGATGGGAACAACGCACCCGAAATTCTGACAGGTTCGCATTGGCAAATTCCACCGGGGGCCACCATCAATTGACAGTGAAATACCTTTGGTAATGTCCAACCCAAATGGCACGATCACAATACCCGACGCCGCGCCTTCGGCGTTTCTACGCAGTTCTATACGTAGCAAAAGGCCGGACTGGTTTTGCAAATTCAGGCTTTGGCTCATGGCACATTGCCGTTGATCAGCCTCTTCGGTGCAGTTCACTGTCCAGCTTTGATATTGCGTGGATGTTGTTTCCGTCGTCTGAGCCGAGGCCAAGCCCGGCACGGCGACAAGGGCGGCCCCGCTCCACGCCAGAACCCTGGATATGTTGATCATTCAGAACCGAACCTGCAAACCGAGTGTGGCTTCCAGCTCGTAGCTATCTCCAAGATCATCAAGACCCGTCAGGTAGTTCAGCGAACCAGAAAGCTCGTAACGTTCGTTCAGGATCATACGCGCGCCAAGGCCCAGTTCAATACCTGTGTCGTCGATCTCCTCGTTAAACTCCATCCCACCGGCCGAAATCCGGGTGGTCGGGTCAAACTCGTGATAGAGGTTCACAATGCCAAAATAGCTGCCAGAACCGCGACTGTTGGCAAACCATTTGTTTGCGGACAGACCCAGCCGCGCCAGAACGCTGTCGGCATCGTCAAAAACAACGTTGTTACCCGAACTGTCGGTGAAGTCATCCACGTCCAGCGAGGCATAGGTCAGTTGCGCCTGAGGGATCAGTACCAAGCCCGGCTTCACCTCGTAAGGGCGACCAACCTCAACCGAAACCGCGTATTGGTCCGAGTCGATATCGTTCTGCTCCAGCCCGGTGGCAGGATCGCTCGTATCGCTGGAGTTGTCGTTGTACTGCAGCTGTGTGTCGACATAAAAGCCGCGCGCGTCCAACCATGTTGCGCTTACGGTCAGACCCAGCGATGTCGTGTCGATTTCACTGCTGCCCTGATCGGTTCGCACCGTACTTGAGGCATCGTCATAGCTGATCGCCACCCCCCCATAGAGCGCCCCATTGGCGAATTCGGACAGCAGCGTATCTGCTCCGACTGCAATCGTATAGGTATCCGTCCGCACCGTGTTGATCCCTGCGTCCGACCGAACCGGTGCGATTTCGCTACGCCGACCGGTGAGCTCCAGCCAGACCGGGGTATCGGGGTAGGACAACACATCGCCATCCGTGCCAAAATCACGAACCCGCTGTCTGGTGGCGTCCGCTGACGGCGCAACAGGAGTTCTTGCCGCAGTGCGCGCCTGGAAACCGCGGACACGGTTTACCGATTGCAGAACCGACGGCAAAGCTTCAAATGATGCGACGCTCGATCCAACGAGGATCGGGTTGCCCGAGGCGTCCAGGCTGGACAGCGCAAAATTTCCGCTGCTGGTTTCAACCAGCCGATAGCCAAACGGGCCCGCAACCACGATTTGTTCGCCGCTGGCTGTCTGAGACGTTCCGTTCAACGTGAAGCTTCCATTTGATGCTCCGCCAACCTGGATGATCTCAATCCCGTTGATGGTTTGTGCCCCGGCACCACCGATATTGTTGACCGACACAAAACTCGTGCCCGAGGTGTCGCCTGCGATCTGAAGCATATCCGTGGCCGACCCGTCACCGCCGAGTTCGACATCCAGCAGGATGGTCCCGCCAGTGCCCGTAAAGTCGCCGCTGACGGTGATGACATCGCCCACCGCTCCGTTCTGCGCCGAGACCATACCGCCATTGGTGATGTTCCCGGTCAGACTGGTCGCTCCGGTATTCAGGCGCAAACTGCTGCCTGACTGGATTGTAAGCCCGGTTCCGGCACCGCCATCACCCGCGGTCAGGCTGTTGTCGGTCAGTGTGATCGTCGAATTATTGGTAATCTCGATCACTTCGAAGTTGGTCACGTTTGCCCCAGCCAATGCACCGCTGCTGCCAAAGCGCAAAGTGTCGACAAAGCCGTCCCCACTGGAGGAGTCATCGCCACCGTCAAACAGGGTAACGCCGCTGAAGTCACCACCGGTGAAGTCTAAGGTATCGCTGCCATCGCCCAAGGTTATGGCTCCGGTGACCGCCGCGCCCGCGTTTACGGTCACTGTGGCGTCAGACTGGTCATTGGTGATCGCATTACCGGATGTGGCACTGACGGTGCTGCCAGAATTCAGCGAGATATTGACGGCTGTGCCAGCACCGGCCTGCGTCGCAATGCCAGCGCCTGTCCCGCCGGTAACAGTACCTGACGTGGTGATCGCAATCGAGCCCGAGCCCGTGTTTTGCGCAAATATTCCAGTGCGTCCGCCACTGACGTCAACTGCGGTAATCGTTAGATCAGTCCCCGCGTTTCTTCCATTGATCCCGTCTTGAGTGTTGCCTGAAGCCGTTCCTGTGGACGTGATCGTCAAAGCGCCAGTGCCATTGTTACGCGCAGTGATGCCGAAACTTCCGCCGTTTGTATCAACGGTGGAAATTGTCATATCAGTCGCCGTTCCAGCGTTATTCGCGTACACCCCGGTACCGTTTGTCCCGGTCACAACACCTGTGACCGTTATTGTCATCGCGCCCGTTCCCGTATTGCGCGAGTAAATCCCCAAATTCGATCCCGTGATGATCGAGCTGTTGGCATCTGTAAACGAAATGCTATCGGTCGAGCGCAAATTGAGCCCATTCCCGCTAGAGACCGTGTGCCCAAACCCGGGCTGCGTTGTGATTGTCAGAGGGGATGCGCCGGAGTTCAGCGTAATGGTTGCGTCACCTCCGGATGCCGGACCCGCGCAGGAATAGGTTCCCCCACCCGACGGCGTGCAACTACCACCATATGCAACGCGGCCATAAGAGCCGACGACGGCAAGCGCCATCGATGAGGTCAGAAGAAGATTAGATTTGCGAAGCGGAGCCAACAGGCTTTGATTTTTGGGCACGGGCTACAATTTCTTTTAACTGGTTACGCCCTAATCCTAGCCAGTGTGTCCCGCTTTTCCAAGGATCAAGTTAACCAAGTGTTAACACGCGTCACCATTCTACTGCAGCGCTCAATCTGAGATTGTTCTACACACCAGCTCATGCACCAGGAAATCCATCGTTTTTTTACCGTTGCCGCAAACCACTTGCACCTATCTGTGCAGCAGAAAAAGCGATGTACAGCGCCTGACACATCATGGCACACCATCAATCTGGAAACAATTTTATCTATATTCTGATTTTGTACTGCTAATTTGGATCGTATCAAGCGAGCCCGTGAAATATCGGGGGGGCTATATCGCTGGGTGCTGCAGGCAGCCATTCAATGAAAATCCCGGCTTGGGAACAACCGCTTTGCTTGATCCCGCGGATGCATTGCCCGCGCGGGATAGCGGGACTGTTTGAGCGTATCATCCGTGCGGGCAGCTTCGGTGCTCAGCGCTTCTGGTTGTGGATGCCCCAGTTCGGAAAGCTTATGTGACAAATCCTGAATGTCCTGCGCAATCAAGTGCACGACGATCCCTTCGCGTTGCAGATACCCTGTCACCCGCAACAAGCGCCCTCCCATCACAATACGACGGAACCGGTCATAGACCTTGGGCCAGACCACCACGTTGCTGACCCCGGTCTCATCCTCCAACGTCAGGAAAATAACGCCCGAGGCCGTGCCAGGCCGCTGGCGGGTGATGACCAGGCCACACACGTTGTACCGCCCCAGCGGTACCTGTTGCAAAGAGGCATGTGTGACCAATCCCGGCAATGCGGGGCGCAGAAGTTCCATAGGATGCGCCCGCAGGGTCAGACGGGTTGAGACATAATCCTCGACCACCTCTTCCCCCAGTTGCATGACCGGCAGATTGACCTGCGGTTCGTGAACCATTTCCCCGTCAATTGGATCGTTGAACAACGGCAGAGGTTTCGGGCTTTGAATCGCCTTGACCTGCCAGAGCGCATCGCGCCGGGTCAGACCCATATCCGAAAAGGCATCCGCCTCGGCCAACCGCGTCAACACATCTGGACGAAGCCCGGCACGCAGCCAAAGCGCCTCGGGGTCCGGGTAGCCATTGCCCCGCGCGGCCACGACCCAGCCTGCATCTTCCTCCCTGAACCCCTTGATCTGACGGAACCCCAGCCGCAGGGCCAGCGCGCCATCGGGGCGGCGTTCCAGAATATTGTCCCATTCCGAATGATTGACGCAGATGGGCCGCACCTCGACCCCATGCTCACGCGCGTCGCGCACGATCTGGGCAGGGGCATAAAACCCCATGGGCTGAGAATTCAACAACGCACAGGCAAAGATCGCCGGGTGATGACATTTCAGCCAGGCCGAAACATAGGCCAGCATGGCAAAGGCGGCCGCGTGACTTTCGGGAAACCCATAATCGGCAAAGCCTTCGATCTGAGAGAAACAGCGCTCGGCCACCTCAATGTCATAGCCTTTATTCAGCATCCCCTTGATGAATTTGTCCCGGAATGTGCCGATCGTGCCCATCCGCCGGAACGACGCCAGAGAACGGCGCAAATGGTCGGCCTCTTCCGCTGTGAAGCCTGCCCCGACCACCGCGATTTGCATCGCCTGTTCCTGAAACAGGGGCACCCCTAACGTGCGTGCTGTCACCTGTTCCAGTTCTGGACCAAAAGGTTCCGGTTTCTCTTTCCCGTTGCGCCGCCGGATATAGGGTTGCACCATATCCCCTTGAATGGGTCCGGGGCGGACAATGGCAACTTCAATCACCAGATCATAAAACTCGCGCGGTCGCATCCGAGGCAGAAAGTTCATTTGCGCCCGGCTTTCGACCTGAAAAACGCCGACCGCATCCGCGCGGCAGAGCATGTCATAGGTGGCCGTGTCGCCCTGCGGCACCTTGGCGATGCTCAGATCCTCACCCTCATGCGCTTGCAAAAGATCAAAAGATTTACGCAAACAGCTGAGCATACCCAGCCCCAGAACATCGACCTTCAGTATGTTGAGCGCATCAATGTCATCCTTGTCCCAACAGATGACGGTGCGATCCTCCATCGCGGCATTCTCAATCGGGCACAGCTCATCCAGACGCCCCTTGGTGATCACGAAACCGCCGACATGCTGGGAAAGATGACGCGGAAAACCAATGATCTCACCTATCAGGCGGAGGGTTTGCATCAGGCGACGGTCGTCAGGGTCCAGCCCCAACTCTCGCACACGGTCCAGGTCAACGCCGCCATTGTTCATGCCCCAGATCTGACCGGATAGCCCTGCGGTCACATCCTGCGACAACCCCATCACCTTGCCGACCTCGCGGATCGCCGCGCGGGTGCGGAAATGGATGACGGTGGCGCATAGGCCAGCACGGTGGCGGCCGTATTTTTCATAGACCCATTGGATCACTTCTTCGCGCCGCTCATGTTCGAAATCGACGTCAATATCCGGCGGCTCACCTCGGTATTTTGACACAAACCGTTCAAAAACCATGGCAATCTGACCCGGAGGGACATCTGTAATCTCCAAGAGGTAACACAGCACCGAATTGGCTGCCGACCCGCGCCCCTGGCAAAGAATGCCTTGTGAGCGGGCAAACTGCACAATGTCATGTACGGTCAGGAAATATGCTGGGAACCGGAGGTCCGCGACCACCGCCAGTTCCTTGTGCATCAACTCGACTACCCTATCGGGCGGCCCATCAGGATAGCGGCGTTTTAACCCTTCACGCGCCAACCGTTCCAACCGAGCCTGAGGTGGTTCGTCCGTTGCGATCTCATCCGGGTATTCGTAAGACAGCTCACTCAGGTCAAAGCTGCAGCGGCTTGCAATCTCCAATGTGCGGTGCAGCGCGGCAGGATGATCCCGAAAGACACGCGCCATATCGGTGCCTGCCTTCAGCCGCCGTTCCCCATTGCGCAAGGCGCGCGTTCCTATCTGATCAATCGTAATATGTTCGCGCATACAGGTCAGCACATCGGCCAATTGTCTGCGGCTGGCCCGGTGCATCAACACATCCCCCGCCGCCACCATCGGCGCGCAGGTTCTTTGCGCCAGCCGGGCGCATTCGGCCAAATAGGCCTGATCGCTACCATCATAGCGTGGCACCGCACCCAGAAAGACATGATTGGGAAAATGCCGCCGCATGGTCTGTATATCCGCTGCGGCCTTCTGCAAGCTGCTCTGAGGCAGCGCAATCAGCATCATGCCCTTGCACGCTGCCAGCAGATCATGCGTATACAGCTCGCAGTTCCCTTTGTCCGCGCGTCGCTTGCCCAAGGTCAGCAATCGGCTGAGCCGCTTGTAAGCTGCCAGATCACAGGGCAGCACCACCCAGTCCAATGAACTGTCGCGTAGCACCAGCCGACAGCCGGCAATCAGCTTAGGCAATGTTGGGCAATCTGGCCGGGCAAGGGCTTGCCTGTGGCCAACCTCCTGCCGTGACGATGAATCCACACATTGCTCAGACTGAATCTGCAACGGCTGTCCTGTCTGCCGCTTCAACTCTTTCAGTGCCGACCACGCGCGTACAACACCAGCCAGCGAGTTGTGATCCGTTACAGCAATCGCGGACAGCCCCAGTTCAGCCGCGCGCAGCACCAGTTCTTCGGGATGTGACGCCCCGGTCAGAAAAGTGAAATTCGTGGTGACGCATAGTTCGGCATACCCGGCGCCCTGCGCATGGGCCTCCAGCATATCACGGCGAAAGGCTTCTACCGGACGGTGGGTGCGGTTCACTTCGATCATGCGAACTCTCCCTGCACAAACCAACCTGGATTCTGCGGTGTGTAAAACAGCCAGAGCCTGCGCCCCTGCAGGGTTTCCACCCGCCAGTAATCGCGTAGGCCAGAGCGCCAATTTTCGTCGGCCAACCACCATTCAGGGGCAATGCGCTCTGGTCCAGTCGCGCGGCTTGCTGTCAACGACATGCGCCGCCAGCGGAAACGCCTGGGCGGCTGTGGACCCGTTGCTGCAATCGGCTCGGGCGGGAACAGGCAAAGAGGGCGCGGATGCTGGCTGCTCCACCCCCTTGAGGCTTCACAATAGGCGGCTGATGCAATGATGAAGCTACGTTCGGGGATGTGGCTGTCAGCCGGTAAAAACCGCTGAATATTCTCCAACCCAACCCGCGTGCCCAGCCGGGTGATCAGGTCCTCCAGCTGACCCTGCCCCCACCCCGCAGCATGGCTGAGCTGTTGCACGGGCAGATCTTCGACCTCCACAGCCTCCAACCTCAGTTGGTCGATGCCAAACCCCGCATCGATTTCCCCCAGCCCGCGCTCGAACAGCGGTAGGATACGATGAGGATCACGCAAGGGCCGGGCCAGACGCAGTTCAACCTGCTGATGCTCCTGATCCACCCGGCGCAATGTCATGCACAGCCTGCGCGCGCCCATCTCTTGCGCCTTTAGCTTGGCGCATAGCTGTACCAACAGCCGTTCAGCCCCCGCCATAACATCAGCCAGCAACCCGATCGGCTCTGGCAGGGTCATGCGCACGGCATAATGGGGCGGATCGGCCAGCGGGGTAATTTCTTCCGGTTGAGCCCCTAAGGCCTGATCCAGCCGGAGCAGTACCCCGGCCCCAAAGCGCCGCGCCAGTGGTGCACGCGGGGCTGCGGCCAACGCGCCGATTGTACGCAATCCCATGCGTTGCAGATCAAGAGTTATCTTATCCTCCAGCCGCAAAGCTGCCACCGGCAATAAGGTCAAAGCCCGCAGCATATCGCCGACAGGTGCCTGCCCCTCACCGTAGTGAGCCAGCGCCCAGGCCGCACCGCGCGTGTCGCCGACCCCGATCTGCACCGACAGCCCTGCCCGTGCAAGCCGCCCGCGCATATCAGCCAGCATCGCTGCCTCACCGCCAAACAGATGCGCCGACCCGGTGATATCCAGCACCAGCCCATCGCAACCTTCCAGCCCCACCCAAGGGCAATATCGCGTCGCCCATCGGCGCAGGATATGTAGAAAGCGCAAGTCTGATTGAGGATCAGCCATACCGCTTTGCAGGGTCGGACAAAAAGCCCGCGCATCCGCATACGCCATACCCTGATGCAGCCCTTGCTCTGCCGCCGCGACATTCATGCAGTAAATGCGATTGGCATTCCGCTGCTTGAGGGTCAGAACAAAAGGTCCGTCCATCGGGCACTGGCGCAAAACCCGGTCAGTCGCCAACCGGGGAAACCACAATGAAATGATGCGGCGTTGCATCTCGTCGAACATGTCAGGCACCAAATGTTCTATATTTGTTCTTTTTAAATTTCCCTTTTTCCGGAGTCGAGTCTTTACGCTCAACGTGCAGACAAGCCCTGTACGTTTGATCGTTAAGCGAACAGTTCGGTGGACTGTTTTTAGATCGAACGGGCTGTTGGAATTTGGTTGCGGGGATCGCCTCACTGAATGACGAGCACCATCGTGAGTAAGCTTCTGAGCTTGTCAGAGCTCTTGTGGATCGCATTGTGCTGTCCCCTGACGAGCGGGTTGGTCAGCCACAGATCGATCTAGTTGGCGATTTGGCAGGAATTCTATTGATAGCCTCAAAACGCAGCAGGTCCTCGCTGAACGAGGACTTGTCTGACTTCCACCCAGATGGGTTCGAGGCGTTGGTTGCGGGAGAGGGTTTGAACCTCTGGCCTTCAGGTTATGGGTCTGACGAGTTGAAGACGTTAGGCAATTGATCGGGGGGATCAATTGAGGTCTGAACGGGGTGTTATGAT
>NZ_JBXWNG010000014.1:0-56617 GCF_059610245.1 Ruegeria sp. YTSA075 | reverse complement strand
GGGGCGCAGCCTCAGCCACAGGCGATCAGGGCGCAGCCTCAGCCACAGGCGATCAGGGCGCAGCCTCAGCCACAGGCAATTGGGGCACAGCCTCAGCCACAGGCAATTGGGGCGCAGCCTCAGCCACAGGCTATCGGGGCGCAGCCTCAGCCACAGGCAATTGGGGCGCAGCCTCAGCCACAGGCTATCGGGGCGCAGCCTCAGCCACAGGCGATCAGGGCGCAGCCTCAGCCACAGGCGATCAGGGCGCAGCCTCAGCCACAGGCTATCGGGGCGCAGCCATGTCCTCCGGCCTCGGTGGGCGGGTAAAAGGCGAAGTCGGATGCATGATTGCAGTCTCAGAGTTTAATGACGAAGGCGAGCGTATCGCTGCTTGGGCCGGCGTCGTCGGTCAAGACGGTATCAAGCCTGACACATGGTACGAGCTTAAAGACGGCAAGCCCGTCGAGGTGTCGTCATGACCCACCTTACCAATCTCCCCGACCGGGCAACGGCCCTACCGGCCACACTCCCATCCCGGTCACAACCCGGCGCTTTTATCAGTGAAAGACGTAAAGAGTTCGCGCCAGAGGCCAACAGGCCCCAGGGGGAGGATGGCCGTCCATTCACCACGGGAGAGATTATCAAGCGGTTTGTTCTGTGCGGTTGCCTTGGCTTCGGTGCCATGAGCGCTGCCCACGTGAAATTCACACATGACATGGCTGCAAATTGGGAGCGGATCAATGACTGATTTCATACCCCCCATCACCGACATGGATGACACGCCACTAGATGACTTGGTCTGGCTGAAAGTCTGCTGGATTTACTTCGCGCTTTTGGTGGTCGTTCTGCTCGCTCTGCAAGTAGCCCAACCCATTCTGTTCTCACCCGCACACGGTGAGTACGTCGGTCCCGGAGGTGCCGTGTCTGATGCCTCTGGGGCCGATTGGGAGGGTGAGCAATGAGACACACAACACCTCAGTTTTACGCCGACCCCTTCAACAACGGACAGGCTGTAGTCGCTCGTATCCGCATGAATTTGTCGGTGGATGAAATGGGTAAGTCCGTGAACGACGCCTTTTCGGTGGGATACGTCAACCCACTGTGGAGAGCCGCTAAGCGCCGGATTTTCTACCGCAACCGTGCCGATTACGAGCGGGCAAAAGCAATCCTCGAAGAGTTGGGGGAATTGAAGCAATGAACATGCAAGCAAACCTAAACTACATCGAACAAGTCAGTGCCGTCTTGCGCGAAATGCTGGGCGAAGACTTCGACACAGAAACATTTTGGGACTCACTGGACGGCGAAACAGACGCGATGGACGTTATCGGCCATCTAATCCGTCAGCGCGTCGAAGCTAAGGCCCACGAGACAGCAGCGAAAGAAGCCGCCGACACCTACGCCAGCCGAAAGCAGCGCATGGCCGACAAACAGGTGGCCATCAGCAAGGCATTAGGGCAAATCCTGGACGCTACAGGTGAGGCAAAGGTAATGCACCCCCTAGGAACTGTTTCGCGCACTAAACCGCGCGTATCGGCCAAGGTGTTCGATGAGACCATTATCCCGTCTCAGCTAACCGTAACCACCGTCAAACCAGACCTGACAGCAATCAAGAAACAACTCGAAGCGGGTGAAACCGTGCCGGGTGCTGAACTGGTGTCTGGTGAGCCGGGCCTGACCGTAAGGGTGAAGTGATGGACTGGGAAACAGTATCAAAAGAGCTTTCTAAGCCACTGAATCCCGACGCAATCAAACCTCCCCCGCAGGGCAAGTTTGGTGAATACGTTGAGGCCCTGCATGTCATCCGCGAAGCTAACCGGATCTTCGGTTTTGATGGTTGGTCCTACGATGTTCGGTCACTCCAATTGACCAACGCAACAGCAGACGGCGGGAAGCATCGGGTTGGATACCTATCTACCGTCAACGTCGTAGTGGATGGCGTCTCGCGCACTGACGTTGGGCATGGGCAGGGCTTCGGCAAAAGTGAGGGTGATGCCCATGACAGCGCCGTTAAGGAGGCCGTCACAGACGCCCTTAAGCGAGCCCTGCGCACCTTCGGAAACACCTTTGGCCTCGCCCTTTACGAGAAGGACAAGAGCGCCCGTGAGGTGGGCTATGAGACGCCTCAGGAGGTGCTGGACGCCGTGTCGGGCGCAATGGACCTGCAAGCCCTGCAAACGGTCTGGACGGCAAACGCTCAGTGGCAAAAGGCCCCCGATTTTCAGCAGGCAAAAGACAAACGCAAAGCAGAACTAATGAAGGAGGCGGCATGACCCGTTACGACCTTATTTCACCCCGGCCCCGCAAGGACGGCAAGACGCACTGGCAAAAGGTGGGTGCAGCGTTCCCGCGCGACAAGGGCGGGTTTTCACTGGTCTTCGATGCCCTGCCCCTGCCAGACGCGGAGGGACGCGTGACGGTGCTTATGACCGAACCAAAACCCCGCGACAACCAACAGGGCGGGTATAGCAGCCCGCCTGCGAGTGGTGGCGTCGATGACTCAGAAATACCGTTTTAGGAGGCAGCAACGATGCAGCACCCCATTCGCGCCCTCGAAATCGTCACGTACCAGCGTTCTGAGCAGTCAGAAATAGGCCCGGCTTGGATAGCTAGGTTCTCCCCCGATAAGGGCTGGCCAATCCTGTTTCAGGGCGCGTCTGAGGATGAAGTTATCGGCAAGGCAGAAGCCTTTAGGGCCGAAGCGATTGAGAAGCACGAAGCGGCTTACATCAAGCGGCAAGAGGCATTGGTGAAGGCGCGGGCAGCCAGAAAAGCGACCACCTCATGACCGACCCCCTCTCCGCCCGCATAGCAGCACAGAAGTCTACAGCAGAACTGTATGCCCTGCGCAGTTGGGCGAAGAGGGAAGAGCGTTGGAACGATGAATACGAGAAGCAGTACCTGGCCAAGAAAGACGAGCTAACAGCGAGGTGGAGATAATGGCATTTGACGTATGGGTTGAGCTGGTTTGCGCGAATTGCAGCAGAACCGCCTGTGGCCAGCACACCTACGGCCCTATTCCCCGTCGCGACATGTGGCGACACGCAAAGAAACTCGGTTGGCTCAAAGGCGGGCCGGGCAACGAGGAATTGTTTTGCTGTCAGTTCTGCAAGGACGCCTACGACAACAGCCCAGATTTTCGACATTGAGCGGTGAACTCATGACTTTCGCAATCCAAGGCCCAATCACAGCAGAGCGCGCACAACTCGCCACCGAATGGCTGGTTGAGAATGCGCCTCACATTGCCCGCCTCAAGGGTGAGCGGGACCGTGCGGAATACATGGTGAAGCGCGCCGAGGGCTTGGCCTTTGAGTTGGCCGAGGGAAGCGCAGAGGCCCGCAGGCAACACGCCAAGACAACCCCCCAGTACATGGAAGCCGTGGACAACCACATAGCGGCGATTGTGGCCCATGAAACGGCTCTTGGCACCCGGAAGGCGGCAGAGACGCTCATAGACGTCTGGAGAAGCTTAAACAGCAACCTGAGGGGTGCGCCATGACCGCCCACTTCAAAACACCCACGTTCAAGTCTCAGAAATGGCGCGAAAGTGCAAGAGGTCAGAACTGTACCCTGCGCCTTAACTGTTGCAACGGAAACCCTGAGACAACCGTACTCGCCCACCTGCGCATGTTTGGCTGGGGCGCTATGGCGAGCAAGCCGCATGACTTCCTGGCTGTGTACGCCTGCTCCAGTTGCCACGACGCGCTAGACCGCCGCGTTACAGATGCTGAGTGGGGCTATGACGACATTCTCAGGGCCTTGGGTGAGACGCTTTCCATTCACTACGCAGAGGGGCGGATAAAGTAATGCTCAAACGCATCACCCACTGCAACGTCGAACACATGCTTGCGGTACAGGCAGCAATCCTCAATCCCGACAACTGCTTTTCCATGGCCACATGGGGTTACTGCATATCGGGCTGGGCCACGCGGTTATTCGGCAATGCCGACGCTCTGGGCCTGTCTGATGAGGTGGCGGAAAGCCTGTTTATCGACCAGCCCCGCGCCACCCGTGAGCAGGCAGCAGCCGCGATTGACAACGTAATTCAAACAGGGAGCCCGAGATGGGCGCAGGTGATGTGATGGACAAGTTTCCTGACGAAACCAGAGGGCCATTTGAGGTGGGTCACACATTGAGCGGAAAGCCCGCAGTCTACGGTGTGGGCAAGAAACGCTTCACCCCCTTTGGCACCGAATACGAAGCTCCGCTTTGTACTGTCGATACGGATAGCGATGCTCATCTCATTTGCTCCGCACTCAACTTCTATCGAAACCATGGGGGCAATCCCAATGACTAACATCACCCGAGACGAAGTAGAGCGACTGGCCGAAAGCAATTTCAGCAAGAACACCATCGGAATTGAACGGCTAACTGCTGAAACACTCCGCGCCCTCTTAGCCCGCGTGGAGGAGTTGAGTGTGGTTCTTAACCGCTTGGAAAAAGAGACTTCGGGGATGCTGGGTGCGTTTGAACACGAACTTCGGCCCGTTATCGGAAACACAAACTTCTCCTGCCTCATGGAGAAAACAGAAAAGGCCCGCGAAGCCCTCAAGGAGACCAGCAATGACTGAGCAGCTAAAGCCTTGCCCGTTCTGCGGGGGTGAAGCCGATTACGATCATGACCACACAGTTGAAGAGAACCATGCTTGCGGTTGTCGCAAATGCGGCGTTTGGTTCGATGGATTCAATTGTGATGACGAAGTGGTCAAATGGAACACCCGCCCCACACCCCCTGCGGTGGATAGAGAAGCGATTGCGCGCCTTGTCTCGGAATATCGTAAAGAGCATTTCAACAATGACGAGGGTGTTTTTCCGATAGACCTTGAGCTAGTCGACGCCATTCTCGAAGCCATAGCCCCCGCGCCTGTGCCCCCCGCTGCGGTGACGGTGAAGCCGCTGGAATGGGTTCCGACAACCATTAAGGGCGAACACTTGCGCGACACAGCGCGGGACATGGACGGGCAATTGCGTTATGAAGTCGGAGTTGTTCCCGACAATTATTATTGCCTTATTCGGCTGCCAAATATGGGCGGTTTGGAAAGCACCCCGTGCAATTCCGTAGATGAAGCCAAGCGCGCCGCGCAAGCGCATCACACGGCCCGCATCCTATCCACCCTCACCCCCGTTACACAAAGCGGGGAACAGCCGTACCCCTACACCCACCACGGCCCAACGGTACACGGGGATAAGCTGACCGATTTCCTCGTCTCAGAGCAGATGATGCGTGAAGACGGAACGCACCCAGATCAGCAAGGGGAACAGCCGGGACAGGGTGTGCGGGAGGCGGCGCAGATGCTGCTCGACTATATGCCCAACTATGCGATGGAACGAGCAGCGCTTGAGAGCCGCGCAAGAGACGATGAGGGGCAGTTTGAAAGCCTTTCCGACCTCTTAGATTTCAGTGGGCAAAACAAATCCTACACCGTGATCCGTGAGGCTCTTGCCGCTGCCCTCCGCGCCCTCACAGAGGAGAGCCAGGCATGAACATCGAAGCACTGAAAGAACTGTCGGAGAAGGTTGAAGCGGGTAGTGTTGGCAAGTTTGACATCCAAAAGGTGTTACTCTTGCGCGATAGCTGGGGCCGTGACCATCACGGAACTTGGGCTGAGAAAGCATATAACGGTTCCCTAGACGCCGCCAAGGCACTTCACGACGCTGTATTGCCGGGGTGGTTCGCGTCGTGCGGGACTTGGGGGGCATGTGTCAGCAATCCTGAAACACACGTCTCCGATTACTCAGCTTGCGACGGAGAGGGAATTGATTACGCCCGCGCATGGCTACTCGCAATCCTGCGCGCACTGAGCAAAGGGGGTGAGTGATGCAGATTTACGTGCCGTCCTTTGTTCGTTGGCAATGCAGTAATTGTGGTGCGATTTACAACATTGGATTTGAACCCACAGGCTATCACGGTTTTCAATGCCGTTGTTGCAACGCGTGGGTTTGGGAGCGGACATCATGACCCAGACAGAACCACAGACAGACGCAAAGTCATTCAAATGCAGCGAGTGCCGCAGGAGATTTGGGTGGGCGCATCTAGCTCCCGGTTGGATGGGCTGGGGTGTGATGGTCTGCAACTCTTGCCAGTGGTGGAGCAGCTAATGACTAAAACAGACGCACCAGGGCAGATTTGGGTTAGTGAAAATCACGCCAAGCAGGAATTTGGGGTGCTGACAATTGGCGACGAGGTGTTTTTTGACACTGAATTCGATGGGTCAGAAAGCTTAGTCCAATACATCCGCAAGGACATAGCCGACGCCGAAAACGCCTCTCTTCGCGCCCAATTGGCAGCGGCGCGCGAGGTGAAGCCTATGAGGTGGAAAGGCCTCAACAGCGGGGCCTATGAAATCGTCATAACACCAGAGCGCGTGGCGAGTCTCTATTTCTACGGAAATCGGGATGAAGACGGTAAACCGGAACGCCTGTTAAGCGAAAATCTTAGCCTGCTGAGCCTCGAAGGTCTCAAGAACGTAGCGGAGTCACACCGCAATATCCGCATCCGCGCAGCCCTAGTAGAGGGGGAGGGGTAGATGTGCGATTGTCAATCATACAACTTGCCGGAAAGCACGGGATCAATTCCTGAGGTAATATTGGATCACGCGAAGTACTTCCCAGACACTGAGCGAGCGACGATTTGCGTGGATGCATGTATTGCCGATGTGATCGAGGGGTTATGGAAAGCCGGTATACGAACGCGCGGTTGCTGCTGCGGTCACAACCAGCGACCCCCGAGCGTCATACTCGCAGACCAAAAACACTTTATCGCCGCGTCCTATCTTCTGATGAAGGACGGTCGACCATGGCGTGTGTATGTTGATCTGCCCGACTTGCGAAAATTTGCGGATAAGTGGCCATGAGCGTTTTGGATTTCATTGGAACCCAAAGAGATCACCGCAGGTTATTAAATTGCCCTGATTGTGGATCAGCAACCTTCAAGGTCGTTAAGCATGGCGCATCAGAGATGCCGAAAGTCGAGTGTTCAAATTGCGAATGCACGTTGGTCTCACTTACGGTTCAGGAGGCCCCGCATGACTGACACCCTAGTAGAGCGGTTGCGGGCTGGTGTTATCGAACACGCTCGCCGGTGGAGCGGGGACACGCACTCCGACCTAGGCGGAAGCGCGGACTATGAAGCCAACGACGCCCTAATGGACGAAGCCGCCAACGCCCTAGAGGCCGCACAGGCGAGGATAGCGGAGCTTCTGGATGCGATGGCCGTCCTGAGTAAGCACACTGTCAAACTTGAGGAACTGCTTAAAGACGCAATTGAGGATAAAACTGAATTTGAGACGGAGTGGAACAAAGCCGCCCGCAAGGCACTGGAGGGGATAAATGACACTACCTAACTGGGCGGTTCAACCTCTGGACATCAAGGGCGCTGCGGTCGCGTTAGGGGTCTCCGAACGCACCCTATTTGACGCACTCAAGGTCCACCCGCATTATGAGCTGCGGGGCCGAAAGAAGGTTTTTTACCCAGAGCATATTTCACAGCTTAGAAGGGACATGAACGAATGCGCCTCCAAGTCAAATGGAAAAACGGATGGGCCTATGTCCACGGGACCGGTCCAGACGGAAGGCGCATCCGACAATCTCTCAAAACTCGTGATCCTCGCAGAGCGGAAGAAAAGCGGGCGCAGGTAGAAGCCCGGCTCTGGCGCGTTGGGCTATATGGCCCCGGTGAAGTCGTCACCTTTGATGAGTGCGCCGTTGCCTATGCTGAAGATGGAGGCGACCCCCGGTTTCTTGTAAAGATTACTGAGAAGCTTAAGGGAATGCGCCTCAAGGAAATAACTCCAAGAGACATACGGAAAGCAGCAAAAGAAGCTTATCTGGGTTGCTCAAACGCCACCATGAATCGACAAGGCATCACGCCAGCAAAAGCAGTCATTAACTACGGACATGCTCAAGGATGGTGTGCGCCGATTAAGGTAGAAGGATTCCCAGTTAAACGCACCCAGAGGAAAGCTGTGGGGCGCGACTACCTGGAAAAGCTAAAGCCCCATCTACCGGCCCGCACCTATGCCCTGATGCTGTTTCTGTATCAGACCGGGCGGCGGGTTGGTGACGCCGTTGAGATGCGCCCCGATTGGGTGGATCTGGAAGCGATGCGAATATTCATTCCAGAAACCAAAAACGGGGAACCTGCTACAGTTATCATAACATCAGAGTTGGCTAAATTGATTGCTGAACTTAAGCCCCGACATGGCAGGGTGTTTGGGTATGTTCACCGCAGTAGCATCTACAACACTCTGCGCCGCGCTTGTGACGAAAAGCACGCCAATGTCGAATACCTCGGAACCCATCAGCCGGGCCGTCACAGTTTCGCGACGAGCCTGTCAGAGGCTGGTTGGGGCAGTAAGGCCATTGCCGAAGCCGGGGGGTGGAAATCTACCCGCTTGGTAGCCGAAACCTACGAACATCCGGTAGATGCACAGGCTAAGGCGGCAAGGCATTTTGGCAAGAAATTGGCAAAGCCGAAACGGACACCAGAGCAAAAAGACGATAAAACAGGAACTTAGATAGATGTGACCACCTCCTTGGTAAGGGAGAGGTCGAGAGTTCAATTCTCTCCAGCAGCACCATCCCGCTGCACGGTAATTCAAAAGTATCGAATGGGGTGTCCAAATACCCATTTCTAACGCCGAAACACCGCGCCCCCGATCCCAAAGCACACAACATCTCCGGCTACCGTAATAAGTCGAAAAACAGCAGCGGCGATTAACGCCGACCCAGGCGTCGTTACGCTGGTTAGGAAGGCTACGAACGCGGCCTCGCGAGGACCCAGACCGCCTGGCGCGCCAGGTGTTGCATAGCCGATCAGCCAAGAAACAACGCCTGCGAACATCGCAAAACCTATTGGCACATGGTCGATCGTGCTCAGGATCCAGGCGGCAATGCCGCTAAGACCCAGAAGGAAGACAATCGCCAAAGACATGATAGTCAGCAAAGCAGGGAGGGTGAGCTCCTGTTTGATGGCGAGAAAGCCGCAAGTCAAGGCCAGCACAACAATGGCTGACATCACCAGAACAAGCCAAACAGGGTTGATGGAATCGAAAGGCAGGATGCCAGATGGCACGAACCAAACGCCAACCGCCAGGATCGTCAAAGCAGCAACGGGCAGGCAAATCAGTTCAACCAACGTCGCCATGGCCAGCTGTTTGTCGCTCAACGCCCCACCGCGCAGTAAGACGGCGCGCCCCAAAAGGTGGACAACATTGCCGGGAACGTAGCGCGCGATTTGAGACAGGGTGAACGACCGATAAGTCCGGCGGCGCGGCTCGGAGCCGAACAGTTGTACGATGCGGTGCCACATCTCTGCCAGCATCAACAGCAAGGCTGAATAGATAGCAACCATCGCCATGCAGCGCATAAAGAACCCCTCGGGTGCATCGAAGCTCGTCAGCGCCTCCCAATTGCGCGCAACTTCCCGGCTGATGAAAATGACGGACAGCGCCAAGATCAGCAGGCCAAGCCCTCGCGCCAGCCTTCGGCGCAGCACCTCGTTCTTAAGCAGATGCGTGATCGGCATCCGCCTAGCCCGCCGGTTTGGCGCGCAGGATCGAGGTCTGATCCGGGTAAGGCAGGGTTGGAACCAACCCGCGCAGCCTCGTTTCTGACAACTCGCACTCATCGATCAATTTGCGGTAGCGCGCACGATGTGAATTGTCGAACACGATGATCCCATCCGGTGCCAGCTTGGGGATTGCATGTTTCAGGCAAGCCGGGCGGGCGCGGCCATCCACGACGATCAGATCAAATAGGCCATCTTCCTCATCTATTGCGTTGGCATAGGCAGTGAAATTTGCCTGGGGGCCACTGGCCTTTTCTGAGAAATACACGGCATCGGCGGGTACATCACTGCTTGCCTCAACCAGCTTGACCTGGGTTGAACACAAACCTCCGATCGTCGGCAGTTTGGCAGTGACGGCCTTGTGCCAAGGCACGTCATGTTCGACGCTGGTCACAGAGGCGGCTCGGCGTGCCAGCCAGACGGTACTGGCACCAGAACCGTATTCGAAAACGCGTACGGGGCGCGAAGACAAGAACGCATCCACTTGCTCGATTGCGTCATAAGTCCACCATGGCACGTCAAGGCCGACCATCGCGTCGATGTCGTAGATAGCGAACAGGCTGGACATCCAATGCCAGCCACGCCCTTTGTCGCGACGCCGCTCCAGAAATCCTGCGAGTCCCGTTGCTCGGGCCAGCGCAGCCAAGATGCGCAACAGGCTGACATAGATGGATTTGATCAGACGCATCCCAAACTTATCCCTTCAACTCGGTCGGTGCCCGACAGATCATGGGCATCTGATCAAACGGCAACCCTGCGCGTTCAGCCAAACCGGTGCAGTAGCTGTCGCTCCAGGGTGCGAAGAAGCTGCCCTCAGCCTCCCGAAACATAGCCGTGTATTGAAACGCGGCCATGGCTGTGGCTGTCGTTCCAATCAGCGCCCCTGCGGTGACCAGTCGCTTAAAGCGACCCGACCGTTGATCATTCGAAAAACCCGCCAAAACGCGGGATATCCCCAGAAAGCTCAGGAATGCAATCAGTGGCCACAGATCAAAGCGGTATCGCAGCGTGATTGTCCCATAAGACAGCGTCACCAAAGCCCCAATCAACAATCCGGCCGCCAGCACCAGATGCTCTGCGCGCCTGACCTGCGTCAAACCGATGGCTGCGAACCCGACCCAAATCAACCAAAGCCACAAAAGCCCGTAACGTGGCCCTTCGACCCTGATATAACCCAGACGATCTTCGGTCGCCCGTTTGAATAGGTTGTACATCGACATCGACGGCCGGTGCGTCAGTTCCAGAGCAGGCAGGTCAAGCACATACAATCCTGTATTTGGCGGAATACGCTGAACATTAAATCGGCCATGTTCGGTAAAGGCCCGTGCACGCGGGGAATCTTGAGGCTCTATCCCCCAGAAGACCGTGCCATATTGAGTTTCGCTTGCCTCGAACGAGCCATGGACCTCAGCGGCCCCGCCGAACCTGAGCGTGTTCAAACCCAGATAGAGCAGCCCCCCTGCCCCCAGGATTGCACCTGCGAGCAACGCGGGTAGCAGCATTTTCACACCGTGTTTAATCACGCACCAACCGCATAGGGCGGTTAGTGCCAGATACAGTCCGATCGCCAGATTTGGGCGGGCATGTACCGTGATAGCGGCACACAAAGCCAATACCGAAAACGCCAGCAGGGGATGCAGTTTGTCTTGACCAAAGCGCACCCAAACCGCAACAAAGGCACCCGCCGCGCCATATGCCAGCGCGATAGGTTCGTGATAGAGTGATTGATTGACGACAAGTAGGGTCGCAGGCCCGCAAACCCACAAAGCCGCTGCAAAAAAGACTGCCCAACCTTGCGCGCCCCTTTGCATCTGTGTCGCGGTTTGAGCAATCAGGTCTTTCAGTGCTAACTGATAGCCTAGGGTTCCAAGTACGGTCCAAAACCAGATCGCAAACCCTGTCATCGAAGCCGTTTCAAACGGCCAAACCCAGCCCAGCAAAAAGCGCAGCAGTAAGGGTCCTGTACCATGATAGAGATAGCCTTCAGCGTCGGGTGTATAGTGCCCTTCGAACCGCAGAAGCCGGGGCGGTAAATCGAAATGCCCGTTCAGGATGGCGTGATAGTAACCATCGTAGATTGCGCCCCCAAAAAACGGATCAGGGTAAAGGCCCGGCGCAAGCCAGCACAAAACCGCAAGGTAGGCTGATCCGATAAGGGCAACAGCCGCAAACGGTCTGCTCGCCCAAAATGCCACAAATCCCGATTGCGAAGCGTTATGCACGATCTGCATGCTCCGCCCTTTGTTCCAACTCGCGAACCCGGCGCAAGGTCGCCTCAAGCAAGCGCCGGTTGGTAGCAATCGTTTCCGACAGGATTGCGATGATGATCGTAAAATAACCCATCACCACAAACGCACCGCCCAGGACAAGCGACTGAACTTTACCGTCGCCATCCCCCATCAGATAGAAAAAGACGAACCGCGCGATCGGAATGATCCCGATCAGCAGCAGCACCAGCCCGATTGTGGCAAAGGCCTTGAGCGGGCGGTACATGACATAGCTGCGCAAGATGGTCCCCATCTGGCGCGAAATGAAGGACCGCATGGATTTGAACAGACGCGAAGGTCGTTCGACCTGATTGACCTCGACCGGCACCGTCACAACGCTCAGGCCAGTTTGTCCGGCATGGATAAGTGTTTCGGTTGTATAGCTGAACTTTGTCATGACGTTGATATGCAACGCCGCATCACGCGAATAAGCGCGAAACCCTGAAACGGCATCGTTGACCTCAAGCCCCGCAAAGCCCGAAACAACGCGGCTGCCAACCCGTTGCAATATTCGCTTAACGGGCGAGAACGATTGGTTTTGGCCAGGCTTCCGATCTCCAACGACCACGTCAGCCTTCCCGGCCAGAATGGGTGCAATCAGATCGGGGATGGATGCGCCGGAATATTGGTTGTCACCATCTGTGTTAACGATGATGTCCGCCCCCTGAGCCAAGGCATTGTCGATCCCGATCTGAAACGAACGGGCAAGCCCTTTGTTGCCGCGGTTACGCACGACGTGCTCAACTCCAAGTTCTTTTGCAATCTCGCTGGTGCGATCCGTTGATCCGTCATCAATCACCTGGAGCTCGACCTTGCCCACACCGGGGATGTCGCGCGGGATGTCGCGAATAACGGCAGGTAAGGTTTCTTCTTCGTTCAGACACGGGATCTGAACCACAAGCTTAGGAAGCGCCTTTAGCGTCATTTGTTCACTCTACCTGCCCGACACGACATTCTGCGATCGCTTGGCGAGTGTTGTCTATTTTCTCTGAGTTGTCACCATCAGCCCGAGAAGCCGAAACCCAACTGCGACCTGATTGCACTGCTCATGACACAAAGACCCTAGCCAAGTCTGCGCAGTACAGGCTACGTTAACAAAGAGGGCAACAAATTAATCATTGTGTCACAATCACGCCCAAAACTGTCATGATATTGTAATAGTTCTGCCAGTTTCGCTGTGTAGTTCAGCCTTATCCGATCGATCAGTTTACTAGTCAGATTTTAACGAGGGGGTTCATGGTCGGCCAAGGGGGTGGGCATATTGCGTCCCCATTTTTGCGACCATTATGCTCACCCCACCGCATCGCGGTGACGACTAATCCAATTTGTTTCTCTGAGAATGCGGTGTCACACCAAAGCTTGACCTGTACACGCGCGAGAAATGGCCCGGATTTTCAAATCCGCAGGCAAACGCGACCTCGGTGATCGAGGCTTCGGTCTGCAATAGCAGCTTCTGTGCACGCTCCAGTCGCATCTCCATCAAATACTTCTTGGGGGAGCTATTCAGGTATTTGCCGAACAAACGCTCCAGCTGACGAGTTGAGATTCCCAGCCTCTCCGCAATCTCAGACGGCGACACTGGCGTTTCGATACTGTCGCGCATGATCTCGATAGACTTGGCTAAATGGGCGTTGCGCATGCCATTGCGCGATTGCAGCGAAACGCGTTGCTTCGCGGTCGCATTGCGCACCGCATTGTAAACCATCTGATCTGCCACCGCGACGGCCAGTTCGGCACCATGGTCACGTTCGATCAGATGCAGCAGCAGATCAGCGGTCGCGGTCCCCCCCGAAGCGGTGATATGCTTCTCATCCGCAACAAAAACACTGCGCACCAAATTGACCTCGGGAAAGGCCTCCATAAACGCATCGTGATATTCCCAGTGAATCGCGGCTTGCATCCCGTCCAGAAACCCCGCCTTGGCCAACACCCAAGCGCCCGAACACAAAGCGCCAATGGGTGTGCCCTGCGCACGTTCGCGCCTAAGTGTTGCCAGCAAAGACCGCGTGACGTGATTGCGCATGTGAATACCTGACAAAACAAACAGTTGGTCAGTTTTGGGTAGGTCCTCCAGACCGCCATGAACCAACGTGACCAGCCCATTTGAACAGACCGCGCGCTCGCCGTCTTCGGAAATCATAGACCAATCATACAGCTGCTCTTCACTGACCCAATTCGCGATGCGCAGCGGCTCCACCGCGCATGAAAACGCGAGGTGGGAAAACTCCTCGACCAAAATAAAGGTAATATGCCGCGTCTGGCGCATTGGGGCTTCCACTCGAAAGGCCGATTCCGGCCGGATTTGTCACCGATGGTTCATGCTGCATTATTTTTTACTGTATACAAGTTGTATTTTTTACGCATACACATCTGAGGTGTGAAGTCCCTGATTCGAATACTTCTAAATCACGGAGGTCAGATGAAAGACGATCCCAAATCTCGCAAAACCGAGTTGATGGAGCATTTGAAAGTCTCGATCCTGACATTGCGCCTACAGCCCGGCACGGACCTGGATGAGGCGCTTCTGTCCGATGAATTTGGCCTGTCCAGAACCCCTTTGCGCGAAGTATTCAGGCAATTGGGGGGCGAAGGCTATCTAGAGCTGCGCACCAATCGCAGCGCGCGGGTGTCCGAGATGTCCTATACCACCTTGCGCGACTTCTTTCTGGCCGCCCCCATGATTTATGGCGCGGTGTTGCGATTGGCGGCCAGCAATGCAACGCCTGCCCAAATCGAAGACCTGAAAACGGCACAGCTGGCCTTCAAATCAGCCCTACGCACTGGTTCGGCAGCGGATCGCGCACTCGCCAACAATCGTTTTCATGAATTGACCGGAGAGATGTCGGGGAACGTCTACCTGCTGCCGTCCTTCAACAGGCTGTTGATTGATCACGCCCGGATCGGGATGACGTTCTATAGGCCACAAACCGCAAAAATGTCCGAAAACCTATCGGAAGCCAGCACCCAGCATGACGCCATCATCGCCGCCATCGAGGCAGGCGATGAGGCGGCTGCTGCGCAGCTGGCCGACGAGCACTGGAACCTATCCCGCGATCAGATCGAACTGTTCGTGATGCCAGACGCATTGGATGTGCCATTGGGCCTGTCCCCGCTTTCGAAACCCGCATGAGGACCGAATGAACCCGATTTTCAAGTTTGAGGGGATTTATACCCCGGTGGTCACACCCTATCACGACGATGGCAGTGTGAATTGGGACGCGCTGGCGCAAGTGATCGAATACCTGATCGAACATGGCGTACATGGCCTGATCTCAGGCGGTTCGACTGGCGAAAACTATGCGCAAACCGTTGAAGAACGGTTGGAGCTTGCGCGGTTTACGCATGACCGACTGAAAGGTCGTGTGCCGCTGGTCGTTGGGACCGGTGCGATGCTGACGCCGGACTCAATAGCTTTGGCGACGGGTGCGCGCGAAATCGGCGCTGATGCTATTTTGTTGGCCAGCCCTCCCTACTCGGTGCCCACAGATCGTGAAAATGCGCTCAATGCTCTGGCCATCGACAAGGCCGCTGACTTGCCGGTGATGCTGTACAACTATCCCCATCGGACCGGCACGATGATGGGCGAAGAGTTTCTGGACCGCGTTGGGCGCAGTCGGAATTTTTGCGGCATCAAAGAAAGCTCAGGCGATATCAACCGGGTGCATCTGCTGGCGCGGGATTACCCGCATGTTCAGCTGGGTTGCGGCATGGATGATCAGGCGCTGGAATTCTTCGCCTGGGGCGCACCCTTCTGGGTCTGCGGCGGGTCTAACTTTCTGCCTGCGGAACATGTTGCGCTGTATCAAGCCTGCGTGATCGAGGGCAACTTTGCCAAGGGCCGCCGGATCATGTCGGCCATGATGCCGCTGATGCGGGTGCTGGAACAGGGCGGCAAGTTCATCCAAACTATCAAACACGGCGTCACCATGAACGGGATCGACGCAGGTGTGATGCGGCCTCCGCTGAAGGGCCTGAACAAAGACGACAAACGCGCGCTGGAACAGGTGACGCGGGTATTGAAAAAGAAAATCGCAGATATTGTGGCGGAGGGTTAAGGCATGGAACTGCTGACACTGGACGAATACAAATCCATCGCTGCAGGTCTGACCCTGCCCACCGGAGCCTTCATTGATGGTGCGTTTCGGCCCTCAATCTCGGGCAATATGTTTGAGACGGCAAACCCGGCAACCGGCGACAAGCTGACCGATATCGCCGCCTGCGGTGCGGCGGATGTGGACTTTGCCGTCGAAAAGGCGCGTGAGGCATTTGATGATGGGCGCTGGTCGAAGCTACACCCGTCCGACCGCAAGGATGTGCTGATCCGGCTCTGCAAACTGATGACCCGCCATGCGCGGGAACTGGCGGTGCTGGAAAGCATCGACAGCGGCAAGACCATCTTTGACTGCGAAACCGTGGACGTGCCCGAGACAATCCATTGCCTGAAATGGCATGCCGAGGCGATTGACAAGATCTACGATCAGGTCTCGCCAGCCAGCGACGATCACATCGCAATGGTGGTGCGGGAACCGATTGGCGTTGTGGGGCTGGTGCTGCCTTGGAACTTCCCCTTGCTGATGCTGGCGTGGAAGATCGGACCCGCTTTGGCGGCAGGCTGTTCGGTAGTGGTGAAACCAGCAACTGAAACAACGCTGACGGCCCTGCGACTGGCCGAACTGGCGATGGAAGCGGGTCTTCCGCGCGGCGTTCTGAACATCGTTCCAGGAGGTGGCGCAGAGGTCGGAGAACCCATCGGGCGGCACATGGATATCGACATGGTCTCCTTCACCGGCTCGACCGTGACGGGCAAACGGTTCCTGACCTATTCGGCCGAAAGCAACGCCAAAGAGGTGGTGCTTGAGATGGGTGGCAAGAACCCCGCGATCGTGATGGACGACGCCGAAAACCTCGACCGCGTGGCGGCCCATGTGGTGAACGGCGCGTTCTGGAACATGGGCGAAAACTGCTCGGCCTCGTCCCGTCTGATCGTGCACAAGGACGTGAAAGCGGAACTGCTGGAACGCATCGCGCATCATGCCAAACAGTGGAATACTGGCGACCCGCTGGACCCGGAAACCCGCATGGGGGCGTTGGTCAGCGAAGGGCACTACACCAAGGTTTGCGGGTATCTGGATCAGGCCGAGAATGTGGTGATCGGTGGCAAGGCTGCAGATGGCTTTGTCGAGGCCACAGTGGTCGAGGTTGCCGGAAACGATGCCACCCTGGTGCGCGAAGAAATCTTTGGTCCCATCCTGTCCGTGATCGAAGTGTCCGGCTTTGACGAAGCCATCAAGATCGCCAACGACACCGACTATGGCCTTTGCGCCTCTATCTTCACGGCCAACGCCAAACGCGCCATTCGCGGCGCACGAGCAATCCGTGCGGGTACGGTTACCGTGAACAGTTTTGGCGAAGGTGACATCTCGACCCCGTTTGGCGGTTACAAACAGTCGGGCTTTGGTGGGCGTGACAACTCGGTCCATGCGCATGATCAGTACACCCAACTAAAGACCATCTGGATTGATCTGGCGGATGATGCGGACGAGGCCGTGGATTGACTCGGTTCCAGGCCAAACGGCTCCCTCGGCAAACAGGCCCAGCAGGATGGAACGCTATTCTACCCCCTCGGACAGCTTTGCCAGCGCTCAGCGAGGGCCTGAGCGCCGATGTCACCATTGTTGGTGGCGGCTTCGCGGGTCTCAGCGCTGCACGGCGCCTGCATCAGATCGACCCGTCACTCAGGATTGTCCTGCTTGAGGCTGGCCTGTTTGCCGAAGGCTCCGCTGGGCGCAATTCGGGGTTCATGATCGACCTGCCGCATGATCTGGCTTCGGATAACTATGCCGGCGATGCGCTGGAATCGGATCGCGCGGCCATTGCGCTGAACCGCAAAGCCATCGCCTTTGCGACCCATGTCGCCACTGAATGCGATCTGCCGCAGGAAGCCTTTGATCCATGTGGCAAGTTCAATGCAGCCGCAACACCCGCCGGTGACGCCCATAACCTGGAGTTCGCCGCGCACCTAAAAAAGCTGGGCGAGCCGCATACGCTGTATGACCGCCATCAGATCAGCGAGATCACCGGCAGCCCTCATTACACCTCAGCGCTCTATGCACCTGGAACCGTGATGATCCAGCCCGCAGCTTATGTGCGCGCTTTGGGCGAGCGGATGTCGGAACAGGTGCGGATGTTCGAACGCACTCCGGTCACTGCGTTCGAGAAGCAAGGCAACGGGTGGCTTGTTCAGACGCCCAAGGCAAAAGTCGCCACCGGCAGCATCATTCTGGCGAATAATGGCCATCTCGAAAGCTTCGGATTCTACGCGCGGCGCCTGATGCATATCTGTCTTTATGCATCGCTGACCGAACCTATGACACCTGAACAGATCAAAACGCTTGGCGGGCAGTCGCGCTGGTCTGTGACCCCTGCCAATCCCATGGGTACATCAGTCAGGCGCATCTCTGGTAGCTCTGGCGACCGTATTCTGATCCGCACCTGCTCCAGCTTTCATCCCGACCTTGCGACATCTGAGGCGCGGCTACGCAAGGCTGGCCAGGTGCATGATCGCAAGTTCCGCGAACGGTTCCCTCAACTGCCCGATCTGCAGATGGAGCATCGTTGGGCCGGGATGTTGTGCCTCAGCCGGAACGGATCCGCTGCGTTTGGAGAGATTGAAAGCGGCATCTATTCGGCCTGCTGTCAGAACGGGCTGGGCATCGCACGCGGGACGTTGCAGGGCATGGGCGTGGCGGAACTCATTCTTCAGGGCCAATCCGAAATCGCCGATCATTTCACCGCACAGCCCATGCCCACACGCCTACCGCCAGAACCCTTTGCGTCTATTGGCGCAAACAGCTACCTGAAGTGGAAAGAGTGGCGCTCTGGCAAAGAGTAACCCGTCAAGGCAGGCTCAGCTTGGCCATACGCCCCCCGTCCACTGTGTATACCTGCCCGGTAACAAAAGACGCATCGTCTGACGCCAGAAACGCAACCAAGGCCGCAACCTCTTCGGGCTGGCCTGTGCGACCGACCGGATGAATACCGCCTATGTTGCTACGAAACGCATTCGGGTCAGGCATCGAGTCAATATAGTCCAGATTCAGATCGGTATCGATCCAACCCGGCGCTATTGCGTTGCATCGAATGCCGTCGGCCCCGTGATCGACGGCCACCGCGCGGGTCAAACCATGCAACCCTGCCTTTGATGCACAATAGGCGGCATGGCCCGGGTTGCTGCCCAGCCCCTCAATCGATCCGATATTCACAATCGAGCCTTGTGTTTTGCGCAGATGCGGCAGCGCGGCTTTGATCAACATGAAAGGTGCCGTCAGATTGACAGTCAGCGTGCGCTGCCAGTCATGCAAGCTCATCTCTTCAACCGACGCCTCTTGCATCATGCCTGCATTATTGACCAGAACGTCCAGACGCCCGGCCTTGGCGATGACCGCGTCAATCACGCGCTGCGGCGTATCAGGATCGATAAAATCCGCGGTGATCCCTTCGAAATCAGCATCCGTCCCGCGTTGTACTGTAAAAACGCGCGCGCCTTCTTGTTGCAGCCGTATCGCGACAGCGCGGCCAATCCCGCTGCGACCGCCTGTAACCAGCGCAGTTTTACCTTCAAATCGCATCATGTAACAGGCTTGCCTCCGTTCACTTCGACCAACGTGCCGCACACATAACGTGACGCATCCGAGACGAGGAACATGACAACATCGGCAATGTCTTCGGGCTCGGCAATCCGACCCAGTGGTACGGTTTGCCCCAGTTCAGTGATCGCCGTAACCGGATCAAACCCGCGTTTTTCAAAGCCCGAACGCAGCATGGGCGTATTCACTTCATTCGGACAAACCGCATTGATGCGAATGCCCTGATGCGCGTGATCCATCCCCATGCATTGGGTCAGGGAGGCGATCGCCGCCTTAGTCATGCAATAGACCGCATGGTTAGGCCCCGGTCGCAAACCCCAGCAAGAGGCCGTGTTGACGATAGCTCCGCCCCCTGCTTTGGCCAGGATCGGGATCGCGGCGCGGCAGATGCGAAACGGGGCCTCGACATTCACGCCCAGCGACAAAGACCAATCATTGTTTGACGTCTCGGTCACCGAGCCGCGCGTGATGACACCGGCATTGTTTATGACGATGTCCAAACCACCTAAGGCCGAGGCGGCGGCATTTGGCAGATCGTCCACATAGTCAGGGGCCAAAAGATCCCCCGGCAGATGTGCCTCGGCATCGATCCCATCCACGTTGCGATCTGCCACGGCAACACGTGCGCCCGCGCCGCGCAAACGCTGCACCAAGGCCGTGCCGATCCCACCTGCCGCACCGGTTACAAGGGCCGATTTTCCACTTAGTTCCATATTTTCATCCAATGCATCGGGCCGAGTTCAACCTTTGGCCTTTCCGGTCTTTGACAGTGTCTGCAAGCCTCAGATCTACCTCCAGGACCTGATCGAAAAAAGGCCCGCCAATATGCGGCGGGCCAGGTCGGGGAGTTTACTTAATAACTCTGATTCAGCTCATCCGCTGCCGGGATCTCTCGCTCGCGCCGTGCGATGTAATCCAACAACTCTTCATTCTTGGCGATATCGAGTGTTGGTTCCTGATACTCGGCCAGCAACTTGCGCGCGTGATTCAAGGCACGTTCGGTAACCTCAACCTCGCCTTCGGCCACCCATTGTTCGATCGAGTTGTTGTCAAACATCTCAGGCATGAAGAAAGCCGTCTGGAAATTGTCCTGCGTGTGCGGATGACCCAGATAATGTCCCCCTGGACCAACATCGGGAACCGCAGCCAATGCTTCGTCGAAATCGCCCCATTTTGGCCCTTCCGCCATGCGATAAGCCATCGCACATTGTTCCGCATCGACAATGAATTTGGCGACTGAGCAGTGCATCCCGGCCTCGTTCCACCCTGCACTGTGCCAGATGTAGTTGGCCCCGGCATGCATAACCGCCCCTAGCGTCGTGGCCGATTCATAGCCAGCCTGCGCATCAAAGGTCTTGGCCCCGCCCAGCGTGTTCGAGGTGCGCCAAGGTACCGCGTAATATCGCGCCATCTGGCCGATCATGAAGTTCATCAGGCTAATCTCTGGCGTGCCCGCCATCGGCGCGCCGGATTTCATCGAAACCGTCGACAGGTAATGACCATAGATCGCGGGAGCCCCTTTGCGGATCACCTGCGTATAGGCCAGCGCGCTCAGTGCTTCGGCATTCAACTGCGCGACGGTGGCGGGAACGGAAGCTGGCGTGTTGGCCCCACCCAACACGAACGGAGAGCATAGTACGGGCTGATTGCGGCGGCAGAACGCACGCATCGCCCCCAGCATGGTTTCATCCCAAACCAATGGTGAGTTGCCGTTACAATTGCCGGTGGTGACAGGGTGATCCTCAAGGAAGTCCTCACCAAACAGGATCGCGCACATCTCCATGACATCCTCCGCGTTCTTGGGGCTGGTCGTCATGCCCATGAACGTCTTGTCCGAGTGTTTCATCGACGAATAGGTGATGCGCAGATGCCGCTGGCTGATCGGATGATCATAAGGCTCTACGATGTGATGGGCCGACGAATGCAGTGCGGGCATCATGTGGCTGAGTTTGTGAAACATCGCCAGATCGTCCAGCATGGGGTTTCTGCGCACATCGTCCAGATCGCGCAGGAAAGGTGCGCCGGTCATCGGCACAAAGATTGAATGCTTCCCCCCCAACCGCACGTTCTTTTTTGGATCGCGCGCGTGATATGTGAAGTCCGATGGGATCGTCGTGATCAATTCGCGCACCAGGCCGCGATCAAGATAGACCAACTCACCCTCGACCTTGGCCCCTGCCCGCTTCCAGTCCTCCAACGCTATTGGGTCGCGGAACTGCACGCCGACGTTTTCGAGGATGTCCATCGAGGCATTGTCGATGCGTTCAACCTGGCTTCCGTCCATCACCTCGCACAGCGGGATGCCACGGGTCAGACCCGGCAGCATCTCAAAATTTGGAGCGGTACGCATGGCGCGGCGGGCCGAACGTCCACCCGCGCGTGTTGTTGTACGCATGTTCACGGGGCAATCCTCCTTCTTCCTGCTTACTTTGGCGGGGTCGACCGGGGATTACCTCTCTGATTGCGATATGTGATTGCAGGAAGCGACACGAAAAACGCCGCCCAAAGGGGCGGCGCTCTGGTTTTGCATATCAGGCTTTAAGCTTATTCAGCGGCCTGCGCGCTTGCGGCTTCACGTTTGTCGCGTTGTCCGTCACGGAACAGCGCCTTGGCCAGCGAGATGCACATCAGCCCCATCACCATGGTGAATGGAAGTGCACCGATGATCATTGCATTACGCAAAGCATCCATCGGATTGTTGTCGCCTGCGGCCAGGATCAGCGCACCGATTACGGCCGTCAGGATAACACCCCAGATGATACGATGCTTGATCCCGGTTTCCTGGCTGCCACCCGACATGATGGTGTTCATCACCAGAATGCCCGAGTCCGCCGAGGTTACCAGGAACGTCATGATCAGGATCACGCACATGACGTTCAGCATGGATAGCAGCCCACCATCGATCATGTAAGACAGCGTCACGAACAGCTTGTTGGTGTTCGATGCGCCGATGATCGCGCCTTCCGCTGCACCTGCCAGTTCCAGATCAATCGCTGTGCCGCCCAGAACAGTCATCCATGCAAAGCACACCAGCGCCGGTGCGAAGACACAACCCAAGATGAACTCACGCACCGAACGGCCCTTGGAGATACGCGCCAGGAACAGGCCCACGAAGGGCGAGAACGCAATCCACCAGGCCCAGTAGAACGTGGTCCAACCCGATTGCCAGCCGAACTGACGGCCCTGTTCACCAGCGGCATAGACGGCAGACAGAGTGTCGGCATCCAGCTCGGCGGCTGCACCTGTCAGACCATCCTTGAAACCATCAAAGCTGCCCCAGGCATTGGTCGCACCAGCCATCAGATCACCTGCCAACGGTTTCGCCGCTTCCGGCAGACCAGCGGCAAAGGCATCCGCGGACATCGGACTATAGGCGCCAAAGCTAAGTGACAGGAAGTGAATGATGTAGTCCACCATCGCTGTGCCATAGGTTGTCATCGCAAAGACGAATGAACCAAACACTACGAATGTCCCCAGCAGGATGATCGACAGAACCAGATTGAGGTTCGACAGGTACTTAACCCCGCGCCCGACACCAGACACAGCTGAGATGATCGACAGGCTCATGATAACCAGCAGACCCGATATCAGACCAACTTTGCTGGGCGCTGGAACATCTCCGCTCAGGTCCATAATCCACTGCATACCCGTGATGGCGTACAAACCATCGATGAACTGGCTGACCCCGAAACCAATGGTCACCGAGACGCCCAGGATGGTTGCCACGACGCCCAGAACGTCAACGACATGCCCCAGAAAGCCGTTCATCAAACGACCAAACAAAGGGGTCAGTGCGGCGCGGATCGTCAACGGCATGTTGCGCGTATAGGCGTAGTATGCCAGCGACAGACCCGTCACCACGTAAATGGCCCAGGCATGGAAACCATAATGAAGGTAGGTAAAGCGATAAGCCGACTGCAGCGCTTCGGGGCTGTTACCCTCGACCGCGCCCGAGACAACAACTGGGTTCGATCCCCACAGGCCCAGCGGTTCAGCCGTGGCAAAAACCATCAGCCCGACACCCAAACCGGCCCCAAACATCATCGAGAACCAGGAGAAATTTGAGAACTCGGGCTTCTCACCCGGCGTACCCATGACCCGCTTACCGGTTGAAGGGATAATGGCGACGATCGCCAGAAAGAAGAAGAACAGACCAACAATAATCACATAAAAACTATTGAAGCTTTCCAGCAAGCGACCGTTCCAGCTGCCCAAAGTGCTGTTGGCATTCGCAGGCCAAACCAGCGCCCACAGCACAAGGGCCACCATGATGCCCTTACTGATCAGCGCAATCGGTACGCTGTAATTTTCATAGAAACCGGCATCTGCCGTTTCTATCTCAAGATCCGTGAATGGTTCAGGTACCGACATATCTCTCCTCCGTGTTGTCGATGCGAGGGGGGCGGAGAGCTGCCGCAGATGCGATGCCCTCTCATTATTCTTGATGTTATCGTTTGCTTACTGCTTCCAAAGCCGTGTGTTCAGACGCGCATACAATTCTTGTTTTCCTTGAATTTGCCCACCAGGCCCGACTGCCCATTGATTCGCAATTGCGACAATTCAGACCCGCATGTTGCAGGTCCTTGGTGGAGCGGCCCACAGTTTCGGCAGGTGAATTTTTGCATTTCCTGCCGATCGTGATCCAAGTTCATCTGTCTGCCTAAAGCGCCCCTTGCCAAATTGTCGCACCAAAACCGACCTTTTAGAAGGTGTAGACGACCCATGGATCGCGGCTCTGGTAATTTGCAGCATTGTCCATGCATCAATTGCTTTCTTTCAATGGCAAAAATTTTCATAGTCACGCGAACAAGACTAATCCGTAATCAGCCAGGTCCCGCAATGTCCCGACGCCACTATAAACTGCCGCCCCTGACCACCCTTGCGGCGTTCGAGGCCGCGGCGCGCCACCTCAGCTTCAAAAACGCCGCCGAGGAGCTTTCGGTAACGCCCGGAGCCGTCAGCCACCAGATCAAAGCGCTCGAAGGGTATCTGGAGGCACCGCTGTTTCAGCGCAAACACCGCAGCGTCGATCTGACCGACGATGGCAAAGCCCTGTACCAGGCGCTGTCGACCTCATTCGCCCGTATCTCAAAGACCCTGTCTACCATACGGGATCGCTCACTTGGCGGAAAAGTGACCGTGGGCTCGACCACTGCCGTTGCAGCCCTTTGGCTGTCCCCATCGGTGATCCGATTCTGGCGGGACGCGCCCGAGATCAGCGTCGACCAGATCTCGCAAGACAGGCCCTTTCGGGATCGCCCTGACCTGGATTTCTTTATCCGCTACGGGCGCGACGGAGACCCCAGCCTGGACCACACCTCACTGTATCGTGACAACCTGATCCCGGTCGGCAGCCCGGAATTGGCCGAGCGCCTGAACCGAACAGGGTTAAAGGATATTGCAGCCCAACGCCTGATACATCTCGATTCCGAAGACAACAGCTGGACCACATGGCCAGATTGGTTCCGCGAACTGGGCTACGAGGAACGGCTGACATCCGAGGCGAGGGTCAATAGCTATTCGGTGGCTTTGCAACTGGCCCGCAAGGGGGCAGGTCTGGTTTTGGGGTGGCAGCGGTTGATTCAACCCATGTTGCAGTCAGGCAAACTGGTTCCCATCGGTTCGCATTACTTGACTGCCCCAAATCAGTTTTATCTTGTCGGGCGGCCAGATGATGAGCTGTCCGACAACGCCCGCGCGCTCAAAGATTGGATCATTCAAGAGGTGCGCGAAGGAACGGTTTAATTCAACTCAACCTGTGATGAGGTTTTCTGATATTGAGGAAACCCCATTCTCTCCGCCAATAGGGTTTGCAATGCAATTCAGTCGCAGGAGAGCCTGATGAATAAACATGGCCCGCTTTCATCGGTTCTGGCCGATGTGAACACTGCCAACGGTCTGCCAAACGAACATTACGTCGACCCCGGCGTTTTCGCCGAGGAGCGGCAATCCGTTCTTTACGCAAACTGGTCCGGCATCGGATTTGGCAAGGATGTCCCTGAAGCCGGAGATGCAAAACCAGTGGATTTCCTGGGTATGCCCTTGCTGATCGTCCGCGACCGTGATGGCGAGATTGGAGTATTTCAAAACACCTGCCGCCACCGCGGGATGATCCTTGTGGATGCGCCCAAAAAAATTGGCGGCGCCATTCGCTGTCCCTATCACAGCTGGTGCTACAGCCTGAAGGGCGAGTTGCGCGCGACACCCCATGTTGGCGGCCCCGGTCAGAACAAACATCAAGACGTCAAAAACGAAGACCTTGGGCTGGTGCGTATTCGTTCGCATGTCTGGCGCGATGTGATCTTTGTGAATGTCGACGGCAATGCCCCGGCCTTTGAGGATGCGCATCGGGAGTTGCTGGAGCGCTGGAAGGAGTTCGAAACTCCACTGTTCCATGGCGGCGATGAGTCCTCTTTCAAGCTTGAGGTCAAAACCAACTGGAAGCTGGCGGTCGAAAACTATTGCGAAAGCTACCACCTGCCGTGGGTCCATCCGGGGCTCAACAGCTATTCTCGGCTGGAAGATCACTACAATATCGAAAAGCGCGGGCATTATTCGGGTCAGGGCACATTGGTCTATCGGCAATTGACCGATCAGGACGGCGCAACAATGCCCGATTTTCCGGATCTCAGCGACAAATGGAATGAAGGCGCGGAATACATCGCGCTTTATCCGAACGTCTTGCTGGGCGTTCAGCGCGATCATAGCTTTGCAATCATCCTGGAACCAGTCGATCAGGGCAATACTGTCGAGCATATCGAGCTCTACTATGCCAAAAGCGAAAGCGAGACGCCCGAACATGACGGGCTGCGTGCCTCGAACGCACAATTGTGGAAAACCGTTTTCGAAGAAGATGTTTTTGTCGTCGAAGGCATGCAAAAAGGCCGACATGGTATGCTGTTTGACGGCGGCCGGTTCTCGCCCGCGATGGATGGCCCAACGCATAACTTCCACCATTGGGTCGCGACACAGATAGAGAATGGACGCTCCGAATAGTCTCGAAATCGCACATGGAGCTGAAAGAAATGGACAGGGCAGCGCTGGATGAATTGTTGCTGGCCGCGCATGCGCGCAATGATCCGGCTGCCCTTGTCGCATATTATACGATGGCCGCCGATGAGCGCGAAGGCGCAGGCGACATCGATGCGGCCTGTTTTTTCCTGACCCACGCCTTTGTCTTTGCGCTGGAGCACGGCGCACCTGAGGCTGATATCCTCAATCTGCGTCTGGTGCGCCATGGTCGGGCCGATCGCCTAGAACTGTGATCTCCGAGCAGCCGCCAACCCGTGTCCTTTGAGGTGCGCCCGGTTGTTGAACGACAGAGATGTTCGACTATTCAGCCACATTACTGACCCCGCTCGGCCCCTGCGAAATTCTGCAATTTCCGGCACCAAGGCTTAGAAGGACAGCACACAATACGGCTGCTCTCAGCCCAAATAGAGCTTTCGTCAGCGTGCGGAGAATAACCAAAACCCAATTGAGTGTTGCAACCATTCAAGGTAATATCTGCGCATGGCCTTGCTCGGGCCTCCCCCCTCCACTGGGGCAGCATTCAACATGCAGAGCGATACTGAGTCGAACCCAACCTGTTCGAGCGCGCGCATAAGGAGGGATTGCGGAGACCACTCGAATAAGGAGGTTCAAGATGAAACTTTCATCTCCAATCTACAAATTAAAGCGTCATGCCAAATTGCTGGCTCGTGATAGCGACATTAGACTCCACGAGGCACTTAATCAGATTGCCGCGAAAGAGGGCTTCAACGACTGGAGTCATTTAGCGTCCAACTACTCTAAAGCATCACCTGCAAAAGAAATCATAAGGCAGATGCAATCAGGTGATTTGGTGCTTATCGGCGCGCGCCCAGGACACGGCAAAACACTTCTAGGGCTGGAGCTGGCTGCATTGGCTGAAAAAAACAATCGCACAGGATATGTTTTCACCTTGGACTACAATGAAATGGACGTTTGGGATCGACTTGAAAAGCTCGGATTTGACGCTCAGGGTTTTGACCGTCCTCTTGTCGTTGATACCTCGGACAGCATCTGCGCAGCTCATATTATCGAATGCGTCAGCACAACGGCTGATGACGCGCTGGTCGTTGTTGATTACCTACAGCTATTGGATCAACGGCGAAGCAATCCACCACTTGATGAACAAGTCCGGGCACTCAAAAAATTTGCTGCCAAACGCGGGGTGATTATTGTCATAATCTCACAGATTGACCGCTCATTTGAGCTGTCGTCAGGTAATTTGCCAAGCATTGATGACATTCGATTGCCAAATCCAGTCGATCTGTCGATTTTCGATTTAAGGTGCTTCTTACATGACGGTGAAGTTCAGATAGAAATGGCGGCATAAGCTGGTCGACCTGCTTTGCGGGCATTCGCTGAATGTCCGCAAAATCCGCGCTGTATTGAGCGATCACGGCACTTTGAACGCTTGGTCCGGGTCAAAGATGCACGACGTTCCACACCAGCGTTCTGAACCGAACAAACGACAGCTTGCTTCTTACCCCAGCATCCTTATCTATGCTGGGGTGATCACCATATGGTTGTGCTAAGGGGCGAGAGCTTGGATCAAAAAACGGATATGTTGATCATAGGCGCTGGCATCGCCGGGATGACCATGGCACTTGAGGCGCGCAAACTGGGCATCCGCGATATCACCATTCTGGAAAAGGCAGATGATATCGGTGGGACATGGCGCGAGAACACTTATCCCGGGGTTGCCTGCGATGTGCCATCGCATCTTTATAGCATGGCGTCCCATCCGAACCCGGATTGGAGTCAGGTCTATGCAGGTGGGGCCGAAATACAGGCATATCTGCGAGGCATTGCACAAAAAGAAAACCTGTATAACCTCTGCCAGTTCAACCAGCGCCTGAAATCCGCCAGGTGGCGCGGTGATCATTGGTACGTTGAAACAGATGAAGGGCAGCGCTGGACTGCTCAGTTCCTGGTTTCGGCCATCGGAGCGCTGCATATACCCAAAATCCCCAAAATTCCGGGTACAGAAAGTTTTGCCGGACCCAGCTTTCATTCCGCCGAATGGGATCACGATGTTGATTTGACCGGCGCAAATATAGCTGTTGTTGGCACAGGTGCTTCGGCCATACAGTTTGTCCCGGAAATCGCAAAGATCGCGAAGCGGGTAACTGTCTTCCAACGCAGCGCCCCTTACGTTCTGCCGCGTATGGATGGACCGGTCGCGCCATGGGTCAGACGGCTGTATCGGCAGGTTCCGCTGCTCGCGCGGATGAGACGAAGCCTGATCTTTGCCTATTTTGAATTCCGCCACCGCGTGTTCCGGCGCGAGAAGCTTATGGTGAAATACGCCATGCACCTGTGGCACAAAGCGTTGCATTCCGCAGTATCGGACCCGGCAGAGCGGGAAAAGCTGACCCCGAACTACCAGATCGGGTGCAAACGTATCCTCAGCTCGAATGACTGGTATCCAGCCCTGATGCGCGACGATGTCGATATCATCCCTTCGGGCGTCGCGTCGACCGAGGGTGATACGATCACAGCCAGCGACGGGACAAAGGTACAGGCCGATGTTCTGGTCTGGGGAACCGGTTTTCACGTGACCGATATTGCTGAACGTCTGGACATTAAGGGCGCAGACGGTCTGACACTGCGCGACGCTTGGTCAGACGGGATGCAAGCCCATCTGGGCACCGCAGTTGCAGGGTTCCCGAACTTTTTCATCCTTTTGGGACCGCATACAACGCTGGCCCACAACTCGGTCATTTTGATGATCGAGGCGCAGGTGCGTCATATCGGCGAAGTGCTTACGTCAATGTCGGATCAAGGCATTCGCACGATCAACCCGCATGCAGAAAAGCAAGCCGCATTTACACAGGAAATGCAAAACCGGCACGCGGACGCTGTTTGGCAAGACGGCGGTTGCACATCATGGTATCAGGATGCCAAAGGTCACAATACGGCCCTGTGGCCCGGAACCGCTGCTGAGTTCCAGCGACGTATGGCCGCCGCGGGCATCGAACACTACGTACCCTTGTCCGACGCAAAAGGAGACTGATGAGATGACAATTGTTCTGAGCGTGCTGGCACTTCTCGTGGTCTTTCTTTTGGGTATGCACCTCTGGACAAGGCATCTGACCAAGGTTGGCCTTCAGACCGTTCCTCAATTGGGCCAGATAATCCCGGTCTCAGGCGGCAGCATTCATTACGTTGAAAAAGGCGACCCCAACGCACAAACGATTGTGATGATCCACGGGCTGGCCGGGCAATTGCAGCATTTCACCTATGGGCTGATGGATGAGCTTGCGGATGAGTATCACATGATCGCCTTGGACCGATCAGGCTGTGGATATTCTACCCGCGACACGGCTGAGATGGGCCGTTTGCCCGAACAGGCCCGCATGATCACCGAATTCCTCGATGCAAAGGGCGTCACTGATGCCGTGTTAGTCGGGCATTCACTGGGCGGAGCGGTCTCACTTGCCATCGCACTGGACTACCCGGACCGCGTGTCCAGCCTAGCCCTGCTTGCGCCCTTGACTCATCAAATGCCAAAGCCGCCAGAGGTGTTTAAATCCCTTGAAATCCGCACGGCCTGGATACGCCGCCTGATCGGAAACACCCTGGCTGTTCCCATTGCGTCCAAAACGGCACCCCACGTCTTGCAGGTGGCCTTTGACCCCGAAACAGCCCCGGATGATTTCCTGGAACGTGCTGGTGGCGCGCTCGGCTTGCGCCCGTCAGCCTTTATCACCGCATCACAGGATCTCGTCGGGGTAGATGACAGCATCGCAGCCCAAAGCGCACGCTATCCTGAACTGAAAACGCCCGGAGGAGTTTTATACGGGGCACAGGATACGATCCTGTCCCCCGCAATGCACGGGCCGCAAATGCAGCAGTTTGGATTGACATATGAAGAGGTCGATGGTCTGGGCCATATGACCCCCATCACCGTGCCGGAAACATGTGCAGATTTCATACGCAGGGTAATCCAGAACGCTGCGAAAGCAGACAATACATCAACTGATGTCGGTTGAGGTTAGATCAGAAAAATTCCCTGTCGAACCGACCATTTCCCCCTTGACCCTCTCCGACGGCTCGCTTACATCGCCTCTCACTCATGGCGGAGTAGCTCAGTTGGTTAGAGCAGCGGAATCATAATCCGCGTGTCGGGGGTTCAAGTCCCTCCTCCGCTACCACCTCCCCCAAATATCCTAATCAAACCATCCGCAAAGCCTTGATTTGAAACCGCTATCGGTTCGCTTTGCGCGCCTTTAAACCATCCAGATAGGCCCGTTTTTCGATCTGAACCTCTTCATCGCTTAAATCTGAACGGTTAAGCTCACGGAAATATGCGGCGGCCCCAGGGGGTTGGACATTCGCATTTTTGACGGGGGTCAGATCATCTGAGCGCACATTAAGTATCGACAGCACCTTGGTAAGCGCCAAGAATCGGTCGTCAGCGTCTGAGACATTGATCCGCGCGACACGCGCGTGGGTCGAGACCGTTTGTTCGACCCTGCTTACCACCGCATCCAGATCGGAAGCAGCCTTGAGCTGTTGGCTATAATCCGAAAGCTCCTCCATCAGCCTGCTTGCCTGAAGGTTTTGCCAATATACACTTCTGATCCAATCGGATGGATTTCTGGTTGTGAAGAAAAAAGTCACTTGCGCCTGCCTGCCAAAAAGCCGCTGCACCTCTTCCAACTGAACCCGTGCAAGTACATGGGTCTGAGTATATGACCAGACGTTCTTGCGGCCCGGGATCATGCCTGCGAATTCTTCGCTACTGATCAACAGGGGTTTGTCTTCTTGGCCGACAAAGGCTTCGAGCACCGTGTGCAGCTTTTTGCGAAAACCCTTTAGCACGCGATCTTGAGGCAGGACGGCGTATCGGCGCGCCGAAAATCCAGCCTCTTTCAGGTCCCGTGGCAAAAGCATGTTTAAACGATTATTCAGAACCCTTCGGTTTTTGTGGAGCATTGATTGGAGGGTTCTGGTCCCTGTTTTGTGAAAGCCCTGGTGAATGACAACTTTCATCCCAGCCCCCTAGCCGTCAGCCTTCTCCAGCTTGAACCACCTCGTTCCCAGATAAAGCGGATACTCCGTTCTTCTGAGGCTGCAAACCATGATCTATCGGGCCAAAAATGGAACAATAGCCCTCAGGAATCGATACTGTTTCTAAAGACCGGTCAAATCAATCAACGGAGTCGCGCGCGTTACTGCAAACTCATGAGAGCTGTCAGGCAAGGTGATGCTGATCTCAAGGCTCTGCGTTCTTTCAAAACGACTGAAATAGGCGAACTCAATTGTCGTCAGCGCTGCCATGTCCTGGCATTGGATAACATAGTCCGCACGAAACTCAGAATGTTCCGGCCCCTGCGCTGCCCCATCGCTGGCTTCCGCGGCCTGTGTTTGGTCGGCTATTTCCTCTGACGTCAATGCAACATTGGCAGATGCAGTAAAACAGCCTGCGTCCTCGGGAAGGACAAACAACTCCAAAGGCTTAGACAAATCCGAAATGGCAACCGCAACCATAGCGCGATCTTCATCTGTCTCGGCCTGGCTTTCGAACCCAACGATATCTGAGCTTGGAACGGCCAGTGACAGCGCGAACTCTGCCCCGGCGAACACCATGCCAAGCTGTCCGGTTCCGTGTTTACGTTGGCCGTCCTGCTGCGTCGCATGGGCTGCCACCCCCGCCGACAACAAAGACAAAAGAAGAACCAGGCGCTTCATTAACCACGTACCACCAAAAATAGAATCACAGGTCAGAGTTTAGCCCGAATCGCGGGGGGCGCAACGCGGGTCGCTACGGCACGCATCGCTAGATATGGGGATATGCGGCAGTTTGCCCATGCGCAGGCGTATATCTGACAATAAAACTCAGGTTGACAATTCTGACTTATTCACTCAGCTTTTAGGCGTTAGAACAATGTGTCGCCTCTGACCGCACTGCCTTTCACTGACAGGAAAGATCAAACCCCATGACGAAGTTTATTGTCGCTGCCAGCGCCCTGACCCTTTGCGCCGCAACCGCCGCATCGGCCGCCGATGCCCCCGCAAAATCAGATATCCTGAATACTTACGCGAATATCGCCGAAGCCAATTACGCTGACAGCCTGATCGCTGCGATGTCGCTGCAATCTGCCGTTAGCGCTCTGATCGCCGATCCGTCAGATGCTACCCTGAACGCGGCGCGCGCCGCCTGGCTTGCCGCGCGCGTGCCTTATCAACAGAGCGAAGTCTATCGTTTCGGCAACGCGATCGTCGATGACTGGGAAGGTAAGGTAAACGCCTGGCCTCTTGACGAAGGTCTGATCGACTATGTCGACGCGTCCTATGGCGGCCCGAGTGACGAGAACGAGTTTGCTGCACTGAACGTCATCGCCAACCCCAGTTTCGAACTGTCTGGCAACGCTGTTGATGCATCTGAAATCACTCCTGAACTGCTGGCAGAGACATTGCATGAGGCGGATGGGATCGAAGCCAATGTGGCAACCGGTTACCACGCAGTCGAATTTCTGCTCTGGGGTCAGGACCTGAATGGTCATGGCACTGGTGCTGGCAACCGCCCGTGGACTGACTTTGCACAAAATGACAATTGCACCAACGGAAGCTGCGACCGCCGCGCCCAGTACCTGAGTGCCGCAACCGATCTGCTGGTCAGCGATCTGGAATGGATGACGGCACAATGGGCAGAAGGTGGCGACGCGCGCGACGCGCTGACTGAAAACGAAGACACCGGCATCAGCGCGATTCTGACTGGCATGGGCTCGCTTTCATACGGTGAAACCGCAGGTGAGCGGATGCGTCTTGGCGTGATGTTGAACGATCCGGAAGAGGAGCATTCCTGCTTTGCCGACAACACCCATAACGACCACTACTACAACGGCGTTGGCATCCAGAACGTCTATCTGGGTCGCTACACTCGGATCGACGGGACCCCAGTCAGCGGTGCGTCATTGTCTGATCTGGTCATCGCAAGCGACCCCGCGCTGGATACCGAGATGAAAGCCAAACTGGCGAACACCATGCTGGCCCTGGGCGCGATGAAATCCACCGCCGAAGCGGGGTTCGCCTATGACCAGATGTTGGAACGCGGCAATGCCGGAGGCGAAGCTTTGATCATGAGTGGCGTGAACGGTCTGATCGACCAGACCAAAACGATCGAACGTATCGTTGCTGCGCTTGAGCTAGAGAATATCGAATTCGAAGGATCGGACAGTCTGGATAACCCGGACGCAGTGTTCCAATAGTCAAAACCCTGTGACCAGAGGCGTAAAGCCGCGCCTCTGGTCATATTGGCATTGCCTTATGCCTCGTACCGTTGTTTCTGATCCTGGGCGCCAAGCCGCAGCTCAAAGAGAGCTAGACTAGAGCCTTGTACGTGGAAATGCGATTGGCTGCCAAACTCAGTTGACCCTACCTGTACGGTACTGATCAAACGATTGATCACTGATGAAGAAAGTCACATCAATGCTCTGGAAACGCCAGCTGATCTGCCTGAACGGCGCAGCACAGCCACCTATGCGTAACTCAATACTCCAGAATTGGACAAAGGCGTGTGGCATTATCGCGCTGACGCTAAGCACTTTGGCCGCCACCCCCGCTCTGCCGTCCGAACTCCAGGACCTGCACCTGTCCGTCATTCCCCGCACCGACGAAGAGCTGGACCGCATATCCAAAGCCACCGCGCCACCACGGGATTTCACCACCCCGCAACGCTTTGAAGACCTGCCCGCAGGGGCCGCGACAGTCCGTGCGCGCAACGATGCCGACGCGTTTTCCCTGCCTTCGCGCAACCTGAGCTTTGAGCAGGAGCTGGATTTCAGAGTCGGAAACGGGTTGTTCAGGAAAATCTGGGTTTCATCACCATCCTCGACACTTGCCTCAGATGGGTTGGGACCGCTGTACAACGCACGCTCTTGCCAGCGCTGCCATATCAAGGACGGGCGCGGGCATACGCCAAATGGGCCGGATGACACCGCGATTTCGATGTTTCTGCGGGTCTCTATCCCCGGCACGGCGGAAGACGGTTATGCCGAGATCGCGGATTACATCGCCACCCTGCCCGATCCCACCTATGGCGGTCAGATGCAGGATTTTGCACTGGCGGGGCATCCGGCAGAATACCGCTTGGACATCACATACAGCGAGGTTCCCGTTACGCTTTCGGAGGGAGAAACCGCCTCTTTGCGCCGCCCGACCTACCATGCCGCCGATCTGGGCTATGGCCCGTTGCATCCGGATGCCATGCTCAGTCCCCGGGTCGCACCGCAGATGATCGGCCTGGGATTGCTGGAGGCGATCCCGGTCGAGGACCTGCTGGCCAAGGCCGATCCAGAGGACGCGGATGGGGATGGGATATCAGGCCGCCCGAACATCGTTTGGTCGGTGGAATATGATGCGCCGATGATGGGACGGTTTGGCCATAAAGCCGGAATGCCGACCGTCATGGAACAATCCGCGGCGGCCTTTGCGGGGGATATCGGCATGTCCAGCCCCTTGTTTCCTGCACCCTATGGGGATTGCACCGATACGCAGACCAATTGTGTGCAAGCACCGCATGGCGATAATGACGACAGAGGTTTCGAGATTGATCAGGTCGGGATGGACCTAGTGGCCTTTTACAGCCGCAATCTGGGTGTACCCGGCCGCCGCGACGTAGATGACCCTGCGGTGCTAAAAGGGAAAGAGGTGTTTCATAGCTCCGGCTGCACCTCGTGCCACACTCCGTCGTATGTGACCCACCGCCTGGAAGACCGCGAAGAACATAGTTTCCAGTTGATCTGGCCCTATACTGACCTTCTGCTTCATGATATGGGCGAAGGTCTGGCCGACAACCGCCCTGAAGCACGTGCAACAGGCCGCGAGTGGCGCACCCCCCCGTTGTGGGGGATTGGCCTGACCGAACGTGTTTCGGGCCATACAGAATTCCTCCATGATGGCCGCGCGCGCAATCTGCTAGAAGCCATTCTGTGGCATGGCGGCGAGGCGCAAGCCGCCCGGGACAAGGTCGTTTCTATGCCCAAAGCCGACCGGGATGCCCTTATCCGTTTTTTGGAGAGCCTGTGACACATGTATAAACTCGCCCTGATCGCAGCCTTGGTTTTTCCGCTGTCCGCCGCGGCGCAGGACCGCACGCCCGCGCTGGTCGATGTGACTGAAAACCACATCCTGCCACGCTTCACGGCCCTTTCCGAAGCAACAGACGTTCTGGCCATGACAGCGCAGACGGATTGTGCCCCGGAATCGCAAGCCCTTCGGGCCGCTTATAGCACAGCATTCGACGCATGGATTTCGGCCAGCCACCTGCGATTTGGGCCGACCGAAACCGATGATCGCGCCTTTGCGATGGCTTTCTGGCCGGACACCAAGGGCTTTACCCCCAAAGCCCTGTCAAAACACATCGCTATCGAAGATGCCGCCGTCGCCTCAGCTGAAGCCTATGCCGAAACCTCAATTGCCGGGCGTGGATTCTTTGCGCTGGAACGGATGCTCTATGACCCTGAGTTTGCCCAGCAAGGCAGCGCCGACTATCGCTGTGCCCTGATTCAGGCGATTAGTGCTGATATTGATGCAAATGCCGATGCTATGGCTGCCGACTGGGAAACCTATGCGCCCGACCTGACCCAACCTGGGGCTGATGGTCCCTATCGCACACAAGATGAGGCCCTGCAGGAATTGTTCAAGGCACTGTCGACCGGACTGCAGTTCACATCCGAGACACGTCTGGGCCGGCCGCTGGGCACGTTTGACCGACCGCGCCCCAAACGGGCCGAGGCGCGTCGTTCCGAACGGTCCTTACGCCATGTTGAGCTTTCGCTAGTCTCAGCGCGTGACCTTGCGGCGCGCCTGTCTGCCAATCACCCGGAAATCGCCGCCGATCTGGAAACAGCTTTCAACCGCGCGATCGAGAGTGCCCGGTCGATAGACGACCCCGCTTTGGCCGGTGTTGCAGATCCCCAGGGTCGCTTTCGGGTAGAAGCGCTGCAACAGTCGATCAATGATATTCGCCAGATCGCTACGACCGAGCTTAGCCCGACACTTGGCATCAGCGCCGGCTTCAACTCATTGGACGGAGATTAAGCCCTTGACCAGTCGCAGGCATTTCCTCGCCGGTCTCGCTGCTGCCAGCATCGCCCCGATCCGAGGATGGGCCGCGGCAGGTGCACCAGATTACCTGGCAGCTGGGCTTTTCCCGGATGGGTCTTTTCGACTGGCGGGTCTGAGCGCTGAAGGGGATATCCTGTTCGCCCTGCCCCTACCCGCTCGCGGTCACGCCGCCGCCGCGCATCCGTCAGAGCCCCAAGCCGTAGCCTTCGCACGGCGCCCCGGCACATTTGCGGTTGTGATTGATTGCGCCAGCGGTACAGAACTGACCCGACTTGAGGCCCCTGAAGGTCTTCATTTCTATGGGCATGGCACGTTCTCGGCAGACGGAACCCGGTTTTTTGCCACCGAGAATAGCTATGACAGCGGAGAAGGGCGCATCAGCGTCTGGGATGCGAAAACCTTCGAGCGGCTCGACGAGTTCTCATCTGGTGGCATTGGCCCTCACGACATCCGCCTGATGCCAGATGGGCAGACCCTTGTGATTGCCAATGGCGGTATTGAAACCCACCCTGAAACCGGCCGCACCAAGCTGAACCTGCCGGTAATGCGCCCGAACCTCAGCTATCTGAGCCTGACAGGCGGAGTGCTGGACAAGATGGAGTTGCCCAGCGCACTGCACAAGAACTCGATCCGGCATCTGGCTGTGCGCGGCGATGGGCTCGTCGGATTTGCCATGCAGTGGCAAGGTAACCAGACCGAGCATCCGCCGCTACTGGGTCTACACCGAATAAGCCAAGACCCGGTCTTGCTGTCCGCCCCGGTTGCAAAACAACGCCATCTACAGGGATATGCGGGCAGCGTTGCCTTCTCGTCCGACGGCGCAACCATTGCCATCACCTGCCCGCGCGGCAATGCGCTGCATCGGTTCAACGTGCAGACCGCTACATTCACAGACGCCTCGGCACTGCAAGACGTTTGCGGGCTTGGCGCGGGCCCCGATGGGTTGACCTTCACAACTGGAACCGGGCTATTTGGCACATTAAACCCCGAAGATCCGAAGGTTCTGTCGCGTTCGGATTGCCAATGGGACAATCATCTGATCCCGATCCGTAGCTTCGCGTGAAACTCGGCAATCCCCGTCACATAGTTTACACTTGGAAGAATCAAACTGCTGCCGTATTGGCGGGCGCGAAGCTGGCACGCTCATGTTAAGGATCGACCTGATTGAAACAGACGCCCGACGCACCGCATTTCATCTACGGGGTTGAGAAATGGGGCAAAGGCCTCATCGAGGTGACGGAGCAGGGCGAGATCGGTCTGCGCAATCCGCTGTCTCCGGACACGGCGGCGATCAGCCTGCCCGGTATCCTCAGCGATCTGGATGACCGGGGGATCAAAGCGCCGATGGTTTTGCGCGTCGCGTCCTATCTGGAACACGAGATCGCGCATCTGAACGAAAGCTTTGCATCTGCAATCGCGCGCGTGGGCTACAGAGGCACCTATCGCGGGGTGTTCCCGATCAAGGTAAACCAGCAGGCGCAGGTGGTCGATCGGATCGTTGAGTTTGGCAAGAAATACAACTACGGGCTTGAGGCGGGGTCCAAACCGGAACTGGTCGTGGCTCTTGCGCACCGGCTGGCGCCTGAGGCGCTGATCGTCTGCAACGGCGTCAAGGATGCCGAGTTCATCCAACTGGCAATCCTGTCCCGTAAGATCGGTTTCAATACTGTCATTGTTCTGGAAAGCCCGAAAGAGGCCGACACGGTCATCGAAGTCTTTAAAGAACTGGGCATCGAACCCCTGATCGGTGTGCGGGTCAAACTGACCAACCAGATCAGCGGCAAATGGGAGGAAAGCTCGGGCGACCGATCTGCCTTTGGCATGAACACCGACCAGTTGGTAACCACCGTGGATAAACTGCGCGACGCGGGCCTGCTGCATTGCCTGAAGCTGCAACACTCGCATCTGGGCTCTCAGGTACAGGACGTCAATGACGTGCGTCGCGCTGTCGGGGAAGCTTGCCGCTATTATACCGAACTGACCCGCGAGGGCGTGCCGCTGACCCATCTCGACCTCGGTGGCGGCATGGGCGTGGACTATACGGGCGAAAAGAAAGCAGCCGAAAACTCGATCAACTACACGGTCGAAGAATACTGCGCCAATGTGGTCGAAACCGTCGCCTACGCGATGGATGAGGCCGAGATCACCCACCCCACGCTGGTGACTGAAAGCGGTCGAGCCGTCGTGGCAACATCCTCGATGCTGGTGTTCAACGTGTTGGAAAGCACGCTCTATGATGCCCCCAACGGCCCTGAGGTTGAACCGGAGGACCATCATATGGTCTCGGACCTCGCCGCCGTGCACGGTTATCTCAGCAAGGATCGCCTGCAGGAATGCTGGAATGACGCCACATTCTATCGCAACGAACTTCGCGCCCTCTTCCGGCGCGGCTATGTCGACCTGCGCCAAATGGCCCGGGCAGAGCGCATCTACCTTTCGTTGATGGCCCGCCTCAAGGCGCTGGCCGCCCGCGACGGCCTGGAAACGGATGTCGATGATCAGCTTGAGAAAGTGGCCGATATCTATCACTGCAACTTTTCACTGTTCCAATCCCTGCCCGATGTTTGGGCCATCGATCAGCTACACCCGATCGTCCCGCTGCAAGGTCTGAACACAACGCCTGACCGGCGCGCCGTGCTGTCAGACATCACCTGCGACAGCGACGGCAAGATCGACCGTTTCATTCTGGCCGACGGTGTCTCACCCAGCCTGCCGGTGCATTCGCTGCCGGATGAGGACGAGTACTTCATGGGCGTCTTCTTCGTCGGCGCCTATCAGGAAACGCTAGGCGATCTGCACAACCTGTTCGGAGATACAAACGTCGTCACCATCGACCTGCGCGCCGATGGCGGGTTCGACCTGCTGCATGAACAAGAGGGCGACACGATCAGCCAGGTCCTGTCCTACGTCGAATTCGACCCGCAGGATTGCGTCGCTGCCTTCCGCAAAATGGTGGACGAGGCGATCTCGACCGGTACTCTGCAAGCCAAGGACCGCAAAACCCTGATGAGCGCCTATCGCGACTCGATCAACGGCTACACCTATTACGAATAACCCCCTGTGAGAGGAGATGACCCCCATGGGTTCTTTGAGTGGAAAAACACTGGTTGTCGGCGCTGGCGGCGTATCCCACGCTGCCGTGCACAAGATGGCGATGAACTCGGACATCTTTACCGAGATCACTCTGGCCAGCCGGACCAAGTCGAAATGCGACGCCATCGCTAAAGCTGTGAAAGAGCGTGTGGGTGTTGATATCGCCACCGCAGAACTGGACGCCTACAAGGTCGAAGACACGGTCAAGCTGATCAAGGAAACCGGAGCCGAAATCCTTGTAAACCTCGCCCTGCCCTATCAGGATCTGGTGTTGATGGATGCCTGCCTTGAGGCCGGCATCCACTACCTCGACACTGCGAATTACGAACCCGAGGATGAGGCCAAGTTCGAATATCACTGGCAATGGGCCTATCAAGAGCGGTTCAAAGAGGCCGGGCTGACCGCCATCCTCGGTTCGGGCTTTGATCCGGGCGTGACATCCGTCTTCGCGAAATGGCTGAAGAAGCACAAGCTGGATACCATCCGCCAGATCGACGTGCTGGACGCCAATGGCGGTAGCAACGATCAGGAATTTGCGACCAACTTCAACCCGGAAATCAACCTGCGCGAAGTGCTGGCCGAGGTCCGCCACTGGGAAGGTGGCGAGTGGAAGCACTCCCCCGCCATGACCCACAAGGTCGAGTTCGACTTCCCCGCCATCGGCCCCAAGAACATGTACCTGATGTATCATGAGGAACTGGAATCGCTCAGCACCCACTTCCCCGAGATCGAGCGCGCCCGTTTCTGGATGACCTTCGGCGACGCCTACATCATGCACGCCAAGGTCCTAGAAAACGTCGGCATGACACGCATCGACCCGGTGATGCATGACGGCAAGGAGATCATCCCGATCCAGTTCCTGAAAACCCTGCTGCCCGATCCCGGCGATCTGGGGGCGGAAACCAAAGGCAAGGCCTGCATCGGCGACATTGCCACAGGTCAGGCCAAGGACGGATCGGGCGAGAAAACCTTCTACATCTACAACATCTGCGACCACGAGGAATGCTATGCCGAGGTCGGCAGCCAGGCCGTCAGCTACACCACGGGCGTCCCCGCCATGATCGGCGCGGCACAGGTGCTGAAAGGTAATTGGACTGAGCCGGGCGTTTGGAACATGGAACAGCTCGACCCCGATGACTTTATGGATATGTTGAACGATCACGGCCTGCCGTGGCAGGTCCACGAACTCGACGGCCCGGTCGAATTCTAATCTCCTGAACTTCTTCTGTTCAAAAATACCTCGGGGGTCGCCATTGATGCGCCATTGGTCCGAGCACCAATGGCGACGGTAGCGCCCCCGGCCTCTGCACAATCGGAGACGCCGGACATGTCCGACATGATGAAAACCCAAGCCGGTGACGCTGGTGCCTTCCGCAATTTCGACCTCAGCCGCGTCCCCACACCCTGCTTTGTGGTCGACGAAAAAGCTGTCGAGCGGAACCTGACCATCCTCTCCGAAATCGGCACCCGCTCCGGCGCGCATGTGCTCAGCGCGCTCAAGGCGTTTTCGATGTTCTCGCTGGCCCCATTGGTCCGCCAACACCTCGGCGGCACCTGCGCCTCCGGCATCTATGAGGCACGGTTGGGCCGCGAGGAATATGGTGGTGAGGTCGCAACCTTTTGCGCCGGATACAAAGACGCCGAGATCGACGAAATCCTGTCCCTGTCTGACCATATTATCTTCAACTCTCCCGCTCAAAAAGACCGGTTCCTCGCCAAAGCGCAAACGGCAGGCGTACAAGTCGGCCTGCGCATCAACCCGGAACACTCTGAAGGCGAGATACCGAAATACGATCCCTGCGCCCCTTGCTCACGCCTGGGCACCCCGGTCAGTCAATTGACCGCCGATACTCTGCGTGGCGTCGATGGCCTGCATATGCACACGCTCTGCGAACAAGATTTCGAGCCGCTGCGCCGAACCTGGGAAGCGGTTCAACCCAAGCTGGCACCATTCATCGGCGCGCTCAAATGGCTGAACTTCGGAGGTGGACATCACATCACCCGAAACGACTATGACCGTGATGGCTTGGTGGATTTTATCAAAACGATCCGTGAAAAACACGACATCGATGTCTACCTCGAACCCGGTGAAGCCGTCGCTCTGGACGCGGGCATTTTGGTGGGCGAAATTCTTGACCTGCCGACCAATGGCATGACCCTCGCGATCACCGATATCTCGGCCACCTGCCACATGCCCGACGTGATCGAGGCCCCCTATCGCCCCGCCCTGTTGGGCGAAGCCGAGACTGGCCACACCTACCGCCTCGGCGGGCCGTCCTGTCTGGCCGGGGATGTGATCGGTGATTATACATGGGATAAACCTCTGGAAGTCGGCCAGCGTTTCGCCTTCCTCGATCAGGCGCATTACTCCATGGTCAAGACCAACACGTTCAACGGTGTTCCCTTGCCCACCATCGCCTTGTGGAACAGCGAAACAGACGAGCTGAAACTTATCAAGCAGTTCGGCTATGATGACTTTAAGGACCGCCTTTCATGAGCATTTTCCTCGACAGTGAGCTAACCGCATCCGAGCGCTCCGAAGACGCCCGGTTCCGCGTAATACCAGTCCCGCTAGAGCGTACTGTTTCCTATGGATCAGGCACCGCGAAAGGCCCCGAAGCGATCATCGAAGCCAGCAACGAACTTGAACGCATTACCGGCCACGCGGAACCTTGCGCTGAGGGTATCTTCACCGAAGCCCCGGTTGATTGTGACGGCCCTCTGCCCCAGGTGATGGAGCGCCTCGCCCAGCGGACCGAGGCCGCAATCAACGCGAGCCAAGTGCCGGTTACTTTGGGCGGCGAGCATTCGCTGAGTTATGGCGCCGTGATGGGCGTAGCACGCGCGCTGAACCAACCGATTGGCGTGGTTCAGATCGACGCCCACGCAGACCTGCGCAACGCATATCAGGGCGAAAAACACAGCCACGCCTCGGTCATGCACCTGCTGGCTGAGGAAGGCATCCGGTTGGCACAATTCGGCGTCCGCGCGTTTTCAACCGAAGAGGCGCAAAGCCGCCTGACGAACAACATCTTCCACATGGATGCCGAAGACTTGGTGACCGGCAACGTTCACGCCGTCGACCTGCCCGAGGATTTCCCCGAATTGGTCTATGTCAGCTTTGATGTCGACGGCCTGGACCCCTCACAAATGCCCGCCACCGGCACACCCGTTCCCGGTGGTTTAGGGTATTACCAAGCGCTGCATCTTGTTGAACACGCCCTGAAAGGCCGTAAATGCGTTGGCTTTGACGTGGTCGAACTGGCCCCTGATGGCAACGCTGCATGGGATTTCACCGCCGCACAGATCGTCTATCGTCTGATGGCATCCTGCTAGTTCTTGGGCACTCCACCCAGCTCAGGCCCGCGTCGCCAACAACCTCAGGCCGGAGAGGCCACAGCCCCCTCTGGCCTGACGCGTTTCTTCAACACCGGTCGACCTGCGACAAGTAGGAACAGAACCGAAATGAGTATTCCGATCACCGCTGGCAGGTAGAGCAATCCCCAAAGCCGTGGATCGTCGATTACGACGGGCGACACAAACCCTCTGACGCCTTCCAGCAGGACCAGAATTGTGAAGGCCCCCAGGATCTGTGGCCATAGCCCAAAACGAGAGAAGCTGCCAAGCATGAGCGTTGCGTACCCCGCCAGCGACACCGCGATACAGATCGCAACCCACGAGAAGCGCTGATGCAATTCTTCGATCAGATGCCCACGGCTGTGAAATTCCGTTTCCTCGATGGTCTTCATGGAATAGAGCAATTCTGCCGTTGAAATCGCCTCGAGGCTGCGCCGGGTCATGCCGCCTGTATTGGCCAGTTCCGAGATGTCGTAGGATGCGTCCTGAAACAGGGTCGAGGACAACGTCCGCCCCTCGGCATTCAGGCGCAAAGCCACCCCATCGACCATCACCAGATGAATACCGGTGCTGTTGTTCACCAGATAGGCCGTGGCGCTGGAATAGCTGACTGCATTCTCTGGATCACGCCGGTCGGATACAAACACCTCTTGCAGTGTTCCATCCAGATCAATGCCCCCGATATAGACCGTTACATTTTCGGCCGGGTGCATGAATTCACCTTCGTTCAACAGCTGTGCCGTTACATCCCCGGCGACCTCGGCCTGTCTGATCTCAAGCTGCTCAACCGAAGCCGGGCGCAGGAAGACACTGATGATCGCCATCATCAAACCCGTGATCAGGCCAAACAGAACCACGGCGCGCGCCAACCTCCACGGGCTGGACCCGGTCGCCAACATCACTGTCAACTCGCTTTCACGGCTCAATCGGTTGGTGACGTAAACCGCCGCTGCAAAAACCGCCATCGGCATCACCGTGCGGATCAGGGTTGGCAGTGTCAGGGCTGTGAACTCCAGAAACACCATCGCCGATTGCCCGCCGCTGATGACCCGGTCAAACAGGCTGACGGATCGGGTGATCCAGAACACCCCGACAAGGACCAACGTGAAAAAGCCAAACAGAATCAGCAACTGCCGCAGGAAATATCCGTCAAAGCGCGACATGGGTCCTCGTGTGTCTGTGTCTACCGGACCTGACCATAAGCCATTCGATCGGCAGAGGGAACCTGTCGACCTTCCTTATGCTTCGACCGTCCAACCCTTGCGAAATTGCGTTTTGTGAACACCGCGGTTCATGCGACACTCAGCAGATTATTAATAAAGGAGTTTAACAAATGGCCTTATTTTTCTCACGCCGCACCTACAATGCACAGAAGAAGAAATTCACCCTGAAACCTGCCGCGAAAACGCGTTACGTCCATATCACTCAGAAAACCGCCGACGGACGTATCCGCAAAGGGGGCATCATCAAAAAGGCGAAATGGCTGGAGCTTGTGCAGCAGCAAGGCGGAGACTCTGCCGTTTTAATCTATGTTCACGGCTTCAATACCAGCCAGAAGGATATGCTGGATCGGTTGGACAAGATTGAAAAGGGCGTCCGGGCCAACGGATTTAAGGGCGCGGTTGTCGCCTTTGACTGGCCCAGCGACGGGTCGCTGCATACCTATGACAGCGACCGCGCAGATGCCAAAGCTGTGGCACCGCATCTGGTTGGGGATGGGATGTTGCCAATTCTCGGCATGACACCCAAGCCCAAGGTGCACATTCTGGCGCATTCTATGGGGGCTTTGGTTGTCTTGCGCGCCTTTTCTGACTTCGGTGATTCCGCAGGACCCGGCAACAAAATCTGGTCGGCAGATCAGGTCACCTTCGCCTCGGGTGATGTGGATGCGGATTGGTTGGAAAAAGGCGCCTGGGGCGATCTGGTTCTGAAAAAGCGCAGCAAGCGGTTTACCAACTACTACAGCGGCAAGGACAAGGTTCTGGCGCTATCCGGCGGCCTTGTGAACGGTGGCAGGGAACGTGTCGGCCGCGTTGGAATGCCCAAGCTGACCTCAAAAGGGCATTGGGACATCTATTGCGAGGAACAATACAAGCGCGACGTGCCGAAAGGGCAGCGCAAGATGGCCAAATCCCATCGCTGGTGGTTCGATAGCGAGGGGTTTTATAAAGATCTGTCACTGACCATCGACGGGCGGGATGCCAAAACGATGCCGACCCGGCACAAGACAAATATCGGGGACCAATTATTGTTGGCTTGATGGTGTGTGGGTCTGGTTAATGCGGTGATGTCCAATCTGAGCTGATGGCATTCGTTCACCCAAGGCCTTTGAACCCCAATCGGATCAAGGCCCGGCAGTTTGCAGTTCAGAGAGTGCCTACGGCACAGCGCACAAGGCCCCAGCCTTTATCGACGCCGGACGCCTTGAGCCCCTGAACCAGCGCATCAGACAGGAACAGTATTTCTGGGACTTTGGGGTCGAGCCATATGTCTGGCCCACCCAAGGCTTCAGGGATGACAACAAGTTCTGCCTCTTGGCCACTTTGAGGACGAAAACGAATTCCGTGCCGATTGTTGAGCGGCGCTCTATAGTCGCCTCTCGGCCCAAGCACGTCGTAATTTCCCATGGAACGTTTATTGGCGACATTGAGCAGGTAGTAGGGTTCAGATGTGGTGCGCGCGGTCTCTTCGGAGTTCATCAACGTGATCGGGTGAAAGACTGTCGTTCCCAAATCATAGCGCTCCAGAACACGTTTGGCAGCCTCCGATACCATCGGCAATCCGCCACCAGAGATAAACGGCGCGGTATAATAGTCCGCCTTCGAATTATAGTACCAGACCTCGCCTACCATTTCCGGGGTGAGAATATCTCCGCGCTTCCAGTCGTTATAAACAGCATCGAAAAGGGGCTTGTACTTACTGAGTTCAGCCTCCGCAAGCTCCCAGGTAGGTATGTCAATGAACTCGCGCCGAACAACAGGTTGCACTTTGTTAATATTGTTGGTTGTGGTTGCGATCCACACACATTGGTCCGGGTCAATGTTGGCTGACGCTGACAAAGGCACGACCCCAATAAAAGATATACGAAACTGAAGCGGAGGAATGGCAGGGGCAGCAGGGTTCGAACCCGCGACCTACGGTTTTGGAGACCGTCGCTCTACCAACTGAGCTATACCCCTATGGTGCGCCACCAGATATGCCAGCCGCGCGGCGGACTCAAGAGGCTTTTTTGCAATCCTTCTCAGTTCGTCATCAGACAAACAAGTTGCGCGGCGCGCGCAGTGCGGTAAGACAAAGCTCGGGCAACAAAAGGAACCCAGTTTGAGCCTCCGCACGAAAATCGCCGACAGCGAAGTTTTACTGAATTGGGCTGCGCGGCGGATCGCCAGTTATATCCGGTTGGTCAACCGCAACACCCGTTGGCAGCGCATCGGGTATGAGGAACTGGACCAGCTGGTCGAACAGGGGGAACCGGTCATCGTTGTGCTGTGGCACCAAAGACTGGCCCAATCGCCTTATTTCTTCCCACTAGACAAAGGCGAAATCTGTTCAATCACATCCTCGGCACGCGCGGGCAGCATGGTTGGACGCGTACAGAAACTATTCGGCATGGACACGATCGCCATGACCAGCAAGAACGCGAACAACATCGCGGTGTCGCGCGAAGTGATCGGCAAGATAAAACGGGGTATCTCAATCGGGATTGCCGCTGACGGCCCGCGGGGCCCGGAACGGGTGTTGTCGACCGTACCACTGGTCTGGGCGCGCACCTCGGGCAAACGGGTTTTTGGCATCACCTTTTCTGCCAAACATGGTCGCGAGGCAGGTACCTGGGATCGCCTGTTGATGCCCCGCCCCTGGCGCAATGAGGGCGTGTTTCTGTGCCGCGAATGGACCGAGACGGTGCCGCGCAAGGCCAGTGAAGAGGAAATCGAGGCGCTGCGGCTGAGCCTTGAGCAACACATGAACGACATCACGGCCGAGGCCGACCGGATGGTCGGACGCGAACCGTGGTCGCCCGGGGCTTAGCCGCCTCTGAGACGTTGCATCAGATAGACTTCGCTGCCTTCGGGGATGGGTTCGGTCAGACCCGTGGCGATCACACGTCCGTCGATGGCGATAGAAACGCCTGCATCTATCGGGGCCTGCAATTGTGGATGCGCGGTGACCAAAGCTTGGAGAAGCTCTCCGGTGGTCTTGGCCTCGACCTCCACTACCTGCTGGCCCCCGGTCAGCGACCGGAGGCCAGACCAAAGGTGGACCTCAACCATTGTCCTTAAGCGCCGCCAGAATGCGCGGCGGGGACATTGGCAATTGCTTCATCCGAACACCAGCGGCGTTTGACACCGCGTTGGCGATAGCGGCCAGGGGCGGAACGATGCCGGTTTCACCCACACCACGCACGCCAAACGGGTGGCCGGGGTTGGGCACTTCCACGATCACCGTATCGATCATCGGAAGATCGCTCGCTACCGGAATGCGATAATCAAGGAAGATTGAGTTCTGCAACCGCCCGTCCTCACCATAGATGTATTCCTCATTCAGCGCCCAACCGATGCCCTGCGCGGCACCGCCCTGATACTGGCCTTCAACATAGGTTGGGTGGATCGCCTTACCGGCGTCCTGAATGACCGTGTAGCGGATGATGCTGGTTTTGCCGGTTTCCGGGTCGACCTCGGCATCGACGATATGCGTGCCAAACGAAACACCCGCACCTTCGGGCGTCGCTTCGAAATGGCCCGAGATCGGTCCGCCAGTCCGCCCCATATTGGCTGTGATATCAGCCAGCGGCATTGGGTCAAAGTTTCCAGCATTGGGCCCGGATGGCACCGCGCAGCCGTTTTCCCACTTTACCGCATCGACGGGAATGTCCCATTTAGCCGCTGCACGTTCACACAGCTTCTCAACCGCATGTTTCGCGGCTTTGATCGTGGCCAATCCGCTGGCATAGGTTACGCGCGAGCCGTGGCTGACGTCGTTGTAGCCAAGTGTTGCGGTATCCGCGATGGTTACACGGATGTTTTCATAGGGAATGCCCAAAACTTCGGCCGCCATCAGAGCCATCGATGCGCGCGAACCGCCGATATCCGGTGTACCCACCATCAACTGCGCCGAGCCATCCTCGGACAGCGCCAGCGACACCGAAGTTTCACCGCCGTGGTTGAACCAGAATCCACAGGAAATTCCGCGCCCCTGCCCCGGCTTCAACGGAGCCGCGTAGTGCGCGTGGGCTTTAGCCGCCTCCAGCGTTTCAACCAGACCAATGCGTTCATAGGTCGGGCCATAGCTGGCTTTGGTGCCCTCATGCGCGGCGTTTTTCAGGCGCACATCGACGGGGTCGAGACCTAGCTTGTTACACAACTCATCAATCACCGATTCGACGGCAAACGCCCCCATCGGCGCGCCCGGCGCGCGGTAAGCGGCCTGTTTCGGGCGGTTGGCCATCACGTCATATCCGATCTGCTTGACGTTGGTCAGGTTGTACGGGGCAAAAGCGCACATGGCGGTCATATCGCCCGGCGCGCCGGGGAACGCCCCACCTTGCAGACGGAACACGCCCTGTGCCGCCGAAATCGTACCGTCCTTCTTCATCCCAATCTTGATATCCATCGATGCCGAGGCCGTCGGCCCCGTGGCGCGGAACACCTCTGACCGGGTCATCACGATCTTGACCGGGCGGTTCGCCTTACGGCTCAGTGCGAGCGAGACAGGTTCGATGAAGACGGTGGTCTTGCCTCCAAAGCCGCCGCCGATTTCGGATGCGGTGACACGCAGTTGTGAGGTCTCGATCCCCAGCAGTGCGGCACAGGTTTTCTGCGCAATCCAGTGGCCTTGCGTGGTGCACCACAGCTCACCTTTGCCGTCATTGCCCAACATGCCCAGACAGGCATGCGGTTCGATATAGCCCTGATGGGTCGCCTCGGTCACAAAGCTGTCTTCGACGATCAGATCGGCCTCGGCAAATCCGGCTTCGACGTCTCCGTGACCACTTTCGTGATAGCGCACAACGTTGGGGTGCATGCCTTCAGGCACGGAATAATCCGCAGCACCTTCACGGATCACCGGCGCGTCCGGTGCCATCGCCTTATCCACATCGGTGACATGTGGCAGGACCTCGTATTTAACCTCGATCAGTTTCAACGCATCACGCGCCGCGAGGGCAGAGGTCGCCGCCACAGCTGCCACCGCGTGACCATCATAGAGCGCCTTTTCGCCCGCCATGACGTTTTCCAGCACGTTCCAGAATTCGCCTTCCAGACCGGGCTTGAACGGGACATTGGCGAAATCGGCGCGGGTGATGACGGCTTTGACGTCCTTATGCGCCTCGGCCTTGGACGCATCGATCTTGATGATCCGCGCATGGGCATGGGGAGAACGCAGGATCGCGCCGTGCAGCATGCCGGGCGCGGTGATATCCGCACCAAACTTGGCGCGGCCTGTCACCTTGTCCAGACCATCGGGGCGGTTTGGTCGCGTGCCAACAAAAGTGAAATCAGTTTTGCGATCGTCCAGAGCCATTATGACGCCTCCCGCATCTCAGCCGCCGTGTCCATCACAGCGCGAATGATTTTGTCATAGCCCGTGCAGCGGCAGAGGTTTCCTGCCAGCCAGTACCGGGTTTCTTCTTCGGTCGGGTTGGGGTTCTTTTCCAGCAGCGATTTGGCCGCGACCAGAATGCCCGGAGTGCAGATGCCGCATTGCAGGGCCGCGTATTCGATCATCTTCTTCTGCAACGGGTGCAGAACGTCCCCGTCCGCGATACCTTCAACCGTCTCGATCTGCTTGCCTTCAGCTTCGACGCCCAGCATCAGGCACGAGCATACCAGACGGCCATCGACTGTGACGGAACAGGCGCCGCAATCGCCGGTGCCGCAGCCTTCTTTCGCGCCGGTCAGATTCAGTTTATCGCGTAGACAATCCAGCAGAGTTTCGCGCGGGTCGCACAGATAATCAACCGCGTCCCCATTGACGGTGGTGGATACGTGAAGTTTGCTCATACGTCTTCTCCCTTCGCGCGGGCATAGGCGATTTTCGCGGCGCGTTTGGCCAGAACACCGGCCACCTCGGTACGGAACGCTATGGTGCCGCGCTTGTCGTCAATCGGGTTGCAGGCGGCAGAGGCTGCCGCGCCCAGCGCATCGAGCGCTGCATCGTCCAGTGTGCTGCCAATGATCGCGTTCGCGCAGTCTTCTACCAGCAAGACGGTTGGGGCGACAGCGCCCAGCGAGACGCGCGCCTCGGCGATCAGGTCGCCGTCCAGACGCAGGTTGACGCCCACGCCAACGACGGCGATGTCCATTTCGGTACGCGGGATGAAGCGTAGATAGGCGTCGCCTGCATTGTCGTCCCGTGCGGGGATATTGACGGCCGAGATCACTTCACCCTTCGCCAGCGAGGTCTTGCCGGGTCCGGTGGGGATGTCCTCAACAGCAACCTCGCGCGTCCCATCTGGTCCGGTGACCGAAACGGTCACACCAGCAGCGACCATGGCGGGCACGGAATCAGCTGCCGGAGAGCCGTTGCACAGGTTCCCAGTCAGCGTCGCGCGCCCCTGTACCTGAGTCGATCCGATCAGGTCCATCGCCTCGACCACACCGGGCCAGTCACGGCCAAGCTCGGGATGTTCACTCATCTCGGCACCCGTGGTGGCAACGCCAAGTGTCCAACTGCCGTCGGCGTTGCGCGTGATGTCGTGTACACCGTTGATTTTCTTGATGTCGATCAGCGTATCGGGCGTCACCAGTTCCGAGCGCAGCTGCACCAAGACATCGGTGCCGCCCGCCAGAAATCGTGTGATGCCCGTTGCATTTGCGGCCAGAGCCGAAGCTTCGGCAAAGCTGGCAGGGCTGTGATAATCCATGATTTTACCTCGCGCCTGTGGATCAGGATTCACTGGGGTTCGGATGGACGTTAGTTCAGCCGCCCTCCGGCGTCCATGGCCCGCGCGACCTATTTTGATGTCAAATGATGTCGCTTTCAGACTCTTTTCAAAGGTCGATCTCGATCACGCCGTCCGGCTCTGCAGCGCGACTTTGGCACAGGATCATCACGCTTTCACGTTGTTTGGCCGACAGAACGAAATCACGGTGGTCTACGTCACCTGCCAGGACCCCACATTTACAGACCCCGCAAATCCCATCTGAGCATTTCACATCTACGTGAAACCCGGCCTCATTCAGGACCTGAGCCGCATCCTTGTTGGCTGGCACAGGCAATACCTGACCCGTAAGTGCGAGTTTGAGGCTGAACGGGTGATTTTCATATTCAGGCGTTTCCGGAACCGAGAAATACTCCAGATGCCGCGCGTCCTCAGGGAAACCTTGTCGAGTGGCCGCCTGCATCACGCCGTCCATGTAACGATCCGGTCCGCAGGTATAGACGTGCCACCCTTCGCGATAGCCCGATAGGATTGCATCCAGATCGGCACGGGTTCCTTCGCCCGAGAAATGATAGTGAACGCGATCTGCCCAAGGGGCTGCCGCCAGGTCTTCAAGATACCCGGCGCCGTCGCGCGTGCTGGCGGAATAGTGCAGTTCGAAATCCTGGCCCAGCGCATGCAAGCGATGGGCAAAGGCAATCATCGGCGTGATCCCGATACCGCCACCCATCAGGAAGGTCTTGGTCGCCGCTTCGTCCAGTTCGAAATGGTTGATCGGTTTTGAGATGAAAACTTTTCGCCCTTCGCTGAAGATACGATGCAAAAGGGCGGATCCGCCGCGCCCCTCATCCTCACGCAGCACACCGATCTGATAGGTTGTCCGGTCCGCAGGGTCGCCCGACATCGAGTACTGCCTTAGGAATTCGGGCGCGACCAGCACGTCCAGATGTGCGCCCGCTGTCCATCCCGGCAGGGGCGCACCATCCAGCGATGCGAACTCGTATTTGGTAACATCCGCTGTCATCTTATCGACCTTGGTCACGGCAACCCGCATCACAGGTGCGTCGCCTGCGATCTGATAGCGATGTACAACAGACAAATCCCCCGCAGCCTTGCGGGATTTGTATTCATCTGCCGAAACCATCGCCTGATACGCGGCGATCCCAGCCTCTCGATCCATGGCAAAGGGATAGGGCCACGGGTGCGGGGCCAGATTGGCAGGGTACACCGCCAAAGTCTGATCCTCGTACTTTAGGTCAAGCTCCCGTTGCAGATCACGGCGGTTAGGTGGATGGGTTGAGGGCCGATAAGATCCATCGCCCTGCAACTCGATATCCCACCACCATTTCTTGGTGTCATTCAGCCCGCCATTTCCAACTGCGTCATCAAGCCGTGCCAATGCGGGGGCTGCCTGCGGAATGTTCATCGCAGCCCAGCGAAAGGGGCGTTCCTTGAAGATGCCTTCGAGGTTCCAGGGGCAGGTTTTCATACAACGCCCACACATTGACCCGCCCGGCGTCGTGATCCGGTAGGTCGCACATTTCTGGCTGTCGGACTTCCAGATTTCATAGCCGTTGAACATCAGCTTAGGTCCGGCCGTAATCGCACCCGAGGGGCATTCACGCGCGCATTTGTTGCAGGATTCGCAAAACCTTTGCAGGCCAAAATCGATGGGTTTGTCATGATCGATCGGCATATCGGTTGTCACCACCCCCGATTTCAAACGCGGACCCAGATAGGGGTTCAGGATAACCTCTCCAATGCGGCTAACCTCACCCAATCCAGACAGCAGCAACAACGGCGGTTGCAGCACTTCGCCATCCATCACCGTGTGCGCCTTGGCCTTGTAGCCCAGGTTTCTGATCTGCTGCGCGATCACCCCGCCCAGCAGCGAAAACCTCAGATAGGCCCGCATGGATTGTGCAACGCTGATCCAGTCATCGCCGCTTGCGCCTTCCATCGTTTCATAGCCCTGATCGATGATCATGCTGACGGCCTGATCATGGGGCGGTACGATTTCTTCGCCCGTGGCGTCGTGGGAGTACCAACTCCAGTCCGGGCAGCGGCTGAGCCCGACAGCATCGACGCCCAGAAAGTAGCTGGCCGCCTTGATGTTGGCGGCGTTCCGAGCAGCGTCCGAGGGTTTGGGCACATCCGCACTGTCGCCATCCTGTAAAAGAACAAACGCGCCAAGGGCCCGGCGTTGCGCAAAGCTTGGGGCGGATTTGCGCACATAGTATCCGCCCTTTGCAGCATCTTGCAGATGTTTGCCCATATCCCCGAACTGGGCGCGGGCGAACATATCTGCGCGCTTGGGGACGCGGGCGACATTTTCTTCGTCGATATACGTGGTTGGTGTTTCGACCCGTTTCAAATCTTCAAACGGATGAGCGCCGTCTACATAGCGCCTTTTGGCATAAGAATCGCGGTTTAACGCATTTTTGGCAAACCCTGCGCCCAACCACCAAGCAGGGCCTTGAGTGTGGAACCAGGGCTGCTGCGCCATTGGGGCCAAAGGCTGATCATGCGCAATCTCCATCTCTGTGGTGACCGCAGCCAGCCCAAAACGCCGCCCCAACCAAGGGGCTACCAGCACCGAGTTCTCGACCGTGGCCAATCCAGCCGCCACGGCCAGTTTGCCCAGATCAACATCCGAGGACATGGCCGAATGCGCCCGCGCATCAAAGCCGAGCAATCGGATGTAGTTCGCAATAACCGTCGCGTTTTCAGTCGCCAAAAGGCAAGCACGGTGGTCCTGCGCATCCATGATCCAATCCGCGCCGGGTTCACCCGGATCAGGGTCGCGGTTGTGTTCGTACAGAAAAACAATGACATGGTGATGGTTATGGATCGGACCGGGCGTTGCCTCAACGCTGTCCTTCAAGTCCGCCATGATCACATCAATGCCAGAAGCCAACGTCTTGGTCTGACGATTGCGCAAGGCATGCGCCAAACGGTTGATATCGGGATTTCGGCGAGGTTGATCCAAGAAAGCGTCACGCGGCAGAGGCCCGCACCCCATCATTGACGCATCGTTGAAATATCCAAACGCTTTCAGATGGTTCGCGCGGGTCGCAGGATCGGCGGGGATATCCGATACGGTCGGGTTCACCAGACCATCTCGGATCGTGTCCATCATCGCCTGAAACTCACCCATCGCGTTAACGATGCTTTCAGGCTGTTCATCCCGGTTAAAGCTCAGCCGCGGCATATCAGACAGCGTTGACAGGTTGGGCATGGCGCTTTGGCGCGTCAGACGCTCCAACGGATATGGACCCATATGCACAGGTCGGTTCTTGTCCGAGAAAAATCGAATGCCCATAGAGCCCCCTTGCCTGATGACTGTCTAGCGCCCGGTGGACAGCAAATCCATTCATGCCTAATCATATATCATATGAAGAAAATCGATTTCACAGATCTTGACGGGAAGGTCCTGCGCGCATTTCTGACGATCCTTGAAGAGAGTTCTGTTTCGAAAGCTGCCGACCGGCTGGGCGTGACCCAATCCGCGATCAGCCATACATTAGGCAAACTGCGCCATGTGCTGGGTGACCCGCTTTTTGTGCGATCAGGTCAAGGGCTGACGCCGACGGAACGCGCCCTGTCCTTGAAAGAGCCGGTTCAAAACGTCCTCGACGGAATGCGTGCGCTTGCCGATGAGCGCCCGTTTGATCCGCAATCCGAAGAGACCAAAATCTCCATCGCAACCAATGATATGCCGCGCGAACTGATCTTTCCCGACCTTCTGCGCGCAACCCGCACTGAGGGGGTTCGGCTGAGGATCGACTTCATTGCCTCAGGCGTTCCGGACCCGGATGTGCTGCGCAGTGACAGATGCCAGCTGATGCTGACCCCTCTGCCCCCTGATGGGCCAGATATTCTACAGAAACGCCTGTTGTGCAGCCCCTTGATGGTGTTCTTCGACAGAACCCAACGCGATGCACCCGACAGCTGGGAAAGCTATTGCAAAAGCGACCATATCGATGTGCGGTTCCCCGATGGCCGCAGCGCGCGGGCAGTGATGCGTGGGGTGGATCAGAGCCAAATCCGCTCGCCCGTCGTGACCTTACCCCATTTCAACGCGATCCCCTCATTCGTCAAGGGAAGCACCCTGATTTCGACCGATACGGCGCTGATGAAACAAGGGCCGTTATCTGAACTGGACAGCGCGCCATTACCTTTCGAATGCGAACCTGTGTCCATCTACATGGTCTGGCATCAGCGCATGGCCAACGATCCCGCCCATCGCTGGTTGCGCAAACGGATTGAAGAGATCGCAGCGCGGTTAAGAAGTTGAACGTCAATCACCCGGTCAAAACCGTGCCTTGATCAGATGTGTCAGCGCAGCGCCCGTTTCGAAAAAGGTCCGTCGTAGACCGGTCCAGCGTTCTTGGTAGTTGGGTACAGCCGGAACAGGCAAGCAGGTCGGATCACCCGAAAGAAGACTTTGCGCCATCAGACGCCCGAATACAGTTCCGGGCCCGATGCCCCGACCGGAAAACCCATGCGCCGACAACGCATTGGGGCCAATCTGCGTGATCTTTGGAATGTGATCAGACGTCATGGCAATCCGACCGTGCCACCCCTCTACAAGGGGTTGATCTGAGAGTTGCGGATAAATCCGATCCAGTTTTCGTCTCACCCACGCGGCATGCACACCCCGCCCGGCACGACCCAAATCGCCCATACCACCGATGATCATCCGCCCGTCCCCGTCCAAACGAAACGAGGTCATAACCAACCCTGTATCCCAGCACCCTTCGCCCCCAGGCAGGATACTGGCTCGCAGATTGTGCGACAGGGGCGCGGTCGCATATTGGAAATAATAGACCGGAACATAGGCGGGCGCTGTATCATCAGGGCCCTGATGATACGCATTTGTGGCCTGAATAACGGCCTGTGCCCGTACCTCTCCCCGAGATGTCTCAAGCAACCACTTTCCCCCTTCGCGTCGCAGGTTACGAACCGCACTATCTGTATTGATATGCGCGCCAGCCTTGGAGGCCGCACGCGCCAGGCCTGTGGCAAATGCCATCGGCTGAATTGTGCCCGCGCGTGGATCGAAAAGCGCTCCGAAAAACGCGCTGCTGCCAGTTCTTTGTGCCGCTTCCTCCGCTGGTAACAACTCGACCGGCGCGCCACTGGTTGTTAGCTGCGTATGTCGTTTCTGCAGATCACGGAAACCAGAAGCAGAATGCGCGCAGTGAAGCGTTCCGTGTCGCACCGGCTCACAATTGATCCCATGTCGATCGATCAGATCGAATACATCCGCAGGTGCCTGCGCCAACAGATCGATCAGCCTGTCACCGGCTTCCTGCCCCAGATGGTTGCGGATATCTTCCGGTGGCAGCCAAAGCCCCGCATTGACCAGCCCCACATTGCGCCCGGACCCGCCATGCCCGATGCTTTTTGCTTCGAGCAAACAGACAGACGCACCTTGCTGCGCCGCATACAAAGCTGCCGAACAGCCCGTATAGCCACCGCCTATGATGGCAAGATCCACACTTATGTCAGACGACAGAGAGGTCGTTGGGACGCTTTCGCGACAGGTCGTCCGCCAAAGGGGATGCTCGGGAGTGTTCATGGCGCGTTTTTTGGTCATTCGATGCAGCCATAGCGCGTCATGGCAACCGATTCCAACCAAAGATCAAACCTGATCAAAAATCTGCGCGGCCTTTGGCCTTGCGTCCTGCGGACGGCAGGGGCCGGGCCAGCGCGGGCAAAG
>NZ_JBXWNG010000013.1:0-75322 GCF_059610245.1 Ruegeria sp. YTSA075 | reverse complement strand
CGTCTCAACCGTCTCTCCGGCCAGTCTCCGCCGTCGCCAGCGTCCCAACAACAACCTCAGCGCCGCCGGTGAAGGGGGTTCTAAGCATAACAAACATAAGCCGCAAGCAGAAAATTACATCTTGGCGCATTTTTTTGCAGATTCAGAAATAATCGATATATATCAGGCGGTTAGATGCAATTCTTGCACTGCGATAGTGGATTTTCCCATGGTCATGGCGCCTCGAATCTCAAACGATTCATTTATTGGTCAATGGCTTACCACAACATATTGGGGCTTAGCGGTTTCTGAGCGCAATGCGATGCGACTCGATACATTGAGTCGAACCGCTCTGGGTCACCGATTCATGGCAGATTCCTCTTAATGAGACCGGCCTAATCCAACGAATACGAGATATACTCTACCAAACCTCTTAGACCGGTTGCTATCTGAACAGACCTTGCGCAATTGCATCTGATACGATCTGCTCCTGACCGAGCAGGTACAATTCAACACGTGGCGTATATGACCCCCACCCTTTCTCATCCAATGGTAGGCAATGTTGGCTTTGACGGTGTGCTGGTCACCTTTGCAGAAACCATGTCAGATCCCACAAACCGTGCAGCCCTGTCGTTCCGAGCCGAGGTTGACCGGCTGGGACTGGATGGGGTGTTGGAGACATCTGCTACGCTTGGGTCCACTTATCTTCGGTTTGATCCAGCTCGCGTGACCCACGCGGATTTGGCAGGCACCCTCAAAGAGCTTCTGAAGACAAGAGACTGGTACACAACCCCCCTCCCCTCCGGTCGAAAGCTATGGCGGGTGCCAACCGTCTATGGCACGGACCTTGCCCCGCAACTAGAGGATGCGGCAAAAGAGGCCGGTTTGAGCCCTGCCGAAGCGGTGCGGCGGCTGAGTCAGTCTAAGGTACGTGTTTTGACAATCGGGTTCGCGCCGGGCCAGCCCTATCTTGGGCCACTTGGGCCCGAGTTCAACATCCCAAGACTGCAAGACTTGACACCGATGGTCCCAGAAGGCGCCCTGGTGCTGGCCATATCACAATTTGTTCTGTTCTCCGGCCCCACACCGACCGGATGGCGACATATCGGACAGACGGCCTTTCGTTGTTTTCAGCCCGGCATGGCAGAGGCATTCACGCTAACACCCGGAGATGAGTTACTGTTTGAACCGATATCGCGCGATGAATTGGAGAGCATTCGCGCCAATAATGACGACGGGCTTGGTGGCGCAATCTGCCAAGAGATCACGTCATGAGCCTGATCGTCCGACACATCGGCCCGGCCTGCACCATTCAGGATCAAGGGCGCGTGGGGTATCTGGACCAGGGGCTTTCGCGATCCGGGGCGGCTGACATATTGGCGCTGCATGAAGGGGCCGCGTTATTGGGTCAAAGCCCAGACTTTGCGGCCTTGGAAATGGCGGGCATGGGTGGCGAATTCGAAGCAACCCAACCCGTGCGGATTGCTCTGACCGGTGCGCCCATGCAGGCCAGTATCGACGGGTCCGCGATTGTCTGGAATGCGTCCCACCATCTGGAACTGGGGCAACGCCTGACGATTGGAGCTATATTAAAGGGCAGTTATGGGTACCTGCATCTGGGAGGTGGGATCGACACTGAGATGTTTCTCGGCTCTCGCTCAACTCATCTGACAGCCAAGATCGGTCGCGCGGTCGCGGCAGGCGATACCCTGCCTGCCGGACCAGACTCGGGCGAGACCGGATTCGAGCTGCCCCCTGCTGATCGGTTTGACGGCGGTGCCGTGCGCGTTGTTGCCAGCTTTCAAACCCCACTCTTTGATCCAGACACCCTGACCCGGTTTATTCAAACCGAATTCAAACGAGGCCCCCGTGCCAACCGCATGGGAATGCAATTGGAAAGCGATGGCGATGGTTTTGCTGCCAAAGATCAGCTCAACATCCTGTCCGAGGTCATAACCCCTGGCGATATCCAGATGACCGGCACCGGCAACCCGTTCATCCTGCTGCCTGAATGCCAGACGACCGGCGGTTACCCTCGGATCGCTACTGTTGTACCTTGCGACATGCCACGGGCAGCGCAAACTCCAGCGGGCGGGAAGATCCAGTTTGAGTTTGTGACACTGGATCAGGCAATGGAGCTGGATGCGGCCTTTCGGTCCGATTTGGTTCGATTGCCGGGGCGTATCGAACCGCTTATCCGTGACCCGCATGACATTCCGGATTTGTTGTCCTACCAATTGATCGGCGGAGTGATCTCTGCCACCGACTAAGGAGACCTTCTAATGCCGAGCGTGGATCTGAATGCCGATATGGGCGAGAGCTTTGGCCCATGGAACATGGGTGATGATGAAAGCCTGCTAAAGATCATCACCTCGGCCAACATCGCTTGCGGGTTTCATGCAGGCGACTGGAACGTGATGGCCAAGACGATGACATTGGCCGCCGAAAACGGTGTGGGCATCGGCGCGCATCCGGGCTTTCCCGATCTTCAGGGCTTTGGCCGCCGCAATATGAAGTTGCCTCATGACAGCTTGCGCAATCTGGTGCGCTATCAGTTGGGCGCGGCGATGGGTATGGCGGCTGCGGTTGGTACCAAGGTGCGGCACCTGAAACTACACGGTGCGCTTGCCAATATGTGCTCGGTCGACATCGATATGGCGCGAGCCTGTTATCAAGGTGCACTGGATGTCGATCCGGACATCATGATCATGGTGCTGGCGGTCACGAAACAGGAAGAGGCTGTACGGGAGCTTGGCTGCAAATGGGTCGGCGAGATTTTTGCAGACCGCGCCTATAATGACGACGGCACTCTGGTCGATCGCAACCTGCCCGGCGCGGTGATCCATGATGCGCAGATTGCGGGACCGCGCATCCTGAACATGGTCCGCGAAGGCGCTATCATCACCGAATCCGGCAAACGTCTGGAGACGTCTATCGATACCATCTGCTTACATGGCGATGGGCCAACGGCTGTGCAAATCGCCGGCTCGGTCCGTGAGAGCCTTATTGGCGGCGGGGTCGAGGTGACGAAGTTCAACCGCTAAACACCCGATCCTAATACGGGCCCCTTATTGTCTGACTGTTGCTCGAACGCAGATGAGCGCCTAGCATGCATCCAAGTGCATGTTCTGACTATTGTTATTCCAGCTAATTTGGCCCGGCCATTGCGCTTGCAGCCGGATACCCCGCAAGGAGGCGCGCATGTCTTTCGATCTGATGTCTTACGAACCGCGAGGCGACAAGAAGAACTCGGACTTCTTCCATGAATATCTGCCGATGATCTACGAGCGGCGAACCAGCTCGGGCATCGCAGATCAGGTCGGGCCGATGCGGGCGATTGTCATTCAGGTCGAAACCACCGCCCTGTTCGATACGATGCTCGAACTCTATGTCATGACCCCCTATCGACATTCGGCCAGCTATCTGGGGCGGACACATAAGTTCTCGGTCCTGCATGCGCATGCCGACTACCCGGCATTGATCCTGATGGCCCCGCTGAGCGATGGGTTTGAAGACTTCATTCCCCGGATCAACCGCATGTACCCGCTGGCCCGCAAGACCCCACAAACCCGCTATGTCGGAGAGGTTTTCGCCGCGACCGATCTAAGTACACTGACCAAGACGCTCGAAGATCAGAACATCCGCTTTGAGTATACTAGCGATACCGAAAACCCGTTCTACACGCTGGATGGCTTCCGCTTCACCACACCTTCGGATTTCACCTGCAATCGCGTTGGATACTCCACGCTGGATTTTAATGACCCCGACAGCCTTGGCCTTGGGGATCGGGTGCTGCTCAGCGATGTTGAGAAGGCAAGGCTTGAGGAAGCAGCCGCATTCGGAAATGACAGCAATATCGCGCCATTGATGCTGGGTATCGATCACCTTGCCACACGGGTGCTGGCGGGTGAACGAGAAGATGCGATCCTCGAATTTCTGACCATGGTGCCCTACTATTTCTGGGGCGCATACAACATCTTTGACATGAATTCCTCGACCAACGTGAACCGCAACGCCAATGTGGATGACGACAAGAAATCTCCGGCCAAAGTGTTCACCGCAAACAACACGCCATCTTTCGTGAATTCATTTGCGAAGCTACCAATGCCAACCGAAGACTTCGTGCGCAACTTTGGCCGTCGTCTTCATCATATGGCCGTCGAGATTCAGGATGGGGACCACGGCGCGGGCGAGAAGAATGTCGACTTTGTCGTCAATACGCTGAAGGACAAGGGCGTGCCGTTCCTGGCACATGTGGTTGGGGAATGCAAAGACGATCCGAACCTGAAACAGATCTTCTCAAAGCATTCGAAATACACGTTGCTGATCACCGAATATATCGAACGCTGCCACCATTATGATGGATTCTTCACCAAGGATAACGTGGCCGCCCTGACCGCGGCGGCGGGGCAGGATGAACAATATGAACATGGTCACGTGTTCGACTAAGCGCCTGGGATAAAAAAAGGGCTGCGAAACTTCGCAGCCCAGATCCATCAGGAGAGAGAATGCCGGGTCTTATGACGGCCCGATCATGAAACAAGTGACATTGCGCGCCTGAAGGCGGCGGCAGGCCAGATCGGCCTGTTCCCGGGTCATGCCCTGGAACGTCGCCTCGAACCCTTTTGAGCTTTGGCTGACCTTGCGCAGCGTGCCTTCCAGCGTGGTCATTTCCGATAACGCCGTTTTCAGCAGGATCTTCTCGGCCTCATAGCGCGTGGTGTAGCGGCCCACATTCACGCCCCATAGATGCCCGCCAGATGTGGACAGGCGGGTCACAACCTCTTGTTCCGGTTCCGGCTGCTCAGCGGGCTTGGCTTGTGCAACGGTCAAGTTCTCAGGCCGCAATGCGGGGCGCGTATCCGAGTTCTCGACCGGGGGGGCAGTTGGCGCAATGTCGGCCTCTGCGATTGCTGCGGCAATACCGTCCTGGATACGATCCCGGTTCTGGTTCGCGGTTTCAACAACGGCGCTGGCGACCTGTGTGGCAACGGGACGAATAACTGGGCGCAGGCTTGCCTTGGGCGCACCGCTGACAGCTGCCACCTGGGTGGACCCACCAAGACCCGTGTTGCCCGCATAAGTCGGTCGTGCGGGTTTGCGAATAGGCGCACGCGATGGAGCGCGGCGGAAACCCATATCCAACAGCTCTGCAACCTTGGCGTTCCGAGACGCGCCCGACTTGCCACCAAAAACGGTTGCGATGATGCGCTCATCTTTGCGCTTGGCCGAGGCAACGAGGTTGAAACCTGCAGCGCGAGTATATCCCGTCTTGATCCCGTCGGCGCCTTTATAAGCGGCAAGCAGGCGGCGGTTCGTGTTCGGAACCGTCTTGATCCCGGCATGGGTCGATTGACGCGAGAACAGGTTATAGTACTGCGGATAATCATAAAGCAGATGACGCCCTAACGTGGTCATATCGCGTGCGGTAGACAAATGTCCTGCCTCGGTCAAACCATGGGCATTCTTGAAGGTCGTGCGGCTCATCCCCATCGCCTTGGCCGTGCGGGTCATGCGACGCGCAAACGCGGCTTCGGATCCGCTAAGCGCGATACCAATGGCAGTGGCTGCGTCATTGGCCGATTTCACAGCCGCCGCACGGATCAGATACCGAAACGCAATCGTTTGGCCGGAACGCAGCCCTAGCTTCGACGGCGGCTCAGCCGCTGCGGCCTTTGTGATACGGACGGGCGTGTCCAGCGTGATCTCGCCATTCCGAACCGCCTCAAACGCAATATACAGCGTCATCATCTTGGTCAGTGACGCTGGATGCAGCCGAGTATCGGCGTTGCGTGAATGAAGAACTTCGCCAGTTCGGGCATCAATCACCATGGCCGCATAGGGTGCAGCCACAGCTTGGAGTGGCGCAAAAACAAACAGCCACAAGAATGCTATGAGAAATAAGCCCATTCGGGCCGGAACTGTACGCCGAGCCTGCACGATCTTTGCCTCTGTCTGCCTCGCGCCGCCGGGTTTTCCCGGTCGGCTAGTTTTATTCTGCTTAGCTGTAAGGCTAACACAGAGGCCTTTTAAAATAAACCGAAAGCTGCGGTTTTCGCGGTTTCGCTATGGCGTGCGCAGAGCGCTATATCTAGCCAACCCAGACACTCAGAACACTAGATCGGCGACGATCCCGGGGACACCCCAGAACGGCCCGGGAATTTTCTTTGACTGAGGCCGAATAGCAACATCACGAGATTGCGCTAAGCAAGCCACCCAGATCACCCAAATCCCGCAGCTCTCGGAATCTCTTGGCGTCGACCGGGGCATCTGCATGCTCGACCTCCCAAACCAGACCGTGCGGCACGTAAACGCCCCAGCAACCAGCCTGTATCGGAGCCACCACATCGGACCGCATCGAGTTCCCGATCATCATCGCCGCAGTTGGACCATCACCATGGGCCTCAAAGATCGCGCGGTAGGTGTCCGAGGTCTTTTCCGAAACGATCTCAACCGCATCGAACAACTCACCCAGACCTGACTGGGCCAGCTTACGCTCCTGATCAATCAGATCGCCTTTGGTGATCAATACCACGCGATAGGCATTGGCGGCTTCTTCGATGGCTTTTTGCGCATGCGGTAACAGTTCGATGGGATGAGCCAGCATTTCCTGCCCCGTTTCAATCAGTTGACGGATCACCGAGGCGGGAACGCGATCCTCGGTCACTTCAATAGCTGTTTCGATCATCGACAGAACAAAGCCTTTGATACCATAGCCATAGTGCCGGATATTGCGCTTCTCCGCCTCCAGAAGACGCTCCATTAGATGGTCATGTTCGGCATGATCGGACAAAAGCGATGTAAAATGCGCCTGCGTTAGTTGAAAGAACCGTTCGTTGTGCCACAAAGTATCATCAGCATCGAACCCTATGGTGGTGAGTTTTTGCGTCATCCTTAATACGCCTGCTGCCTCTTTCCTCTGACGGGAACGACGTTATATAAGCGCAGAAGTAAACCCAATCCTGAATCGGACAGTTGCGCGCGATGCTGGAAAACCAATGGATGATGTCTGACAAGTCGGACGACGACGGTGATGCGTCCGTTCTGGTCCAGACGCGCCCAAAAACCAAGCGCCCGCCTTTGTACAAGGTGCTGCTGCTGAACGACGATTACACACCGATGGAATTCGTCGTTCACGTGCTGGAGCGGTTCTTTGGCATGACTCATGCGCAAGCGTTCGAGATCATGTTGACCGTGCACAAGAAAGGCGTGGCAGTCGTGGGTGTGTTCAGCCATGAGATTGCGGAGACAAAAGTGGGTCAAGTCATGGACTTTGCCCGCAGGCACCAGCATCCTTTGCAATGCACTATGGAACGTGAAGAGTAAGCCCCGCGCTGCTGTTCGACATATTCGGCCATGTCCCCTCGCCTAGACCTTGCCCTGCAAAGCGGTTTGACGCTGTCACAGCCGCTGACCATATTTGGCCCGACGCCAGATGATGATTTGTCGAAGCTGCCTCGTGAATCGCAGATCGTGCAGCCCTTCAAACCGTTTCATGATCATTTTGCAGCGCTTGGTTTCACAGCCGCGCCCAAGGCCAACAGGCCCTGTCAGGATGCAATTGTTCACCTGCCCCGTGCCAAGGCACTGGCGCGTGCATTGGTCCATTGCGCCTGCACGCAAGCCACTGGCGTGGTTGTTGTTGATGGTACAAAGACCAACGGTATAGACAGCCTGTTGAAGGACATACGCAAACGCGTGGCCGTTGACGGCCCTCTGTCCAAAGCGCATGGCAAGATATTCTGGTTTCAGTCTGATCCCGCAGCGTTTGCGGATTGGGCCGCGCCGGACACTCAGAGTGTCGATGGATATCAAACTGCGCCCGGCGTGTTCTCGGCAGATGGTATTGACCCCGCCTCGGCACTGTTGATGCAAAGCCTGCCTGCCAAACTGGGACCGCGCGTCGCGGACCTTGGCGCCGGATGGGGGTATCTTTCCGCCGAGCTTTTGAAGCGCGATAAAATCAAAACACTGGACCTTGTCGAAGCGGATCACACCGCGCTGAACTGCGCACGGGTCAATGTGAAAGATGAACGCGCCGCGTTCCACTGGGCCGATGCGATTACATGGGTGGCCTCCGATCCAAGGGACACGATCATCATGAACCCGCCGTTTCATACGTCGCGCAGCGCGGACCCCGCCCTTGGTCAGGGCTTCATCGCCTCTGCTGCTCGCAACCTGACCCGCATTGGCGATCTATGGATGGTTGCCAATCGCCACCTGCCTTATGAGGCCGCATTGACCGAGCATTTCATCAATGCTGATGAAGTCGCCGGAGACAATCGGTTCAAGGTGTTCCATGCCTCTCGCCCTCGACGTTGAGGCCCGTTAACCTGCCCACCAAATCAGGAGGATTCGGATGTCCTTTTCCATAGCTGGCAAGACAGCAATCGTGACAGGCGGAGCCAACGGGATCGGGTTGGCCATCGGCCGCCATTTCGCCGATGCCGGTGCCAATGTTGTCTTTGCAGACATGGACGAAAAGCGCCTTGTCGAAGAACTGGGCGAACAGGCAGATGGCAGCAATATTCGATATTTCGCGGGCGATCTGCGCGAAAAGCTGACCATTGCGAACCTGCTGTCAGCCACTTTGGACGCGTTCGATCAGGTTGACATTCTGATCAACGGCGCGCGTCAGGTGATCCCGTCAGATCCGCTGGACCCTGAGGATGATTCCGTTCGCACGTTGCTGAATCAAAACCTGATGCCCGCATTGCGGTTGAGTCAGCTGGTTGCCAAACGCATGATCAAACAATCCGAGAACGAGGGGGAAGAGAACCCGGCCGGCTCTATCATCAATCTGTCGTCCATCGCGGCCCGAAGGACACACCCAGATCTAATGGCCTATTCGGTTTCGACGGCAGCGCTGGACCAAATGACACGGTCGTTGGCTGTCGCACTGGCCCCCCACCGGATTCGTGTAAACTCAATCGCGCTGGGATCGGTAATGAGCGCCTCGTTGCAATCAACACTCAAGGAAAATCGCGATTTCCGCGACGATATCGAAAAGCACACGCCCTTGGCCCGCATCGCCGCTCCAACCGAACTGACCGAGACCGCCCAGTTCCTGACTTCCGACGCGGCGGGCTTTATCACGGGTCAAATCCTGACAATCGACGGGGGCCGGACCCTGCTTGACCCGGTCGCAGCCCCAGCCCATTAACACACCATGTTCGAAACAGAAAAATCCACCGCCTCCACCTGGTTCCGTCAATTGCGCGATGACATCGCCGCCGCGTTCGAATCCCTAGAAGACAGCCACGACACAGGCCCGTTCTCGGATGCTCAGCCAGGCCAGTTCGAGGTCAAGGAAACCAGGCGCCAGTCCGAGGATGGCTCCGACGCCGGTGGCGGCCTGATGTCCGTGATGCGCGGCGGCCGCGTGTTTGAGAAGGTGGGCGTAAACGTCTCAACCGTGTACGGTACTTTAGGTGAACGCGCCCAACAGGCCATGGCCGCGCGCAAGGGCATCCCCGGCATGAGAGACGATCCGCGATTTTGGGCTTCGGGCATCAGTCTGGTTGCGCATATGCAGAACCCGCATGTTCCTGCGGTCCATATGAACACACGCATGTTCTGGACCCCTCATGCCTGGTGGTTTGGCGGTGGGTCTGACCTGAACCCCTGCATCGAATATGATGAAGATACTGCGCATTTTCACGCGACCCAAAAGGCGCATCTGGACCCACATGGCACTGAACACTATCCGCGGCTGAAAGACTGGGCGGATGAGTATTTCTATATCCCTCACCGAAAACGTGCCAGGGGCGTTGGGGGCATCTTCATGGATGACCACTGCACCGGGGATTGGAACACCGATTTCGCACTGACACAGGATATTGGCCGCGCGTTCCTACCTGCCTTTGTCCCGTTGGTTGAAAAGCGTCGGGTTCAGGCCTTTGGGGATACAGAAAAGAACACTCAGCTGGTGCATCGCGGTCTCTATGCCGAATACAATCTGGTCTATGATCGCGGCACGAAATTTGGCCTTGAAACAGGCCACGATCCGGATGCCGTCTTGATGAGCTTACCGCCGTTGGCGAAATGGGTTTGACCTTCAAAAGCCAAAGTCGATGAAGTTGTCGTAGCAGTAGTTCTGTGCTGATGAGGCGGACATGTTCTCGCCCACGCGCTTAACCGTAATCGAGTATCCCGGGTTCGTATCCGCGCCGGGCGGTGGCGTCAGCGAGAACTGGACCGTTCGGACACCCGGCTCATAGGCTTTGGAAATGTATATCTTCTGGTTATTCGCCACACCTAAAGTGCGCAGCGCATAATCCCCGATCCCGCACCAATAGTTGACCGGCGCTGACGAACCGATTGCTTTGACCTCATATGTTCCGTCTTTCAGAGGTGTAATTTCCGTCCGAAACTGCGGGGTGACATTCAATCCAAATCCAACGGCCCCTGCCAATGTCGGGGCGATAAGCATCGCGCCAAGCGCACATATTCTGAACAGTGACATAGCGGACGCTCCTAACCAGAACCGGTGTCTGTTCCTAAAAATAGATATTCGAAGGCTCGAGTAAAGCCGACCAACAGCGATGTGACCCTTTGTGTGATGCCGCTTGGGCCGCATCACACGATGCGCCCCCCAACATCTTGCGGCGCCAAGGCCACAGTCTTGATCACCGCATAACACGTCGATCCGGTCTGCAAATCCAATGCGTTGACAGAACGTCGTGTCACCCGCGCCAGAACAACTCCGGCAGGTGTTTTAACCGATACAATCGCCCCTGGGCCATCACCTGACCGGATGGTTTCAACCTGACCACTGAGCACATTCAAAGCCGATAGCCCCTGTGGTGGCTGGTTAGATAGGATGACCTCTTGCGCCGGGATACGGATACGCAGGCTCTCACCCTCTTTATGCGCGATGCGGGGCAGGAACAGGCGCTCCCCACCGGCATCCAGCTCGGTTAACCCATCCGCGTGATGTTCTTTGACCCGCACCTGCAAAACCGCACCGATTGCGCGCACGCCAGCAGGTGCAACAGATGGATCAGACAGAACATCCGAGGCCGGGCCGTGACCTGAAACCTTACCATCTTGTATAGCGACGACCGAGGTCGCAAGCCGAGCCACTTCGGCCGCAGAATGCGTGACGTAAAGGATCGGAACCGAAACCTCATCCCTAAGCCGTTCGAAATAGGGCAATATCTCGGCCTTTCGAGCGTCATCCAGCGCCGCCAAGGGTTCATCCGCAAGGATCAGGCGGGGGCTGGCCAGTAAGGCGCGCCCAATGGCTACCCGCTGTTTTTCCCCCCCGGACAACATGGCAGGGCGGCGATTCAGCAAATGCCCGATACCCAGCATCTCGACAATCCGGTCTGGGTTCTCCTGCCGCGCGTCTCGCGGCGCAAACCAGCGGCCGTAGGACAAGTTCTGTCGTACGGTTAGGTGCGGGAACAGTCTCCCTTCCTGAAAGATATAGCCCAGGCGACGCTTATGGGGCGACAACCAGTACTTTGCCTGAGTGTCAAAGAGAACCCAGTCATCCACGGCCACCCGCCCGGCATCGGGCCGCAAAAGGCCTGCCACTGCATTCACAACCGTGGTTTTCCCGGCCCCCGAACGGCCAAACAGAACAGTTACTCCCGAGGGCGCATCAAAGGTCAGATCAAGATCGATCCCCGGCAAATGGTGTTTCAGGCGCACGGATAAGCTCATGACCCGGCCACCCTGGCCGCCGCACGGCGCCCGACATATTCAGACAGAAGCAAAGCGCCCATGGCAATGATGATCGAAATGACGACCAGTCGGGTGGCCGCCGCTTCGCCATCCGGGACTTGCAGGAAGGCATAGACAGCCGATGGCAATGTCTGGGTCTGCCCGGGAATATTGGAAACGAATGTAATGGTTGCCCCGAACTCTCCCATCGCTTTGGCAAAGGCCAGAATCGATCCAGCAATGACGCCCGGCAGGATCAGGGGCAGCGTCACGGTGGCAAACACCATTATCCGCGATGCCCCGAGGGTCGATCCCGCTTGTTCCAACTTCGGATCCACCGCCTCAATCGACAGTCGAATGGCGCGAACCATCAGTGGAAACGCCATGATCCCCGCCGCCAGCGCAGCGCCGGTCCACCGAAAAGCGACAACGATCCCGAACTCGGACAGAAACCGCCCCATGGGACCCTGAATGCCGAATGTCAGCAGCAGCAAGTACCCGGTGACAACAGGTGGCAAAATCAACGGTAAATGGACCAACCCGTTTAACAGCTGACGCCCTGGAAACTGCCACCGCGCCAGTGCGTAGGCCACGAAGATCCCAAAGGGTAGAGTCGCCAGCGTCGCCCACAAGGACACCCGCAACGACAGCCGAAGTGCTTCCCATTCAGCGGGGCCGAGCCACTCCATACCCATCACCGAACCGGCAGGGAAAAACCCTGCTTCAAAAAAACATTCGTAGCGTCTTCGGATTGCAGAAAGTCCAGAAAAAACGCTGCGCCAGGTGTCGAAACCTGCATCAGGGCAGCAGGGTAGAGAATTGGCGGATGTGTACTCTCCGGGATCGGCGCCACAACACCGACCCGAGGATCTGCAACCGCGTCCGAGCGATAGACAATCCCCAATGGCGCGGCCCCAGTTGCCACAAGCGCAAGTGCCGCGCGCACATTATCCGTCTGTGCCACCCGCCCCTGAACCGCACCCCAAAGCCCGAGATTTTCCAGCGCGGACTTGCCATAGATCCCCGCAGGCACCGCATCGACCAGCGCCATGGCCAGGTAACCGCCAGCCAGCTCAGTCACGATATCATAGTTCGGTCCAATTTGTACGACGGTTGGCCGATCTGCCGACCCGACCAGAACCAAGCCATTGTTCAGCAAATCCACACGCGAAGCCGGATCAATCAGTCCTTGATCTTGCAGCAAATCCATCCAGTCGGAATTTGCCGAAATGAAAATATCCGCAGGTGCACCCGCCTGTATCTGGCGGGCCAGAACGGATGAAGCCGCATAGGAGACCGTGATGCTCACCCCGGTTTGCGTATTGTAGATAGATGCAAGCTCATCCAGCGCCGTTTTCAGGCTGGCCGCAGCAAATACCAAAACACCTTCGGCCCCGGCCCGGATCGGGGCCAGAATGAGCGTAGCCAATACCAAAACCGCCAAAACCGCACGGCGGACCGTTAAAAAATCCATCCAAACTCCGGGCCGGGAAACTGCCGTCGGCTTCTGGAATATCGGAGGCAATGGGTCACCCGCAAGCATGTTTCCCGCCATCAGTTGGTGTTTGTGATATCTGTTGTGCCTCGCTTGCAAATGTTGGTGCCTGCCCGCCGACCTCAGGCCCGGCCTGCGGAACAGGCGGTTTCATAGATCAGGACAAAACAATCCGATAAAATCCACCGAACCCTCTTGCGCCCACCCACAGGCTTGGCTAAATGCAGCGCTACGGGTGATTAGCTCAGTTGGTAGAGCGCTTCGTTTACACCGAAGATGTCGGGAGTTCGAGTCTCTCATCACCCACCATACTATCCCTTTGATACTAAAGAAAACTCTTGCAAATAAGGGCGTTTGTCCGTTTCAAGGTTATAACTTTGGTTACAAAAGGTGTTCCCATGGCAGGCAAGGTAATGCACTTAATCAACCGCAATGGCCGGTATCATGCCCGGCTTGTGGTGCCCAAAGACCTGCGTGGAATCATCGGCAAGACAGAACTCCGCACCCCGTTAGGTGGTGATCGCCGTCAAGCGCTTAAGCTGCTTCCGGGTGCGGTTGCTCAGCTTCAACACCAGATCGCCACAGCAGAACAGCAAGCCAATCCTAACCAACCGCCAAACACACCGGCCCGCTACCCACTGGCACCGGGTCAGATTGCGCACAGCCATTATCACCAGCGCATGGCATTTGATGATCAGCTTAGAAATGATCCGCGCTACTCTGCTGTTGGCATAGATGACCTGTTGGTTGACCGCCTACGCACTGCCGCAGCTGGGAGCGCGAACGACGCAGAAATGGGCGAACTGGTCGGCGCGCAGATCGAACGCTTCCGGGCTAGTGGCAATCTGGATGCAGCTCCGGGCAGCACCGAATGGCGCGCGATAGCACGTGCCCTTTGCCAAGCAGAACTTGAAGCCCTTGCGCACGCCGCTGAACGCGACGAAGGCGACTTTACGGGCACACCCACTGCGCCAATCATTGTGGATGCACAGCCCCCGGAAAACGCCCCTACTCCAGTCAGTATCAAACAGCTCTGGAAAGACTACGTTGCGCACAGGCAGCAAGCCGGGTTCATGCGGTCTGGCACAGGTCGACAACAGCCGGTTATCGATAAGCTGGTCAAATACCTAAAGCACAACGACGCAACACGAGTAACTAAGAAAAACCTGCTGGCATGGCGTGATCTCCTGATGTGCGACTTGTCGGCCAAGACGGTTAGCGATGTGTATCTCTCAACCATCCGGTCACTGTTTGCGTGGGCAGTCGAGAATGAATTGCTGGATGAGAATCCGGCAGCCAACGTGCGGCAGGCAAAGCCTAAGAAACAGCACACTCGGGAACGTGGATATGTGGACCCCGAGGCAAGCAAGGTCTTGAAGGCGAGCCGATCCTACCAACCCAACGAAGATGAGCGCGGCTATATCAGAGAGAAATCACATCTGGTTGCCGCCAAACGATGGGCACCAATAATATGCGCCTTCACTGGCGCGCGCGTTTCAGAGATTACTCAGATCCGCAAAGAAGACGTGCGCAAGATCGATGGGCATTGGGTTGTTCGGATTACGCCCGACGCCGGTTCGGTTAAGACAGGTGGATATCGTGACGCTCCACTGCACTCCCAGATCATCAGCGAAGGCTTCATTGACTTTGTTGAATCCCATAAACCCGGCCCAATGTTCCACGGCGGCACGAAGCATGAGGATTATTCACGAAAGGCCAAGCGTATAGCTAATCAGCTAGCTGAATGGCTAACCAAGTCCGGGCTGGCGCCAGAAGGGTTGCTGCCCAATCATGCGTGGAGGCACCGTTTCAAAACGCAGTGCCGTGAACTTGGTATCTCAGATCGCGTGGTTGATGCCATCCAAGGGCATGCCGGGAAGACGGCAGGCGACGACTATGGAGATGTAACTCTAGCAGCCAAGATCAATGCGGTGGAACTTTTGCCTTGGTACGAACTGAGTGGGAATTAGGGTTCGCAAATTTTCGAACTGCCCCTTCCGGAAGTTTTTCTAAGGCTTCTCCCGCCGCGCATTCCCATCCAGAACATCGCTATATCAAACACATGCAGCGTGTGTTGCATCACTTCTAAGAGGATAGCGATGACCAAAAAACCGTATGAAGATTCCCGGATGGCGAAATATGTCGAACGTGGTGTGCTCGAATTGAAACCCACCAAGAGTCAGGCTGAGATCGCGGCGCAAGCGGGATACGTCAACCCGAACATGATCACGATGATAAAGCAGGGTAGTTCCAAGGTAGCACTGGATCGAGTCCCGGCTTTGGCGAAAGCTTTGGAATGCGACGCCGCCTACCTTATCGAAGATCCGAAGATGGATATTGCGGGAGGGTCGCAGCATCCGATCTGTGGCGCGGGCAACGGGATTATCGCGGAACACGATCAAGAAGTATCTGAAGGATGCGCGGCCCCCAAGCTACCAACGTCAGGCTCCGCCGGTTCGGCACAAGCTGTGCAATGGGTTTGATCTTCGGCTTCAGGAACTGTTCGAGCAGGATCAGAAGCGTCCACGCCGGGAACGTCGAACAGCGCAGAAGCTCTTTGAGCAGCTCGTGTTGGAAGGCTACACCGGGTCCTATTCGCCGGTTCAGCGTTTTGTCCGCGATCTGAAGCGGGCGGGTGCCGGTTCGGGCGAGGCTTTTATCCCGCTGCATTTTGCTGCTGGTGACGCACTGCAATTTGACTGGAGCGAAGAACGGGTTGTGCTGGGCGGTGTCGAACAGAAGATCAAGGTCGCCCATTTCCGCCTCTGCCACAGCCGCAAGCCCTTTGTCGTGGCCTATCCAGGCGAAGCCCAGGAGATGGTGCTGGATGCGTTTGCACAGGCGCTGTCTTTCTATGGCGGTGTTCCGCGCCGGGTGATCATCGACAATCCCAAAACGATGGTGACCTATGTATCGCGTTCGAAGGACCGGAAATTCCATCCCCGGTTCCTGGCGCTGATGAACCATTATGTGATGGAACCTGTTGCCTGCACCCCCGCCGCAGGCTGGGAGAAGGGACAGGTCGAGAACCAGGTCCAGTTTTTGCGCGGCCGGTTGTTTGTTCCCAAGCCAGCCTTTGATGATCTCGATGCGCTGAACGCCTGGCTACGCCTGCGCTGTGAAGAGCTGGCAAACCGGCCCCATCCCGAGCAATCGGATCGCACGGTTGCCGAAGTGTTCGAAGACGAACGCGTCGCGCTGCGCCCCCTGGGCCGGGCATTTGATGGCTATGTGGAGAAGACCGTTCGTGTCCGCTCCACCTGCCTGGTTCAATATGCCTCCAATCGCTACAGCGTGCCGTCCCACTTTGCAGGACAGCATGTCTCCCTGCGCGCCTATGCGGGCCGGATCGTGCTGGTATCCGGTCAGGATGTCATCGCCGAGCACAAGCGGCGCTTCACCCGCAACGTCAGTTATTTTGAACCCTGGCACTATGTTCCCTTGCTGGATCGCAAGCCCGGCGCTCTGCGCGATGGTGCCCCATTCGTGGGCTGGCAAAGGTGGGGATCGGGAGTTCGTCGATCTGCTTCTTCTGGCCCAGGATCACGGGATCGAGGTGGTCGAGACGGCTTGCGAACTGGCGGTGGAACAAAACACCCTGCGCCTTCCCGCCATCATCAACCTGATCAACCAGTTGGTGGAGCCGGTCCTCACGCCGCTCAGCGACACCTATACCTACCCGCAGCTGACGATGCGGCCCGAGGCCGATTGCAAGCGCTATGAGACATTGTGCTCGGCTGAGGAGGCTGCCGCATGAACGCCCTCATCGACCAACTGACCGCCCTTCGCTTACATGGAATGGCAGCTTGCGCCCATGATTTGCTGTCCGCGCGCAAGCCACCAAGTCTGACCACAGCGATAAAGCAACTGATCGACGCCGAGACTGTAGAACGCCGGGTGCGCTCCATCCAGTATCAAATGCGGATCGCGAAGTTCCCCCACCACAAGGACTTCGCCACCTTCGATTACGGCGCGGCGGCCGTCACCCAGAGCCAGATCGAACCGTTCTGCTCAGGCCAGTTCACCGAAGAGGCGCATAACCTCATCCTGGTAGGCGGAACAGGAACCGGCAAAACCCATATCGCCATCGCGCTTGGAACAACGCTGATCAACAACGGCAAGAAGGCCCGCTTCTTTAATGCCGTCGACCTGATCAATGCGCTGATTAAGGAACAGGCCGAAGGCAATGCCGGGAAGATCATTCGGCAACTCTCGGCCCTGGACTGTGTCATCATCGATGAGTTGGGTTACATCCCGTTGGGGGCAGAACCTGCCACAAGGAAACCCAGTAAAGCCTATCCGACGACCAAAGATTGACAACCGCCGAGAGAGACGACTGCAGGAAGGGGAATGGCATGCGTTGTTGGGTGCCGTGAACCAAGCTCGGTCTCCGCTGATGAAACCGCTACTTACGCTTGCTTTAGCGGGGCTTTTGTGGAGGTGTCTGCGAGGAAAACCACAGCCTTCTTCCAAACCGACCCGAACCTAGTCTGGTAAAACCGGCTTAAATTCCTGCTGGTAGCTAAACAGAAACCGCGATGCTGAACTTCTAACTCGCGGATTCCAGTTGCTTCAATCGCGGCATCAAATTCAACAGCTCTCTGGTGTAGGGATGCTCGGGCGTTGAAAACAGGGCATCTGTGTTCTGAACTTCGACCAGTTTTCCCTGTCGCATCACGCCCACCCGATCACACATCTGACGTACAACTGGTAGGTCGTGACTGATGAACAGCATGGTCAGTCCCAGATGATCCTGCAGATCTTTCAGGATGTTCAGGATTTGCGCCTGGATCGAGACATCCAACGCGCTGGTCGGCTCATCGCAAATCAGGAACCGGGGCTGCGTGGCTAGTGCGCGAGCAATACAGATGCGCTGACGCTGCCCGCCTGAGAATTCGTGCGGGTATTTGCGCCATGCGTCTTTCGCCAACCCGACCCAGTCCAGGAGTTCCTTAACACGCGGTTCAACCTGCGCTTTGGGAAGGATGCGATGGTGCAGAATTGGTTCGGCAACGAGATCACCAACCTTCATCCTCGGGTTCAGGCTTGAGAACGGATCCTGAAAGATCATCTGGATCTGGCGGCGATAGGCTTGGAGCGCCTCTGATCCCATGGCCGTCACCTCCTGCCCGTCAAAGACAACGCGGCCTCCATCCACGGGATAGAGCGTGCCGATCATCCGCGCGACGGTGGATTTGCCTGATCCGCTTTCGCCCACAAGGCCAAAGACTTCGCCATCCCGGATATCGAAACTCACCTGATCAACAGCGGTGAAATACTGCCGCTGCGACGGTAAAATGGCGCCCTTCTGCAGGAACGTCTTGGTGATGTTCTCTACCTCTAGCAGCTTACCGGATTTGGACAGGCCGGTTTTGTCCCAATGGGCTGCCAGATCGTCGATCTTGAAGGTGCTTTCCCGTTCGCCGTAGCTGACCACCGGGAACCGTTCGACCTTGGTGTGCGGCCGTGGCACAGCGGCGATCAGAGATTTGGTATACTCATGTGTTGGTGCGCCAAGGATCTGATCGGTGGTGCCGCTTTCGACCACATGGCCGGAATACATCACCGTCACCGTATCGGTGGTATCGGCGATAACGCCCATGTCGTGGGTCACAAGGATAACACCGACCTGGCGCTCCTTGGCCAGTTCCTTGATCAGGTCCAGCACTTGCGCTTGCACAGACACATCCAATGCGGTCGTGGGCTCATCGGCAATCAGGACGCTGGGTTCCGTGCACAGCGCCAAAGCGATCACCACACGCTGACGCATCCCGCCGGAAAACTGATGCGGATACTGGTTGAACCGGTCCGCCGGGTCCGGGATGGACACGCGATCCAGCAGGGCAATCGCACGCGTCTTGGCCTCAGATGCAGACAGGCCAAGGTGTAGCTGAATCGTTTCGACCAATTGCTCACCAACAGTGAACAGCGGATTCAACGAGGTCAGCGGGTCCTGAAAGATCATCCCGATCTCTTTGCCTCGGATCCTGCGTTTGTCCTCGGCGTCCAGTTCGTCGATACGCCGACCGTTCAGCCAGACCTCGCCCTCGGACACATGGGCCGGAGGGTCCATCAGACCGATCACGGCATTGCCGGTCATCGATTTGCCCGCGCCACTTTCGCCGACAACCCCCCGGATTTCACCGGGATGCAGGTCGTAGGTCACGTGTTCCACCGGCTTGAAAACACCATGGCGGGTGGGGATTTCTACCGTTAGGTTGCGGATCGAGAGAACGGGATCGGTCATTTCAGCCTCGGGTTCAATGCATCGCGCAGCCAGTCGCCCAGCAGATTTACACTCAGGGCCAGCGCCAGAAGGGTGCAGGCGGGGAAGAACAGTATCCACCACTCACCCGAGAACAGGAACCCCTGCCCGATGCGGATCAGCGTGCCCAGTGACGGCTGTGTGGGCGGAGCTCCGACGCCCAGAAAGCTAAGAGTCGCTTCGGCGATGATCGCCAGTGCAAGTGAAATCGTTGCAATCACCAGCACGGGTGACAGCACATTCGGCAGGATATGGCGCAGCATGATCGTCAACGGATTTTGCCCAATGATCCGCGCAGCGGCTACGTAGTCCTTGTTCTTTTCAACCAGCGTGGCGCCGCGAACGACCCGGGCAAATTGCACCCAGTCGGACAGCCCAATCGCCAGGATCAGCACCCAGATCGCCATCTGATCGCGGTACTCGATGGGCGTGATGCCCTTGGCGATACCAAAGATCAGCATGGCCAGCAGGATCGAAGGGAAGGTCAGTTGCACGTCCGCCGTACGCATGATGATGGTTTCGGTCCAACCGCCGAAATACCCTGATAGCAAACCCAGGATGATTCCCAGAACCATCGCAAACAAAACAGCGGCGACCCCGACAAACAGCGAGATCCGCATCCCGTAGAGGATGGTCGAAAACACATCCCGCCCCTGATCGTCGGTGCCCATCACAAAGCTTTCACCTGTGAAGGCATTCGGCTCCATCGGCGGGGTGAAGCCATTCATCAGGTTCAGACTGGAGGGGTCGAACGGGTTCGTCGGTGCAATAAGCGGCGCAAAGATCGTGACAAGAACCAGCAGCGAAGCAACTGCTGCCGAGACCATAGCCACCGGAGATCGGCGAAAGGCGTAGAATTGATCGCTGTCCAGAATACGTTGCAGGCGGCTCATGCGCTGACCCTCAGACGCGGGTCGATGAAGGCGTAAAGAATGTCGACAGCAAGGTTAATCGTGACAAAGATGACCGAGATCATCATCAGGTAGGCTGCCATAACGGGAATATCCACGAACTGGACTGCGTTGATGAACAGCAGGCCAAGACCCGGCCACTGAAACACCGTCTCGGTGATGATGGCAAAGGCGATAATTGCCCCCAATTGCAGGCCGATGATGGTTATTACGGGCACCATTGTGTTCTTTAGGGCGTGGCGAAAGTTGATGACCCGATCACTTAGGCCGCGTGCACGGGCAAAGCGAATATAATCTTGCCGCAGCACCTCCAGCATCTCAGATCGCACCAACCGCATGATCAAGGTCATCTGATACAGCCCAAGCGTGATCGCGGGCAGGATCAGGGCCTTTAATCCGCTGCTGGTCAACAAGCCGGTGTTCCACCACCCCAAATCTACGACTTCACCGCGCCCAAAGCTGGGCAGCCAACCCAGTTCGACCGAGAAGACGTAGATCAGCAGAATGCCAATCAGGAAGGTGGGCAGCGAAACCCCGATCAGCGAGGCCGACATGATGAAATTCGCCGCGAACCCATCTCGTCGGATCGCGGTGAACACGCCCAGCGCGATGCCAAGAACAATCGCCAGAATCGCCGAGACCAACGCCAGTTCCAGTGTCGCCGGGGCGCGTTCGGCCAGAATCTCGGCAACCGGGCGGCCCTGACGGAAGCTAACACCAAAATTGCCCTGGACCGCCTCTTGCAGGAATTTCACGTATTGGACCGGGAAGGGTTGATCCAGGCCCAGCTGGCTGCGCAGCCGTTCCACATCCTCCATGGTCCGTTCCTGACCCAGCATGTTGTCGATCGGGTCGCCGACAAAACGGAACATGGAAAAGGCGACGAGGCCCACGACGAAAAGAACCAGCGCCGACTGGGCCACGCGCCTGATAATATATGACAGCATTTAGTTGACCGTGACCCAACGCAGAAGGAAGAAATTGTCGGGCCGTTGCGTTAGCTCGATATTGCTGCGCGCACCCCAAACCAGAGGCTGGACGTAGAGGGGGACATAGGCGACCTCGTCCTGAAGGATGGCAGTAACCTCATCCAACATGGCCTGGCGCTTTGGCTCGTCGATCTCGGACTGGATCAGCGGCAGCAGCTCATCGACGCGCGCGTTGGAGTATCCACCGAAGTTCCAGGACCCCAGCTTCTTTTCCTCATTCGGGGTTGAGGCCAGAAAGCGCACGGGATGTTCGGCGTCAAATGTACCCGGCGACCAGCCCAGAAGATACATGTCGAAATTATCGGCCCGCAATTCCGGCCAGTAGTTCTGAACCGGCATTGCATCCAGTGTCACATTCAGACCTGCCTGTGTCAGCATGGCCGTGATCGCCTGACAAACAGATTCGTCATTCAGATAACGGTTGTTGGAGCATTTGAAGCTGACTTCTGCTCCCTCAGCCCCGGCTTCGACCAACAGTGCCTTTGCGCCTTCCAGATCATAGCCATACGGGTCCGCATTCACAGCTGAGTACCCACGCATCGCAGGGCTGACAAGCTGGCTTGCGACTTCCGCATTGCCCCGCATGATTGTCTGCAAGATGGCCGGGACATTGACCGCCTTTGCAACCGCCTCGCGGGCACGCGGATCGAGGAATAGATCAGTGCCGCCCTGCCCGTCTGCGCTTGCGCCTTCTTTCTGGTCAAAACCCAGCATGATGACGCGCGCCTCAATGCCTTGGATAACCTTCACATCCGGGTTGCCCTGCAGGCGTGCAACGTCCTGAATCGGAACAGGGTTGATGAAATCAACATCACCCGACAGCAATGCCGCCAGAGCAGTCGCAGGGTTTTGGATCGGCACCAATTCTGCGCGGGTCAGGTTGTGTTCAACATCTCCCCACCAGCCGCCAAAGGGCTCCAGCACAGTGCGCAGGCCGGGCTCGCGCGCAGTCACTTGAAACGCACCCGTCCCGTTTGCGTTCAGGGTTGCGTAATTCCCGGCCTCTTTGTCGGGAAGAACTGTGTCATTCGCTTCGGCCCAGCCGCTATCCATAATCATCCAGTTCGCGATGCTATCTGGGAAGATCGGATTGGGCGCGGCGGTCATCACATCGATTGTGTAGTCATCGACCTTCACGACTTCGCTGACCGGGGCGAACCAGCTGCGTGTATCCGAGCTTTCATCAGACGCGCGTTGATAGGAAAAGATCACGTCATCGGCGTTGAATTCGGATCCATCATGAAACGTCACACCTTCACGTAGCTTGAACCGCCAACCAGCGCCACCGTCGATCGGCTCCCAACTGGTCGCTAAGGCTGGTTCGATGGTCATATCCTTGCCGCGCCGCACCAGCCCTTCGTAGACATTGTTCAGGAAACCCAGCACCGGAGCAGAGTTAACTGCATGCGGGTCCAGTGTTTGCGGATCGGTGGTGACGGCAAAGGTGAATTCTTCAGCCACCACAGGCATGGAAAGCGCGCTCAGTAGCGCGGCAGCGGTCAGACGTTTCATGATAGCTCCCACTTCAAAAATTGCCGGGTCCCACGGAAAAGAACCCGGCAACAAAAGTTTAGTTCAGGCCAAAATGCTTGACCATGGGCTGATCTTCCGGATCAACTTCGATGCCCAGATTTTCTGCCATACCCCAGTTCAGCACCTGGTGGTGGATCGGGATATAAAGCTGTTCATCCTGTACCACACGCCAAATCGCAGCAATGTCCTGATTCCGTGCTTCGAGGTCAGTGTTCGAGGCCAGCGACTTGATCTTGGTGTCCAGGTCGTCACTGTCAAAGCCAGTGCCATTCCAAGTGCCGATATCGCTTTCACGACCATGGACAAGGAAATTGAAGATATACTCCGAATCGTAGGTCGGCACACCCCAGCCCAGCATGTAGAAATCGGTCTTGCCGTCGGTGATCAGCGGGAAATGCTGTGCCTTGGGTTTGGCGTCCAGGTTCACCGTGATGCCGATCTGACCCAGCATACCGACAGCAGCCTGACAAATGCCTTCGTCGTTGATGTAGCGGTCGTTGGGGCAATCGAGGCGGATCGAGAAGCCGTCGGGATACCCCGCTTCGGCCAGCAGAGCCTTCGCGCCTTCAACATCCGTGCTGCTTTCGGCATCCATTTCAGCCGTCCAGCCATTCACGAAGGGCGGCGCAATCATGCCCGCAGGCTGAGACTGGCCGCGCATGACCACCTGCTTGATGGCATCCCGGTTGATCGCCTTTGACATCGCCTGACGCACACGCACATCGGCCAAGGGGTTCTTGCCGTCTACATTATCGGCTTCGATATCGTCCGCGCCTTGGTTCAACCCGAAGAAAATGACCCGGTTCTGCGGTGCCTGTTTCACAACCAGACCGTCCGCGGAGTTCACCCGTTCAAGGTCCTGCACTGGCATATCCTGAAGGAAGTTCACCTCACCCGACAGCATCGCGGCAACGCGGGTGGCGTCGTTCTGGATAGGCGTATAGATGATTTCGCTGATCGCCATCGGGAACTGATCGCGGCCCCAATAGTCTTCGTTGCGCTCCATCACAGTTTTCACGTCTGGTTCACGGCTGACCAGCTTATAAGGCCCTGTGCCATTCACATTGGTGGTGGCAAAGGTGATCTCACCCCCTTCGAAATCCTGAACCGCAACCGCATTGTTTGCCTCGGTCCAACCTTTGTCCATGATGAACAGGTCAGTGAGGTTTGCGGGCAGGATCGGGTTCGGGCCATCGGTCACGATCTCAACCGTGTGATCGTCCACGGCACGCACTTCGACGATCGAGTTGATCAACTCTTTCATGTCCGAGTTCGGCTGCTTCGCCCGGTTGATGCTGAACACCACATCCTCGGCAGTAAAATCGGCCCCATCGTGGAATTTCACGCCCTGACGCAGATTGAATACCCAGACATTCGGGTCATCAGCGCTGGGTGCCCAGTCCGTGGCCAACGCAGCTTCGAACGCGCCCGTGGTGTCACGAATGATCAGCGGCTCGTACATCTGATGGCGCACGGTATGCGTGGGCCCTTCATTTTGCGAATGAGGATCAAGCGTCAGCGCATCCCCGGAGCGCGCCCAGCGCAAAGTCTCAGCCTGAGCCAGCGTTGTTGAGGCCATCAACATCGCCAGCGCGAACATTGGTTTCTTCATTATTTTCTCCCTTTTTTTGCAGCCCGTTGACTGCACTGAATCCGCGATGCTGTGTCGCAAATTTCTGTTAACGCTAAAACTGAGGATAGCATACCAACCGCGTCGGCATGTCAATCGCTCAACAGCACAGAATTTGAAGAACGGAGATGAAACAAGAGTTTACCCCGTGTTAACCGAAACTCAGAACATTCCCGTGCTGATCCATAGCGTTGAGATGCGCGGGGCGTTCCAGTCCGTTGGCGAAGGATAAACACCGTTTCAGTATCCCCGCCTTGGTGTTGGCGCAGTCCTTAGCGACCTGGCACGCACATCAAAGAATGATACGTCGCTCCACCCCAATTTGATTCAGGAATTCCTGATCATGGCTGACAACCACGATGGCCCCGTCATACGCATTCAGGGCGCTTTCAAGGGTCTCAAGGGCTTCGATGTCCAAATGATTGCTGGGTTCGTCCAGCAGCAATAACTGCTTTGGCTGGCTGTGCCCAAGCGTGCAGGCCAAGGCCGCCCGCATGCGCTGCCCACCGCTAAGCGTGCCGATCGTCCGATTTGCGTCGTCTCCTCGAAACAGAAATCGGGCAAGCACGGCGCGACGCGCATTTTCGCTTGCGTGCGGGTCAATCCGCGCAAGAGCGTCCCGTACGGTTTCATCAGCATGCAGCAGGCTTAGATCCTGATCGATCAAAACGGTGGGTACGTGAATCGAGGCGCAGCCCGTTTGCGGTTGAAACTGCCCCAATATGCAGGCCAGAAGCGTGGATTTTCCGGCGCCGTTCGACCCCTCAATCGCCACCCGTTCAGGGCCCCGGATCGAAAAAGACACACCATCAAGCAGACGTGGGCTATCGCTATAACCGAAACCAAGCTCATTCACAGTCACCACGTCACGCCCATGTGCTAGGCCCGATGACGGAATATCCATGCTCAGAGGGTCCAGAATTTCAACGGCTTCACGCGCCTTGTTCAATGCAGCTTCTGCCTCTTTGCTTTGTCGGTCGCGCAACCGTGCGGCCGGCCCTGTTGAGCCTTCGCTGCGTTCTTTCATGGCATTCAACAAAAGCTTTGACTGGCTGCCAGAAGCGCGCAGCCGTTCGCCTTGCCGGTCGGTGCGCGTCTTACGTTCTGACGCGCGTTGCGCACGTATCTGGGTTTCGGTCAGTTGGCGCTCTGCCCGTGCCAGATCTTGTTCGGCGGCGGCCAGCTCCGCATTCTTCACCAGACGATAGGCAGAGTAGTTTCCCCGATATGATCTGGCTCCAATGGTCGTCAGTTCGACGATGGTGTCCATTTCGTCCAGCAAGGTGCGATCGTGGCTTGCAACCACGATGCAGCCGCGCCATGCCCGCAGCGCATCGATGACATATCGGCGGCCATCGTGATCCAGATGGTTTGTCGGCTCATCCAGCAAAAGCACCTCGGGCTCAGCAAACATCAGCGACGCAAGGCTTGCGCGCGTTCTTTGACCGCCAGACAATGCACTAAGCGGTGTCTTTGGCGACTGATCCAGCCCAAGACCGCCAAGCGCGGTTTCCAACCTTGTCTCCAATGTCCAATCGGCTTCGGCAAGATCATCCAGCGTTGCGTCACCACACTCGGCGCGCGTGAGTATGGCAAGCTGATCTGCCACTCCAAACAGATCAGCCAATGTGGCGCCTTGCTCGAACTCAGGGGTTTGCCGAAGAATACCAATGGAGGCCGGAGATGTGATCGTGCCACCCATCGGAAGCAACTCCCCCGCGATGAGACGCAACAGGGTTGTCTTTCCGGTTCCGTTCCGACCAACAAGGCCCGTTCGTTCGGGGCCGAATTTCAATGTCAGATCAGTGAATACAGGATCGTTACAGGGGGTGTGCCAGGCCAGACCGGCAATTGATACGGAAGACATGATTTACGCTCGCAGAAAAAGACCGAAGGGGTGTCAGTTTGCGGGTGCGTGATCCATGTTCGTCTGCTCCTGATATCTGCCTTCAACACATAGCGATGGGATAGTGCATATACAAGGTTCTGTGCTTTCAGACTGAACCCGACCAATCGGTACAATACCGCGATTGGCTGCTTCATCGGCAGAAAACAGCGGGATTTTATACTGTCGCGCACACCCTTAAGGCATCAAGAATTGCCGCATGTATATTGCGGCCTGCGGATGCGTCCCCAATCCGGGCCAAATGGAATTGACCCTCTGGATTGATATCGACGAAGGGAGCCGTCCCATTGATGAGCGCCTTGTGGTCAATCTGGCCACGGTTGCGCGCGCTTGGTTTGAGGTCATGATACAGATCGGCCATTGGCGACAAACCATGTTCGACAACAACGTGATCAACAAGATATTCCGCGACATGCCCTGTCAACACGTGACGCAGTTGCGCACGAATACGACCACCGTCACGCTCCAATTCCACAAGCTCGTGCAAGCAAGTGAACGAGACGCCGTTGGCGGCTAGATCACGCAGTGCAACGGCAGAGGTCGTTGGGCCAAGGTCGTGCAAAAGCGCCCGATCAGGGGTGACAAAGGTGATGCGACACCCCGTGCATGCCAGCATGTCTGCGGTAACAGCCGCGGGATGATCGCCGACTTCGTCGAACAACAACACATCGCCCGCAACACGCGCCGCACCCGACAAGACATCCCAGCTGGGCACGGCCAGATCACCGCCGGTTACGGGCAACGGTGCGGGCCAGCCACCTGTTGCGATGATGACAAAGTCAGGGGCCTCAGACAGAACGCCATCGGCTTCGGCATAGGCGTTCAGCCGAATATCAACCCCAAGCCGCGTCACTTCTGAGATCAGCCAATCCGCAACGCCCCAAACCTGTCGGCGTGTCTTTCCTTTGGCCGCCAAAACCAGCTGTCCGCCCAGACGATCCGAGGCCTCGAACAGAACAACGTTGTGCCCACGCAAGGCACAGACGCGTGCGGCCTCCATCCCGCCGGGACCGCCCCCAACGACAACCACGTTCTTACGGGCATCACCCGGGGTGATGACATGGGGCAATATCTGCTCGCGGCCTGTGGCAGCGTTGTGCCCACAGACGGCGGGCTTGCCTTGGTTGACCCTGTCGACGCAATACCCCAAGCCCACACAAGGGCGGATGCGTTCTTCGTCACCGTTGGTGAGTTTTTCGACCAGATAAGGATCGGCCATCTGCGCGCGGGTCATCCCCACAAGATCAACATGCCCGCCCGATAGCGCATGCCGCGCGGTGGCAATGTCCGCGATCCCTCCAGCATGCAGGATCGGCAGACCAACTGCATCACGGATACGGCTGGCCACCGTGATGTGCGGAGCGGCGGGCAGGCCCATGGGACGCACCCATTCAGCCAGGCCCAAATCGTCATAGGGCGCCCCTGCCAGAATGTTGAGCAGGTCGACATGTCCGGACTGCTCCAGCATCCGGGCTGCGGCCACGCAGTCTTCGGCGCTCAGGCCAACATCGGTCAGTTCATCGCCAGTGATACGCATCGACAGGATGAAGGCGGGCCCAACTTCGGATCGCACCGCATCAAGCACCTCAAGCGTTAGGCGCATTCGGTTCTCTAACGCCCCGCCATAATCGTCGTCGCGCTGGTTGGTCAAAGGGGACAGAAATTGCCCCAACAGGTGCGAATGAGAAAGCAGCTCAATCCCATCAAACCCGCCCTGCCGACACCGCCACGCCGCCGCAGCGAAATCGCCGATCACACGGTCGATATCCTCTTGCTCCATTATCTTGGGGAACGCGCGATGCGCGCGTTCGCGGACAGCAGATGGCGCCAGAACCGGCAACCAATGCCCATCATCCCAAGCGGTGCGGCGCCCCATATGGGTGATCTGGCACATGATGGCAGCCTCATACGCATGAACGCCGTCCGTAAGCTTTTGGAACCACGGGATAATGCTGTCGTCCCCGGCATAAAGCTGGCCGAACACGGATGGGCTGTCCGGGGCGATATTGGTCGACCCACCAACCATTGTCAGGGCCACACCGCCCTTTGCCTTTTCCTCGTGATACAACCTGTAGCGATCTTTTGGGTGACCATCTTCTACGAAATTCGGCGCATGGGATGTGCTTACAATCCGATTGCGCAATGTCAGGTGCTTTAGTTGAAACGGGTCGAGTAGATGTGCCACGTCCATATACCTTTGGTCATAACAGGCGTTGGAGCCGCCTTTTGCCGCGCACACGGAACTGCGCCGTCTCTTGCATGATATTTGTGAAGCAACCCCTAGCAACTATCTGCTTCCGACATCGGTGAACAAAAAGACGACCTTGTCAGAAACCTTCGATACAAAAAATACAGTTTGCCAATGGCATGCACGCTAGGTCCAGACTCTCGGGCTGCCCTCTTTCAACATTTACAAATTAAGATATTCATCTTATTGATTGTATATGACCATAGCCCGACTCTCCCGACGCACTTTTTTGCACAATGCTGCCTGCTTCGCGGCACTCGGCGCTCAATCCAGGGGTGTACTGGCAGAGGTACAGATCGGTTCCTCGGGTAGCCTCACAACACTATCGGATGGGCATCTGTCCATACCGCCAGAAATGGCCTTCGGGTCAATGCCCCAGGATGAGTTGGAGCAGTTGCTAGAGCGCAATCAAATAGATGCGACAAGATACGAGCCAGAGTGTAACGTGTCGCTCTACCGAGATGGCACAAACACGGTACTCTTCGATGTCGGGGCAGGCCCAGACTTCATGCCCACATCGGGCAAGCTGCTGGATGCTCTTTCTGCCATGGACCTCTCGCCCGAGGACGTTACCGATGTGGTCTTCACCCATGCGCATCCCGATCACATCTGGGGCGTTCTGGACGATTTTGACGACCTGCTTTTCACAAACGCCACGCACCACTTTGGCCGTACAGAATGGGACTATTGGTGGAACCCGGCAACGGTTGAAACGATTGGCGAAGATCGCGCCGCGTTTGCAGTCGGCGCAAAGCGGCGCATGGAAGCAATCGAAGACCAGGTCACGTTCTTTGAGGACGGGCAAGAAATCCTGCCCAGGATTGCCGCGCGCGCAAGTTTTGGGCACACGCCCGGACATATGGCGTTTGAAATTCGACACGGCGCGGACTCGGTAATGGTTGTGGGCGACGCGCTCGGGAATCCGCATGTGGCCTTCGAACGCCCGGACTGGCACAGCGGCACGGATCAGGACCCTCAGACTGCGGCAGCCACACGCAGCCTGCTGCTGGATCAGATTGCCGAAGAACAGATGAAAGTCATTGGTTTCCATCTGCCCGATGGTGGGATTGGCCGGGTCGAAAAGACCGGCTCGGCATATCGATTCATAGGAGAGCCGTCATGATGCGGTCACTCGTGATTGCCTTGGCCTTGGCCACACCCGCTTGGGCTAGCGAGGATATAGCCGATCAGTATCCGCAAAGCGCACTCTACTCCAAGCCGGTCGAATACATCCCCGGTGTCTATTCTGCCATTGGCGCAACCGCGCCACCCACCTACGAAAACGCAGGTCACAACAACAACCTCAGCTTTATCGTCACCGGTGAAGGCGTGGTTGTTGTAAACGGCGGAGCGGCCTATGTGCTGGCGCAAGCCCTGCACAAGGAAATTCAGGCGATCACGGATCAACCGGTCAAGCTTGTCTTCAACGAGAATGGTCAGGGGCACGCGATGCTCGGCAACGCCTACTGGTCGGAACTTGGCATTCCAATCGTGGCACATTCGGATGCAGCCGCGGAATTCGAGGAATATGGCCCCCAGATTCTGGAGGGTATGCAGCGATACAATCGCGACAAGTCAGAAGGAACCTTTTTGGCCGGTCCGACCGAGACATTCGATGATGACTACGTGGTTGAGATGGGCGATTTCCGGATTGAAGCCAAATACCTCGGACCTGCCCATAGCCCCGGCGATATCTCGATCTGGTTGCCAAATCAAAGCCTTGTCATCGCGGGGGATATGGCATTTCACGAACGTATGCTGCCGATCTTTCAGGAGACCTATACAGCAGATTGGCTTGAAACCTGGGACAACGCGTTCGAGCCTTTGGGCGCCACGTATGTCATACCCGGACACGGCCATCCGACAAACATGGATCAGGTGCGCCGTTATACGCGTGACTATTTAATTTACCTGCGTGGCAAAGTGCAGGAGCATATGGATGCGGGTGGCGATCTGGCCGAAGCCTACTATGTCGATCAATCCCCTTATGCCCATCTGGACACATTCGAAGAACTGGCGACCAAAAATGCCGGGCGCGTTTTTGAACAAATGGAGTTCGAATAGCTCAGGATCGCTGCAGCGCGGGCAGTCGCGTTGCGACGCGATGTGTAGCAATCGCTCCGACCCACATAAAGAACACCGCAAGCCAAGCGGTCAGGGACAGGGCGGACCCTCCGGACAACCCTGCGCCCACGGCGCAACCGCCTGCCAGCATGGCACCAAAGCCCATTAGGGCAGCGCCAACCAGGTAGCGTTCCATCGGGGTGTCGTTGCCGAACCGTTCGATTTTCCATTCTCCGGCATACACGGCCGAGGCCGCAGCTCCGATTGCCACACCCGGAACCAGACCGATACCGAAAGACAAGGCAACGTTTCGCTGGGTGACCAAGGCCATCAACGTATCCGTCGCAGGGCCGGTAAAGGTGATCGAAGACACGGGCACGACCTCGAAAGAGGTCTGAGCAATTGTGAAGGTCATCAGCCAGCCGAGCGCGACCGCCGCCGCCACACCCGCAGCTGATAGAATCCGTGCGGGCTCGACCAACCGATGGATTGCGAACGCTGTTGCAAGGACCAAACCCAATGCCGCAATCGCGGTGTTAGTTGCGGGCGAAAACCCAAGTATTTCTGACAGATCGCGCGATGGGCCACCTGAAATCATCCAGAGGCCAGACAGCGCTTCGCGGGTGGGGCTAAGAACACCCGTATACGCAGTCTGGGCCACCAATGTCAGGACCAGACCGGTCACCAATGCACGCAGATTTCCGCAAGACGCCAAGACCAACAAGCGCGATGCACATCCGCGCGCCAGAATCATACCTGCGCCAAACATCGCACCACCGATGATTGCGCCACTCAGGCTACCGGTCGATGCGATGGCACGTGTCTCAGACAGATCCAACCACTCAAACAAGACGAGCGCCTGTACCAGGGTCAGCGCTGTGGTGAAAGCGATCAGCCAAACCGCCAGGCGCGGGCCAAACTCACCTTGGGCGACTTCGACGGTCGACGCACGCAAGCAAAAGTGAGAGGTCTGGGCCGTCGCGCCAAACAGGATGCCAACAAGCACTCCGGCGCAGGCCAAGGCACCTTGGTCACCCAGCAGATCAATGAGCTTCTCCATGCGCGGAAACTCTCACACCGTTGCGTGTTCGTCTTTGTCTTCGGTCAAGTCGTCATCTGGCGGCCATTGGCCTGCGCGCCATTGGAAACGCGCCGCATTGCCGTTCGAGGTCTGCAAAAATCCGGTAGTTTCCGTCTTCTTGCAGTTGGTCCAGTTGATCACGAAAATACTGTTGATAGTTCATTTCAGTTCCCAACAGCCTCTTCCACAATCTCAGACAACAGGGTCTGGACCTTTTGCATTGGTCCATCGGGATAGCTTCGGTACCCCACCATCACGCCATTGTCGTCTTCGGCCACAAAAATCCCATACGGACAAAAGCCGATGTTCATCGGGTCGGCCTCCATCATCTCACGCGAGAGTTTTGCTGAGCAGAAAATGAAGATATCAGCGGCCGCAAAAATCTGTTTGTCGCTGCCAACATCCGCACCTGTCCGGTTCAGCATCTCGCCGACATGGCTTACATAGTCGATGACCAGCCCTTGCCCGACTATCGCCGATTCAACGGCGAATGTGGCATCGTCAAAACTGCCGTCAAAAGGGGAGGTGATGACCTCTTGGGCCAGAGCCTGACCTGTGAGAACGGTGGAAAATACGGCTACAGCAACAACGTGTTTCATGATCTTTATGCTCCTCCTGAACCGCATTTTCTCAGATTGTCTTTCGGGGGCTTTGACACGGATCAAAGCCCCCGAAGCCCTTAGCTGAACATGTCCGAGGTGATACCCGCATACCAACCCAGCGATTCCTCGTAGGTTGCTTTCCTCAGATCGGCATCTTCGCCGGTTTGGCTGATAAAGCCGTCCACCTTGGCAATCTTTTCAGGCGTCGCCTCATAGGTCGCGCCAACTTTCACACCATCATTGGTGTCGATCAGCGACCAGCATGTGTTCGAGAACTTGGCCGGGAACACTTTGGACCCGGTCAATGCACCGCGCACGGCATTCGCACAGACCTTCGCCTGACTGTTGGCCGAGAAACCGGATTTCGGCATGTCACCTTGCTGGCTCGCATCGCCGAGAACATAGATATCCGGATCGGCCTTCGAGGACATGTCGGCCGCATTCACCGGCGCCCAGTTGCCATCGGTAACACCGGCCATCTCTGCAATACGCCCGGCCTTCATCGCCGGGATGACGTTGCAGACATCGACCTTGGTTTCTTCACCGTCGATGGTCACGGTCATTGCGTCCGGGTTCACGGATACATTGCCGCCGCCAAAGTCTTCGCCGATCCAGTCGACCATGCCTTCGTAATGGTTTGCCCAACCTTCTTGGAACAATGCCATTTTCGAGAATTTCGGCTTGGGGTCGGCGATGATGATTTTTGCCGTTGGATTATTCTCTTTCAGAACATGGGCCACCATGGAAATACGCTCATAAGGTCCGGGTGGGCACCGGTATGGGTTTGGCGGCGCAACCATTGCAAACGTACCGCCCTCAGGCATTGCCATAACCTGTGCTTTCAAAAGCTCGGTCTGCGATCCGGCCTTGTAGGCGTGCGGCATCTTATTCTGCGCTGAAACATCCCAGCCTTCGACCGCACCATCGACAAAGTCGATACCCGGGCTCAGGATCAGCTTGTCGTAGGGAACGGACCCGCCCCCAGCCAAGGACACCGTCTTGGCATCACGATCAACACCAACGGCCCAATCATGGACCACGTTGATCCCGTAGTTCACCGCTAGAGCACCATAACTGTGTGCGATATCCGAAAGCTCTTGAAACCCAGCCAGATAGAGATTTGAGAAAAAGCAGGTATAGTAGGTCCGCGATGGCTCGATCAGAGTTACATCAATCTCACCTTTGCTGTCTTTGGCGATGTAGCGCGCAGCGGTTGCGCCACCCGCACCACCACCAACAACAACGACACGGGGCTTGCCTTGCGCCAGCACCATCGGCGCCGATAGCCCAGCTGCCATAACACCTGCGGCCCCCAAGAATGTTCGTCTGTTGTATGTCATTGCGTTACCTCCCATATCGCACTGTTATTCTGGATTATTGAAATAGGCCGCCAATGCCGCGATCTCGTCATTACTCAGCCGTCCGGCAATCATTTGCATGACCGGATGAGGGCGCTGTTTGTCCTTGTACGCATGCATCGCGACCACGAAATCTTCGTCTGGCCAGTAGACGATTGACGGAATGCCCGCGTCGCCCCCTTTGATCTGATGGCAGGTTGTACATTCGCTGCTGAGATAGGCGCCATATTCCGGGTCGCCCTGAATAGCCAGTATCGCCGGATCAACAGAATGATCCGTGCCCCTGGCCGTTGGATCCGCTTCGGGGATGTCCTGCGGATTATCAGAGAATCCGCGCAAAAAGGCGATGATGTTGGCGCGGTCCTCGGGGTCTTTCAGGCCCCGAAAACTCATCCGTGTTCCAGATGCAAATGCACGTGGATTTTCAATATAGGCCGATAGAGTATCAGCGTGCCACTCCAGGCCCGAATTTCCCGCACGCTCAAGGCTCTTGGAGTAATTGAACCCGTCAAGGCCTGCCGCTTTGCGTCCAAAAACGCCATTCAGATGCGGGCCGATCTTGTTTTTGGCACCCTCACCGACCTGATGACATCCTTTGCATTTGGCAAACACCACTTTCCCGGCTTCGGCGTCGCCCAGGTCTTCAGTTGCGCTGACCGACGAGGTGGTCGCTATAGCGACCGCCGCGCAGGTCAGTATGTCCAACCAGCGCATGATCAGTTTCCGAACGACTTGAGATAGACGATCACAGCTTCGATATCGTCAGATTTCTTGAGCCCCGCAAAAGACATCCGCGTGCCTTTCATGTACTCTTTGGGTTTCTTCAGAAAGGCCGCCATTTCCTGGTCAGTCCAGACAAGCCCCTTCTCAGCAGCAGCGTTCATGGCCTTGGAGTATTTGAACCCTTCGACTGAGGCTGCATTGGCACCGATGATCCCGTTCAATACGGGTCCTGTGCTGTTTTTTGCACTTTCACCGACCTGATGACAGGCTTTGCATTTCTTGAAGACTTTCTCGCCAGCGGCAAACACTTCTGTGGTTCCGTCCGTATCGCTGGGTTCCTGAATGGTTGGCGTTGCAGCAGCTTCGTCCTCAGGCTTTGGCGCTGCAGTCGGAATGAACGAAGGACCTTCTGCCGTAAACGTTGGCAATTCGTCCGCGCTGGCGTCGTTCATGACCGAGTTTGAACCACCTTCGGGTGGTGTCTCCACCAAAAAGACAGAGCGCATAGTGACGGCGGCTTCTGACTTGCAATTCTCCATGCATGGCTCTTGCCGCCACTCGGCGTACTCAGTTTCAGGACGTACATCGACGACAAAGCCGTTGATGTTGTACATCTCAAAATCGGCGAAGTTTTCGTGGTTGAGCTCGAAGTCGTCATCCACCAGATCGTTAGAATAAAGGATGTAGGCGACGATCGCATAGGTCTCATCCGCGGTCAGCGTACCTGCTTCACCAAAGGGCATAGAGCGGGAAATATAGTCCCAAGCAGTTGACAAATGCGGCCAATAAGAGCCAACAGTTTTCACTGGATCTTCGTCAGCGAGCGTATCGAAGCCACCGGCCAGAACAGGCCAATTGTCAGCGCCTTCGGCAAACTCTCCGTGACAGGACGCACAGCGATCGACAAACACTTCTTCTCCGGTCCAGACATCGCCTGATCCAACCGGCAAGCCACGCCCGTCGGGCAAGACATCGACGTCCCAGGCCGCGATCTCTTGCTCAAGCGCGGGGCGCCCAAGCCCGTATGTGCCCTCGCTGCTGGGCGCAGGCGCGGTCAGGTTCATCTCGTTTGCGGCCCGCTCGGCCGCTGCGGTCTGGATTTCTTCGACCTTGGCCGCCAGTTCGGCTGCCCGGCTGGCCTCTGCTTGCGCGCTTTCCTGGGCAGTGGCTGCGTGCGCCTCAACCTGACTTATCCGGGTTTCCAAGGTTTCTATCTGCGATTGGCCGTAGTTCCGGTTCGCTATAGCCACTGCCGCCGCAAGCACCAACGCCGTGCCGCCGAATACGGGCAGAAAAACATGACTAAGAGACTTCGACATTCTCGGCGATCCCTTCTGCGCTCACGTACCAAGTCTGGATACAGTTGTTGTGGTAGACCGAGTTTTCACCGCGCTTCTCACGCAGTTGGTCTTTGGTTGGTTGGACATAACCGGTTTCGTCCATCGCCCGGGCCTGCAACAGCATCGGTGCCCCATCCCAGTTGGTGTCGAGATAGAACCGCGTCAAAGCCTTGCTGTCCCCCTGCTTGCCAAGACGCGCCGTCTCCCAAGTAATGCCACCGTCCTTGGACACATCGACCCGCGTAATTTGTCCGTGACCGGACCATGCAAGCCCGGAAATGACCAAGGGTCCCGGTCCGTGTTTGATCGGCATTTGCGGGCTGGGTGAGGTGATGACGGATTTTGCATCCATCACCCACGTCCATTTCTGGGCTGTGCCATCTTCGTAGACGTCGGTGTATTTTGATGTTTCTTCGCGGCTTTCGACCGCCATATCGACAACCTCAATGCGGCGCAGCCATTTGACCCACATGTTGCCTTCCCAGCCAGGAACAACCAGTCGCACGGGATATCCATGCTCCATGCGCAGCGCTTCACCATTTGCCTTGAAAGCTACCAGCACGTCATCCAGTGCTTTTTCCATCGGGATGGAGCGGCCATTGGATGACGCGTCTGCGCCTTCAACATAGACCCATTTGTCTGGTGAGATATCGGCGCCTGCTTCCTGCAGTAGCGTACGCAACGGAACACCGGTGTATTCCATGTTGTGAATCATGCCGTGGGTAAATTGAACGCCGTTGAGTTGCGCACCCGCCCACTCCATACCAGTGTTCGCCGCGCATTCGCAGAAATACACATGGTTTTCGCGCGGGAAACGTTCGATGTCGTCATACGTGAAGACAAGCGGACGATCGACCAGCCCGTTGATCATCAGGCGATAGTCCTCTTTGCGCAGTTCAATCGCTCCTGAATGGTGACGCTCAAAAGCGCAGCCCTGCGGCGTGATCGTGCCGTCAAGCGCATGGATCGGCGTGAAGTTGATCGACGAAATCGGAGAGGCGGTCAGCCATTCCACATTGCGCCGAACGACATGGGATTCGAAGCTGATCGGCATGCCATAAGGTGACTCATCGACACCGGCGCCTGTGTAAGACGCCCAATCCTGAAGCTCTGTTATCAGTGGGTCGGGCGTGTCTGCCGCTGCCGCACCCGCAACTGACCCAGCCGCAACCGCAGCACTGCCTTTCAGGAAGGCCCGGCGGGACGGTTTGAACGCGTCATCCATATCTCTTAGGTCTCCATTGGTTTCTTAAGCGCCGACAACATCGACGCTGGTGTTCTCTTGCACCGTGACAATGCCAAGGTTGCGAATGTGGTTTTCGACGACATCCCAGATCGGCGGACCTTCGGTGCCTTCGTTGACACTGGCCCAACCCGCTACGACATAGGTTTTCGATGGATTAATCGCTTCACCTGTCTTGAGCAGGGTCATTTCGCTGATCCGCTGCCCTTGTGGTTTAGTCACATCAATGCGGTAGCCCAGACCACCGACGCGGACCATATCGCCGCCTTGCTGGTAGTAAGGGTCGGGGTTAAACAGGTTGTCACCAACATCCTCAAGGATCACATGGATGAATTCACCTGTCATTTCTGTGCGATAGGCATTGGGATACGACATCGATGTGACGTTCCAGATGTCTTCACGTGTGATTTCCTGTCCCGGCAGGATTGAGGGTCCCCAACGGACGCCAGGCGACATCGCAATGTCTGCCTCACGCTCATTGATCAGGGCATCACAGATCAGGTCATCCCAGGTGCCGTTAAAGTTACCGCGGCGGTAGAGCAGCGAGTCCGTTTTGCCGATCACCTCACTCAGAGCAGCCTCATAAGGCGCGCGCTGATCATTTATCAGCGCAGTGATCGCAGGATCGGGCGCGATAACGTCAGAGAAGATCGGGATCAGCTTGTGCTTAAGCCCCATCATCTGCCCGTCCCTTACGTCGAGATCCACGCGGCTGACGAATTTACCGTTCGAGCCAGACGCGATGATATGCGTTTTATCGACCAGAACAGGTTCCGGCAGCGCATCATGGGTGTGGCCACTGAGGATCACGTCGATCCCTCGCACGCGGCCTGCCATCTTCTTGTCCACGTCAAAGCCGTTATGGCTGAGGACAACAACGACATCGGCACCGGCATCGCGAACCTCATCGACCATGGCCTGCATGTTTTCATCCCGGATACCGAATGAGTATTCTGGGAACATCCAGCCTGGGTTCGCAATTGGCATGTAAGGGAACGCTTGCCCGATCACGGCGACCTTTGCACCGCCCCGATCAAAGAACTTGTAGGGCTGGAACAATTCTGCAGGCTCATCCCACTCGGCATCAAAGATGTTCTGCCCCAAGGCGGCAAAGGGCAAACTTTCAACGATTTCGTTGACCCTGTCGCTGCCCAACGTGAACTCCCAATGGAAGGTCATTGCATCGGGTTTCAGCGCGTTCATGACATTGACCATGTCCTGACCGGCCGTCTGATAGCAGGTGTAAGACCCGTGCCAGGTGTCGCCACCGTCCAACAGCAGCGCATCGGGACGGTCTGCACGGATCGCGTTGATGACAGTTGAAACCCGATCCAATCCACCGACCCGACCGTAGGTCTTGGCCAGCGCAGCGAAATCATTGTAGGTCAGCGCATAGGCTGACGGGCTTCCATCTTCGATCCCATAGGCCTTGCGGAACGCGGCACCGGTAACATGCGGCATTTGCCCTCGCGCATCGCCAATACCAAGGTTTATCTCTGGCTCACGAAAGTAGATCGGCTTGAGTTGCGCGTGAATGTCAGTGACATGGATCAGGCTGATATTGCCGAAGGTCTCAAACTCCAGCAGTTGATCCTGTGTCAGGCTTTGCTGTGCGGCAAGTTTCGCCCAATTGCCAAACCCGGACGCCCCATAGAGCGCCGAGGCCGCCATTGAAACCTGCAAGAAGTCACGTCGCGAAATCATCAATCAGCTTTCCTATTTCACATATAAATATGTGAATGTTATTTTTGCTAAAAACCCGCGCAAAGCATTGCTAGCGCGGGCCCGTTGTTACTGACGTACAGCCGGGGTTTCGACTGAAAGCCCATTGCCTCGGGATGCTACATACAGCTCCAAGGCGCGGAACTCGTCCGACCCTTCGGCAAAGGTTTCCGCCCGCGTATCGCGAATACAGCCGCGGAAACGATTGTGACGCGAGATCAGCTTGGCCTGTTTCAGACGGTATGTCGGGAACCCGTTGATCATACCCTGGCTCAGGTGGTCGGCACGAATCATGTTGCCCCAGTTGTCTTCATGACAATTGGCACAGCTCAGCTCCAACTGACCATAGCGGGTATAATACATCTCTTTGCCCTGCTCCCAAAACGGGGCGGCATCGCCATCAATCGCGACATTCATTGGCATCCCGCGGGATTGCAGACCGATCAAAGCGACCATGCCCTGCATATCTCCCCCGGACCATTTCCAGGCATCAGCTTCCATGCGGTCTGTACGGCACTTGTTGATCAGATCTTCCATGACGACCAGCTTGCCAGTTTCGGCATCCACTTTCGGCATTGATGCCTGAAGCCCTTCGAAGCTTTCGACCCCATCGTGGCATGAGGCACAGCTCTCACCTACGGCACCATCAACCGTCTCGAAGAGATCAGCGGCCTGATCGACGAAGATCATTGCAGGATTGTCGAAGTCATCAATTTGAAGCGCTTGGGTTTCATCCGTGCGGAAATGCCAACCCGAATAGATCGTGTCGAAGTTTTCGAGATGCGCCGGGGCTTCTGTGACCGAGGTCATGTCCAGCTCATCATTGATCACAAGCTTGTCTTCGTCCGGTCCAGCCATCACTGCAGCCGGGAAAACCAGAATTGCCGCGATCGCCGTAAGTACCTTGGTATTCATTGCGTTCCTCCCTTGGTGGATCAGCGCCAATTCCTCGGACCCGCGCTGATCTGCCTTAGTCGTCGAGCCGTCAGGCGATCTCGATCGTTTTCTTCTCATCGTAGACTGAGCCGTCGTCATCGTACCAGGTGAAGACAAACTCACCGGCCTCCGGCACAGTCGCTTCGAACTGGAAGTACGGGTTGGTCGAAATCGCCGGCTCCATGGTCACATCAACAACCATTTCTCCGTTAAATTCACAGGTAAAACGGTTGATGATCGAACGCGGGATGACGTTGCCTTCTTTGTCCTTGCGCTGGCCGCTTTCCATCTTGTGGCTGATCAGGGTTTTGATCGTGATGGTCTCACCAGCCGCGGCTGTCTTTGGAACCTTGACGCGGGGTTTTACACCGGATGCCATGGATTAATCTCCTGTTCTTCGAGGCGCGCGTGGCAATCAGCCGCCGCAGCCACCGATTGTCACTTTTACGGTCGCGGATGCCTTGGCAAAGCTGCCATCAGCCATTTTGGCCACAGCGATGACATCCTGCGTACCGGCCAAACGGATACGGGTTGATGCGGCTTGTTCCGCCGCCAGCGGGCCAAAGTTGAAGGTTGCAACGCCCGGCTCGGGGTTGCCTGCAGCCACGATCAGGATAGACGCAGCGCCTGGCGCACTGACTTCGATTGGTACGGTGTTCCCGTTTTCGGCGATTTCCGGCGCCGTCAAAGTGACACCGCCTTCGACCACATCCGCGCCACCCGTGAACGCAGCAATCGCATCTTCAGCGGCCGCATTTGCCCGAAGCGGCATCATTGTCAGGAACGCGGCGCCCAGGCCAAGGGCCAGAGTCTCGCGGCGAGAGAGTTCCATTTTCAATCTCCTTTGAATCCTCGCAAAGTCACGCCGGAAAGCGCGATCATTGTTCTTTCAGGGTCGCCAGAAACGCGACCACATCTTCGATTTCCTGTGCTGTCAGGATCGACGTCAAAGGTGCCGTAGGCGCTTTGCCTGTATAGGCATTACCCGGACGGATATAGCCGTCATCCTTGTAGAATGCGGGCATGACCGTACCATCGAACGTCATCTTTGCGTTAGCGACCAAGCCGCGAAGCTCGGCCTCGGACCAGCGGTCACCCGCCCCATCCAGCATTGGCCCAACTTCGCCATGAAATGGTATGTCCGCCAAAGCCGTGACAGCGTGACAGGCCACGCAGTTGCCTTTTGACTTGTCCCCAACGATGAGCGCGCCGTTTGAGACATCGCCCGCGACCCCGGTCAGAGAGACCTCGACCGCGCCATAGTCATCATAGGTTACGTCTTTCGGGCCTGTATCCGCTGCAAATGCGGCAACACCCGACACCGTGCAGACCAATGTTAAAAGTCTCAGCCTCATGATCCCTCCCGTTTGCTACCGCGCCCATGGCGCTTTGCGATCCAAAGCTTTTGTGTACCGTAGTCGACGGGCATTGCTCTTCGCAACATTAAATTCATCTTATTGAATTTTTTTATTTGTAACCGCAATGCTTAATCCTGCGAAACATTGTTACGCTCCTGAATGCGGCGTGCATGATACCGTTGAAAATCTTCACCATTCTCAAGGTCGTAGCGTTTCTCATCAACCCAGGTGAAAAGATCCAAGGTTGTTGATTTTGAGAACGCCCCCGGCATTACAGCAACCGCAGCCTGAACGGCTGTGGCGTCTTCGGGCACCTCTTCCGGTAGGAACACAAGCGTTGGGGTGAATAGAATCCCCCATTTGCGCATCAGTGCCCTTTGCTCATCTTCTTGCCCGTCAAAGTCGGTTGCCGTGGTGCTTCCATGCAAATCCATCTGTACGACAAAGAAGTTTTCTTCGATATACGCCGCCAGGTCGGGCTGTGGAAACACCTCTTCGTGCATCTTCTTGCAATAGATACAGCCTTGCTGTTCTATGAACAAAACCAATCGCTTACCTTCGCCCGCAGCCTCTTCAAGATCTTCTCGGAGGTCCTTGAACGTGTCACGCATCCACGGCGTTTTGTGCAGTCCATCATCCCCCAGTTCAGCGGCAGAAACCGACGCACCCACTAAAAGTACGACCAGAATTGAAAAGGCTCGTTTCATATCATCCTCCGCTATTAGCCGATGGTTGCAAGCCACGGCATGTGGTCCAGCATCCATTGCGCGATGTGATTGATGGAGTTGGTGGCGATCAGCACGCCGAACAGGATCAGCAGACAACCCATCGCCTTTTCGACCAAAGGCAGGTGTTTCCTGAACCGTGCCATCCATTGCATGAAAGGGCGCACCAGAAAGGCCGCCAGAACAAACGGGGCTGTCATTCCCACCCCATAGGCGAACAACAACAGCGCGCCCCGCCACGCAGTCTCGGTTCCTGCAGCAGTGAACAGGATCGCGGCAAGCACGGGCCCCACACAGGGCGTCCAGCCAAACGCGAAGGCCAGGCCAAGCACATAGGCCCCGATCAAGCCGACATTCGAGGTTTCGCCAACATCCGCTCGATATTGGCGATAGAGAAACCCGATGCGCACGAGCCCCAGAAAATGCAGGCCCATCGCGATGATGATTGCCGCAGCAATCCAGCGCAGGATATCAAAATACTCTCGAACCAGTTGTCCGAAAATCGACGCGGTAGCGCCAAGCGCCATGAAGATCGTGATGATGCCTGCCGCGAATGCGACTGCCGAAAGCGTCGCCCGGCGACGTGTATTGACGGGAATCTCAGCGCCTGCCGAGATCCGCTCCATCCCGACCCCCGCCAGATAACTGAGGTAAAACGGGACAATTGGCAGAATGCACGGGGAAAGAAAGGACAACAGACCGGCGACCACAGCTCCTGCAAATGTGATGTCGAACATGCTCAAAACAGTCCTGTCAGGCTATCATTCACACATTCAAAATAGTAAAGATATATCGTCGCGGTCAATCGGAGCTTGAGATGCGCACCCTGTTTCTGCTGCCTTTAGCAATGACTTTGCTTGTTTTTCCTGTGTGTTCGCAGGCCGAGATGACGCTTTTGATGGCCGAAGAAGATGGGTGCATGTGGTGTGCCCGCTGGGATGATGAAATCTCTGATATCTATCCCAAGACACCCGAAGGAAAAGCAGCACCGCTGCAACGGCTTGATATTCACCAAGCGACCCCGGACGATGTCACTTTGGAAAAACCTCTCTACTACACGCCGACTTTTGTTCTACTGGACAGCGGTCAGGAGGTGGGCCGGATTGAAGGCTACCCGGGCGAAGACTTTTTCTGGGGGTTCCTGGGCGTATTGCTACGTGACGCCGGGGTAGTTATTGAGACGTCTGGCTAAAATAAGACAAATCACATAAACTGTTTTGAATGCGTGAAGCCGAGAAAGCGAGGCGACCTTGTTGGACAAACCTTCGAAACTGCCAGTGTTCACAAAGGACATGTGCGCAGACGATCTGGACAGAATGATGGAGAATGCGCAGACGGCATCAAACTTCCTAAAGGCGATCAGCCACGAAGGACGTCTGATGATCTTGTGCTACCTGTCCTCGGGCGAGAAATCCGTGACGCAGATGGAAGAGATGCTTTCGGCCCGGCAAGCGGCGGTGTCACAGCAACTATCGCGCTTGCGGTTCGAAGGTCTGGTCAAAACGCGACGCGAAGGCAAAACGATCTACTACAGCCTGGCTGATGATCGATCGACGCAAATCCTGGAAGTCGTCTACGATCTATTCTGTAGGGAGAAGTAGAGGCCATTCAAAGACACCGCCAGCTTTGGGAGGAGACTGGCCATGCTCGAAACAATAGGAGACGCAAATACCGTTGCCCTGATCGGTTTGATTGGCGGCGTCGTCTTGGGCCTTGCTGCGCGTATCGGTCGGTTTTGCACATTGGGTGCGATCGAAGACTATCTGTATGCAGATGATGACCGACGGATGCGCATGTGGGCCATCGCCATCGGTGTTGCGATCCTAGGCAGCCACGTGGCCATAGGGCTTCAGTGGCTTGATCCTGTTGAGACACGATACCTTGCACAGACATGGAACCCGATCGGTTCAATCGTGGGCGGCCTGATGTTCGGCTATGGAATGGCCATCAGCGGGAATTGCGGTTATGGCGCATTGGCGCGGCTTGGAGGCGGCGATCTTCGATCATTCGTCATCGTTCTGATCATGGGCCTTTCAGCCTATATCGCAATGTCAGGCCCCCTGGCCTATCTGCGGGTTTGGGTTTTTCCGGTGGAGATGAATCTCAGCGCGCCCCAAAGCCTCAGCTATCTGGCAGAACGACTAACTTCGATTCCCGCGTGGGTCTTCGGATCGGTTGTTGGCACCATCCTGATCGTGTTTGCACTGGCAAATGATCGCTTCCGTCGAACCTCTATGCAAGTGTTTTGGGGCGCCGCGGTCGGGTTGGCGATTGTCTCTGGATGGCTTGGGACAAACTGGGTCGCGACATACGGATTCGATGCTGAGAGAGCCCAAACCCACACCTTCGCCGCACCATTGGGTGATACAATACTCTACCTCATGACCGCGTCCGGGAACACGTTGTCCTTTGCCGTCGGATCAGTTTCCGGCGTTCTGATCGGCGCGTTTCTGGGGTCCTGGTCTAAAGGTCATTTCCGCTGGGAGGCATGCGAGGACCCGCGTGAGTTAAAGCGACAAATTCTGGGTGCAGCGATTATGGGCCCCGGCGCGATCATTGCAGTCGGATGCAGTGTCGGACAAGGCATATCGGCCTTCTCGCTATTGGCATACAGCGCACCAGTGACCTTTGCCGCAATCTTTGCAGGTGCCACGCTGGGTCTGAAACAGCTTGTGTCTGGGCTGTCCTTCATAGCCGAACAATAAGATTCAAGCCATGGTCGGCACACCTTACGTCACTCGAAAATGGTGCCCGGGGGCGGCCTTTAACCAGATACCCATGAATTATCGTGCACACCTAAGAAACAGAAAGTTAACGAAAAAATACTGCCGGCATGGTGTCACCTTTGCCCACCGTGTGCCATGCTATGTCAAGTGATATGGTGGATAGAATGGTGGATTGATGGGAGCGATAAATCGCCTGACAGCAGCCCAACTTAAAGGGCTGCCGCCCGGCAAGCACTGTGATGGTGGCGGCCTGTATTTTATCCAACGCGAAGACGGTGGTGCACAGTGGGTGTACCGCTATTCAATTTATCAACGCAGGAAAGAAATGGGCCTCGGCTCACTGCAAGATGTAAGTCTAAAACAGGCAAGAGAAGCTGCCCAGCGCTGGCGCTCCGTTAGAAACAGCGGCAAAGACCCCATCAAAGAGCGTGAACGCGAGAAGCGCATGGCTTCAAAAGCGGATCATTCTTTGGAGACAATTGCGCTCGCAGCATTTGAAGCGAAAAAGGCGGAACTCAAAGGCGACGGTGAAGCCGGACGGTGGTTCTCACCACTCAGACTGCACATTCTGCCTAAGCTAGGGAAAACGCCCGTTGAGGAGATCGACCAACAAGACGTGAAGAACGTCCTGTCCAAAATCTGGCACGAGAAAGCACCAACTGCGACGAAAGCAATCAACCGTCTCGGAATTGTTATGAAGCACGCCTTTTCGACCGTCTGGCACCGCTTCAAGACCGCCCTTGAGAATGAAGGCCTTATCGAAAAAGGCCTGACCCTCAAGGGCTTGCGGCACACGGTTGCCACGACATTACGCGAGGCCGGCCTAGACGAACGCCGCATCGCGGACCTGTTGGGACAGAAAACACCGTCCATGGCGCGGCACTATTCGCGGTCGGCGAACCTTACCGACAAGAACCGCGAGACCATGGCGACATTGGAAGAAGAGAACCGAAGGCGGGCCGAAAGTGTCAAACCTTCGCAGAAAAGCGTCAAACCTGACCGAAACGAGGATCAGTCATGAGCAGAAAGCACATACATATCAGATTGTTAAGTGGTGCCGGGGGCGGAATCGGAGAAAAATGGTAAGCATCTAAAATTAAACAATGAAATTGTATCCAAGTTTATTAATTACCCCCAAAATTACCCCCAGTGGGATTCTCATTTCATTTCAAGTAGTTGATTTATTTGTGTGATTCCGTGTTCTGGAATCGCACCAGTCGTCCCTGTGCATCCATTTTTGCCCAATACAATGCAAGCTAGTCCAACCGCTCAACGTCGTCCAGTAAGCTAAAACCACATTCGAAAACGCGTCTAATTGTATGGTGCACCCGTTTGTGCTTCAGCCGACTCTGACCCGCTGACCCAATCTCAGGTTGGAGATCAAAGCTGCCATACACTTTTAGCTCGTGGAGCAACTGCTTTGCGGACTTTGCTGCTCTTCGCTGCGGGCGCGCATACAGACACCCTGAAAACCCAGATATCCGCGGAGTGGGCGGCAAGCCGACATTCGCTGCGTTGCATCGGCATTCATTTAACCTACTCCGAAGCAAACCATTGGCTTGCACCGACCATTTTGATTTCATCTGTCTGCCTTTGAACGCGTGGATGGTCGTCCACCCCGACACCAAGTGATTGGTCCCTTCTTGATCCAAAAGTGGCATCCGCAATCGGTCTTTTTTGGACCGACGGATGTACAGTAGGTCTCAGCCAAAGATCTTCCGTGAAATGCCATCGAGGTCGCTGGTTGGTTTTGAGAGAAAGACTGAAAGCTTCTCCGCAGCCGCCCGGACACTTGAGGCATGAGTGGAGCAGACGCAGAACACTGTCTGTAGCACCAGTTCGATAGGCCAGGGATCGACATTGCTGGAGGTGATAAGCGATTTTCCAAATGTCGCTGTGTGGGTAAAAAAATAATCGGTGTTGCAGTCTGATAAAACACAGAGTGCAATCTGTGAGCAGTCATCCAGCACGTCTATTGCAGCGAAGTTGCAACTTGTTCTTGGCGTCACGGTGCGCAAAAGACTCGTAGCTTTGCGTTAAGTTGCCCGGCAGCACCTATTGTTGTGTCGAGCAGGTGCTGCGTTTGAACGCATTCCGGCGTCGGCGGGCTTTTCTTCAATCCTTGCTCCAATTCAGCGGCCGACATCATGTTGCCCAATACAAGCCAGACTTCGCGATCGGTTTGCGGGTGAAGCAACAGCTTACGCAGTCGGGACCACGCTTCGTCTCCATCAATACCCATGGGTTTCCTGATCCTGTCTTTCATTTGCAGCGAAACATTCCCGGAGCCCTTAAACTGATGCGTTTTTTCTCGCCACCTTTGAAGGTTCGGTGGATCAAGTAGCGAGAACATTGCAAATGGCCACAGGTTTTTTTGGGCTTGTGCGCAAACTTCTTGAATTGCTGACGCGGAACGAGGCGCGTACTTTGTCGAGGCTTTTGCATGCACATAAGCGACTCGCCATCGTTTTTCGTCAACTATAATGAAGTCGCCAGACTCTGCGTTCATATCGTCACAAATTACCATAGTTGGTTCGAATGAAAGAGCCTGCGAATTGTACGTTTTGACCCAGTCTTCAACCAAATCTAGAGTTTCGGTGTCGAAGCCTCCCTTCCAATCATCGATCATCCGAAACAAACAAGAAGGGTCGAACTGAACCCCGTCTTTTTTCGCACGAGTACCATCTGAGCGTACGACAAAACGACCCTTTTCGGATGCAACTCCTTTGAGCTTTTTACTTGGATAGAGACACTGACCCACTTGAAAGCCTTCGGTTTGAAACCCATCCCCAAAATTCAGGCTAGGACGAAAAAATCGCCCATGCACGTAGATGGACCCTTCATGTTCCGGAATGATGTTGAAGGCTTGGCGATCATTCAAGAATCGGCAGATGGGAACATCTTTTAGCGCGTCGGGTGCGTAGTAAGCTTCGTCCAGAGCCGCGGAATCAATTCGGTAACGTTGGCTGGATACGCTGAATGAAATCTTGATAGTAAAAGTAACTCCGTTGAATCTAATTTCGCAGTAGCTGACCCAGTCGCCGGAAGACAATTTCTGTTTTTCGCGGGTGTCGACGCACAGATCATCAGAAAAAATATACTCATCGTCTTCGCGGCGACGATAGAGGTCCATCGCGTCAAACAAATCTACAAGGATGTTCTTTGCAGCACCCAAGTGTATCGCATCAACAACTTCCTCTGCAAAGCGACCGTAAACTGTCTCAGCGTACGATCCGTCGTCGAATTGCTGTGCAAGCGATTTGATCCAAGACACCATCGCGGCAGGTCGCAGTTTCTCGCCAGATTCGGATATTCGACCCGTTGAAAGACCGACATAGCGGCGGATCAGTTCTGGGTCTCTTCCGACCTCAAAAGGGTCGAAGTTACTAAAAGTGTCAAAATCGCTCTCATCATGGACGAACCCTGGATCGTCGCGAAATCGTTGCCGATCGCCGTTAAAGCCCGAAACAGATGATACCACGTGGCCGTGCTCATCTAAGCCGACGGGTATTTCTTGGATGCTTGGAGCAGAATATGAACGTCTGCGAACGACGCGATTTCCGAGGCTGGTGTTCTGGGAAGATATCGAGCTAAGGCGCCCCATCGCCCCGGGTGATATCAAGCGCTGAAGTTGAGATCGATCAAGGCTCTCAAATAGATCGCTCTCATTTGTTGATAAAGCTGTGGAGTTTGTATCTGAGAATGCTACGAGCTTGTTTTCCGGAAGAAAGACAACTGCTCGCGCGCCGTGCCGAATTTCTGCAAAGTACGAGTTGTTCAAAAATTCTGGTGAACTAGCATAGGCATAAACGACTATTGCGACTGAGGGCGCTTCAAAAACTTTAACGATTTCAAAATCTCGCGCTTCCAAGTCTTCTATACATTTGGAAACGTACGGGGCGATACTGAAAGTGTTAACAGGTTTTCTTATTGTCGCCCGTCGGTCAAACAGAAACTCATCTAGTGGGGCCTCAACATTGTTCAGGTCAAATTTCCTCCTAAAACGGTTGGCAATATAATCAACATCGGGGTGATTATTGCGCATAAGGGCCAAATAGAACTTCGTTACGCTCAAGACGAGCATGTCAACGGAAAGTGACGCATCGTAGTCGCGAAATAGGTTCCAATCTTTGATTATTCGACCACCAAAGTGATCGAGGATTATTGCATTTTCGTTTGAAGAACCCGGCCCTGTTCGGATAATCCTTCCGACTTGTTGCACAAGAGAACGTACGTTTGACATTGGATCAAAGAACGCCAAAAGGCGAAATCGATGATCATCAATTCCCTCCATTAGCTTGTATTGGTGGATCCAAACCTGCGCGTCAGTTTTCTCTGGATTCGGGACTGAACGGAGGCGCCATGGTTCTGTATTGTCTGGTTTGAATGTGTCGTGAATTCCTATAGCACTGATACCTGCTTCTAGAAATGTTCTCGTTAAAGCAACGATCTTGGCGGCTGTGTCGCAGTGAATAATGATCCGTGGCCAGTTGTTCTGATCAGGGCCGAATTCGCTGTACCCAAATTTGAGAATGTCGTTGCAAAACTCTTTGTGACCTTGGATGCGAGGCCGGAGAACAGGCACCACGCTGCGCACAAACCCGTCTTTGGCAGCTTTGACGTATTTTAGAATATGGACATTTTCCTTTTCAATTTCGAACGGTTTTAAGTCATTTCGATAAGGAGTTGCTGACATCAAAACGCAAGGTTTTTGAAGTTCCCTAATGGCCTTGCTCCACGTTTTTGCCGGCTCATAGTGTCCTTCATCAAAGACAACTGTGTCGACGAGCCGGGTAAGGCGGTTGTACACATTGGAATTGGTTCTCTTTAGGCTTGCCAATAGCTGCACAGTCATGATCAGGACAACAGGCTCATCTTTTCCCAAGCCAAGTGGCGTCTTTGCGGAATTGGCCGGTACGTTTTTACGCACTTGATTCGCGATTTGGACACTCAAGCTCCCCAACGTAGATGCTTGTAGGTCTGAGCAAGTCCTTTGTAGCCCATATGCAGAATTCACTGCTAGAACCGGCTTTTTGGGCAAGTTAGTAGGTTTAGCATTGAACTTATCTGCTTTGAGATAAAGATTGCCCGAAAGCTCTCTTGCAAGTTGGTCTCTTATTGCTTGCCGTGTGCACAAAACTAGGACGGTACCGATTTCCGGACTTGCTTGCGCAACTCCAGCAATAACTGCGGTTTTGCCGGTTCCAGTAGGATGACAGACTAAGGCACAACCGGAAGTTTCGTTGGTCAAGTGTCTAAGTCTGTATTTTCGTACGAGTTTGATTGCGTTTTTTTGATAGTAACGGAATTTGTTGCTCAGTATTAGCCGCGGTATTTTTGTATTTGTCGCCATAAATCAATACTTTCTGCACTAAAATGTGAACATCGTAGGTTGAACGCTCACATCTGGCAAGGCACCGAAAAACGCGCCCGGCAAGAACGATCGGTACTCCCCGATAAACCCATGAACTGTGCTTGCGTTGGCATGATTACTACGCATCTCAATGCAATCGACATTCCCGTTGCAGCATTGAGCCCAATCCTTGCCGACAGGCGGTCCCCGACCACGTAGCCGATCGCAATGGGGCTCACTGACCCGGTCACGATCAAGTCGACAATGATCTTGACCGGGTTGTGCGGATTCTGGGTCCGGTCAAATAGCAACACTGCCTTACCCGTAGGCGCAGTTGGAACTCCGATCCACCACGGTTTTCTGGGCCAGGATTGGTTTATGGCAAAAGTATTCAACCCCGCGTGTAGCTTCCTATGTTGGAGCACTTGAATCTTTACAAGCTGAAACGAAGTCGTTTCTATGTTGGTATTAGAGTAGTTTGCTCAGAAAAATTTGATTGTAGAAAAAAGCAATGGCAAAGGAAAAGTTTGAGCGTACAAAACCGCACGTCAACATCGGCACGATTGGCCACGTTGACCACGGCAAGACGACGCTGACCGCAGCGATCACCAAGTATTTTGGTGACTTCAAAGCGTATGACCAAATTGACGGTGCGCCGGAAGAGAAAGCGCGCGGCATCACCATCTCGACCGCCCACGTGGAATACGAGACCGAGAACCGCCACTACGCGCACGTTGACTGCCCCGGCCACGCCGACTACGTCAAGAACATGATCACCGGTGCCGCTCAGATGGACGGCGCGATCCTGGTTGTGAACGCCGCTGACGGCCCGATGCCGCAGACCCGCGAGCACATCCTGCTGGGCCGCCAGGTTGGCATCCCGAAGATGGTCGTGTTCCTGAACAAAGTTGACCAGGTTGACGACGAAGAGCTGCTGGAATTGGTTGAGATGGAAGTTCGCGAACTGCTGTCCAGCTACGAATACCCCGGCGACGATATTCCGATCATCGCAGGTTCGGCTCTGGCCGCGATGGAAGGCAACAACCCGGAAATCGGCGAAGAGAAGATCAAGGAACTGATGGCGGCTGTTGATGAGTATATCGACACCCCTGAGCGTGCTGTTGACCAGCCGTTCCTGATGCCGATCGAAGACGTGTTCTCGATCTCGGGCCGTGGTACTGTTGTGACCGGCCGTGTTGAGCGTGGCGTGATCAATGTTGGCGACGAGATTGAAATCGTCGGCATCCGTGACACTCAGAAAACCACATGCACCGGCGTTGAAATGTTCCGCAAGCTGGTGGACCGCGGTGAAGCGGGCGACAACATCGGCGTTTTGCTACGAGGTATAGGCCGCGACAGCGTTGAGCGTGGCCAGGTTCTGTGTAAGCCGGGTTCGGTTACACCGCACACCAAGTTCGAAGCCGAAGCCTACATCCTGACCAAGGAAGAAGGCGGTCGTCACACCCCGTTCTTCGCGAACTACCGTCCTCAGTTCTACTTCCGGACCACTGACGTAACCGGCACCGTGACGCTGGCAGCTGGCACCGAGATGGTTATGCCCGGCGACCATGTCGGCTTCACCGTCGAGCTGATCGCTCCTGTCGCAATGGAACACGGTCTACGCTTCGCAATCCGGGAGGGAGGTCGAACCGTCGGGGCGGGGGTCGTAGCCAAAATACTAGATGACTTTGACCGAGTTGCAGAGGCAGCTGCAGCACAGATTGAAAAAAAACCGACTGGTCGAATGCCAGCTGCGGATAGCGATTTCGATGCGAGGGTTCATTATTATCTAGCCATCCTTGACGACGACGTCAGGGCAACCGCTGAAGCTTTGCTCAGGCAAACCGCGGCACTACCTGACGACGGTAGGAAGCGCTTCATGTTGTTGGATCTACAAGAGTTAGTTGGCCCCCAGTATTCAGCTGGCAACATTGCAAAGGCAGCACTTTATCTGACGTCTTGTCCAATCGAGCTTTTCTCGCTCGAGGCGATTTTTGTGGATTCAACAGGAAGTAGCTTTCTCCTATCGAATGAAGATTTCGATACCGCATTGAGACAAAATACGTTCAATCACCCAGAAACTGGAGAGGCTATAGATGACGCTGATAGGTGTATCTATCCGGTTTTTTATGCGCAATTAGCGAATGCTGATGGATGGTCCAATGCCGTTCACTGAGAAGGATTATAAAAAGGGGAACGAACTCCGCGAACTAAAGGACCTCAACGATTTTGCCAATAGTTTGGCAGATGGTCACGCATTCGGTTTTCATGCTGCAAAGTCTCACCACGCCCGATTAGAAGCATTGGAAGGAGTATTAGACTATTGTTATCAGTCATTGGTTCGAAACCGCCATCACAACAAGCACCAATCCGAGGATGAACTCACCGTACAAATTGTAGAACAGTTGTATCTTTTTCGTATTCCGGCGTCACATGATACGCAGATCGGCGGGCATTGCGATATCGTTGTAGTTGGACCAGGCATGTTTCAATGGATAGGTGAGGCCAAAATCTACAAAAACCGCTATGGATGGTTGCGGGATGGTTTCTTACAGTTAACAACGAGGTATGGAACAGCCACGTCGGGCGGGAACAGCGGCGAGATAATCATCTATTGTCGCTGTCCGGATGCTAAAGGCATTTTGGAGACATGGAGGGACAAACTGGCGGAGGAAAACTTAGCTTCCGTTTTGGAAGACCGCTGTGGCGACGAACTCTGGTTCAAGTCTCGCCATGTATGCAAAAGCAGCGGATTAGATTTCTTTGTAAGGCATGTAATTGTGCCTTTACACTTTGATCCGGAGAAATGATTTGGTCACACGTACTTCCTCTTTGGCAATGGCAATAGTGGCGAATTAGATAAATTTTGATTTTTCTATTTTTTCCATCGCTAAAGTTGCGAACCACGTACTTTCCGTCAGAACATTTGGAAGCGCTATTTGAATTTATTGCCGCATTGGCAGCTACAAAGCTAGTTATTTGGAGAATTGAACATGGAAATAGTAGCATTTCTACCTGGAATACTTGGTTCAGAATTGAGGACTGCGGATAATACTAAAGTGTGGCCGCCTACTGTGGGTGAAGCAATTGGAGAATTGGCCGCGCACAAGTTGAAAGCGCTTCTAGACGAGACGCCACTTTTTGCACCGAACGCAGTCGAACAGGTATGCCTAAAGCAGATCTACCGTGGTGTCTTGGAGGAAATTGAAGGCGCAGGTTTTTCTCGGAAAGGGCAATACAAGCGTCTTGAGGTACTAGCATACGACTGGCGCTTGGACATAGTTGATGCAATTGCACCAGCACTCGCGGATAAGTTGGATAAACTAGTTGAAGAGGGTGCCAAAATAATTCATTTCGTTTCGCACTCCATGGGGGGGCTGGTAGCCCGCGTTCTCATTCAGGACCCGACCTACAGTTCCCGGCCATTTCGCTCGTGTGTAATTCAGTCAATAACTATGGCCGCTCCGTTCAAAGGAGCTCCGTTGGCGGTTGCGCGATTGATGGGGTTGGACAGCGTCGCTGGAATCCCTAGTCGCGCCTTCATCGAGCTTAGAGGAAAGCAGACACTTCGATCAGCTTATCAACTAATGCCACCACCTAACTCGCCATCGGTCTGGACGATCCAGGGAACACGAGTGTCCACTCTGGATCTATTTGGTGAGTTCGGTGTTGAGGCAGGGTTTCTACCGGACTCTTTAGCTAGCGTTCTTAAGCTGCACAAGATACTTGATCTGCCTTGGCCTAACGATGTGTCAGCATTCCAGTTTGCCGGGGTCAGTTACAAGACCGTTACGCGGCTTGCAGTTGATGGTAAAATGCGCATGGTCACCGATCGCAATAGCGGGGATGAAACCGTACCACTTTCAAGCGCGGCAGGCAGCGTTATCCCAACCATGATATTGCCTGCAGAACATGCGGCAATAGTCGACAACCGAAAACTACGGCGTACGCTCCGATCACTTCTGGGGGCAAGTGGAGAAACCGTGATCTACTCGGCTGACGATGGTGCTACGGAGCAAGATGCGCAGTCATTACAGGTGTCGGTTCCGGTTATGGGCGTTGTACCGAACGGAGAAGGAGTAGAAGTCGAAGTTTTAGTTTCAGTTGGCAAGCCACTTGATAGAGCCATTACTGCGCGGATGCATATTTCACCCCGCGAAGGAGCGGGAAACGAAGAAAAAAGAGAAATCGCAATGAATCTTGGGGACGAAGATACAATCTACCATTTGGCTGCGCCTCTTGACCCAGGGATTTACGATTTGCGAGTCACGCTTCCCGATGACACTATGGGTGAGACAACATTGCTCGTACGGAAAAACTAAACCGGAGTAGCATGTGATGGTGGCATCTCTAAAGGACAAAGTCGAGGCTGTCAGGCGCGCACTGGCCGAGCGCGGTCTGATTGACAATCGTGTTTCGTTGGTCGACGAAGGTGAAATAGAAGATGAGGCTCTCCAAGGTGCACGTATGTTTGCCTCAAATTCGGAGGACCGTTTGGCTAAACGTGCTGTGGTTGCTGTTGAGGGAGACCGCCGACGTGACGCGGTGGTGATTTATACAGCTCGAGCATACGCTCAGACAGACCATAAGAAGTTGATTGAAACAATCGACCCCGAACTACCAATCATTTTCCGCGCGCTCGACATCGGGCCGCAAGGCCCAGGTTCCGTTCCACTTGGAGAGCTTCCTGAAGAGCCAGTCCTGAAAGGTAATCGGATAACTTGTGGTACTTCAATCAGCGTCGGAAACGACCGGGCTGCGGGTACTTTGGGCGCGCTGGTACGAAATGCTGAAGGAACGCTGTTCGGCCTAAGTTGTGGCCACGTCGTCGCTGCATGCGGTTATCTCCGAGCGGGGATGCCGATTATATCTCCGGGTATCCAAGATGTGGTCCAAGGGTGGCCTGACCCGCGTGTAATTGGCCATTTTTCGCGCGCATTGCCGCTGGTTCCAGGAGATCCCGCTACCATCGGGTTACGCCCAAACATAGATGCTGCTCTTTTTCAGGCTGTCAAAGAATCGGCAGTATCGTCTTCTCAATCAGGGCACTTCGATACACCAACGGAGATACATGACCTCAACGCGGAGGCTGATGAAGGCGTGCTGGAGGTTTCCAAGGTAGGTCGTAGTACTGGCTATACCGTAGGAACGGTGGAGTCAGAATTTACAAAGCCAATCGCGATAGACTTCAAGTTCACGTGCTATCCGGAGCTTGGTGTGCCTAAAAAGTTTGAAGCTTCTGTTTTTGTAGACAACCTTTGGAGGGTTTCATCGTCTGGAGAACCTTTTGCTGCTCCGGGGGACTCGGGTGCACTTGTCATAACAAATGAGGTTGCTGGAGCGGAACGCCGAGCTGTCGGCTTGGTCGTTGCGGGTACAAGAGACAGGTCTGCGATTATCCTGCCTATCAGGCCCATTTTGGAGGCCTTCGATGTAACTCTGGTATCGGGGCATGGAGTGTAATCGTGGCCTGCCCGGATGCAACACCACCTATCGCGAAGGCATCTGTTAGATTGCGGCTTTGGAAAAGCCTTAAGCTAGGCCCATACGATGGCACGGTGTTTCGGGAGCGATGCGAATTCGGTGACAGGATAGTGCTTGAGTTACGTCCATCACTCGTTAAGCGCTTTAGCGACCTCAAGGAATTCGAAGGATTTTCAGTTGTTGTAAGACCAATCGGTTCTGCGCAACCATTTAGAAACTGACTTCTAGGGTAAGGACTCATAGCCAATAGATGACGAGAGCTGCGAGGGCGATTGCTGAGAGGAAGACCTTCGGGAACCTGTCGTAACGGGTTGCCACACGGCGCCAATCCTTGAGCCTGCCAAACATGATCTCGATCCGGTTGCGGCGTTTGTATCGGCGCTTGTCGTACTTCACCGTTGTCTTGCGCTGCTTCCGACCGGGGATACCCAAAAGCTGCAAGGTTGAGCAAAAAGAGAGCGGCACTAACAGTCTTCAGAAACATCTATTAAGACTTGTCTAAGCTCTTTATCTCTGGAATTCTGCCAGGCGGAACCTCAATCTCAACTTGCCTAACTCGAGCCCAAGTCTCAGCCCTTTTTGCCACTTCCGAAAACTGACGACCTGCACCAATCTCATTGAAGGCTTCGTTAACGCTTACTGAGCAATTCCAAAGCATCGCCTCCAGTTCGCGAGAGATCCCCTGGCGATGCCAAACCTGGTCGAGGTCGATAAGTTCGCCAAGTTGTTCAGCGATCAAGGCAACTGTGTAACTTGCTATATTAACATAGCCTTGCCGAAATATCGCTTTCGCCTCCTTCTTCTTTATCAAGCTCTCAATTGCCTTGAACAGAATAACCTTGGCTATCAATCCTTTGTACCAAGTTGCATCAAGAGGTTCCGGTACGATAGTGGGGTTCTCATCAAGAGCTGCCATAAAAGCGGCAAAGTTCTTTTCTCCACCTAATGCTACTTGGGCAGGCAGACCACGCCAGCTCTCATGATACTTTGCCACATCGTTTTTTGTTAGTTTTCTGCGTGTTGGTATCATGGCGGTAACTTTACGCCGTTGCGCTGGGGTCCGCCCTTCGCGCAGCATCAGCACCTGATATGAACCCGCGGCGCGCTCATAAAACCACCGCCCCATCCCATCCGGACACCATGTGTCATTCGAAAGTTTTTCGAGCTGTATATGAAATGGGCGGTTGGCGGAAAGATCCGACGTTTTTACAGAATTCTGACTATTGGCAAACTTGGAGATATTGGAGATCAGATGTTCTCGTCCCTGTTCGTTCTCTCCTTTTAGAATAATGATCTTTGCCGGAACCATTACACGCGAAACATCAATTTCCCGATTGTCCCGTTTTGCAAAATAAATTGATGAAGTGGTTTGGCCTCCGTTGACGATCTGAAGCCCGCGGATCAATGAAATTCCAGTTGTGCCGTCTTCTCTTTTTGTAAGGAGCGCTTCATCACATACGACGACGAGACCGTTATTGAATGCCATAAAATGCCCAGGCTCTTTTGCCAGCGTTTCGGCTATGCCCTTATTCACTTTTCCTCTGGTCCCAAGGAAAGAACGCACGTTAGCTTCAAGGAGCATTGTGTTGTATCTTTCGTAAAGGCTTCTCACAATCTCACCGGGAATCGCGGCTAATGCATACTCGTAGTCCAATTCAGGATCCGGAACGTGAACACATGGAAGAGGTTTGCCCAAAGTTTGCTCGAAGCTGATAACGATTTCATCCCTGGGTTTTCCGGAGGTGTGCCGAAAGATACGTTCTATATCCATGGCCTCAACCTGGACTAACCGTCCGTCTACCTCTTGCGGCTTTAGGCGCTTAGACTTTGTTTGTGCGTCTGTGATTACAAAAATTCTTAGTTGATCCAGTTCCACCCAATGGTTTTGCAACAACTCAACCAAAGGGATAATCTCACTTACTGGATCAAGACGAGGCAGCAACTTCCCGCGTGCACTTTGAACTGCAAAATTGACCGCTTGTTTGGCCGTGTTTTTGACTTCGCTATCCGCAAGTTTCTCCAATGAGCTTGAACCGAAATAGTGAGTAACAAAAAGATCAATCCTCGACTGATCGTCGGACACGCTATACCCCGAAATCCGAAGCTTTGAGTTTCCGACTGTGCCTGTCCAGTGACAGAGCTCCGGGATTTCGCTAATACCTGCCTCAGCAATGTCATCCATTACTAACTCAGCAAAAACCAACTCTTCCGACGGGTATTCTATGTCAGGATTTTTAGCCCGCTCCTCAACAACACTGAGAACATGCTTTCGAAAGTCCTCGTGAAACTCGCTTAAGTTCATTGATCGATTGCGCCTAGTTGAGCCATCATTTTGTCCAAAGACAAACCGGCGGTTTCTATTGAATCAACATCCAGATCATAAACGACCTTTGTGATTTGGTTGGGAAGCTTTGTGCGCGCGAGCCTCGGGAAGCCTGGCTCCTCAACGTCGAAACAACGAACCTCTTCGACCGCAAGACAGCGTTGATACAAGGCCTCATGTTCTTCAAAATAACGGGACGCAAAGAGGCAAGCCTCCAATGATCGTACAGCGCCAACTGCCCTTGCCCTCTCCTTCAGTCTCGACACCAAACTGGGTAATGCCTCCCCGCTATCCTTGTCTGAAAACCGGATCGTGGCCAAAAACAACGGTGACCTGTCACAATCCAACTGCTCAATGCTATTAATCTTCGCCTTGAACCCAGCGGCAGTGCTGCGCGGCGATCCAAGCCGCACCGAGGCGTTGATCGACGCCAGTCGCCACCAATGGACCTACCGGGCGGGCGTGATCAGCTTTGCCGCCGGTGACGCGCCCGGCGAGGAACAGCAGGCCGAGGTCATGGATGCCTTCGAGCAGCTGGCCTTTGCCGGGCTGGATGGCGAGCAATACGACATGCTCTGGGTCCGCCACAGCCACGAAGATCGCATTGAATTGCATTTCTGCACGCCACGATTGGAGCTGACCACAGGCAAGAGCCTCAACATCGCGCCTCCAGGTTATCAGACAGCCTACGACAGCCTGCGTGACCTGATGAACAAGACGCACGGCTGGGCCGATCCGATGGAGCTAGAGCGGGCGCAAGAAGTGCAGGCGGCCCTGGAGACCCCGACACGCGCGCAAGGCCGCGAAGATCTGCACCGCTGGATCCTCGACCAGATCAGCATCGGTGCCATCACCGACCGCGCCAGCATGATCGATACCTTGACGGATGTTGGTTATGACATCCCCCGCGCCAGCAAGAATTACATCACCGCCAAAGACCCAGAGACCGGCGAACGCTGGCGATTGAAAGGAGAAATATTCCGTGACGAATGGCAAGCCGACGCGGCTGAGCGAGAAATTGAACGCGGATCTGGACGAGATCCGCAAAGAACACGCCGTCTTGATGGAGTCTCAACTGCAGAACTTCAGGAACGATATTCTGGAATGTGTGACACACGCGCGGAATACAATCGAAACCGATACCCGCATGTTTCTGGATTGGAGCGGGACGGCCTGGCAGAGTCACATCGACACGATCAAACGAATATTATGGATTTCACCCTGGGCGACCGCAACAGCCTGTCTAGTGCTGATCTCAGTGACGCTAGGGCTGACCTTTCTGTGGAGCTGGAAACTTTCGACGATGGCGACAACGGCGCAATTAGAGAGCTTGGGCATTCAGACGGTGCTGCACGAGCAAGCGACTTATTTGATCCTGCCGTCAGAGACATCAAGCATGCGCACCTGTTCGGTGGCGAGCCGATTGGTTTCCTGCATCAGAGTGGAGCCGAACTAGATGAATCAACCCCTGACAGCTTTGGAGCGAGATTTGCTCGCGTGCGTCGAGCGGTTGGTGACGGCTTGCGAGACCTCAGCCAAGGAATTGCGCAGCTTGGAAGAACGCTCGACGACCGGGATCGAAACCAGACTGAATGGCTTAGGACAGTGCGTGGAGCTGCTCATGAAATCGCATCTCGTGTCAGTCACCACATTAGCCGGCTTGCTGACCGAAGAGCAGAGCTACACGACGCTGGAAGAGAACTTGCAGACCAGTTTGAGACTAGCGAGAGCCGCCGAAAATCAGCTGAACGAGAACTGAACGAGCAACGCCTTGAGCAAGACCGTGACTACGGCTTCCAATTGTAATTTGAAGGGAAAGCAATGTTGTTTTCACATGATCGCTTCACCATGAGTTTTCGCCAAGCACTCGACTTCGGGATCGACTATCGCGACTTCGAGAAAGTGCGCTGCTTGCCAAAAGACGTCCCGTTGATCGCCATCGCAGGTGTTTGGGGCGAATACAGTGACCTCCGTTGTCTGTTTATGGACGCAGAAGGCAACGACTACCTGCGCTACATCCGGAAGTGGGGCGACAAAGGGTTTTTGATCAGGGAGTTAGGATTGGACGCCAAGGTGATCGAGGTCGGACAGCTTTGTACGTCCGATTTCACTAGGCTGTAAAAATCTGTTGTTGTCAGATCGGGCACTTTTTCGGCAGGATTGGTCATGGGCAAAAGCTACGCAACCGCCCTGCAGCGCTCTACCCAAGTTCTTCTGACAAGACCCCATAGAATTCTCGCATCGCTAGCTTTGGATCACCGTATTACGTGAATCGAACACTTGGCATGATGCACGACTCTGTTCGCAGTGGAACCTAGGAATATGTCCTCGAATCCAGGTTTGTGCGAAGCCAAGACGATGCAATCAACATCGATCTGATTTGCGAAGTCGACAATAGCCCTACCCGCATGCCCGGAGATGAGCTGTACCTTCGCGCCTGGAATTTGAGAGGCAGTCTGATGCAGGTTTTCCAATATCTCATGCTGCGTATGTGCAAGCACTTCACTTGGAATCTGAGACCCTACATATGCCGGAATGGGTTCTTGGACGTGTACAACGGTGAAAACAGCGTCCGTATCAGCCAATTGGCGCGCGGCCTCAAACGACGCTTGTGTGTCGTGTTCTTGGTCCAGAGCAACCGGGATCAGGATATTCTTGTACATTTGACCTCCTATCTACTGCCTCGACGATTTCAGTTTGGTTTTTCGGCAGCAGGAATCCTACACAGGCTCAGACTTTGAAGACTTCCCCGCGTTCTTTGTAGCGGCTGCAACATCACCAACTGTTTTCTCGACAGCTTCAGCTTCGGTTTCGGCGACGTAAGATGCACAACTGGACACGGTTTCGAACCATTCCTGCGCGTCAGCAACCAACCGCTCAGCCGAATGGCGCTGCCATTCCGCCATGCTCTGAAGGGCTTTCGATGGATCGGACGGGTTCGCGGAAGACACATTGCGTGCAGCTTTTAGAGCCGTCCGGACCGCCTCATGACGCCGTTCGAACCAATGCTGTGCAAAGGCCTCTGTTTCTTCGAGCAATTTTTCTTGTGCGTCCCAAAACTGTTCGATCTGGGCACCGAAGGCCGGATTGCCAGACATGGGCGGCTGCATTTGCTTGAAAACATCCAAAAGTGAGGTCGGGCTATTTGTGTTAGATTTCTTTGTCGGCATCGAAAATTCCTCCTCATTCCCTGAATAGGCTATTGTGCCACCTGCGGCGCGCTTTCGCCTTAACACAGATCAAAATCCCTTATTTTTATTACCCTCGGCATAGGCCGCAACGGGACACTCGCATTCTCTCCGACATCGGTTCCTAGAGGGCAGTGTTGGAGTTAGAGTAGTCTAGACAAGAACTTAACGCTTGGTTTTCTATGCACATTGCCGGCTTTCTGATTACCCTTGGTATCCTCTTCCTTGCTGGATTGGCGGCCGACCAACTTGGCCGGGTCACGCATCTTCCTCGTGTTACAACCTTGCTTTTCCTCGGTCTGATCGCCGGGAACGCCGGAATGGGTTTGATCCCACTCGACGTTGCAATGTGGTTCGACGAGATTTCCATGGTGGCTTTAACGATGGTCGCGTTTCTTCTTGGAGGTTCTTTAACCCGCGAGAACCTGGTTCGGCATGGCAGAGCCATTCTGACGATTTCGATTTCAATCGTGGTTGCAACCCTTGTTATCGTGTCTGCTGGATTGACCGCAATCGGCGTACCCTTCGGGTTGGCAATGGTGCTGGCGGCAATTGCTACGGCTACGGCTCCGGCCGCCATGATGGACGTGATCAAGCAATCTGGGGTGTCCAACAGCTTCACCGAGACATTAAAGGGCGTCGTCGCAATTGATGACGCTTGGGGTCTGATCGTTTTCAGCATCGCCTTGGTTCTGGCCGGTCATTCGGATGGTTGGGCCACCGTCACGACCACAGCGATGTGGGATTTCGGAGGGGCTATTTTGCTGGGTTGCGCACTAGGCGTGCCATCCGCTTACCTGACCGGCCGCTTGAAACCGGGGGAGCCAATGCAGGCAGAAGCAGTGGGCATAGTCTTTCTTACCGCGGGCCTCGCGCTTTGGCTGGAGGTTTCCTTCTTGGTAGCAGGCATGGTTGCGGGCGCAGTTATCGGGAATCTTGCCCGCCATCACGACCGTGCTTTTCATGAGATCGAGCACATTCAGTGGCCATTCATGATCCTGTTCTTCCTGTTGGCTGGCGCCACGTTGGAAATTGAAGCCTTCGGTTTGATGGGCTGGGCTGGCGCTCTTTTCCTATTCTTGCGCGCCGTCGCCCGCCTCGTCGGGGGTTATAGCGGAGCGAGACTTGGCGGCCTGCCTCGCCGTCAGACCCGCTGGTACGGTCCCGCTTTGTTACCACAGGCCGGTGTCGCAGTAGGAATGGCCCTTGTAGCTGGAGAACAATTTCCGCATTGGGCCGCGTCGATCATGGCCTTTACTCTAGCCAGCACTGTGGTCTTCGAGGTGTTGGGGCCGCCACTCACTCTCATGTCAATCAGACGCACGGCTGACACGGACTAGCAGATTGGTCAGTGACTATTCAGACTGGATCGATTCAAGAAAGGCGAGCAAATTCGCCAACGGCAGGCCTACCATCATAGGTTGCCCATTAGGCAGAGCCACCGCGATTTGTTGGTCTGTCTCAAACACCGCGCCAAAGATTGGCATTTCGCCCCCATGGGCGAGCAATTGTGAACGACCATCAATCTGTTCAGCTATGCGAACTATCGGAAACACACCGTCGTTTTCGCCCGCCAATTTGGTAAGGTCCGGTGTTCGAATAGCAAGCATTTCCGCCATTGGTCCGTCTCCGGTCGCTTCGAAACCGTGACACTGCCAACAATACGTCCGATACAAATCACTTCCCTCATCGACGCTGACGTCCTGTGCCAGAGCGGGTCCCGTGACCAATAGTGCCAGTAAAATCCCGCGAAAAATCTGCATATGCTCCTCCAATTTGCTGCCCCGGAAGAAAATCTTATTATAAGGCATCCTTAAGAAAGCACTTTGACCTCGCTCATTTTGGACGCTCCTGTACGAGGATTGGCGTTTCAGTCGAATAGCGTTGGTTTACGCGCCTAATTTATTCCGGCCGGCCTACAACTACGCCACCTCATCGTTGACCTCACCACCCTTGCGCGCAGACGGTGCTCCTTCCAATATTTTCATATGCCTGAGAATTCGCCAGAGGTGATAAGGCACGCGATGCAACCATCTGAGCGCATCCATCCGAGCCCAAGACTGGTAACAGGTTCCAAAGCGTCACTAATTGCTTTCCACCCTAAATCTGAAACCGTCGAACATGTTTGCTTTGCCTTTAAGTCCGACGACAAACGACAGTTGGGTTGCGTTCAGCCTCGCAGACCCGACGCCGCGAGTTGATTGACATAGATCAAAGCACCAACATGAATTACATAGTGAAATTCGAATGTTTCAACATATTCTACGTTCACCGTCCTGTCCCCAAGTAAACACGAAGGTGAACGGAATTTTGAAGGAGTGGAAGTTCCACCCACGGGGGCTCGGCAGGAGTGATGGCGAGCCCCCATTTAGTTGATTGGCGCCTAATGTGCCCAGACGTTGAGACACAAAGCATTCGGTGCGGCTTTGACCATAGGATCAATCCGCTGCGCCAATCGAGACAAAAAGAGACGGACGCCACTGACGACGTTCGGAATGGGCAGTTGGCGGAAATCACTTATGAACTCAGTTGATTCAAACGAACAGAAACTCAGACGGGCCCTTACTACCCCGTTGCTCACGCTTTATGGCCTTGGGGTAACGGTCGGAGCGGGCATTTACGTTTTAGTCGGTGCAACAGCAGACATTGCCGGACCCTTTGCGGCGTTTTCGTTCGTTGTGGCCGCACTTGCCGTATCACTCACCGCGCTTTCGTATGCAGAACTCGCAACACGATTTCCCGTCAGCGCAGGTGAAGCAGCCTATGTTGAGGCAGGATTCCAGAAAAACTGGATGGCGGTTTTCGTCGGCCTCGCGGTCGCAGCTTCAGGGATTATCTCTGCCTCTGCAGTTGCAATTGGCGCAGCGTCATACCTGCACGCTTTAACCGGTTTTGCCATCCCTTTTTTGACCATCAGCGTCGTTTTGATCATGGGTCTAATCGCGCTCTGGGGGATCACTGAGTCAGTCTTTTTTGCGGCTGTCATTACGATCATCGAGATCGCAGGCCTTCTCTTTGTGATTGGCTGGGGTATGTCGATTCAGGATCCGCAGGGATACGAAATCAGTTCGATGCTTCCCCCGCTTGAACTCGACGCATGGAGAGGCATTTTCGCGGCATCACTCCTCGCCTTCTTTGCGTTTGTTGGCTTCGAGGACATGGCCAATGTCGCAGAAGAGGTCAAAGACCCCGTCCGCACCATCCCAAAAGCAATTTTACTAACGCTCGTTCTGGCGACCGTGTTATATCTGGGAACGTCAATGACGGTTCTACTTGTTGTTCCGATCGATGTTCTGTCGACATCTGCAGCCCCCCTCGCACTTGTCTTTTCAAACGCCCCTGAGGTGATTAAACAGGGCTTTTCCGCGGTCGCGATTGTGGCGACAGTCAATGGAGTACTGATCCAGATGATTATGGCCTCGCGGGTGATCTACGGACTGGCTGACCGTGACCATTTGCCGAAGGTTCTGGCGATAGTCCCTAAAACAACGCAGACACCAGTAGTTGCTACTTTGCTGGTCGTGGCGATCATCGTACTGCTTACTCAAACTATACCGATTGGTACTCTGGCAGAGCGCACATCCCAGATCGTTTTGGGCGTCTTTGTGCTTGTCAACATTTCGCTGATCCTGCTGAAGATGAAGCCGGAGGAGTCCGCAAAGCACTTCCGCGTTCCTCTTGTGATACCGATCCTTGGGGTGATCACCAGTGCATTGCTTTTCGGATCTGGATTTCTCTAACTGATACAACGACCCAAAGGCCTCAACTAGCTGCCACGGCATATGACGACTGACCAAACTTCCATAGGATCAAAACTTTCGGCCTGGTGGCATAGAACGTTTGTGGATCTGGTTCAGCAGCTGCAATGGTCCTATCTGCCGCCATTGATGGTCTATTTTGCGGCCGGCGTGTCCGGCCTGACCTCGGTCGTTGGTGCTTTTTTCCTGAAAGACTACCTCGATTTATCCGCCTCTTTCGTTGCAGGGCTAGCATTTTGGGCTGGTATCCCATGGATACTAAAAATGCCGCTTGGTCATGTCGTGGACCTGTTTTGGCGCTGGAAGTCCCTGCTGATCTTGTTCGGCGCGTCCTTGATCACGTTGTCTTTGCTCACCATGTACGGGCTCGTGACCGCACCTGCGCAGATGTCCAGTTTCATGCCGCTGGAAGACTGGTATGTTGTTGCCTTGCTCTTGGCGCCTTCGGGCTATGCAATTCAGGACGTTGTTGCCGACGCCATGACGGTTGAGGCGGTGTCAAAGGTTGACCAGAACGGCGCACCATTTTCGCCGGAAGAAACTCGTGCACAGCACACAACGATGCAGACCTTGGGCAGAGTTTCGATCATTTCCGGGGTTGCGGCGGTTGCGGCTGTAAACATCTGGGTTTTCTCTGGAACCGAAGAACTGCAAGAATCCGAACGCCTTGCGCTTTATGGCCAAGTATATCTGATAGCTCTGACCATCCCGGTGTTGTCCGTTAGTGGAGTCGTTCTTCACAGCTTTATCCAGCGTCAGCTTATTAGGCGCGGCCACCCGCCACATACGCCGGATGAAGCCACCGAAGTCAAATGGTCCATATTGCTCGGCGGCCTTGCATTCGTTGTGCTCAGCATCGTGCTGGGTACCGCAGATTTCGAATTCGCGCAAGAGACCGTTTTTGCGGTTTCCCTGACGGTGATCCTTTACCTCATGTCGCGTCTGCTGAAGGAGTTGGAACCAGCCCAAGCCAAAGCCTTGATCGGGACAGCGACAATCATTTTTGTATTTCGTGCCGTTCCTCTACCGGGACTAGGCCTGACATGGTTTGAAATCGATGAACTGGGATTCGATGAGCAATTCCTGGCAATTCTGGCTTTGTTGACTTCGATGTTGGCCCTGCTCGGGTTAATCGTCCTTCGACCATTTATGGCCAACCGCTCCATTGCGCATGTGGTGGTGTTGCTGACGATTGCGGCGGGCATTCTCGCCCTACCCAACCTTGCCCTCTACTACGGCGTGCACGAATGGACGGCGGCGCGTACCGGCGGAGTTGTCGACGCAAGATTCATAGCCATTCTTGACACAGCCGTTGAGTCGCCGCTTGGACAGATCGCCATGGTCCCTATGTTGGCTTGGATTGCACGCAATGCCCCTGTTCAGTTGAAAGCGACTTTCTTTGCGGTGATGGCATCGTTCACAAACATGGCTCTGTCAGCCAGCAGCCTAAGCACCAAATACCTCAACCAGACATACGTCGTCACGCGCGCTGTCACAAACCCGGAAACCGGTGAGGTCACGTCAACCGCGGACTACAGTCAACTTGGATACTTGCTGATCTCCGTGGCCGTGATCTCGGTGCTCGTTCCACTGATCACAGTGTTTTTCGTTCAAAACTCGCGCTTCCGAACGAGCGAATGATCACTGGCTTTCAACCTCTCCCAGCAGAGCTCTGAGATGTGAGACCGGGACGCCGATGTTTGAGCCACCAAACTCGGGCAAGATCGCAGCATTGATTGCAACGACCTCACCCCGCCGATTCAATGCTGGCCCCCCGCTCCCACCGGTCGTGGTCTCGGCGTCATAGACGAAGGCGTTCCCGCTTGTCCGTGCAACTATCCCTCTACTTGCCAACGGGTGTATCTTACCTTGTGCAGAAAGCCGGGACGCGATCGACCAAAAGTTCAACGTTCCTTCTGCTTCCAGTTCCTCTAAAAAGCCCGGACCAGCCTGCGCGATCAAAGCTTTCAAACCCGTTGGATATCCCAACAGATACAGCTCTTCACCTACGCGCGACGTGGCATCCCCCAATGGAATTCCAAGGTCCTGAACGCGGCTTGGCTCAACTTCCAAAATCGCCAAGTCTGCCGCTTCACTAAACCGCACCAAACGGGCCTCTATTGGTTCCGTTTGATCAGGCAAATAGGCCAGCAGCCTCAACATCTCTGGCTCAAGACCCGCGTCTATCAGCGCTTGTTCTCGGTTCCCGGAAGTCCAAGGCAAAGCGACATGGCGATTGGTGGCCATCAACGGTGCCCCAGCAATCAAAAACCCGGTCCCAGTGAACTGAAATTCTGCGGGTTCGCCGGTCCCGTCCGGTTCGATCCAAGGCTGGCCAAACGGAGTTTTCAGGTTTTCTCCGTTCGGTCCCATCACGTGCCGCAAAATCTTCCCGCTTTCCACGTGGCGCAGCCCATAAGCCCCCTGGAGGAAAGCGACGGATCGAATTGACGCAGCGATCACGCGAGTGGGTGCTCCCGCCCGCTGCTCCAAGGTCCCAAGACGCTCCTCGGTCGATAAGACCTGGTTCTCAAAAGCGTCGCGCAACGAAGCCAGGTCATCAGGCGTAAGTGCGTCTTCTCGCGTCTGGGCGAGCATAACCGCGACCGCTTCGATCTTGCGGGACTCCTGCTCGATAATAGCCGCCAAACGCCGGTCGTTTTGATACAGCAGGTACCCAAACCCCGTGATCAAAAGAAGCGTCGCAAGAACTGTGATCCTGAAAAATATCGTGGTTTGAGAGGCAAGCCGCCGCCCGCTGTCGCGCAGGGCACTAGACATCTTTTTAGCGAAAGGTCGACGGCTCGTTCGGGTGTAAGCAAATGCATCACTGAGGATATCCTCGACTGTATGGTGCGCGGGAAATGAGTGAACGCACAATCTGTATCGAGACATAGGCCCCTTTTCACCGAACTCGATCATGTCGCCATGTCTAAGAAGCGCCGATGAGGCTTTTTGTCCATTCACCCATACATTGCGCCCTGCTGACGCGGTTATCGTGTAGCGGTCGTTAGCCCACTGCAGTGTGGCAATATCGTTATCATGCGGAGGCAGGTTGTCTTTAGGTCGAAGGCTTAACACCCTGCACTCGTCAACTGAAACAGTTAGGGCTTTATCGACCAGCCAGTTCACCTGGCCGCGCGATGGTCCGGTCAGGCTCTCCAGAAAGGCCCGCACCTCACCTTCACCAGCATGTCCTGAGGGTGTCATGCCACTCTCTTCTGGTTTTCGCATTGTGGCCCCCTACCCAAACGCGTGAGGGCATTCTACCACGCTTCAACGCCAAACCCATGGCCTGGTACGAATGTGCAAAAAACACGTTTGTACAGATACTTGCGATGTCTGCCAGGACTCAACCAAAGACACTTATCAGGCCACAACTCTAAGAAGGCCGATCCATGATCGACCTTCTGCCTTGGCATTTTTTTGCACGGTATCGAGCCACCAGACCGTCTATTTCGAAGATACCTTGATCTTACGGCTTGGATCCTGAGGCTCAGTCTTCGGCATTTCGATATGCAGAACGCCTTTGTCGAATTCAGCTGAAATCTTGTCGATTTCCACCGTGTCTGGCAGCGACATGGCTCTGGAAAAGCTGCCATAGCTTCTTTCGCTGACACGCAAATCGCCCGTTTCATCATGCGCAATCTTCTTCTGACCGCTCAAGATTAGCCTGCGGTCCTTGATTTCAATTTCCACATCATCCTCTTCGAGCCCCGGCAATTCAGCCGTCAGGACAATCGCAGAATCCGTTTCTTGGACATCGATTGCCGGTGAAATCGCACCCGTCATATCAAGAGACGGAAAACCCGTGCGTTGCGCAGCCGTTTCCATCGGCAGGAAGGGTGATCCTCCCCCCAAAAAACGCGACATCAAGGTTTCCATTTCACGCCGAAAGTTATCGGAGAGCGGGTGCATTCCAGTGAAAAGTTGCGGTGACTTTTTGTCTTCCAACATTTTGAGCCTCCTCCTTTGGTCGGATTTCGCGCACGCAACATTATGACAGGAAAAGCGGTCAAGGACCTTGATCTTGCGCAAGCATGCAACCTCAGCATCAGCCAGACCGAACGCAGCGGCTGAACGAACTGAAACGGGAAACGTCGCCCACTAAACTTGCCTCGTCGCTCCAGAGCTAACTCCAATCTCAGTAGTCTTGATCGGAATCCGAGGTCAGCTTAGCGTTTATTTTGAATGAGCCCGAGCTGCCCAGCTTTAGCACAGTGGAGCAAAACTGTATGAAATGGCCTTATCTGGCGCTGATTTACGTTTTGCTGATCTTGGCTCCCTTGGGTTTTTCTTGGTCTTTGGGATGGCCCCCACGATCATTTCATCAAGAGCTCGCGTCCGGGCTTGGGATGCTTGCTTTTTCAATAATCTTAGTCGAGTTCCTGCTGTCTGGGCGGTTCAGGTTCATCTCTTCCGGACTGGGTATGGATGTAACCATGCGCGTGCATCAGTTGATGGCGCGTGCAGCACTCGGGTTTGCGCTGATACACCCTCTGCTGTATCAGGGCACGCCCTCTGGCGGACGCCGCCCGTGGGATGTAACAAGCCAACTTACGATTTCGACCGACTTTTCTACGCTGGTATCGGGTATCGGCGCATATTTTTTACTGTTCATTCTGGTCGCCTCGGCAATTGCCCACAAATCCCTTGATTACAAATACGAAACATGGCGCCTCTTACACGGGCTGGGAGCCTTGGTGATTGCATGCCTGCTGTTACATCACACGGTCTATGCTGGGCGCTACGGTGGGCATCCGCTGTTGATGTATCTCTGGCTTGCCTTGACCAGTATTGCGGTTGGAACTTTGCTGTATGTCTATCTCGTTCGCCCTTTACGTCAGAGGAAAAGGCCGTGGCGCGTCTCATCTGTGTCTCGACTATCACCGAAGCAATGGGAGTTGCGCCTCATGCCCCATGGTCACAACGGGCTAAACTTCGAAGCAGGGCAGTTTGCCTGGCTAAACGTCGGCCACAGTGCCTTTTCTCTGCATGAGAACCCATTCTCGATTAGTTCGGCACCAGCCGAAGGCCCCGAGGTTTCATTCGTGATAAAGGAGCTTGGGGATTTCACATGTAGCCTCGGACAGATCGCTCCGCAAACTCGGGTATACTTGGATGCCCCGCACGGGAATCTATCTATTAGACATCGCCCTGAGACAGGCATTGTTCTGATCGCAGGTGGTGTCGGGATCGCGCCCATGTTGAGCATTATGCGTCAAGTTCGACTGAGTAGAACACAGCAAGATCTCAAGCTTATCTATGGCAACCGGGTGGAGGAGCAGATTGTTTATCGCCAGGAGTTGTCCAAAGAAGACACAGTTTTTGTTCTATCCGAACCGCCAAAGGATTGGTCCGGAGAGACAGGCTTGATCGACGGTCCCCTCTTGGACCGCAATTTGTCTTCTGAACAGTTTGAAAGCTGGCTTTTTGTTCTTTGCGGCCCCCCTGCCATGATGGACACCGTCGAAGATCATCTAATTGAGCGGGGCACCGCGTCACACCGGATTTTGTCTGAAAGGTTTGACTATGATTAGACCGCTCAGAAACCTGCCCGCGCGCCAACAAGTGAAACTCGCAGTGTGGTTCATCAGTTTTATAATCTTCGTCGCTGTCTTGGCCTTTTGCTTAAGGTAGCAAGCTAGACCACAAGGGATTGGCTAGCTTCAAAGCTTCCGGCCGAAAGGGCAGGTTTTCTTGGAGATGGATGTCGTCGCGAACTTCCTTAAAACATGCCCTGCGTAAACAGCCAAAGCGCACAACAACGATCTCGATGTGGTCCCAAGAAACGCCTTTGATGGAGATCAAGGGCAACGCACGTCACTTATTCATAATAAGCAATCTATTCAGACCGACTTTTGGGAGGATCGGAATGACTGTACTTATCGCCTTCGCTACGGTCGAAGGCCAGACAGCAAAGATTGCGCGCTTTATCAGCGATGTCGCGAAGAATGCCGGTTTCGACGCAAAGCTGATCAATACCGATGAAATACCCAGCCACGTTTCGCTTGACGATGTGGTCAAGGTTATTCTCCTAGCCCCTGTCCACGAGCGTAGGCACCCCAATTCATTCGAGGCATTTATCGCTTCAAATAGAGATGCCTTAATGAAGCGAAAGTCTCTCGTGCTTTCCGTCGGTTTAAAAGCTGCTTTTGCGTCAGGTCGAGAAGAAGCCCGTGACTATCTTGACGAAATGCTTCTGCGAACAGGTTTAAAACCAAATACGACGGCTTTGATCGCAGGCGCGGTGAGGCCCGAAAACTACGGGTATTTTGAGAGGGAGATCCTTAAGCACGTCGTCTTGCTCGGTCGAAAAATCGATCCACGAGAAGGGGCAAGGGAGTTTACTGACTGGGATGAACTAACGTCAATTGTGATAGAGTTCCTTGGCGAAAACGGTCGGGCAAACACGCTTCAACCTCAAGCAAAATCTTAAAAAAAGTTTCTTAAGTATCTACCGATGAATTTTAGTAGCTATGGCTCTCAGAAAGCCACAGTCGCCGGCTCAATTCATCAGTGTCCGAAAAGCACTGGTAGACTTGTCTGTTCCAACATTGCTTGCGTCGTGCCCCCAAAAACTGACTCTCGCAATTGGGAATGCCCATAAGCGCCCATAACAATGAGATCGGCCCCCGCTTCGCTTGCTCGTTCTTGAATGCAGTCTGCAATTGAATTCCCCCCGCACTGAAACTGCGACACGGTCACGTTGCAACCGTGATGGCCGAGCCATTCAGCTAGGTCCGTTCCGGGCACGCTACTTTCTAAGTCCTCAGGCGACGGCAAATCAAAACACCCAATCACAACTTCTTTGGCCGCCAGAAGAATGGGCAAAGCTAAATGCGTCGCCCTGGACGCAGGCAAGCTGTCATTCCATGCCAAAAAAACGCGCTCGCGTTGGGCAAACGGGTCTCCATTGACCATTAGTGCCACCGGCGAATGAAACAATACTCCGCACGCGATCTTGTGAAATAAATCGGGATCTCTTCGCAATCCAGCGTCTAGAAAAGCGATATCAGAGCATTTGGCTTGTTCTGCTACAAGCTGTTGTAACTCTGCTCCAAGCCCCATGAAGCCAGTTACATTTGCCGATACGCCTTGCCCAACCAGAAGCGCTTCAACTTCAGTGGCGCGAGACATCAAGGCGGCATTTTTTGCGTGAAGAACGTCCAACCAGTTTGAGGGAAGACCCGCCTCAACGAACCTGTTTGATCCATACTTCAGGTAAGGCAGGTTTGGTAATGACCCGGTCACTACGCAATTCAAGTGGTCGTTCTGGATACGGGCAGTTTCAGCGCATTCCAAAATCGACGCGTTGTCAGCATCAACTCCAACATAATATGCCACTGTTCTGTGTTGCATTCCCGACCTCCGTCCGGAATTTAACTTTGCCCGAAAGCCGTGCGCACTGATTAAGCCAACAAAAAGGCCGATGTTGTTGGTCGCTCTTCTTATTTCGGCAGCATGAAGAACTCTTCCAGCACAATCTTGCCTTCTGCCACCGAATACACTGCGATCTCGCGCAGGGTCATACGCTCACCCGTGGCCTTCTGAATGACTTCGGCTCTGAAGCGGACTCCAAAGCGGTTGGGTGGGTGGACGTAGGGACCATCCACTTCTAGTTCTTGGATTTCATGCGATGCCAACCAATCCTCTCTTTTTCCCTTAATGGCTTCGCGACCCTTTGAAACGCGGAATTGTCGAACCGGAGGCACAACGGCTTCTATCGACTGCGCGTTTTCGGCATACATTTCATCAACACTTCCAAGGCCCCGGCGCTCACGCATCGCCTGAACGAAGGACCTACCGATTTCAATTAACTCTTCCATGAATCCCCCCTGAGTTACCATTGAGTGTACCACTTCTTGCCCGCTCAAATCTTGACAAGGATCAATAAGAATATTGATGGATACTGTGCGGCCGGTTCGAACCAGCCTCAGTCAAGCCAGTGTAGCTGCCCTCTATGCCGCACCAAGATCACGCCAATCGGCGAGAGCGGCATTGCGTGTCAACTTGAAAGTGTCTCGACTGGGAAGAGATCGTCCCTGGTTGAAGTGATTGGAGACGGAGGAGTGAACGGCGGCGAGCTTCTGCAAACTTCGCATCCGCCTTAACCGCTGCATCGTATGTCGCGAACGGCTGTTTTGTCCCGCAGAACGGTTGTTCGTCGCAACTCGCTCTAACGACGGCTCCGCGGACGAAGCGCCAATTCGCTGCACTTGCGCCAAAGACTGCTTCAGTTGTGCTTGCTGACGTCTACAGCAACGTTGTCTAGACACCAAATTGGTGCCGATACTCTGAGGCGGAAATTCCAGAGATACGCTGGAAAATCTTGCTGAAGGCAGAAGGGTCCTTGTACCCTACCTCCCACGCTACCTGATCCAAGGGACGGGTCGTCAGTTCCAGAATACCTCGGGCTTTGGCAACACGAGCCTGTTGGATGTACTCTGTGGGGTTGAGCGACGTCGCTTTGGCAAAACGGCGCATGAAGGTACGTTTTCCTAGGTGTGCAAGATCGGAGAGATCGTCGAGGTTTAGGGATGCAGTTAGTTCAGCGTGGATATGGTGTTGGACCCGCAAGATCGCCTCGTCTCCATGGTCAAAATCCGGGATAAACTCAGTGAAGGGAAGCTGTGTGGCCCGCGGCGGCTGAATGACAAGAAACCGTGCCGTTGAGAGCATCGTGCTCCGTCCAAAGAGGCGTTCGACAAGGGTCAAGCCAAGATCGGTCCAGGCAAGGATACCGCCGGCTGATATGACATCACCGTCGTCCAGCACCAAATTCCGGTCGGCGACCTCAATTTCCTGGTAGCTTTCTGCAAGGTGTTTAGCGAAAGCCCAATGCGTTGTCACACGTCTTCCTTTCAGCAACCCGCTTTCGGCCAGAACGAAGGCTCCAGCACAGATCGAGCAAACGCGACTGCCCTCTTTGTGTTGTGAGCGAAGCCACTCAGCCTCTTGTGGCATGGGCCGCATTTTATCCGGCATGACAATGCTGGGCGGCGCGATCACATAATCCAAGTGATGTGCCCGGCTCGGATGAGTATCCCAGTCGCACATGGGCTCTCCGTCGTCCTCGGCGCGCCAATGCGTGACCCGAACCTGTCGCGGATTGTCGCTATCTGCCCATTCGCCCGCAATCCGGAACAGATCGGTCAGGCCGTAAATCGCGGACAATTGGCAGTCGGGGTAAATCAACAGGCCAATCTCGCAAATCCAGTCTCTTTTCATGCCTGTCACTTTTGAACCTGTTTTTGTCATTTGTGACAATCGTAGATAACCCTCCAAATTGCAACATTGGCGTCATCGAACAAGCAACGAGGAGCCAATGACCATGACCCAAAACGAACTCACCAGACGCGCCGTTTTGCAGGCGGGTGCAGCCACCGCGTTGCTCGCCGCAATGCCTGCCGCGCTTGCGGCTCAAACTCTTACTCAGCAAGAAGGAGACATAATCATGTCCACTATAGAAACACGCGACGGTACCAAGATTTTCTACAAAGACTGGGGGCCACGTGATGCGCAGCCCATCGTCTTCCACCACGGCTGGCCGCTGAGCGGCGATGACTGGGACAACCAGATGTTGTTCTTCCTTGCCAACGGTTACCGCGTGATCGCACACGACCGGCGTGGGCACGGAAGGTCTGATCAGACGGACCTTGGCCATGATATGGCGACCTATTCAAATGACGTTGTCGATCTTGCGGCAGCGCTTGATCTGCAAAACGCTATCCATATTGGCCACTCGACAGGCGGCGGTGAAGTCGCGGCTTACGTGGCCAAAGCGGAGCCGGGCCGTGTCGCCAAGGCGGCACTTCTGGGGGCCATCCCACCCCTGATGCTGCAGACCGACGCCAACCCGGACGGTGTTTCGATTGAGGTATTTGACGGGTTGCGAGCAGGACTGGCTGCCAACCGCGCGCAGTTCTTCCTCGACGTTCCGTCAGGTCCTTTCTATGGCTTCAACCGTGACGGTGCCGAAGTCAGCCAAGGTCTGATCAACAACTGGTGGCGTCAGGGCATGATGGGCAGCGCATCCGCACATTACCAGTGTATCGCTGTTTTCTCCGAAACAGACCAGACCGAGGACCTGAAAGCGATGAATGTACCGACATTGGTGCTTCATGGCGACGATGACCAAGTGGTGCCAATCGCGAACTCCGCTGAGAAGGCGGTCAAGCTTCTGCCGAATGGAACTCTGAAGGTTTACGAGGGCCTGTCGCACGGCTTTTTCGCCACGCACCCTGATCTGGTGAACCCCGATCTACTCAGCTTTGTTCAAAGCTAAGCTGATCGAAACGGATCACTTAAGGGAGGGCAATGCTGCCCTCCCAATCTGAATTGGAGAACAAGATGTCTAATAGAACCTGGTGCGATAAACATCCGCACGTCTGTGCACGCTTTCAGAAGCAACAAGAACGGGAATGGCTCCATACTCATATCGTTGCGTTTAAGGCACCGGACATCGTTGTCGCTTTAGCAATCGCGGGAATGTTTATACTGGCAATGCTTTGAAAAGTCGGCGACGGCTTTGAAGGAAATTTAGGCGGCATAGGATTGGACACAGCACTTTGCCCCAAGCTCCTCTTTATTGCGAAAGCCGACGTTCAGGATCGTCGCAGCATCGGTCAAAGTGGGCTCTTCGCCTCTTTCTCTGCGGTTGGCGCCGACTGGTGGAAAGAGCCCATAGCCAACTTTGACATATTTCCGCC